>NZ_JBQCIJ010000021.1:0-34437 GCF_051953815.1 Pseudoxanthomonas sp. | reverse complement strand
CGACGCGCACCAGCGCATCGTCGACCAGGTGGTCGAAATCAACGAACGGTTGATGGGCCGTTATCTCGAAGAAGGCGAGGACAAGCTTTCGCCCGAAGACCTCCACGATGCATTCGAACAATGCCTGCGCGAGGGGCATCTGGTGCCGATCTGCTTCACCTCCGCGCGCACCGGCACGGGCGCCGCGGAGTGGTTGCAGATTGCGTGCCGCCTGCTGCCGCATCCGGGCGAAGCCAATCCGCCGCCGTTCGTCAAGGGAACAGGTGCCGGTGCGAAACCAGTCGAGGCGAAGCCCGATCCTGACGCGCGCGTGATCGCGGATGTGTTCAAGATCATCAACGATCCGTTCGTCGGCAAGCTGGGCATCTTCCGCGTGTACCAGGGCACGCTGAAGAAGGACTCGCAGCTGTTCGTCGACGACGGCAAGAAGCCCTTCAAGGTGGGCCACCTGTTCAAGCTCAGGGGCAAGGACCACATGGAGATCGAACAGGCCATCCCCGGCGACATCGCCGCGGTGGCGAAGGTGGAGGACCTGCACTTCGACGCCGTGCTGCACGACAGCCACGACGAGGACCACATCCACCTGGCCCCGATCGATTTTCCCAAGCCCATGTTCGGGCTGGCCATCGAGGCCGCCAGCAAGGGCCAGGAACAGAAACTGTCCATCGCCTTGCAGAAGCTGGCCGAGGAGGACCCCGCCTTCGTGGTCGAACACCAGCCCGAATTGAACGAAACCGTGATCCGCGGCCTGTCCGACCTGCACCTGCGGGTCATGCTGGAGCGGCTGAAGGAACGCCACGGCGTGGAGGTGAAGACGCGGCCGCCGCGCATCGCCTACCGCGAAACCATCGCCGCGAAAGCCGAAGGCCACCATCGCCACAAGAAGCAGACCGGCGGCGCCGGCCAGTTCGGCGAAGTGTCCCTGCGGATCGAACCGCTGCCGCGCGGCCAGGGCTTCGAATTCGTGGACGAGGTCAAGGGCGGCACCATCCCCGGCCAGTTCATGCCCGCGGTGGAGAAAGGCGTGCGCCAGGTCCTCGCCAGCGGCGCGGTCGCCGGCTATCCGCTGCAGGACCTGCGCGTGGTCATCCTGGACGGCAAGCATCATCCGGTCGACAGCAAGGAAGTGGCGTTCGTGGCCGCCGGCAAGAAGGCGTTCCTGGACGCCATCGGCAAGGCGCGTCCGCAGGTGCTGGAACCGGTGGTCGATCTGGAAGTCGCCGCGCCGGAGGCCCAGGTCGGCGACATCACCGGCGGCCTTTCCAGCAAGCGCGCACGCATCAACGGCACCGATGCGGTGCGCGGTGAAATCGTCGTCCGGGCCCAGGTGCCGCTGTCCGAACTGGAGGGCTATGCGGCGGAACTGAAGTCGGTGACCGCCGGCCGCGGTCGCTACAGCCTGGATTTCAGCCACTACGAGCCGGTGCCGGCCAACGTGCAGCAGAAGCTGGTCGAGGCCTACAAGCCGAAGCCCGAGGACGATTGAACCCGGGCGAACGGGCGGATCGCGCTTGTCGATCCGCCCGGCGTCGCCGCCCCGTCCCCCGCGCGTTTCGCCTCACCATCGCCCTTTCTCCCGGCGGAATTTCCGCCTTCCTCCGCGCCATCCGCCGGAAACCGCAAAAAAAAAGCGCTATTTGGCGCTTTGCTACTTGTGCGACGCGAATTCTTTGTCCTACATTGCGCCTGCCGACGCGGTCGGCCCGATTACCCACCTACAGACTGTAAAAACAGGACACTTATGGCAAAGAGCACCAAGAAGGCAGCGCCGAAAAAGGCCGCCAAGAAAGCCGCACCGAAGGCCGCCGCCAAGCCGGCAGCCCCGAAGCCGATCAAGGAAGCGCTGAGCAAGTCCGGCCTGGTCGCCCACATCGCTGAAGCCACCGCCGTGGCCGCGAAGGACGTGCGCGCCGTGCTGGCTTCGCTGGAAAGCGCTGTCCACGCCTCCATCAGCAAGAAGGGCGCTGGCTCCTTCACCCTGCCGGGCCTGCTGAAGATCAGCGCCATCAACGTGCCGGCCAAGCCGAAGCGCAAGGGCATCAACCCGTTCACCAAGGAAGAGCAGTGGTTCGCCGCCAAGCCCGCCTCGGTGAAGGTGAAGGTGCGTCCGCTCAAGAAGCTGAAGGACGCCGCGGCCTGATCCAGGCGCGACACCTCGCATCGAAAAAAGGGACGGCCCAGGCCGTCCCTTTTTTTGTCCGTTCGCCGCCGCGGTCTTGGCCGCCCTGCCATCGGTCACGGTTGTACCCGCCCCTTGGCGCCCCCATCCGGATCCCAACCGTACGCAACCAAGGATTCCCCGCATGAAGATCCAAGGCTTCCTGGAACAACTGCTCAAGTCCCAGACCGGTGGCAGCCTGCTCAATCCCGACTTCGGCAAGGGCGCGGTCGCCGGCGGCGCGCTCGGATTGCTGCTCGGCAAGAATCGCAAGACCCGCAAGCTCGCCACCTACGGCGGCCTCGCGGCGATTGGCGTGATGGCCTACCAGGCCTATCGCGATCACCAGCAACAGACCGCGGCCGCGGTCAGCGAACCGCGCACGGTCGACCGCCTGCCGCCTCCCCAGGCCGAGCATCACAGCCAGGCCATCCTCAAGGCGCTCATCGCCGCCGCCAAGGCCGACGGCCACATCGACGACCGCGAGCGCGGCGTCATCGAGGGCGAGTTCCGCCGGCTCGGCGACGATGCCGAACTGCAGCGCTGGCTGCAGGCGGAACTGCAGAAGCCGCTGGATCCGGCCGAGGTCGCACGCGCCGGCGACAGCCCCGAGGTGGCCTCGGAGATGTACCTGGCCAGCCTGATGGTGGTCGACGAACAGAACTTCATGGAACGCGCCTACCTGGATGAACTGGCGCGGCAACTGAAGCTGGACGCCGATCTGAAGACCCGCCTGGAGCGCCAACTGGCAGGCGCGGCGCCACAGCCCTGACGGTGATGTCCGGCGCCGATGGTCGTTGGCCGGGATGACGCGAATCCGCGGCTGGCGGAACACTCCATCGCGGCGACGGGCCTCGTGCGGGCCCGGGGGCGGGCCTATCTTGCCCCTGTCCCCCAAGCTTCCCCACCGCCATGGCCAACCGTTCCCAGCGCTACCGCATCACCGTCACGCCCGTCGAGGCCGACGGCCTGCCGTGCACCAGCCGGTGCACCATCGAATTCGAGCACCACTGCCAGGACGACTGGATGCGCGTGCTCGAGAACGTCCAGCGGCTGCGCGGCTTCAGCGGTGACGAACGCGCCGCGCTGGTGATCGGCGCCCAGTTGCTCGGCGGCCTGATGGCCGACCATCGCGGGGATCAGGACGACCTGCTCGCGCCGCTGAGGCCGCATGTCGATGCGTTCCTGCAGGGCCTGAAGCAGCGCGCGCCCGGCTGACTGAAGACCGTGGCCTCCGGTTAGCCGGCGGACAGAATTCCCGCGCTATCGTGCGATGGCTCCCCTTTTCCGGAAACCGATCCCGCATGCCCGTCCGCTTCCGCCCGCTGCCTTCAACCGCGCTGCTCGGCCTGCTGTTGCTGTTGGCCGGCTGCGGCACCATGAACGCGGTCAGCGGCTTCTTCGGTGACCGGATCAGCTTCACCGAACCACAGTTGCAGCGCCGGCTGGATCGCAGCTTCCCGCGTGAATTCGACAAACTGGGCGGGCTGGTCTCGGCGACGCTCAGCCATCCCCGCCTGACCCTGGCCGAGGGCGACGATCGCCTGCGGCTGGATTTCGATATCGGAGTCAGCGCGATCGGCGCGGGCAATGTCGCCAACGGACGTTTCGCCATTGCCAGCCGGCTGCGCTACGACCCGGCCACGCAGGGCCTGCATCTGGACGATCCGGAAGTGCTGAGCGTGGAGCTGCCCGGCTCCGGCAGCGTGATGCGCGGCGGCACCCGCGAACTCATCAACACCGTCCTGGCCGAATACGCGCGCCAGGAACCGCTCTACCGCATCGACAGCGACGTGCTGGATCGCCTGCCGCGTGGCAAGCGCATCGGTGCGACCCTCATCGAACATGGAAAAATCGTGGTGAAACTGGATGGATACTGATACCCGCACCCTGCGCCGCCTGCGGCGCTCCCGCCGCATGCTGGCCGCCGCCCTCGCCGCCAGCGTGGCTACCCTGCCCTTCGCCGCCTCGATGGCGCGCGCGGAACCGCCCGCGGCCATCGCCGCGGACACCCTGACCCTGACGCCCGCGCAATTGCAGAGCGCGGCGGAACCGGCGTTCCCGCGCAAGGAAACCTGGCTCGGCGGACTGGCGCGTTTGACGCTCAGCCGACCGGTGATCGCCATTCCGGCGAACGGCAATCGCCTCCAGATGGATCTCGACTACGACGCGTCGCTGGCCGGCAGCGGCAGCCGGCAGGGGCGTTTCCGGGTCGCCAGCGGACTGCGCTACGACCCCGCGACCCATGGCCTGCATCTGGAGCGGCCGGAGCTGCTGGAGCTCCAGGACGGCGGCCAGGGCAAGCCCATGGACGCGCAGACCCGCGAGATGATCAACACCCTGCTGGAGCAGTACGCGCAGGATGAACCCATCTATCGCCTGGACGCCGAAGCGCTGGCGCAGATTCCCGGCACCCTCTCGGCCAATGCCATCCGCATCCAGGACGGCCAGGTCCAGCTGCGCCTGGGGCAGTAACTTCGCAGCGGCGGGTCCGACCGCCGCTTCGCATCCATCGTCAACGGGCCACGGCTTGCCCTCGTCGCGGCTACAGCTCGAAGCGATAGCTCAACTTGATCAGCAACTGCTCGTCGTCGCGCAGGCCGAAAGCGTCACCCAGCAATCCGCCGGCGCTGTCGCCGAAACGGTTGTTCTCGCGCCCGCCGCGCCCGTAGACCACATACAGGTAGGACAGCGGCGCCAGTTCGTAGCGGTAGCGGATCTGGAAGCCCAGGTTGCTCAGGCTGAAATCGTTGATCTCGTCGTCGCTGCGCAGCGCGTTCCCGCCCGCCATCACCCGGTAGGCCTGGCGGGCGCGCGCGTCGAGCGCGATCGACTGCAGCTTGACCCGCAGTTCCTGGCGATCGCTGATGGTCCAGTTGAGGCCGGCATTCACGTGCCACTCGCGTCCCTCGAAGCTGCCGATCAGGTTGTCGCGCTGCCAGAGCAGCCAGTCCGGCGTGCGGTCGGCATAGAAACCGCCGTACAGGCTGAAGGCATCGTTGATGAAATAGGTCGCCTGGTATTCGAAGGCGTAGCCGATCTCGTCGTTGCCGGCCAGGCCGCCACTCACCAGATCCGCATAGACGTCATGCGCCCAGTGGCCCTTGCGTGGCCGCTCGTACTCGTAATGGGCATTGAAACGGGCCGGCACGTTCACCGAGCCATGGCCGCGGGTCAGCAAATCCTCGACGCCCGAGGTGTTGATGTTGATCTGCGCGTATTCACTGGCGCCGTTGCGCAGTCGTCCCTGCCGGCTCATCCGGAACTGGTTGTTGAGCCGTTCGCCGTGGTTGTTGTAGACCGAACTTACCCGCCAGCGCCACTCCTTGGATGAGTAGCGCGAGGTTTCCGGCTGATCGGCGAAGCGCCTTTTCACTTCCCAGTGCAGGTAGTTCATGCTGTTGCGCGACAGGTAACCGGCGTCGTTGATCTGCAGGTCGTTGCCGAAATGCATGGCGATCCACTGCTGGCGCCAGCCATGATCCATCTCGTAGTCGGCCCAGACCGTGGCGCCCAGATCGCGGGTGGTGTCGCCACGCTGGTCGATCTGGCTGCCGAACACGCGGGTGCGCACGTTCCAGCGCGGGGTCGGCCGCCAGTTGTGATCGATGCCGAACACGGTCGCCTCGCGATCGAAGTAGGGACGGTCGACGCGGGTCATCATCATGCCCAGGTTCTGGTCCTTGAAATCACGCACCAGGCGCAGGGCATAGAACGAGCGCCCCACCTCGTCGGCTTCGTCGGCGGCGAACACACCGTACTTGGTCTGGCCAAACGAACCGTTGAGCTTGATCGCGGCGGTGATGTCGCCCGCACCGCGACCGTCATCGGCCGGTCCGCCGACCCGGCGGGTATACAGCAACTGGCTGAAATCCGAGGGCGTGGTGTATTCGAACAGGCCCTGGTTCTCGGTGAAGAACGGCCGCTTGTCGCTGATGAAGGTCTCGGTGGCGCTGAAATTGACCACCAGATCATCGCTTTCCACCTGGCCGAAATCGGGATTGAGCGTCGCCGTCATCTGGAACTGGCCATTCGGCTTCCAGAACAGATCCACGCCGCCATCGAAATCGCTGTCGCGGCGGACGTTGTCGTACAGGCCCGACACGTAGGGCGTGATCGCCACCAGCGACTGGCTGTACTGCGGCACCTCGATCGGGGTGAACTCGGACAGGAAGCGCGGGCGCTCGAAGCTGGCGACCGGCCAGCCCACGCGCTCACCGGTGGATCCGACCACGCGATCCAGGTAGATCTTCATCCGCCGCACGTCGCCATCGCCCTTGCGCATCGGAGCGATGTACCAGGGAATCAGCATTTCCGCGGACCAGCCGTCCGCATCCTCGCTGACCGCGTGCTTCCAGTTGCCGTCCCAGTCGTCGTTGAAATCGGCCTCGTTGGTGATCACCGCGTCGGCGATGCCGTCGGTCGAGGAGATCGTGAAGTTGTAGCCGGTGCGGCCGTCGCCGTCGAAGTCGATCATCAGGTTGACCCGGTCCACCTGATCCTCGAAATCGCGTTGCACGCGCTGGCGGGTGCGGGTATCCGGCGGCTGGATGTTGCGGAAGGCGACGGCCAGTCCGTCCGGCGTCGCCAGCACCCACGCCTCGGTGGGATGGGTCGCCGGCGCGCCGGTCAGCGGCTGCACCTTGCGGAAATCGGCGATGTGCCGCGCGCCCTGCCACTCGGCGGGGTCGATGCGGCCGTCCACGTCGATGGCCAGGGCCGGCGCGGACAGCGCCATCAGGATGGAGAGGGACAGGATTGCCGCACGCATGTCGGTGGTTCCGGTGGGCTCATGCCCGTTGCGCGCCAAATTACCGGTCCGGCGCGCCGCCTCCGACTGGCGTAGGTCATGTCAACCATTTGGCCGCCGCCTGCATCCCGTAACGGATGGACGGCGGTGTAGCGGCGGTTACTTCTTCGGCTGCAGCATCGTGCCGGTGCACTTCTTGCTGCCGCAGCGGCAGGCCCAGACCTTCTTCAGGCGGGCGGTATGCGGCTCGTCCAGGACGATGCCGTAGTTGTAGGTCAGTTCCTCGCCCGCCTTGATGTCGCGGATGGCCTCGATGAACACCTTGTCCTTCTTGCGGTTCTTGCCATCGTGTTCCTCGATGACCGCCTCGCAGTTGGGATCGCAGCTGTGGTTGATCCAGCGCGCCTTGTTGCCCTTGTAATTGGCGTCGATGACGTATTCGTCATTGAGCGTGAACAGGAAGGTATGGCCGGACTCCACGTCGCCGCTGTCGTCCTCGTCCACTTCGTCGTGGCTGCGCCGCTTGCCCTTGTACTCGACGACACGCTCGCCCTTCTTGATAGTGGCGATGGCGAACACGCCGTTGCCATGGATGTCGGACTTGCGGGCTTCAATCTTGCGGGGCATGCGGGTTCCGGTGAACGGGCGGGAACGCGGATTCTCGCTCAGACCGCCCGGGATCCCAAGTATTCCGCGTTCCCGCCGCTGTCGGCCGGCCAGGGCGAACACCGCCGTGGCGGTTTCCCGGCAATACGACCGGCGCATGAATCCTGGCCGCGCCGGCGTGTCCGGTCGCGCGGAAACCACGCGTTAAACCGCCTGCTTCCCGCAAACCACCCCTGAAGACCACCACGAGCCGCCGCCATGTCCAACCCCAGATTCCCGATCCCCGGATCCCTGATCCCCATGTCCCCGACGCCCCTGCTGTCGTGCCTGCTGTCTTCGTTGTTGATCCTGGCAGGCTGCCAGGCCCAGACCGACAAGCCCGGAACCGCCGCCGTTCCCCCACCGGCCCCGGCCGCCGCCGCCAAGGTGGAAACCGACGGCGACGCGGTCGCGCGCGGCGAATACCTGGTCCGAGTCGGCGGCTGCAACGATTGCCACACCGCCGGTTATGCCGAGCGCCAGGGCGAGGTGCCGACCGCGCAGTGGCTGACCGGCTCGCCGCTGGGTTACCACGGGCCCTGGGGCACCACCTACGCCAGCAATCTGCGCCTGCGCATGCAGGAAATGACCGAGGCCCAGTGGCTGGCCTACAGCGGCAACCTGCGCACCCGGCCGATCATGCCGGACTTCACCCTGCGGGCCATGAGCGAGGCCGACCGCGCGGCCATCTACCAGTTCGTGCGTTCGCTGGGTCCGGCCGGAGAAGCCGCGCCGGCCTATCTGCCGCCCGGCCAGACCCCGCCCGCACCGTATTTCTCCCTGGTCCTGCCGGAGGCTCCGGCGCAGGGCGCCCCGGCCGCGCCGGTCGCCACCGAAGCGTCCGGACGAAACTGAACAAGCTCATGCTTGGCGTGGCGCGGGGGTAAAGCGTACAATTTCGGTACGCTTTCAATTCCCCCGCCCCGCCATGCTCCGCGTCACCAAGCTCACCGACTACGCCACCGTGGTGCTGACCGTGCTCGCCGCACGGCCGGGCGAAATCCTCAGCGCCACCGATCTGGCCGACCATTCCGGCCTGGAATCCCCTACCGTCAGCAAGGTGCTCAAGCCGCTGGCCCAGGCCGGCCTGGTCGAAGGCCTGCGCGGCGTGCATGGCGGCTACCGGCTCAGCCGCGCCGCCGCCGACATCAGCCTGATCGAGATCGTCGAGGCCATGGAAGGGCCGTTGGCGATGACCGAATGCAGCCAGGCCGACAGCCACTGCGGCATCGCCCACCAGTGCGGCGCCCGCGCCAACTGGCGCCTGATCAACGACGTGGTCGCCGACGCCCTGCGCGGCGTGACCCTGGCGCAGATGCTCCATCCCCCCGCTTCCTCCGACGATGCCCCGCGGCGCTCCATCGCCGTGCGCGTCGCCAGCAGTTGAGTACACAGGCAGCCCATGGCCACCGAGAACGCAGAAATCCTGGAACAGCTCGGACGTCGCTATGACGCCGGCTTCATCACCGACATCGAATCCGATTCGCTGCCGCCCGGCCTCAGCGAGGACGTGGTGCGCGCGCTGTCCGCCAAGAAGGACGAACCGGAGTGGATGACCGAATGGCGGCTGGCGGCCTACCGCCACTGGCTGACCATGCCGGTGCCGCACTGGGCCAAGCTGAAGATCGCCCCGATCGATTTCCAGGCCATCAGCTACTACAGCGCGCCCAAGGCCAAGTACAAGTCACTGGATGAAGTGCCGCAGGAACTGATCGACACCTACGACAAGCTGGGCGTGCCGCTGCACGAGCGCGCCAAGCTGGCCGGCGTCGCCGTCGACGCGGTGTTCGATTCGGTCTCGGTGGGCACCACCTTCCGCAAGGAGCTGGCCGAGAAGGGCATCATCTTCTGCTCGATGAGCGAAGCCATCCGCGAACATCCCGAACTGGTCCGCCAGTACCTGGGCAGCGTGGTGCCGACCGGCGACAACTATTTCGCCGCGCTGAACTCGGCGGTATTCTCCGACGGCAGCTTCGTGTTCATCCCCAAGGGCGTGCGCTGCCCGATGGAACTGAGCACCTACTTCCGCATCAACGCCGGTCACACCGGCCAGTTCGAGCGCACCCTGATCATCGCCGAGGACAGGAGCTACGTCTCCTACCTGGAAGGCTGCACCGCGCCGATGCGCGACGAGAACCAGTTGCATGCGGCGGTGGTCGAGCTGGTCGCGCTGGAAGACGCCGAGATCAAGTACAGCACGGTGCAGAACTGGTATCCCGGCGACGAGGAAGGCCGCGGCGGCATCTACAACTTCGTGACCAAGCGTGGCGAATGCCGCGGCGCGCGCAGCAAGATTTCCTGGACCCAGGTGGAAACCGGCTCGGCGATCACCTGGAAATACCCGTCCTGCGTGCTGCTCGGCGACGACTCGGTCGGCGAGTTCCACTCGGTGGCCCTGACCCATCATCGCCAGCAGGCCGACACCGGCACCAAGATGATCCACATCGGCCGCAACACCAAGTCGAAGATCATCAGCAAGGGCATCAGCGCCGGTCGCGGCCAGAACACCTACCGCGGCCTGGTCAAGGTGGATCGCAACGCCGCCAACGCGCGCAACTACACGCAGTGCGACAGCCTGCTGATCGGCAAGCAATGCGGCGCGCACACCTTCCCCTACATAGAGGTGAAGAACCCCACCGCGACGCTGGAGCACGAGGCCACCACCTCCAAGATTTCCGACGACCAGATGTTCTACTGCCGCGCCCGTGGCATCAGCGAGGAAGACGCCGTCAGCATGATCGTCGACGGCTTCTGCAAGCAGGTGTTCCGCGAGCTGCCGATGGAGTTCGCGGTGGAAGCCAAGAAACTGCTGGAAGTATCGCTGGAAGGCAGCGTCGGCTGACGCTTTCTTTCCGGGATTCGGGATTGGAGATTGGGGATTCGCGAAGGCGAAACCCGCTCCCCCGCCTCCCCCTGCATTCAACGAAACCCCTATCCGAATCCCGAATCCCATGCTCAAGATCGAAAACCTCCACGCCAGCGTCGCCGGCAAGGAAATCCTCAAGGGACTCTCGCTGGACGTGAAGCCCGGCCAGGTCCACGCCATCATGGGCCCCAACGGCGCCGGCAAGTCCACCCTGGGCAACATCCTGGCCGGTCGCGAGGGTTACGAGGTCACCGCCGGATCGGTCGAATTCGACGGCAAGCCGCTGCTGGAGCTGGAACCGGAAGAACGCGCCGCCGCCGGCGTGTTCCTGGCCTTCCAGTATCCGGTCGAAATCCCCGGCGTGAACAACACCTACTTCCTGCGCGCGGCGCTCAACGCCCAGCGCAAGGCGCGCGGCGAGAGCGAGCTGGATTCCATGCAGTTCCTCAAGCTGGTGCGCGAGAAGCTGGCCGTGCTGCACCTGCGCGACGAATTGCTGCACCGGGGCGTCAACGAGGGTTTCAGCGGCGGCGAGAAGAAGCGCAACGAAATCTTCCAGCTCGCCGTGCTGGAACCGAAGCTGGCCATCCTGGACGAGACCGACAGCGGCCTGGACATCGACGCGCTGAAGAACGTCGCCGACGGCGTCAACGCGCTGCGCTCGCCGGATCGCGCCTTCCTGGTCATCACCCATTACCAGCGCCTGCTGGACTACATCAAGCCGGACGTGGTGCATGTGCTGGCCGATGGCCGCATCGTCGAGACCGGCGGCCCGGAACTGGCGCTGGAACTGGAGCAGCACGGCTACGCCTGGATCAAGGATCGGGTGGCCCCCGAAAAGGTCGCCGGATGAGCGCCCTGCTGGATTCCCTCGCCACCGGCTTCAGCGGCGACGCCGCGCGCCGCGCGGTGCTGGAGGACGCGCTGCGCGAGGGCTTGCCCGGTCCGCGCACCGAGGCCTGGAAGTACACCTCGCTGCGCCAGCTGGAGCGGCGCAGCTTCGCCCCGGTCGACGCGCTGGCGGCGCTGGATCCGATGCTGCTGGCCGACATCCCGGGACCGCGCGCGGTGTTCGTCAACGGCCGCTATTCGGTCGCGCTGTCGCTGACCACCGACCTGCCGGAAGGCGTCAGCCTGCAGTTGCTGTCGGAGGCGCTGGCCGAGGGCGGTGAATCCGCGCGTTTCCTGCAGCGGCGTTTCGAGCGCGGCGACGAGGTGTTCGCGCGCCTCAACGCCGCGCTGGCCAACGAGGGCGTGCTGCTGCGGGTCGACGAAGGCGCCCGGATCGAAGCGCCGCTGCACCTGGTCTTCATCGGAGCCCCGGATGAAACCGATCGCGCCTGGCATCTGCGCAACCTGATCGAACTGCGCGCCGGCGCATCGCTGAAGGTGTTCGAGCACCATTTCGGCACCGGCCCGCACGCGCACCTGGCCAATACCCTGGTCCACGTGCATGTCGGCCGCGGCGCGCGGCTCGCGCACGCGCGCGTCCAGGAGGACAGCGATCGCGCCACCCAGCTGCTGCGGACCGACGCGGTGCTGGCCAGCGAGGCCGAATACCGCCGCGTCGATCTGGAACTGGGCGGCGCGCTGTCCCGGCACGAACTGAACGTCCGGCTGGAAGGCGACAGCGCGCGCCTGGTCGCCAACGGCGTGCTGCTGGCCGACGGCCGCCGCCACCTCGACACCCGGCTGGGCATCGACCACATCGCCCGCGACACCGCCTGCGAACTCACCTGGCGCGGCCTGGGCGCGGGCCGTGGCCGCACGGTGTTCCATGGCGGGATCCTGATCCGCGAGGGCGCCGACGGCACCGACGCGGCGCTGTCGAACAAGAACCTGCTGCTGTCGGAAAACGCCGAAATCGACACCCAGCCGGTGCTGGAGATCCACGCCGACGAAGTGAAGGCCGCGCATGGCGCGACCGTTGGCCGGCTGGACACCAGCGCCCTGTTCTACCTGCGCTCGCGCGGTCTTCCGGAAGCCGAGGCCCAGCAGTTGCTCACCGCCGCGTTCTGTCGCGAGCCGCTGGCGATCATCGAGAATCCGGCGGTACGCGAGTTGTTGTCGCACCGCATCGACCACGCCCTGGCCGGCCTGGGTGCGCCATGAACGCCGGCCCGGCCCCCCACCGTGACCCCGCGGCCGCGCCCGACTGGACCCGCGTGCGCGCCGACTTCCCGCTGCTGGAGCGACAGGTCCACGGCAAGCCGCTGATCTATTTCGACAGCGCCAACACCGGCCAGAAGCCGGCGTCGGTGATCGCGGCCACGGACGCGTTCTACCGCCACCACAACGCCAACGTCAGCCGCGCGGTGCACACGCTCGGCACCGAGGCCACCGACGCCTACGAAGGCGCGCGCCGCAAGCTGGCGCGCTTCCTCAACGTGCGTGCCGACGAGCTGGTGCTGTGCAGCGGCACCACCTTCGCGATCAACCTGGTCGCCTATTCCTGGGCGTTGCCGCGCCTGGGTCCGGGCGACGTCATCCTGGTGTCGCGGATGGAACACCACGCCAACATCGTGCCGTGGCAGCTGGTGGCCCAGCGCACCGGCGCGAGCGTGCGGGTGGCGGAAATCCTGCCGGATGGCTCGCTGGATCTGCCTGGCCTGTATGCGGCGATGACGGCGGACGTGAAGCTGCTGGCGGTCACCCATGTCTCCAACGTGCTGGGCACGGTCAACCCGGTCCGCGACATCTGCCGCGAAGCGCGCAAGCGCGGCATCGTCACCGTGGTGGACGGCTCCCAGGCGGTGCCGCACCGGCCGGTGGACGTGGCGGCGATCGGTTGCGACTTCTACGCGCTGACCGGCCACAAGATGTGCGGACCGACCGGCACCGGCGCCCTGTGGGCCAGGCGCGAACACCTGCAGGCCATGCCACCCTTCATCGGCGGCGGCGAAATGATCAAGGAAGTGAGTTTCGACGGCACGGTGTTCAACGACCCGCCGCACAAGTTCGAGGCCGGCACGCCCAACATCGCCGGCTTCATCGGCCTGGGCGCGGCGGTGGACTTCCTGGAATCGGTCGGCATGGCCCGCATCGAAGCCCGCGAGACCGAACTGCTGGCCCACGCCACCGAGGAACTGGGCAAGATCGAAGGCCTGCGGATCTTCGGAACCGCGCCGGAGAAGGCCGCGGTCATCTCGTTCCTGATCGAAGGCGCGCACGCGCACGATCTGGCTACCCTCCTCGATCTGGAAGGCGTGGCGATCCGCTCCGGCCAGCATTGCGCGCACCCTTTGCTGCAGTTTTTCGGGGTCGCGGCCACCTGCCGCGCGTCGCTGGCGTTCTACAACACCCACGCCGAAATCGAGGCGTTCGTCGCCGCGTTGAAAAAGGCCCGCCGCCTGCTGGCCTGAATCGCGGGTATCCCTGTAGGAGCGACGTCAGTCGCGACAGTGACCATCGCTTGTCCGGGCATTGCGGTCGCGACTGACGTCGCTCCTACAGGCGGGACCCGTTTTTCCGTAAGATCGGCGCATGAACCCGTTGACCTTCCGTACCGCCACCGCCGCGGACATCCCCGCCCTCGTCAGCCTGGTCACCTCCGCCTATCGCGGCGAAGTCAGCAAGCAGGGCTGGACCACAGAAGCCGATCTGCTCGACGGCCAGCGCATCGATCCCGATGGCTTGCGGCGCGACATCGAACGCGCCGAGAGCCGGATCCTGATCGCCGAGCGCGATGGCCAGATGCTCGCCTGCGCGCACGTCGCGGTGGAAGACGGCGCGGGGTACTTCGGCATGTTCTCGGTCCGTCCGGATCTGCAGGGCGGCGGCGTGGGCAAGGCGATGATCGCCGAGGCCGAGCGCGTGGCCCGCGAAGACTGGCGGCAGTCGGCCATGCGGATGTCGGTGATCGATGTCCGCGACGAACTCATTGCCTTCTACGAACGCCGCGGCTATGCGCGCACCGGCATCAAGAAGCCGTTTCCCTATGGTGACGAACGCTTCGGCATTCCCAAGCGCGACGACCTGCGGTTCGAGGTGCTGGAGAAGGCGCTGTGAGCGAAAACTGGACCTTCGTCTGCGCATTGGGCGAGATGCTGCCCGGCGAAATGCGCACCGTCTTCGATGAGGTCACCGGCACTCCGATCCTGGTGATGAACTACGACGGCGACTTCTACGCGCTGGAAGACCGCTGCAGCCACGAGGATTTCGAGCTGTCATCCGGCAACTACGACGGCGAGGAGGCGACCATCGAATGCATCCTGCACGGCGCCAAGTTTGATATCCGCGATGGACGGGCGCTGTGCGCGCCGGCCTACTCGCCGGTGCCCAAGTTCCCGGTCAAGCAGGAACATGGCGGGCTGTGGACCCGCGACGACCGCGATTGATTCTCCTGTCAGGCGGCATCCCCTGAAGGGCGGATTCCACGGAATCCGCCTTTTTTGCATCTGTTGCTCTCCCAAGTGGCCAAGCGCCCTTTGCGAAAGAGAACAATTATCATTAAGATTATTAATCCATTATCCGGCTGACCCGCCCGGCTCCCTTGCGCCCGTCTTCCTCCCCTGTTCACCGCGCTGCCCCTCGTGCCCTTTCGTGGCCGGCGCTGCTGTCGTGGGCGCTGCTCTGGCTGGTCCTGCTCCCGTTCGCGCAGACGACCGCCGGAGAAACGGCGCCGGCGTTCGATCCGGGCGCCCCGGCCGGGCTGGCGATCCATGCCGACGACGGCGAGGACGCACACTCCCGGTGGCAGGCGCCGGCGCAAGCCGAGCCAGCCGCGATCGAGCCGCTTCCGGATCGCGAGTCCGATCCCAGCGCCGGGGCGATGCCCGCCCCGCGACACGGCATGCCCTTCCGCCGGCACACGGCCGTCGACCGCGACGACATCCATTTCCGGCCAGACAACTGCCTCCCGCCCCACGGCCACGCGCCTCCGCACGCCTGAGCCAGCCCGGCCGTTCCGTCCGGAACCGGCCCCGCCCGCGCATTCCCTTTGTCCCCGACGCTCGCCGCCACGGGGCTTCCCTTCCCAAACTGCCGAAACTCCCATGAACCCGATCAAGTCGCGCAAGCACGCCACTCCCGCGTCCCGTTCGCCGAACGGCCTCACGACCGCCACCCTGCTGACCAGCCTGGCGCTGGCGGTTCCCGCCGCCGCCCAGGTGGCCTCGGACAACGCGCCCAAGCAGGACCCGACCACGTTGCCGGAAGTGCACGTCGAGGGCACCTCGGTGGGTCAGTACAAGGCTGACAAGCTGGCCTCGCCCAAGTTCACCCAATCCCTGCAGGACACCCCGCAGACGATCCAGATCATCACCAGCGACCTGTTCAACCAGCAGGGCGCGACCACCCTGACCGAAGCGCTGCGCAACAGCCCGGGCGTGGGCACCTTCTTCGTCGGCGAGAACGGCAACACCACCACCGGCGACACCCTTTTCATGCGCGGCTTCGACAGTTCCAGCAGCATCTTCGTCGACGGCGTGCGTGATCTGGGTTCGGTCTCGCGCGATGTCTTCAACGTCGAACAGATCGAAGTGGAAAAGGGCCCTGCCGGCACCGACAACGGCCGCAGCGCGCCGACCGGCGCCATCAACCTGGTGAGCAAGCAGGCGTTCGCGCGCAACGCCACCAGCGCGTCGGTGTCCGTGGGCACCGACCACCAGCGCCGCGTCACCGCCGACTGGAACCAGACCCTGGGCGCCACCAGGGCGGTGCGCGTGAACGTGATGGCGCAGGACAACGACGTCATCGGCCGCGACGAGGTCAACAACAAGCGCTGGGGCATCGCGCCGTCGTTCGCGTTCGGCCTGGGCACCGATACGCGTTATTTCCTGAACCTGATGTACGTCAAGCAGGACAACGTCCCTGATGGCGGCGTGCCGACGATCGGCCTGCCCGGCTATTCCTCGCCCGATCCCGGCCGTCCGCGGATCGGCCTGGCGCCGCGCGTGGACAGCGAGAATTTCTACGGCACCCGTTTCGATCATGACGACGTGACCGCGCAGATGGCCACGTTCCGCTTCGAGCACGACTTCTCCGACAAGCTGAAGCTGACCAACGTGGCGCGCTGGGGCAAGAACGAGCAGGACTATCTGCTGACCGCGTTCATGGTCACCGCCACCGGGGCCACGCCGACCCTGACCATTCCGGACATCAACAATCCGTACGGCTGGCGCGTCAACCGGAACTTGCCGACCTTCAAGGATCAGGAGTACACCATCCTGACCGACCAGTTGAACCTGCGCGCGGATTTCAACACCGGTCGCGTCGAACACAACCTCAGCACCGGCGTCGAAATCGCCCGCGAGGAACTGAAAGGCTGGCGCTACGGCACGCGTGGCGCATGGACGCCGGCTGATCTGTACAACCCGGATCCGAACGGCGCGACCGGCCTGACCTGGTTCCGCAGCGGCGCCCACACCGACACCAAGACGACCACCACTTCGTTCTACGCGTTCGACACGGCCCACCTGACCGATGCCCTGCTGCTGACCGGCGGCATCCGCTTCGATCGCTACGACACCGACTACCTGGGCCACCTGCCCTGCACGGCCAACAACTCGCAGCCCTGCAACGGCGCGCCGGTCGGCACGCTGACCACGCTGCGCCTGAACAGCAAGGACACGCTGTTCAACTGGAAGCTCGGCGCGGTCTACAAGGTGGGCGACGTGGCCAGCATCTACGCCAACTACGCGGTCTCGCAGCAGCCGCCGGGCGGCGCCACCCTGGAACTGAGCCCGGCGGCCAACAGCGCCAACAATCCGCTCTATGACCCGCAGAAGGCCAAGACCTTCGAGATCGGCAGCAAGTGGAACCTGCTGGACGATGCGTTGCTGCTGACGATGGCCCTGTACCAGACCGACGTATCCAACGAAGTGATCACCGAGAACGGCGTGACCTTCCAGGGCGGCGACAAGCGCGTGAAGGGCATCGAACTGTCGGCGGTCGGCAAGATCACCGACGACTGGTCGGTGTCGGCCGGCTACACCACGATGGACGCCACCGTGACGGATGGCCCGAACGTGGCCAACGACCGGACCCGCGATCTGGGTTACACCCCGGACAGCGCGTTCACCGCCTGGACCACGTACGTACTGCCCTTCGGCCTGACCGTCGGCGGTGGCGTGCGTTACTCCGGCGAGATGAAGCGCGGCACCGACGGCGCCGTCGGCACTCCGAACTTCGTCAAGTCCTACACCGTGTGGGACGCCGTGGTCAGCTACGCGCTCAACGACCATCTGGACCTGCGCTTGAACGCCTACAACCTGTTCGACAAGGACTACGTGGCGGCGATCAACAAGAGCGGCTACCGTTACACCCCGGGCGCGCCGCGCTCGGTGCTGCTGACCCTGAACCTGCGGTTCTGAGGAAGCATCGACGGGGAGGCGCCAGCCTCCCCGTCTTCATTCAAGGAGCCATGCATGCTGCTGCACATTCCCGGAGTACTGGCGCCGCAGGAAGTGGCGGCGATGCGGCAGGCACTGGACCAGGCCGACTGGACCGACGGCCGCGAGACCGTCGGCGTCCAGGGCGCCCAGGTCAAGCGCAACCAGCAGTTGCCGGACGCCTCGCCGCTGCGCGAGCAGCTGGGCCAGCGGGTCCTGGCCGCGCTGGAACGCAATCCCCTGTATTTCGCCGCCGCGCTGCCGCTGCGCGTGGTGCCGCCGCGTTTCAACCGTTACCAGGGCGGCGGCGAGTACGGCTTCCATATCGATGGTTCGGTGATGCTCACCCGCACGCCGGAAGGCCGCAGCCAGCCCATCCGCTCCGACGTGTCCTGCACGTTGTTCCTGTGCGAGCCGGACGAATACGACGGTGGCGAACTGATCGTCAGCGACACCTACGGCGAGCATGAAGTGAAGCTGCCCGCCGGCGACATGGTGCTGTATCCCTCCAGCAGCCTGCACAAGGTCCAGCCGGTGACCCGTGGCGCGCGCCTGGCCTCGTTCTTCTGGGTGCAGAGCATGATCCGCGACGACGCCTGTCGCCGCCTGCTGTTCGAAATGGACACGTCGCTGGAGGCGCTGCGCGGCGCCGGCGCCGACAACGCCGCGCTGGTCCGGCTGACCGGCGTGTATCACAACCTGCTGCGGCGCTGGGCCGAAACGTGAGCCGGCGGATTTTGTTGCCTCTCATTTGCATTTGATAATAGTTCTCATTACACTTGCCATGCTTGCCGGCCTCCGCATGGGCCGGCCATCTCCGCAGGGGTAATTTCTGTTCCAGGCGATCCGCCATGCTGTCCACCCGGTCCGCCGGGCGCGCCGCCAGGTGCGTCCGACCGCCGCTTGGCTGGCCGTGCTGGCGGCGTTGTGCCTGCTGCTCTCCACCGTGCACCTGGGCGCGATCACCGGCGACAAGCCGCACGGCTTCGGTCATTGGCAACCCCACCTGCAACCGTCCGCATCGGAGGACGGTGCGCCGAAAGACGACCATCACGACGACCTGCCGGCCAAGAAGCGCCGGGTTCAAATGCAGGTGGTCACCCGGCAGGCCGAACCGATGCCGGCGCCGGCATCGCTCCTCCCGCTTCATGCCGTTGCGCCCGTCCTTCAGGACGAGTCATCGCTGGCACAGGGGCCACCGCGTGTTTCCGACCAGTGGCCGACCCGGCCCCCGCCGCCACGCCAGCGTCATCGCGGCCAGGCGCCACCCGCGCTTCATTGCTGACGCAAGCCCGTTGAACGGCTGACGCTTCGCGTCACGCCAGGCGGCACCCGCGTCGTTCCGCCGCATCCCTTCCCGATTCGTCCCTGCTTCCTGCTCCCGTCCGCGCGGAGCGGGCTCCACCTGCACGCCTTCCGATGAACATGACCTCGTATCGTCCCGCGCCGTCCCTCCGCCGCAACCGCCTTGCCGCCTGCCTGCTGCTTTCGCTTTCCGCCCCCGTCCTCGCCCAGGATCTGCCGGATGGTTCCAGCCGTCCGAACACCCTCGACACCGTGGTCGTCACCGCGGCCGGCTTCGAGCAGAAGATCGTCGACGCGCCGGCCAGCATCAGCGTGGTTACCCGCGAGGATCTCAGCCATCGCCCCTACACCAGCCTGATCGACGCGCTGCGCGACGTGGAAGGCATCGACGTCGGCATGGAAACCACCGACAAGAACGGCCGCGCCACCATCAGCATGCGCGGCATGCCGTCCGAATACACCCTGGTGCTGATCGACGGCCGCCGCCAGAGCAACGTCGGCCAGTTGTACCCGAACAACTTCGGCGGCGGCCAGTTCGACTACCTGCCGCCGCTGGATGCGATCGAACGCATCGAGGTGGTGCGCGGTCCGATGTCCACGCTGTACGGCTCCGACGCGATGGGCGGCGTCATCAACATCATCACCCGCCGCAACCAGTCCGAATGGCATGGATCGATCACCCAGGGCTTCACGATCCAGCAGGAAGATCAGTTCGGTGACGCACGCACCACCGACCTCTACCTGAGTGGCCCGCTGGTCAAGGATCGACTGGGCCTGGCGGTGCGCGGCAGCTGGTACGACACCGACGAATCGAATCCGGAATGGAAAGCGCTGCCGCTGCCGGACGGTTCGATGTGGGAGCGCACGCTGGGCTTCGGCGGTGGTGGCAAGGCGGTCGCCAACACCCGCTGGAACGCCGGCGCGCGATTGAACTTCAGCCTCGACGAAAACAACGATTTCTGGCTGGACTACGACGTCTCGCGCCAGAAGTACGACAACCGCAAGGGCCAGACCGGCACCCTCGACAGCCTGGCGAGCCTGTGGCGCAGCGGCAATGCCACCGTCCCCAATCCCAATGGCGGCGGAACCGTCACCCGCCGGGTGGTGCAACCGCGCGTGGGCTACACCGCCTGGCAGCGCTACGAGCGCGATCAATGGTCGCTCAGTCACCAGGGCCGCTACGACTTCGGCACCTGGCAGACCAGCCTGACCCGCGCCACCAGCAACAACCTGGGCCGCTCGCTGCCGCTGACCCTGGAAGAACGCGCGGATCTGCAGACCCTGTGGAACGACGTCTGCGCGCGTCGCGGCCAGGCCGCCCGTTGCAACATGGCCAGTGGCAACCTGAGCGTGCTCAACGACGCCGAACGCGCGCGCCTGGCCGCGTTCCTGCCGCGTCCGCTGCGCACGATGGAACTGGAAGGTTACGTGCTGGACACGATGCTGGACATGACCTTCGGCGCGCACAAGCTGACCGTCGGCGGGCAGTACAACGACACCGACATGACCGACGGCGTGTTCGGCATGGACGGCGGCGGTTACCGGAACGGCGTCAAGCAGAAGCACCGGATGTGGTCGGTGTTCGCCGAGGACAACTGGTCCTTGACCGACACCCTGACCGCCACCGTGGGCGTGCGCTACGACGATCACAACGTGTTCGGCAGCCACGTCAGTCCGCGCGCCTATCTGGTCTGGAGCGCCAGCGACGCCTGGACGGTGAAGGGTGGCGTCAGCACCGGCTACAAGACGCCGCGCCCGGATCAGCTGTTCCCCGGCGTGGTCGGTTTCGGCGGCCAGGGCGTGCTGCCGCTGGTGGGTTCGCCCAACCTCAAGCCCGAGACCAGCACCAACTACGAGCTGGCCGCCTACTACGAGGGCGAACGCTTCGGCTTCAACATCACCGGCTTCTTCAACCGGTTCGACGACAAGATCGCCAGCGGCGGCAGCTTCCCCAACTGCGAGATCGCGCCGGCCGGCAGCGGATACTGCGTGGACGTGGGCCCGGGCTGGGCCGAACTGGGCTACAGCACCTTCAGCCAGAGCGTGAACATCGACGAGGCCGAAACCCGCGGGGTGGAACTGGCGGCGCATGTGGATCTGCTGGACAACCTGGAACTGCGCGGCAACTACACCTACACCAAGTCCGAACAGACCAGCGGCGCGGCCAGGGGCACGCCCATCGCCGGCAATCCCGCCCGGCACATGGCCAACGCCAGCCTCGACTGGCAGCTCAGCGACGCCTTGAGCCTGTCGCTGATCGGCGAGGGCCGCTACGACCGCTATCGCGACACGGTGCTCACCACGGTCAACGGCTCGACCACCTCGAACGTTCGCTACTACGAGGACTACACCGTGTTCCACCTGGGCGGCAGCTGGAAGGCCACCGAGCGGCTGACCATCAACGCCCGCGTGAACAACCTGTTCGACAAGGACTTCGTATCGCAGTCCTGCCTGCTGATCAGCGACAGCGAATACAGCTGCGTGGACGATTACGCGGTCAAGGAGCAGCGCCGCAGCTTCTGGGTGTCGCTGAACCTGCGCTTCTGATCCGGCAACCGGCCGGCCCGTCGCTTCCCGGCGGGCCGGCACCTCAATTGAGAGGCATTCTCATTTGTGGTCTAATTCACCTTCCTTTCGACCCGCCCCGCCCGCTTGAGCCCAACGCCCGCCCCGTCCGTCACCAGCCAGCAGCAGCGCCGGGGTTACTGGCTGCGCACGTTGCACCAATGGCATTGGATCAGCTCGGCGATCTGCCTCATCGGCATGCTGCTGTTCGCGGCGACCGGCATCACCCTCAACCATGCCTCCAGAATCGAGGCCAAGCCCCAGGTGGTGAACCGGCAGGCGCAGCTTCCGGCCGCGCTGCTGGCCAAGCTGGGGAGCCGCCAGGAAGGCAACGCGCCGCTGCCCGCGCCGATCGCCAGTTGGCTGGGTGACGAGTTCTCCATCGGCATCGGCCGGCGCCCGGCGGAGTGGTCGGACGTGGAGATCTATCTCTCGATGCCGCGCCCGGGCGCCGATGCCTGGCTGAGCATCGATCGCGAGACCGGCGCGGTGGAATACGAAAGCACCGATCGCGGATGGGTCTCCTACTTCAACGACCTGCACAAGGGCCGCAACGCCGGCGCCGCGTGGGGCTGGTTCCTGGACATCTTCGCGGTCGCCTGCCTGGTGTTCTGCATCACCGGCCTGTTCCTGCTGCAACTGCATGCCCGCCAACGCCGCCTGACCTGGCCGATGGTCGGCCTGGGCCTGGTGGTGCCGCTGTTGCTGGCGCTGATTTTCATCCACTGACCTTCACACGAGCCCGCCCATGACCAAGACCACCGTGTCCCTGACCCTGACGTTCGCGCTGAGCGGTCTGCTGACCGTTCCGGCGTACGCCGGCGAACTGAACATCAACGTCGAGGTGCCGCAGCTCAACGTCGCCGAGTACCACCGCCCCTACGTCGCCATCTGGGTGGAAGGCGTCGACCAGAAAGTCGCGGCCAACCTGTCGGTCTGGTACCAGCAGCGCGATACCGCCGAAGGCCACGGCACCAAGTGGCTGCCGGATCTGCGCCAGTGGTGGCGCAAGTCCGGACGCACCCTGAAAGTGCCTGTCGATGGCGTCACCGGCCCGACCCGCCCGGTCGGCAAGCACGCATTGAAGTTCACCGACAAGCAGCCGCAGCTCGCGCAACTGGCGCCCGGCCAGTACACGCTGGTGGTGGAGGCCGCGCGCGAGGTGGGCGGTCGCGAGCTGCTGAAGATCCCTTTCACCTGGCCGGCCAAGGGCGCCGCGCAGAACGGCAAGGCGCAGGGCAGCACCGAACTGGGTGTCGTCACCCTCGGCGTCAAGCCCTGATCCCCGCGTGGACGCCGTCGCGTCCGCGCCTTCCCATTCCCAACGAAAGCTGGAGCAACCGATGAAGCGTTCCCTGACCCTCGCCATGGCGCTGGCGTCCGCACTGCCGCTGAGCGCGTTCGCGCACAAGGCCTGGCTGCAGCCGTCGCAGACGGTGATCGCCGGCCAGAATCCGTGGATCACCGTGGACGCCGCAGTGTCCAACGACCTGTTTTACTTCAACCATGTGCCGCTGCGCACCGAAGGCCTGGCGATCACCGCGCCGGACGGCAGCAAGGTGGATGCGCAGAACCTTGCCACCGGCAAGTACCGCACCGTGTTCGACGTCGAACTGAAACAGCAGGGCACCTATCGCATCGCGGTGGTCAACAGCGGCCTGTTCGGCAGTTGGGACGAGAACGGCAAGCCCAAGCGCTGGCGCGGCACCCCGGCCACCTTCGCCACCGAAGTGCCGAAGGACGCCAAGAACCTGCAGGTGTCGCAGTCGGTCGGCCGCATCGAAACCTTCGTGACCAACGGTTCGCCCAACGATACCGCGCTCAAGACCACCGGCGAAGGCCTGGAACTGGTGCCGGTCACCCACCCGAACGATCTGTTCGCCGGCGAGGCCGCCAGGTTCCGCATGCTCAAGGACGGCAAGCCGGCCGCGGGCCTGGAGTTCGAAATCACCCGTGGCGGCACCCGTTATCGCAACGCGCAGGACGAGATCAAGGTCACCACCGACGCCAACGGCGAATTCAGCGTGACCTGGCCGGAAGCCGGCATGTACTGGCTGGAAACCACCGCGCAGGACGACAAGACCTCCCTGCCGCAGGCCAAGCAGCGCCGGCTCAGCTACGTGGCCACGCTGGAAGTCCTGCCGCAGTAATGACGGCGGCCGGCGCGTCCGCGTGGACGCGCCGCATGGCATGAACGCTTCCTTTTCCCCTCCCGCGTCCCCGGTGGTGCTGCACGCCTTGCATGGCGAAACCATGGGCACGACCTGGTCGGTTCGCCTGGTGGATTCGCCGCGTGCGGACCTGCATGGCTTGCATGCGCTGGTCCAGGCCGAACTGGATCAGGTGATCGCCCAGATGAGCACCTGGGAAACGGACTCGGACATCAGCCGTTTCAATCGCGCCGCGCCCGGGCATGCGCAGGATCTGCCACCGGCCTTCTACACCGTGTTGCGCTGCGCGCTGGAAATCGCCGAGGCCAGCGAGGGCGCCTTCGATCCCACCATTGGTCCGCTCGTCGGGCTGTGGGGCTTTGGCGCCCAGGCGGGCGCACGCAGGGTGCCTGATGACGCCACGCGCGCATCGACCCGCGCCCTGGTGGGCTGGCGAAGGTTGTCGCTGGATGCCGCGAATCGCCGTCTGCTGCAGCCCGGCGGCGTGCAGCTGGATCTGTCCGCGATCGCCAAGGGCCATGCCGTCGACGCCGTGGCCGCGCGCCTGCGCGCACGCGGCATCGGCGCCGCGCTGGTGGAAGTCGGCGGCGAACTGTACGGCTACGGCCGCAAACCCGACGGCGAGCACTGGCGCGTGCTGATCGAATCCTCGCCGGAAGAAGAAGAAGCCGCCGGACTCGCTCCCCGCATCGCGCTGCTCGATGATCTGGCGGTCGCCACATCGGGGGATCGCTGGCACTGGTACGAGCAGGACGGCGAACGCCATGCGCACACCATCGATCCGCGCACCGGCCAGGCCGTTTCCGGCACCCGCGCCGCGGTGACCGTGCTTGCGCCGTCCGCGATGGAAGCGGACGGCTGGGCCACCGCGTTGACCGTGCTGGGGGCCGACGCCGGCCTGCGGCTTGCCGAACGCATCGGACTGGCCGCCCGTTTCGTGATCCGCGCCGGCGGCACGCTGGAAGAGCGCGCCAGCCTCCGTTTCGCTTCTTATCTGGCGCCATGAGCACCCGGTCCGAAGCTTCCCCGTTTTCCTTCGCGGCACTGGGCAACCTCCTGGTCCTCGTCGCGCTGCTCGCCACCGGCGCCGCATTGGCGGGTCTCCAGGGAGAACACTGGTGGCTCGCGTCGCCGCGCAGTGGCCGCTGGTTCGCCGCGGGCGCGGTGCTGCTGGCGTATGCCGGCGCCTGGACATGGCTGGCCGCGCGCCAACGACGCGGGGAACACGCACCCCTGATCGCGGCGTCCGCCGATACCCTGCGGGTGGTTTACGCCAGCCAGACCGGGTTCGCCCACGTTCTGGCCACCCGTACCGCCGGGAGCCTGCTCGCCGCCGGCGTGCCGGCGCATGTCCAGGCCATCGATACCCTGCAAGCCGACGACCTCGCCCAGGGCAGGGTCCTGTTCGTGGTCAGCACCACCGGCGAGGGCGATCCACCGGATCACGCGCTGGGTTTCGTCCGCCGGGTGATGTCGCGGCCGGCCACGCTGCAGGGACTGCGCTACGCGGTGCTCGCGCTGGGTGATCGCGAATACACCCACTTCTGTGCCTTCGGCCATCAACTAGACGACTGGCTGCGGCAGCATGGCGCGCAACCCCTGTTCGATCGCGTCGACGTCGACAACGCGGACGAGAGCGCGCTGCGCCACTGGCAACATCATCTGGGGCAGCTGGGTGGCGTCACCGATCTGCCCGATTGGGACACACCGCGCTACGAGAACTGGATTCTCGCCGAACGTCGTTGCCTGAATCCCGGCAGCGTCGGCGAGCCGGCCTTCCACCTGGCGCTGCGTCCAGTGGCCGGAACGCTGCCCGATTGGCAGGCCGGCGACATCGCCGAGATCGGCCCACGCAATCCGTTGTCCGCGGTGGGAGCATTCGTCCAGGCCACCGGCTGGGATCCGCAATGCCCGGTGGAGTGGCAAGGCATGCCCCAATCCCTGGCCGAAGTCCTGGCCCAGGTCCACCTGCCGGATCCCGCATCGTTGCGCGGACGTGACGCCGCAAGCGCGGTGAGCGAGTTCACGGCGCTGCCCCATCGCGAGTATTCGATTGCCTCGATTCCCGCAGACGGAGCGCTGCAACTGCTGGTGCGGCGGATGCCGCGTCCGGACGGCAGCCCCGGTCTGGGCAGCGGTTGGCTGTGCGAATACGCCGCGCCGGGCGGCACGATTTCACTGCGCATTCGCACGAACGCCAACTTCCATGCCCCTTCCGCGCACCGTCCCCTGATCCTGATCGGCAATGGCACCGGCATCGCCGGTCTGCGCGCGCATCTCAAGGACCGTGTCGCGATCTCGGCGCATCGCAACTGGCTGGTATTTGGCGAGCGCCAGGCCGCGCGCGATTTCTTTCACCAGGAAGAGCTCCAGGCGTGGCAGGCACAGGGCGCGCTTGCACGTCTGGACCTCGCGTTCTCGCGGGATCCGCCCGCACGCCGCTATGTCCAGGACGCGCTGCGCGACGCCGGCGCGGAACTGCGGCAATGGGTGGATGAGGGCGCGGCCATCTATGTCTGCGGCAGCCTGGAAGGCATGGCGCCGGGTGTGGATGCCGCCTTGCAGGACATCCTGGGCGCCGAACTGCTCGAACAACTGCGGCTGGATGGCCGCTACCGCCGCGACGTCTATTGATCCGCGATGTCTGCCCGCTTCACCGGCGTGATGCGGGCGGCCAACAGTTCACCGCCGCCCTGCAACGCAAACCGATGACGCCCCGGCTGCGCCGGCAACAGCGCGGTATCGCCCGCGAATATCGGCGCCAGGTCCGTGTCGGCCTCGAATCGCGCCTGGCCGGCCAGCAGATGGATGACCCAGGTAGTGTCGGCATCCACGAAGAACAGCATCGGGCCCACCAGCGGGCGATGCAGCAACTCGGCTTCCACCACGTCCCGCCGCCACATCAGGTTGAAATCATGGGTGGTGCCGTCCCGCAGCTTCCCCACCACTTCGCGCTCGCCCGCAAAGCGGATCCGGCCGTGCGGCGGTTCCAGTTCAACCTGCTCGCCGTCGGCGAATTCCAGCCGCACCCCGTTGCCCTGCAACAGGATCAACTCGCGGTCGATGCCCGGAAAAGACGAGAACGCCGCGTCCTGTTCGATCTCGGCGATGGACACGCGCCAGTCCCAGCCATCCTGCTCGGGTACGCGCAGGATCTCGCGGGTCCAGCCCTGGCCGTTCTTCCAGCGGGTCCGGAGATATTCGTTGGCAGGAATGATGCGCGCCTGGGACACGGTTCTGCTTCGACAAGGATCCGGGGGAGATTCTAGCGTCCCCAAAAAGCATCGCCCGGACACGCTTCCTGCGGGTCCGGGCGATGGATACGTCCTTGTCGGCTCCTGCCGATCACAGGCGTCCTGCCTGCTCCTGTTCCCGTGCGTCCTGCACGCTGATGCGAAATAGGTACATCCTTGTCGGCGTCCGTGCCTGTCCCCTGGCTTCCTGCCCCGTCAGCCGGGTCCGTCTGCATCCTGCAGCAACCACGGCATGGGTTTTCAGGCCTCCGTCAGCGCCGTGTCACCGGCGCCGGGCGGGCAGCCGCCGCCGGTTTGGCAACCGGCTCGGCGGAAGAGCGCAATTCGATCCGTTCGCGGTTGCGCTCCACCGTCTTCAAGCCGATGCCCTTGACCATCGCGAGTTCCTCGGCGCTCTTGAACGGGCCGTTGGTCTTGCGGTACTCGATGATGGCTTCCGCCTTCGCCTGGCCGATCCCGATCAGGACCGTCTGCAGCGTGGCCGCGTCCGCGGTGTTGATGTTCACCTTGTCGGCGGCATGGGCACTCAGGGCCAGAACCAGCGACAGCGCGACCGACTTCAACACGGTGGTCAGCGATTTCATGGGCAACTCTCCTTGTGGCAAATGGGTGATTCCTTTCGTACAGAGGTATTTCCCCTGTGGCTCCTGCCGGCCCCGAATCGCTTCGTCTGCCGGCGGAAACAGTCTCATCCGCCACTGACGCAAAACATATCGCCGGGGACTGTCAAAAGCTGCCGGGAAACCCCGCAGCATCGTGTAGGAAATTTCCTACCCCGCGAGGGGGCGTAGAATGGACGACTGATTCCGTACCTGCTGGAGACCCCATGGACACCGCCAAAGTCGACCGCTATGTCGCCGCCAAATGGGACGACGACATCGTTCCGCAACTGGTCGAATACATCCGCATCCCGAACAAGTCGCCCATGTTCGACAAGGACTGGGTGGCCAATGGATACATGGAAGCCGCGGTCCAGCTGATGGAAACCTGGGCGCGCGCCCAGAAGATTCCCGGCATGCAGGTCGAGGTGGTCCGCCTGGAAGGGCGTACCCCGCTGATTTTCATCGAGATCCCGGCCTCCGGTCCGGAGACCGGCGCCGACACGGTGTTGCTGTACGGGCACCTGGACAAGCAGCCGGAGATGACCGGCTGGGATGCCGACCTCGGGCCGTGGACGCCGGTCCTGAAGGGCGATCGCCTGTACGGTCGCGGTGGCGCCGACGACGGCTACGCCATTTTCGGCTCGCTGGCCGCCCTCCAGGCCCTGCAGGAACAGGGCGTGCCGCACGCGCGCTGCGTGGTCCTGATCGAGGCCTGCGAGGAATCCGGCAGCTACGACCTGCCCGCCTACGTCGATCACCTGTCCGACCGCATCGGCAAGCCGTCGCTGGTGGTGTGCCTGGACTCGGGTTGCGGCAACTACGAGCAGTTGTGGTGCACGACCTCCCTGCGCGGCCTGGCCGGCGGCAACTTCACGGTCAAGGTGCTGGAGGAAGGCGTGCATTCCGGCGACGCCTCCGGCGTGGTGCCGTCCAGCTTCCGCCTGCTGCGCCAGCTGCTGTCGCGGCTGGAGGACGAGAACAGCGGCCACATCCTGCCGGAGGGCCTGCAGGTCGAGATTCCCGCCGACCGCCTGGCCCAGGCGCAGGAAGCCGCGCGGGTGCTGGATACGGCGGTGTTCGACAAGTTCCCGTTCCTGCCCGGGATGACCCCGATGGCCGAGGATCTGACCGAACTGGTGCTCAACCGCACCTGGCGGCCGGCGCTGTCGGTGACCGGCGTGGACGGCATGCCGCCACTGTCCTCGGCCGGCAACGTGCTGCGTCCGCATACCTCGGTCAAGCTGTCGCTGCGCCTGCCGCCCACCCTGGACGGCAAGCGCGCGGGCGAGCTGCTGAAGGATCTGCTGCTGAAGGATCCGCCGAACGGCGCGCAGGTCAGCCTGGATCTGGAGAAGGCCAGCACCGGCTGGAACGCCCCGGCGATGTCGCCCTGGCTGGAGAAGGCAATCGACGCGTCCAGCCGCGAGTTCTTCGGCGCCCCGGCGATGTACATGGGCGAAGGCGGCACGATTCCGTTCATGGGCATGCTCGGCGAGAAGTTCCCCGGCGCGCAGTTCATGATCACCGGCGTGCTGGGGCCGCATTCCAATGCGCACGGCCCCAACGAATTCCTGCACATCCCGATGGGCAAGAAGGTCACCGCCTGCGTGGCCCGGGTCATCGCCGAGCACCATGCGGCGAGCCTGCGTGGCGAGACCACCGGCGTGGCGGCGGTCGCCGGCGGCGAACAGCACGGCGATCACGGCTGCTGCTGAGCCCCACCGACAGGCAACGCGGAAAAGAGCCGGGCTTGCCCGGCTCTTTTCGTTTCCCGGCCCTGGAAGGGACTGCGACGCCCCCGGGACGAAGGGCCGGATGCGCGCCGGCGGCGGCTTGGGTTACGCTGCCCGCACCCCCCACTTTTTCCGACCGGAGTGTTCAGATGGAACAGATCTTTGGTGGCGGCATCCTGTGGACCCTGCTCATCGGCTTCCTGGCCGGCCTGCTGGCGCGGGCGCTCAAACCCGGCGACGACAAACTCAACATCATCTGGACGATCGTGCTGGGCGTCGCCGGCGCGCTGCTGGCCCGGTTCGTCGGTGGCGCGCTGGGCTGGTACGGCCCGGAGGAACCGGCCGGCTTCATCGCTTCGGTGGTCGGCGCCATCATCCTGTTGTTCATCTACGGCCTGGCGAAAAAGAAGAAGACCTGACGCCCGGTTCCGTCGAAAAAGCCCCGCGCACGCGGGGCTTTTTTTTCGCTCGGACCGCGAAAACCGTTCGCCTTCATGATTCTTCATTCGGCTTTCCGGCACTTCAGTCGCGCGGATCGTGCAATTCCGGCTCCCTTCCCTGGAGTCGAACGATGCATGCCCTGCCCCGCCTGATCCTGCTGTCCTGCCTCGCCCTGCTGGCGCCCGCCCGCACGCAGGCGCAGGCGCCTTCCGCCTATCAACCTCCGTCCCCCCGTTCCGATGGCTGGGACGTCGCCGACGCCGGTCGCGCGGGCTGGAAGCTGGAACGCTTCGCGGCGCTGGAAACGGCGATCGCCCGCGGTGATTTTCCCGGAGTCACCAGCGTGCTGGTGGTCCAGGACGGGCACCTGCTGTACGAGCGCTACTTCAACGGCGGCGGACCGGAGGTGCTCAACGACACCCGTTCGGCCACCAAGAGCGTGACCGCGCTGCTGGTCGGCGCCGCCATCGATCGTGGCCTGATTCCGGATGCGCGGGCCCGCGTATACGACCTTTTCCGCGACCTGGCGCCCTGGCAGCACGACGGCGCGCGCAAGCGGGCCATCACCGTCGAGGACCTGCTGACCATGAGTTCGGCGTGGGACTGCGACGACGACAATCCGTTCTCGTCCGGCAACGAGGAACGCATGTACGTCAGCGAGAACTGGACCCGGTTCGCGCTGGACCTGCCGCTGCGCGGATACGCGCCGTGGGTGAAGCGCCCCGAGGACAGCCCGCACGGGCGCACCTTCTCGTACTGCACCGCCGGCAGCTTCCTGCTCGGCGCGCTGGTGGAACGCGCCAGCGGCAAGCCATTGCGGGAATTCGCCGGCGAAGCGCTGGAAGGCCCGCTGGGCATCACCCAGGCGCAATGGAACCGCTCCAGCGAAGGCGTCGGCATGGGCGGCGGCGGGACCCGTTATCGCAGCCGCGACCTCGCCAAGCTGGGCCAACTGGTCGTGAACGAAGGAACCTGGCGGGGCAAGCGCGTCCTGTCCGCCGGCTGGATCCGCCAGGCCCTGACTGTCCACGCGCAGGCACGCGAGGACGCCGACTACGGCTATCAGTTCTGGCGCTTCCGCTTCGGCGGCGATGGTCGTGAACAAGCCGCCTGGGCGATGTCGGGCAATGGCGGCAACTACGTGTTCATGGTGCCGGAGCGGAAGCTGGTGGCGGTGATCACCCGTACCTCCTACAACCAGCGCGACGTGCACCCGCAATCGCAGCGGATGTTCGGCGACTACCTGCTCACGGCGATGCCGTGAGTTTCGCCAGCAACGACGCGGGAACCTTCGCGCGCTCGCCGGCGTTGTGACGGTTGATGGCATCGAGCCCGCGCACGAACGCCGGCTCGGTGGCCAGCGCGCGGAACAGGGGTGACACGCGCAGATAGTCGGCGTCGCTGTAGCCGGCTTCAATCGCTCGCTGGATCGAGGCCAGCGCCGCGGCGCGATCACCCGCCGCCTCGTGTAACAGCGCCACCTCCAGCCAATCGGAGGGATAGCCGGCGCCGGCCGCCAGTTCGGTGGTCAGGCCTTCGGCGCGCGCGCGCGCCCAGGCCACGTCCACGTTGCCGGCATCGATGCGCGCCAGCGTGCTCGGCAGGCTGGCCTGCGGCCGCAACGCGACCGCATCCAGATAGGCGCGCGCGGAAGCCGGGCCATCGCCGCGCAGGCGGGCCAGTTCCGCGTCCAGCAGTTGCAAGTCGATATGCGCCGTGCCGCGCTTCTTCGCTTCGTCTAACGCCGCCTGCGCCTCGCTCGGGCGTCCGTGGCGGAACAGGTAGCGCGGCCAGGCGATGTTGGAAAACACATTGTCCGGATACAGCTCGAAACTGCGCCGGTAGCGCGCCTCGGCCGCCAGCGGGTAGCCGAGCAGATCCAGATTGTTGGCGATCTGCAACTGGAGATAGCGCACCCGCGCCGGATCGCCCCGCAGCGACGTGTTGGCGATCAGCGCGTCGGCCAGGCGGCCCTTGCGATCGTACAGATAGGCCGCCGAGGCCCGGCTGCCGTCGGCGGCCGGATCCAGCGCCACCGCGCGCTCGTAGCCGGCCAGCGCCTCGTCGATGCGACCGCGGCAGTCATGCGCATAACCCAGCGCGGCGTGCGCCGATGACAGTCGCGGATGACCCGTGATGACCTGTTCCGCCAGTTGCTGCGCGCGCACCGCCCATTCGGGCGGGAAATTGAACAGGCAGACCCGCGCGCTGTAGGCGCGGCTGAGACCGATCCGCGCCTCGACATCGTCCGGGCGCTCCCGCAGGGCGCGTTGATAGAGATCGATGGCGCGCTCGTTGTTGTCGCGCTGGCCAATGCCGGCGTAATAGGACGCCCGCTGGACCAGATCATCGGCGGGCGCCACGACGGCGGATGGATCCGTCTTGCCCGCATCCGTTCTTCTGTAGGTCCACGCCCACACGACGGCGAAAGCGAGCAACACGCCCGCTCCCGACCACCAGGCGATCGGCATGCGCCGTGCGGGCTGAATTGGCGCGGGCGCGTCGCCGGCTTCCCCGGCATCCGGCAGCGGCCGGGGCGGCGCGCACAGCTGATAGCCCTGCCCGCGCACCGAGCGCAGATAGCGCGGCTGCCTGCCGTCGTCCCCCAGCGCCTGCCGCAACAGCTTGACCCGCTGGGTCACGGTTTCCTCGTTGACGACGGCGGGCGCCCACACCTGCTCGATGAGCTCATCGAAGCCCACCACCCGGTTGCCTTGCAGCAGCAGATAGCGCAGCAGCTGGAAGCTCAGGCCGGCCACGTTGAGCGGCACGCCGTCGCGTTCGACGCGCTGGCGCTCCAGGTCGATCGACAGATCCTCAAGCCCGAAGCGCACCGCGTCGCCCACCGCTTACTCGCTGCGTCCGTAGATGTCCGAGTAGCGGACGATGTCGTCCTCGCCCAGATAGTCGCCGGACTGCACCTCGATCAACTCCAGCGGCTCCTTGCCGGGATTCTCCAGCCGATGCTTGGCGCCGATGGGAATGTAGGTGGACTGGTTCTCGTACAGTTCGAACACGTCGTTGTCGCGGGTGACCCGCGCCACGCCCTTGACCACGATCCAGTGCTCGGCGCGATGCGCATGCGATTGCAGCGACAGCTTGGCGCCGGGCTTGACCTTGATCCGCTTGACCTGGTGGCGCACGCCCATGTCCACCGAGTCGTAACTGCCCCAGGGCCGGTGCACTTCGCGGTGCAGGACCGCCTGGCTGCGCTGGCTGTCCTTCAACCGGGCCACCACCTGCTTCACTTCCTGCACGCGATCCTTGCGCGCCACCAGCACCGCATCGTCGGTCTCCACCACCACGATGTCGTCCACGCCCACCAGCGCGACCAGCCGCTGCGCGTAGGCATAGCTGTTGCGGGTATCCACGGCGATGACATCGCCATGATGGGCATTGCCGTCCGCATCGCGCTCGCCGACTTCCCACAGCGCCGACCAGCTGCCGACGTCGTTCCAGCCGATGTCCACCGGCAACACCATCGCGTGCCCGGTCTTTTCCATCACCGCATAGTCGATGGAGTCGGCGGGACTGGCGGCGAAGGCATCCTTGTCCAGGCGCACGAAGTCGCCGTCGCTGTGGGCGCCGGCGAAGGCGCCGCGCACCGCGGCGACGATATCGGGGCGGAACCGCTCCAGTTCCTCCAGGTAGCGGCTGGCGCGGAACAGGAACATGCCGCTGTTCCAGTAATAGCCGCCGGCGTCGAGATAGGACTGCGCGGTGGCGGCGTCGGGTTTTTCCACGAAGCGCGACACTTTGCGCAGGCCTTCGCCCGCTTCTGCCTGGATGTAGCCGAAGCCGGTTTCCGGCGCATCGGGCACGATGCCGAAGGTCACCAGCGCGCCGGCTTCTGCGGCCGGCATCGCCGCCTGCACCGCGCGCCGGAATCCCTCGGCATCGCGCACGACGTGATCGGACGGCAGCACCAGCAGGATCGGATCGCTCCCGTCGGCCATGGCCTGCAGGGCTGCGGCGGCAATCGCCGGCGCGGTGTTGCGGCCCACGGGTTCTAGCAGGATGTGCGGCGCCGGTGCGCCGACCTGGCGCAGTTGCTCGGCGACCAGGAAACGGTGCTCCTCGTTGGCCACCACGATCGGACGGGCGCCGGCCAGCGGCGCGATCCGCAGCCAGGTGTCCTGGACCATGGTGCGGTCGCCGGCCAGTGGCAGGAACTGCTTCGGATAGGCCTCGCGCGACAGCGGCCACAGCCGCGTCCCCGAACCGCCCGACAGCAGCACCGGTTGCAGATCCGTCACGCGCACCTCCCGGCGAACAGGCCGGCAGTTTACCCTGTGCGCGCCGCCTTCCCGGCCCTGGAGCCACGATGACGCCCTCCGATCCGGCACCGCCCGGCGCCGACGCCCAGCGCGCGAAGGCGCGCCTCGACTGGACCCGGCAGGCGCTCGGCGACGCGGCGGCGACGCTCGAGCGCGCATCCATGGACGCCGGCTTCCGCAGCTACTGGCGCAGCGCAGGCGCAGGCGTGTCGCGCATCGTCATGGACTCGCCGCCCGAGCGCGAGGACGTGCGGCCGTGGCTGCGCATCCGCGACCTGCTCGAGGCCGGCGGCGTGCGCGTGCCGCGCGTGCTGGCGCGCGATGTCGACGCCGGCTTCC
>NZ_JBQCIJ010000020.1:0-47529 GCF_051953815.1 Pseudoxanthomonas sp. | reverse complement strand
CAGGACGATGCGTATCTCGACAAGGCGCTCGAAGGGTTGGCGATGTTCGCGCTGAACCAGGGCGAAGTGTGCACGTGCCCGTCACGCGTTCTGATCCAGGAATCGATTTATGACCGGTTCATCGAGAAAGCGATCGCGCGTGTCGGCAAGATCAAGGCCGGGCATCCGCTCGATCCGAATACGATGATCGGCGCGCAGGCTTCGCAGCAGCAACTCGACAAGATTCTGTCGTACATCGATATTGGCCGCGAAGAGGGGGCGACGTGTCTGACGGGCGGTGCGCGCACGGCGCCGCTCGCCGAACTCGGGGATGGTTTCTACGTTCAACCGACGATGCTGCTGGGCAACAACAAGATGCGCGTCTTCCAGGAAGAGATCTTCGGGCCGGTCGCTTCGGTGATGACCTTCAAGGACGAGGCGGAGGCGATCGAACTGGCCAACGACACGTTTTATGGCCTGGGCGCCGGCGTTTGGACGCGTAATGGCACGCGCGCCTATCGCATGGGCCGTGAGATCGAGGCGGGCCGCGTCTGGACGAACTGCTATCACTTGTATCCGGCACATGCTGCGTTCGGCGGCTACAAGCAGTCCGGCATCGGCCGCGAAAACCACCGGATGATGCTGGACCACTACCAGCAGACCAAGAACCTGCTGGTCAGCTACTCGCCCAAGGCGCTGGGCTTCTTCTGACCTCCCCGAAGGGCGTCGTCCGACGGACGGCGCCTCCGTACCGGAAACGATTGATTGGAATCAACGAGCGCCGGGAACCATCGCGCTACGGTGGTTCCGGCCCAGAGACAGGAGAGAACACATGGACAAGACGATGAAAGCCGCGGTGGTGCGTGAATTCGGCAAGCCGCTGGCGATTGAAGAGGTCGCCGTGCCGCGTCCGGCGGCGGGCGACGTGCTGGTCAGGATTGAAGCCTGTGGCGTCTGCCACACCGACCTCCATGCCGCCGAGGGCGACTGGCCGGTCAAGCCCAACCCGCCGTTCATTCCGGGCCACGAAGGCGTCGGCCACGTGGTCGCGGTCGGCGCCGGCGTGACCCACGTGAAGGAAGGCGATCGGGTCGGCATTCCCTGGCTGTACTCGGCCTGCGGGCACTGCGAGCACTGCCTGGGTGGCTGGGAAACCTTGTGCGAGCAGCAGCAGAACACCGGCTATTCGGTCAACGGCGGCTTCGCGGAGTACGCGCTGGCCAACGCCGACTACGTGGGGCATCTGCCGAAGGCGATCGGCTTCGTCGAGATCGCGCCCATCCTGTGCGCCGGCGTGACCGTCTACAAGGGCCTGAAGGTCACCGACACCCGTCCGGGCAACTGGGTGGTGATTTCCGGCATCGGTGGATTGGGACACATGGCGGTGCAGTACGCCCGCGCGATGGGCCTGAACGTGGCGGCGGTCGACGTGGACGACGCCAAGCTGGACCTGGCCCGTCGCCTCGGCGCGACGGTCACCGTCAACGCGAAGACCACCGACCCGGTGGCCTACCTGAAGAAGGAAATCGGCGGCGCCCACGGCGCACTGGTCACCGCGGTCTCGCCGAAGGCGTTCGAGCAGGCCATCGGCATGGTCCGGCGCGGCGGCACGGTCTCGCTCAACGGTCTGCCGCCGGGCCAGTTCCCGCTCGACATCTTCGGCATGGTGCTCAACGGCGTGACCGTGCGCGGGTCCATCGTCGGCACCCGCCTGGACCTGCAGGAATCGCTGGACTTCGCCGCGCTGGGCAAGGTGAAGGCCACGGTATCCACGGATCGGCTGGAGAACATCAACCAGGTCTTCCAGCGCATGCACGAGGGCCGTATCGAAGGGCGCGTGGTGCTGGACCTGGCCGCCTGAGCCTGCCTCGCCGACTGGAAGGCACCGCCCGTGACCGAAGCCTCGTCCACCGCGAACACCCCTCCCTTGCAGGTGATGGCGACGCTGCCGGCGTTGCAGCTGATCGAAACGCTGCGCGCCCGGCACGGGCCGGTGTTGTTCCACCAGTCCGGCGGCTGCTGCGATGGCTCCTCGCCGATGTGCTATCCGGTGGGGGAGTTCATCGTCGGCGACCGCGATGTCCGCCTGGGCGAGATCGGCGGCGCCGGTTTCTACATCAGCCCATCGCAGTTCGAATACTGGAAGCACACCCAGCTGATCATCGATGTCGTTCCCGGGCGGGGCGGCATGTTCTCGCTGGAGAACGGCGAGGGCGTCCGCTTCCTGGTGCGTTCGCGACTGTTCAGCGATCAGGAATACCTCGCGCTGGAGCGGGCCGGGCGACTCTGACGTCCGCGCCACGACGACGGTGCTCACCAACGTTCACGGCGCCGGACGAGATAACCAACGATCATTTGTATTTAGTGACGCGTCACGTAATATGCCGCCATCAACGGACAGGAGCTTGCGTGATGCGTGACGAAAAGGATCCCGGCACCCTGGAAATGGTGTTTCCCCGTCGTCGCGGCCGTCCGCCGCTGCATGGCGTGGCGATGACCGCCGCCGAGCGCGCCCGCAACTATCGCGCCAACCGGCGGCACCGGCGGGAGAGTGGAACCCGCGTGCTGCATGTGCAGAGCGATACGACGCTGCTGGACAAGATCCGCGACGCGATCAGCGCCGGACGATCGCCCTCGGTGATCGCACGCCTGGTGGCGGAGCTGGCGGCCCGGTATCCGTCGGCGGACTGAGCGCGTCCGTCGACACCGGCTTGCTCCCCCTGAGGGCGCGCGCGCGGAGGCTGTGGGGCGGTTCGCGACCGGCATCGCGCCAGGGAAAATCCCTGCGTGCTAGGGTGCCACCTCCAGGAGGAGCGTTTCATGATCAGGATGATCGCCGGGTTGCTGCTGGCATGGCCGGCCACCCTTGCCGCACAGCAGTTGCACAAATGCGTGGATGCACGCGGACATGCCAGCTACCAGTCCGCGCCCTGCGAGGCCGGCCAGCGGCAGGTCTGGGTCCGTGATGCGGCACCGGAACCCGTACAGCCAACTCAACTCGTGCGGCCGGCGACGGCACGCCAGGTGGACCCGCCGCCCACGTCACCGCCGCTGGCCTCCGGTCCCGCGTCCGCGCAGCTGCCGGCCTATCCGGCGCGCGAGCCCTCCGCCTGCGAGGCGGCGAAACAGCGGCGCGAATCCACGCTGCGGAAAGTCGGGCTGAAGCGCGATTTCAACCTGCTGCGGCGGCTGGACGACGCGGTCTGGAACGCCTGCAGGTAAGCGCGGCGGAGAGCGGAGGAGACGCGTCCGGTCGGCTCGAAAGGCGGCGACCGCACGGCGATGGAACACAGTTTTCGCGCCCGCCCGGTGTCATCGCCACGGACCGGATGCGATGCTGGCCCGCCGTCCGCGAGCGTTCCCGCATGAGCGAACTTCTCAACACCCGCATCGTCCTGGCGTCCCGCCCGCGCGGAGAACCCGATGCCTCCAACCTGCGCCTGGAACGCGTGCCGATCGCCACGCCCGGACCGGGCCAGGTGCTGCTGCGCAATCGCTATCTTTCACTGGATCCGTACATGCGTGGACGCATGGACGAAGGCCGTTCGTATTCCCCGCCGGTGGCGATCGACGACGTGATGGAAGGGCGCACGGTGGCCGAAGTGCTGGCTTCGGAGCACCCGGGTTTCAGCGTCGGTGACCAGGTCGTGGCCACCGGCGGCTGGCAGACGTACGCGCTGGTGGACGGCGACAGCGTGACCCGCAAGCTCAATCGCCTCGATCTTCCCCTCAGCACCGCCCTGGGCGTCTACGGCATGCCTGGATTCACCGCATACGCCGGCCTGCACGAGATCGGCAAGCCGCAGCCGGGGGAAACGCTAGTCGTGGCCGCGGCCAGCGGACCGGTCGGCGCGACGGTGGGGCAGATCGCGAAGATGCAGGGCGCGCGCACGGTCGGCATCGCAGGTGGCGAAGCCAAGCGCAGCTACCTGGAAAGCCTGGGCTTCGACGTGGCGCTGGACCATCGCGCCGAGAACTTTGCCGATCGCCTGCGCGCCGCCGTCCCCGACGGCATCGATGTCTACTTCGAGAATGTCGGCGGCAAGGTGTTCGACGCCGTCATCCCGCTGCTCAACGATTTCGCGCGCATCCCGGTGTGCGGCACCATCGCCACCTACAACGAGCGCGGCCGCGTGCTGCCGGGCCCCGATCGCCTGCCGGGCTTCTTCAGCCAGATCCTGCGCCAGCGCCTGACCGTGCGCGGATTCATCCAGCGCGATTTCATCCATCTGTTCCCGCGCTTCCTGGAAGACATGGGGCAATGGCTGCGGGACGGCCGCGTGCAGTACCGGGAGGACATCGTCGAGGGACTCGAAAACGCGCCGGAAGCCTTCTTCGGCCTGCTCAAGGGCCGCAACTTCGGCAAGTTGGTGGTGAAGCTGGCCGGGTGACAAAGCCCCGCGGCCGGACGCGGTGGCGCCGACGACGTCTGCCTGTCGTCCGCGCCATCGCGGCAGCGTGTTTCCTCAATCCAGCCGTGCGCGCAGCCGGCCGTCCAGCCGGTGGAACCGCCCGTCCGGCGTGGTGAAGAAGGACAGCGAGGTGCCCCGGTCGAAATCGTCCACATGCACCACGGTCGAGCCGTCGGCTTCCTGCCAGGAAATGGCGAATATCCCTTCGGCCACGCGCGTCCACTGGTAATGCGCTTCGCCCTCGGCGCCACGCAGCGGCCCTTCGGTGATCCGGTAGCGCATCGTCCGGCCGTCGGCGTCGTACTGGTTGATGGCGGCGAGGCCCTCGTAGCGGACTTCGAAACTGCGGCCCGCGAAAGGCGCGGATACGGCGAAACCCTTCATGCGGCGGCTCGCAGGGTGGGGTAGTCGGTGAAGCCGCGCGCATCGCCGCCGAACAGCGTGGCGCGGTCGTGCGGCGCCAGCGGCGCGCCGATGCGCAGGCGCTCCGGCAGGTCCGGATTGGCGACGAAGGGGCGGCCGAATGCAATCAGATCCGCCCAGTCCGCCTCCAGCGCGGCGCGCGCGCGTTCGGCGGTGTACTTGCCGGCATAGATCAGCGTGCCGGGGAACACCGCACGCAGTTGCTGCTTGAACGCGTCGGGCATGTGCGGCGCGTCGTCCCAGTCCGCCTCCGCGATATGGATGTAGCCCACGCCGATCTCGGCCAGCTTTTTCGCGGCCGCGATGTAGGTCGTTTCCGGATCCGCATCGACGCAGCCGTTGAGCGTGGTCAGCGGCGCCAGGCGGATGCCGACGCGCGCGGGATCGCCGGTGGCCTCGACCAGCGCCCGCGAGACCTCGTCCAGGAAGCGCAGGCGGTTGTCCAGCGAACCGCCGTAGGCGTCGCTGCGATGGTTGGCGTTGGAGTCGATGAACTGGTTGACCAGGTAGCCATTGGCGGCATGCAGTTCGACGCCGTCGAAGCCGGCGGCCATCGCGTTGCGCGCGGCCTGGCGGTACTCCTCCACGATGACGCGCACTTCGGCGGTCGACAACGCGCGCGGCGGCGAAGCCTGGACGAAACCGGGCTGGCCGTCGGCCTCGTCCACATAGACCTGGACGCCTTCGGCCTGCAGCGCCGAGGACGACACCGGCGATTGGCCGTCGAGCAGGCGGACGTGGCTCAGGCGCCCGACATGCCAGAGCTGGGCGAAGATGCGTCCGCCGGCGCCATGCACGGCATCGGTGATCGCGCGCCAGCCTTCGATCTGCCCGGGCGTATGGATGCCCGGCGTCCAGGCATAGCCCTTGCCGAGCGGTGAAATCCAGGTGCCCTCGCTGACGATCAGGCCGGCGCTGGCGCGCTGGGCGTAATACTCGGCCATCAGCGCGTTGGGGATGTCGCCGGGCTGGCTGGCGCGGGAGCGGGTCATCGGCGGCATCACGATGCGGTTGGGCAGCGTCAATCCGCCCAGGCTGTGGGAACGGAACAGGGGATCGCGAATCTCGGACATCACGGCGCCTCAGTCCCACGCCGGCGCCAGACCGGCGGGATCCACTTCGCGGCCGTTGCGCTCCAGCGCCGCGATCGCGGCCATGTCCTCGGCGTCCAGCGGCAGATCCCGCGCCAGCAGGTTGCTGGCGAGATTTTCCCGCTTGGTCGATGACGGAATCACCGCGTAGCCCAGCTGCAGCGCCCACGCGAGCGCCACCTGGGCGACGGTGGCCTGGTGCTTGTCGGCGATCCGCGCCAGCACCGGGTCCTTCAGCACCTTGCCGTAGGCCAGGGTCATGTACGAGGTGACGGTGATGCCTTGTTCCTTGAGGAACGTGGCCAGCCTGCGGTTCTGCAGATAGGGACTCAGCTCGATCTGGTTGGTGGCGAGCTCGCCCTTGCCGACCACTTCGATGGCCTGCCGGGTGAGTTCGATGTTGAAGTTGGAGATGCCGATCGCGCGGGTCAGTCCCAGCGCCTTGGCCTCGGCGAGCGCGGCCATGTATTCGGCCAGTTCTACGCCGTTGCCGGGTGCCGGCCAATGGATCAGGGTCAGATCCACGCGATCGGTGCGCAGCTTGTCCAGGCTCTCGCGCAGGCTCGGGACCAGCCGGTCGCGCGCGTAGTTGTCGGTCCAGATCTTGGTGGTGAGGAACAGATCGTCGCGGGCGACGCCGCTCCCGGCGATGGCCTGGCCGACCTCGGCCTCATTGCCGTAGATCTGCGCGGTATCGATGGCGCGGTAGCCGACATCGAGCGCGTTGCGCACCGAATCGATGACGGTCTGGCCGGTCAGGCGGAAGGTGCCGACGCCGAAGGAGGGAAGATTCATGGGAGGCTCCAATGGGTTGGGAAATACGACGAAAAAAACGGGACGAAAGAAACGGGAGGAAAGAAGATTGACGCGGTCAGGCCCGGACGGGCAGGACGGCCGGCGCGCGCCGGTCGAGTCGGCCCGACAGCGTGGTCAGGCCAAGCGCGCCCAGCGTCACCAGCGCCGCGATCCACGGCGTGTGCGCCAGGCCAAGATGGGCCACCACCTGCGCACCGGCCCACGAACCACCCGCCACGCCCAGATTGAACGCCGAGATGTTGAAGCCCGCCGCGACGTCGGTCGCATCCGGCGCCACCTGTTCGGCCTGGCGCACGACATACACCTGCAGGCCGGGCACGTTGCCGAACGCGACCGCGCCCCAGGCCAGCACGGTCAGCACGACCAGCCACGGGTTCGAGGCGGTGAAGGTGAGCACCAGCAACACCGCCGCCAGCAGGCCGAAGATGATCTTGAGCGCGCCCACGGGCCCCTTTCGATCCGCCAGGCGACCGCCCCAGACGTTGCCGATGGCGACCGAGACGCCGTACGCCAGCAACACCAGCCCGACCATCTGCGGCTCGAAGCCGGCGATGTCCTCGAGGATGGGGGCCAGGAAGGTGAAGGCGATCAGCGAGCCGCCATAGCCGACCGCGGTCATCGCGTAGACCAGCAGCAGGCGCGGCTGCAGCAGCACGTTGAGCTGCCGACGCAACGGCGCCGGTGCGGCGTGCGCGATGTTCCGCGGCACCAGCAGCTGCGCGCCGATCATCGCCACCAGTCCAAACACCGCGACCGCCAGGAAGGTGGTGCGCCAGCCGAAATGCTGGCCGATGAAGGTGCCCAGCGGAATGCCGGTGACGAAGGCGACGGTCATGCCGCTGAACATGGTGGCGATGGCGCTGGCGGCCCTTTCGCGCGGCACCAGGCTGGTGGCGACGATCGAGCCGACCGAGAAGAACACGCCGTGGGCCAGGCCGGTCAGCAGCCGGGCCACGATCAGCGTGGTGTAGCCCGGCGCCAGCCAGGCCACCAGGTTGCCGACGGTGAACAGCACCATCAGGCCCACCAGCAAGGGCTTGCGCGGGACGCGCGCGGTCATCGCGGTGAGCACGGGCGCGCCAATCGCCACGCCCAGCGCGTAGAGGCTGACCAGCAGGCCGGCCGAGGGCAGCGACACTCCCAGGTCGGCGGCGATGGTGGGAATCAGGCCGACGATGACGAACTCGGTCGTTCCGATGGCGAAGGCCGCCAACGTCAGGGCGAACAGGGCAAGGGGCATGGCAGGCTCCGGAAGCGGGATTCCCCGGGGAGGGGGGAGGCTGCGCAGTCTCGGCGCTTTACATTCCCGGAAAAACACCCTAATAAGCCAAATACTTTTGATTTGGCGGCAACAATGAAAATCACCCTCGACGAACTGCGGGCCTTCGCCACCGTCGTCGACAGCGGCTCGATCACCGCCGCGGCCGAGCAACTGGAGCAGACGGTCTCGGGCATCAGCCGCAGCCTGGGACGGCTGGAAGCCAAGCTGGACACCACCCTGCTGCGGCGGACCACCCGCCGGCTGGAACTGACCGAGGAGGGCGCCGCCTTGCTCGCCCGCGCGCGCGACATCCTCGACTCGGTCGAGGAAGCCGAGGAACAGATGGCGATTCGCCGCCAGCAGCCGGTGGGCCGCCTGCGGGTGGATGCGGCCACGCCCTTCATGCTGCACGTGATCGTCCCGCGGGTGGCGGGATTCCGCGAGCGTTTTCCCAGGGTCGAACTGGAACTCAACAGCAACGAGGGCATCATCGACCTGCTGGAGCGGCGCACCGACGTCGCGTTCCGCATCGGCGCGCTCAAGGATTCCACCCTGCATGCGCGACCGGTCGGCAGCAGCCGCCTGCGTCTGCTGGCCAGTCCCGCCTATCTCGAGCGCGTCGGCACGCCCGGCCGCGTGGCCGACCTGGCGGCGCATTCGCTGCTCGGCTTCACCCAGCCGGAATCGCTGAACCAATGGCCGGTGCGCGACCCGCGCGGGAATCCGCTGCATATCCGCCCGGCCATCGCCTCCTCCAGCGGCGAGACCCTGCGCCAGCTCGCCATCGCCGGCGAAGGCATCGTCTGCCTGTCCGATTTCATGACCCGGGAAGACCAGAAGGCGGGACGCCTGGTCCAGCTGATGCCGAAGGCGACCGTGGACGTCCGCCAGCCGATCAACGCCGTCTACTACCGCAACACCGCGCTCGCTTCCCGCATCACCTGCTTCATCGACTACATGATCGCGTCGGTGGCGCCAGGGCGTTTTGACGACTGACGCGCATCGCGTCGGGCAAATAGGAACATTTTCTACAGACTCAATATAAGCGCGCGCCATTGATCGCCCGCGCCCGGAAGCATGTACTGGCCGCCACCTTCGAGCCATTCTTCCGCGGGCCCTCATGTATCCCGACGCAGACGCCGACCAGATTGCCTTCTTTCGGACGCATGGCTACCTGGTCGTCAGGCAGGCCATCCCGCAGCCGGATCTGGATGAACTGGAAAAGCACTGCGATGTGCTGATCGCCCAGAAGCACGAACTGGCCAATGACTGGGCCTGGCGCGAAGGCGAATCGCGGGAAAACCGCACCTTCCGCATCGTGCAGTCCTCGCCCAGCAAGGTCTGGGCGGAGATTGCCGTGCAGCCCTATCGCCAATGGCTGGAACGGTTCGCGTCGCAGTTGATGGCGCTGGACATGGCGTTCTGGTACGACCAGTTCCTCGGCAAGCCGCCAGGTCACGGCGCGGTGACCGAATGGCACCAGGACGAGGGTTACTGGGGCCGCAATCTCGCCGACCGCGGCATCACCGGCTGGATTCCCCTGCAGGACGTCGATGTCATCAATGGCTGCATGCACTTCATCGACGAAGGCCATCGGCTCGGCATCCTGCCGCACCACCTGGTCGAAGGCGTGCAGAGCGATCTGCTGACCTGCGAAGTGGATGAATCACGAACGGTGGTCTGCCCCATGCGGCGCGGCGACGTGGCCTTCCATCACTCCAAAACGCCCCACATGAGCACCGCCAACCAGAGCCCCGCATGGCGCAAGGCGGTCACCAACCATCTCCAGCAGCGCGGCGCCGGCGGGGAAGGGGACCACTACCCGTGGCGGGTGAAGGTCAACCAGCGTACCGGCGAGCGCAAGGCGGTCGGCGCGATGGGCGCGGGAAATTCCTGACGACGGAGGCCGGTCAGGAGAGGGAACGCTTCGGCGGGAACCGCCGCCACTCCGGCGCGACGGACGCGGCGCGGATGAACCATTCGGCGACCAGCAGGTTGGGCACCCAGCACAGCCATGCGATGGCGGAATACGCGGCGGGGAATGGCATGCCTGCGATCTGGCTGGCGGGCAGATAGAGCCGCAGCGTCACCGCCGCGAACGTTAGCGCGAAGCTGCGAATCATCCACCGGCGGTGAGCCGCCACATCACCGCCGCGGATGCGGCGATAGGCCACCAGCGTGCAGCCCAGCCAGCACACCGCCATCAGCGCGAAGCCGGCCTGCGCGACCGGGCCGCCGGACGACTTCAGCGCCAGCAGGAATCCGGAGACGCCGCCGATGGCGACACCCGCCACGTAGCCGCGCCCCAGCCAGCGGTGCAGGCCCGGCGCGCGGGATCGCAGCCAGGCATTGAGCTGCATCCCGCCGATCGCCAGCGCCAGCGCGCTTCCGGCGAAGTGGGCGATCGCGGTCGCCGGACGCTCGTCCATCAGCGTCCGCACGAGTGACGGACGGAACTCCGGAATCGCCAGCAAGGCTGCCGCATAGCAGGCCACGAGCAGGGCCAGCAAGGTCATCACCAGCCACGCCAGTTTCTTTCCCATTGGAGAACGCTCCCGGATCCGCCCGGACAAGGCCAGCACAGGGTGCGGATTCCGGATCGCGTCGCGGAGTGCCATTTGTCAGCCTGCCGTTCGTCAGGCCAGCGCCGGACGCAAGGGGGGCGGGAAGTGAAAGGCATGCGAAGAGTACCGGGGCCGCGCATGACGCATCTTCGATGCGCGCCGCGATCAGATTTGGGCCGTTCATCCGATCTCCATGCATGCGTTGAGATGGCATGAGCAAAGATTCGCCGGTTCCTTGCGTCCCCGGGGGGAAGGGCGTATACGTGGTGGTGCTGCGCAATCGCCGAGCACGCACCCGTACACGGGCGCGCTCTCCCGACAACGGCGTTTCATGAGTGCCTCGGGAGAGACATGAAGAACCACCGGCAAGTCTTCGTGCTTCATGTGGGCACCGGTCAATCGATTGGCCCCGACGACCTGCGGGTCATGTGGGCGACGGCCTGCGAATCCCTCGACATCAGCGTCAAGCGCAGGATGTCGGGCGCCAATCCCCCCAGCTACGGACTCTGGGCAGGCAATGGATTCGATCGCAAGTCCGCGGAAACGAGAATGCGCGGGCTGCTGGTGGCGCGCGGCTATCGCTTCACTCTCACCAACACCGCCTTCTAGGAGAACACATGGCATTCGACATCGGCATTGGAAAATGCCGCTCCATGGCCGAAGCGTCCGTCGACGTGTGGGTCGACAGTTCGGTCGTGCGTCGGCTCCTGCCCGACGTGGCATGGAAGCAGGCCGGCATCAGCGTGCTGAGGGTGCCGTTGTCGGTCTGCAGCACCACGCGCCCGATGGCCGAGGGAAAGGAAGTTTTCCTGGGCAGCGATGCGCTGACCGCCCAGAGTTTCGGTCAACTCGACTTTCACGGCACCGGCGACTTCAGGCGGGTCGGCCTGGGCAAGCTGGTGCCCGTGCTGGATGACACGCCACCGCCGCCGATCACGCGCAGGAACAGCTGGCGCTGAGATGGTACGGAAACCGGAAGCCGCCCTGGCCGGCGGCTTCCGGTGATGCCGGTGATGCCGGTGATCGTGCCGATCACCGGCCATGGCGGCATCAGTAATCGAAACGCACGCGCAGGCCGACCGTGCGCGGATCGTTCCAGTAGCCGCGGATGAAACCGCCCGCGTCGTCGGCCCAGTTCTTGGTCATCTTGTCGGTGGCGTTGAGCACATACAGTTCCGCGCGCCAGAACGACGGCGATTGCAGGCTCAGACTGGCATCGACCGTGGTGTAGGCTTCCTGTCCGTCCGAAATATGCGGGTTGTCCAGGTTGCGCAGGGTGAAGTACATCTTGTCCTGCCACTTGACGTTGAGCCACGGCACCAGCTCGTACCCGTTGCCGAACCTGAAGGTGTGGGACACGTTGACGCCAGCGGTGAACTTCGGGGTCATCGGCAGATGGTGGCCGGTGATGTCGTAGATCTGGCGGCCGGCGAACTCGGGATTGGGGCCGTTGTAGGGCTCCGGGCAGGGCACCGCGCCGAACTCTTCGCGCACGCCGCAGTTCCACTCGTCGCTGAAGGTGGGGTAGTCCTTGATCTTGCTGTTGATGTACGAGAAGAAGCCGCCGATGCGGGTATTGGCCGTGGGCAGGTAGTCGAATTCCACCTCCACGCCCGGGATGTTCACGGTGCCGACGTTGACGGTCTGCCACTTCTTGACCACGTCGCAGGTCGGATCCCATTCCGGACACGGTTCGTTGACATGCACCTTGGCGGCGAAGAAATCGCCGGTCACCTGCATGTCCTTGTAGCGGCTGTAGAACGCGGTGACCGACAGGCTCAGGCGCTTGTCCAGCAGCAGTCCCTTGTAGCCGAATTCCAGGTTGGTGACGGTTTCCGGCCGGTACGGGAAGAAGGTGTAGTGCGGGCCGGGAGGACCGTCCACGCAGACCTTGCCGTCGCAGGCGTCGTCCTTGTCGCCGAAGCCGCCCGCCTTGTAGCCGGTGGACAGCGAGGTGAACAGGATTTCGTTCTCCGACAGATCCTTGGTCAGGCCCAGGCGATAGGTGAACTTGCGCCAGGAATCGGAGTGGGCGTTTTCCGCCGGCGGTCCCCACAGGTGGTAGGCGCCGATGCCGGCGAACGGTCCCATCCCTTCGGTCAGATCGCGGCCATTGTGCGGGCGGAAGCCCGGTTCGCCCGGCGTGCCCGGGTCGTACAGACCGTTGTAATAGGCCGTCGAGGTGGTGTCCCAGCCGCCGTACACCTGGCCGCCGCGGTCGGTCTTGGAGTCGCGGCTGAAGCGCGCGCCGAAGGTCGCCGTCCAGGTGGGAGCGAAGCGCCAGTCGGCCTGGGTGAAGATCGCCTTGGCGTCGATCTGGCGGTTGGGCTGGTGATAGAACTGGCTGATCGGATAACCGAACGGCGCGTTGACCAGCATTTCCTGCGCGTAGTCGATTGAATTCTTCTCGTGCATCCAGAACAGGCCCGATACCAGCTTCAGGCGTTCGCCCTGGTGCTTGAACTGCAACTCGTGCACGAACGACTTGTACTCCGAATCCAGGGTGATGGAGGTGTTGTCACGCACCGGCCACACGCCCCAGTCGCCATCCGCAGGCACCGGCAGGGTGGCGGTGACCTGCGAGGGGATCTCGTGGTAACCGCCGTCGTCATCGGAGATCTGGAAGCGCTTCTGCTTGGCGAAGGCCACGCTGTACTCGATGCTGTTGGTGTCGCTGAGGTACCAGTTGAGGTTGGAGCGGACCGTGTCGATGGACATGTCGGTCCGGCCGGGCACGTTGATCTTCACGTCCCACTTGCCGCCCGTACAGGCGAAGCGGGTGCCGGCGGCCTGGTCGCAATCCTTCATGCCCACCTGGCCGGCGCCGGAGTTCTGGAACTTCTCGTAGGCCAGCAGCCATTCGACGTTGTCGGTGATCGCGAAACGGGCGGCGATGCGGGCGGCCCATTCGTCGCGGTTGTAGTAGTACTTGCTGCGCGGCACCCTGACGTTGCGGCGCTGGTCCACGTCCGGGATGCCGTCGGCGATGAAGCCCCGCTCGGGGATGTCGACGTCGGTGAAGTCCTGCTGCTGGTCGATCCAGCCATCGCGCTCGACCTTGGTGGCGGCCACGCGCAGGGCGAAGCGATCGTTCACCGCGAGGTTCTGGATCAGGTTGATCTGGCGCAGGTTGTAGCTGCCCAGTTCGATTTCGGTGCTGCCGAAGGTGGAGTCGAAGCGGGGCTTGGCCGGAATGATGTTGATGCTGCCGCCGGTCGAATTGCGGCCGAACAGGGTGCCCTGCGGACCGCGCAGCACTTCCACCTGGTCCACGTCGAACATCAGCGCGAGCGCGCCCTGCGGGCGCGGCGAATACAGGCCGGCCACGTGCAGGCCGACCGCCGGGTCGCCAATCTCGGTGAAGTTGTTGGCGCCGATGCCGCGGATGCTGACCTGCACGCCCGAGTCGGGGCCATTGGCGATCTGCAGGTTGGGCATGCTGCCGGACAGGCCGCGCACGTCGCGGATGCCTTCTCGGGTCAACGCCTCCTGGGTGACGGCGGTGACGGTCACCGGCGTCTTCAGCAGATCCGACTCCAGGCGGGTGGCGGACACCCGCACGGTCTGCAGGGTGGTCGGCGCCTCGTCCTTGCCGGCCGGCTTTTCCTCGTCGGCCGTGCTGGACTGCGCCAGGGCCGGGGCGGTGGCGCAACTGATCAATACCGCTGCCACCGCGGCGGCGATGCCGGTCGGTCGAACAGCGCTGGGATGCTTCTTCATCATGGGCTCCTGGTGTTGTACGGCGACTCGGGCCGGCGGGCCCTCGCATGGGTGGGTGCGGCTGCCTGGTCAGGGCGAAGCGGGGGTGTTTTTCGCGGAGTACAGGGTCTGGTTGCGCACCAGTGGCCTGGCCCAGGCACTGACGCTGAGGATGTAGAGCAGGGGAATGAAGACCAGCGAGAGGCCCACGCGCAGGCCCCAGTGATCGGCCACGAAACCGATCAGCAGCGGCACGATGGCGCCGCCGAGGATGCCGCTGCACAGGATTCCCGAGAACGCGCCGTGGTGTTGTCGCACCGAGTTCAGTCCCAGCGAGAAGATCACGGAGAACATCACCGACAAGAAAAAGCCCGCAGCGGGGAAGGCCAGTGGAGAGACGGCTGCCGGGCCGAAAAGGGCGAGCGCGAGGCAGGCCATGGCCAACATCGAGAAGATCGCCAGCACGAGCTTGGAATCCAGCAGTTTCAACAGCCCCAGTCCGACCAGGCAGCCCAGCGACATCAGGCCCCAGAAACGGCTGACCGCGACGGCGCCCTGCTCGGTGGCCGACAGGCCGTGATAGCTGTGCAGGAACTGCGACATCCAGTTGGCGATGGATTGCTCGGTGCCGACGTAGGCCACGATGGCCAGGAAGAACAGGCGCACGTCGCGCCGGCGCAGCAGGCTGCGGTAGGCCTCGCGGCTGCCGGCGCGCTCGTCTTCCTTCAGTTCCACCTTCGGCAACGGCAGCTTGTGGTTGAGCAGGGCCAGCAGCACGAACGCCGCGCTGAAATACCAGTAGAAGGTCAGCCACGCCAGCGGCTGTCCCTCCACGCCGGGGCGCTGCATGTAGAGCTTGAACGCCAACGGGCTGAGGAAGGACGCCAGTCCGAACACCAGCTGCGCCATCACCGAGAAGAAGGCGAAGTGCTCCTCGCCGCCGGCGGTGCGCATCAGCGGATTGATCACCACCTGCAACAGCGCCATGCCCAGGCCGATGACGAACAGGCCGGCGACGACCGAGACATAGCCGGGAATCAGTGCGATCGCCAGGGCGCCGACGAAATTCAGCGCGAAGGCGGCAAACAGGGTAAAGCGGGTGCCGCGGACTTCGATCAGCATTCCGCCCGGAATGGAAATCAGGCCGTAGGCGAGAAAGAAGGAGAACGGCATGAAGCCGGCCATCGTCAGGCTCAACTTGAAGTCCTGGATGGCGATGGGCATCAACGGCCCGATCAGATTGGTGATGAAGGAGATCGCGAACCAGATCAGGAGGATGTAACCGATGATCAGCGGCCTGTGCGTCATGGTCGTGCCTCCGGGCTCAGGGATACGACTGCAGGCAATGGGAGAGCTCGCCGGCGGCGATGCTCTTGCGCGGGAAGCGCGGCAGGATCGCCGCGGCGGTCCGGCAGCCTGCGCCGAGCGCGTCGTGCAGGCCAGCCTGGTTCAACCGGGCCGCCAGATAGCCGGTATTGAAGCTGTCGCCGGCGCCGACCGTGTCGAAGATTCCGGGCGCGACCTCGGTCGCGAAGTACGTGCTCTCGCCGTCGACATGCCCCAGCGCGCCGGCGGCGCCCAGCTTGATGATCAGGTGCGCGCCGGGCTTGAGCAGGTGGGCGATGCGCTGCACGGCGAGCGTCAGTTCCTGGGTGCCGGCGATGCTGGTCGCTTCCAGTTCGTTGATCAGCAGGTGATCGCAATGGGCCAGCCAGCCTTCGACTTCCGCGTGGACGCCAGGCGTCCAGCCTTCCGGCGGCCAACCCGGGTCCAGCGCGATCTGATAGCCGCGCGCGGCCGCCTGGGCCAGCAACTGGTCGTAGCCATCGCGCACGCCGGGCAGCAGGAACGGGGCGGTGAACAGGGCGATGCTGCCCGCCGGCGCCGGCGGCAGGTGCTCCAGCACGAATGCCGGCGTCAGATGCTGCAGATGCCCGCAGCTGGTGAAGAAGGTGCGTTCGCCATCGGCATGCATCAGGCCGACCGACATGGTGGTGTCGCTGGCGCAGGTCTGCAGTTCGACCGGGATGCCGGTCAGTTGCAGCAGCAGCCACTGGGCCAGGTCGTCGTTGCCGATGGCGCCGATCAGGCGGGGGCTCAGGCCAAGGTGGCGCGCGGCGAGGGCGGAGTTGGCCGCCGAGCCGCCGGCCCGCAGCTCGCTGCGGGGCAGCAGCTGTTCGGTGCCGATCTTCGGCCAGCTGTTCAACGTGCCCAGCACCAGGTCCACGCTGACGTCGCCGATGATGCTGAATTGGGGCTGATCATGCTTCATGGGGGCGACTATAGACACCCCGATTCGGCACTGTCAATAAAAATATCCAGTGGAAGTTTAATTAAATACGACGCCCGCCGTTGGCCGGCCGGTGGCCGAGCAGTTCCGCCGCCTGCACCTCGCCCAGGTCATCCTTCTGCAGCACCTGCAGGCGCGGGGACAGCAGCTCGTGGATGGGCAGCACCGCGGCGCCCAGCAGCGAGCAGTCCTCCTCGCGCTGGGAAATCATCACGCGCGGCAGTTCCGGGGCAGGGCGGCCGCGGACCGAGCGATGCAGCGGCTGGGCCAGCTCGACCAGTCGCCGGACCAGCTTCTGCGGCGCGGACCCGCCGATGACGATGGTCTGCGGGTCCAGCAGGTTCTCGATCATGCAGATGGCGTCGCGCAGCCGCTGGCCCGCCTGGTGGCACCACTGCCGCAACGCCTGGTCATCGGGGTCGTCCAGCCGGTCGAGCAGGTCCGGCGTGCGGATCTGGCCGTCGTCCAGCCCGAGCGCCTCGGCCAGCGAGTGCAGGGACAGGTAGCGCTCCAGGCATCCCTGGTTGCCGCAGTAGCACGGCGTGCCGCCGGGCACGACCGGCACGTGGCCGATCTCGGTGGCGTTGCCATCGGCGCCACGGTAGTTGTTGCGGCCCACGATCAGCGAACCGCCCAGGCCCATGCTTAGATGCAGGTAGAAGAAGTTGTCCAGATGCCGCGCCACTCCGTACAGGGTTTCGCCCAGCGCGCCGGCGACGCTGTCGACGCTGTGGAACAGCGGCAGGCCGGTGGCTTCCTGCAACTGGTCGAGGATGGACAGATCCTTCCAGCCCTCCAGCGCGGTGGGGCCGACGAAGCTCAGTTCGGTATCGCCCAGCGGACCGGGCAGGGCCACGCCGATGCCCCACAGCCGGGCATTGGCCTGCCGGCGCAGGTTGGCCACCAGTTCCAGCAGGCCGGCCAGCAACTGTGGCCGGTCGCAGCCCTGCAACTGCACTTCGTAGCGGGCGTCGATCCGGCCGACCAGGTTGACCAGCGCGCCGGAGGCGCGGCCGGGTTCCAGGCTGATGCCGATGGACTGGCCGGCGTCGGGATTGATTTCGAAAGCGATCGGCGGCTGGCCGCGGGTTTTGAGGTCCTTCTGCCGGCGCGAGACGATCAGGCCGATGGACTCCAGCTCATTGGTGATGTTGGCCACGGTCTGCGGGCTGAGCGAGACCTTTTCCTGGATGTCCTTGCGCGAGGCCGCGCCGTGCTGGCGGATGAAATCCAGCACGAGGCGGCGGTTGTAGGGCGCGCTGGACTGCTGGGTGGCGCCGCGGCCAATGTTCATAGGCGTGGAAACCGGTTGAGCGTGGGGGAGGGGAGGCAGGCGCCCATATTATTCATACATCCATATGAAATATTTATTGACGCCGGTCAAATGCGTGGCTAAGTTGCGATGCCTAGTCTATCCGGAAGCAAGCCGATGCCCGCTGCGTTGCATGCCCGCAAGACCGGACTCCACCTGATGGCCGCGCTGGTCGCGGGGCTGTCACTGATGCATCCGGCGCCCGCCGCCGCGCAGACACCGGCGACCACCGTTTCGGTGAGCCTGCCCGGGGAACCGCTGCTGGTCCAGATCAACCAGGTGGCACTGGAGCGGCGGGGGCCCAAGCGGGCCATCGTCGAATACACGGGCCAGGCCACCGAGGGCACCTACACCGTCCTGCGCGATGGCAAACCGGTCCGGCACGGCGCCCTGCGGCCGCTGCCACCGTTCACCGGATGGAGCCCCGGCAAGCGCTACTTCAGCGTCGATTTCTCGGATGCCGAGCAGGGCGGCGAGTATCGCGTGGAGGTCGGCATCGGCAAGCAGCGTGCGACGTCGGCATCGGTGCCGGTGCGCGACCAGGCCGTGTTCGCCACGACCGGCGCGCAGTTGCTGGGGTACTTCAAGCGCAGCCGCCACACCGACGAAGCCGATCGGGATCTCCCCATCTTCCAGACCTCGCGCAGGGTGAACGCATGGGGCGGCTGGCAGGACGCCGGCGGCGACAAGGGCAAGTACCTGTCCCATCTGGGGTACGCCAACTATTTCAATCCGCAACAGGCGTCGATGGCGGCGTGGGTGCTGGCCTATGGCGCGCACGCGCGCAGGGCGCTGTTCGCCGCGCACGGCCTGCAGGCGCAGATCGAGGACGAGGCGTTCTGGGGAGCGGACTACCTGCATCGCATCCTGGATGCGGAGGGCTATTTCTACACCACGGTGTTCGACCAGTGGGGCACGCCGGGCGCGGTGCGCATGGTCACCGGCTACGAGGGTGCGGCGGGCACCTATACCACGCTGTATCGCTCGGCGTTCCGCGCCGGTGGCGGCATGGCGATCGCCGCGCTCGCGCGGGCCTCGATGCTGGCCCGGGAATCCGGACGCCATGGCGAATTCGACGGCGCGACCTACCTGGCCGATGCGCGGCGCGCCTATGAACACCTGCGCCGGTTCAATCCGCAGTACTGCGCCGACGGCAAGGAAAACATCATCGATGACTACACGGCGCTGATGGCGCTGGTGGAACTGCACCATGCCACCGGCGAGCAACGCTATCTCGATGACGCGCGCGAACGCGCGGCCAGCCTGATGGCGCGGCAGCAATCCGACGGCGGTTTCATCAGCGATGGCGGCAGCCGTCCTTACTACCACGCGGCCGAGGCAGGCCTGCCGGTGATCAGCCTGTCCGCCTACACCGATATCGAACCGGAGCAGGCGCGCCGCCAGCACGCACTGGATGTCATCGGACGGGCGTTGGAACACGAACTGGACATCACCGACGCGGTCGCCAACCCGTACGGCTACGCCCGCCAGCGCTTCCAGCTGACCCAGGACGGAAAGGCCGCGGGGGAGGTGCTGGAAGGATTCTTCATCCCGCATCGCAATGAAACCGGCTACTGGTGGCAGGGCGAAAGCGCCCGGCTGGCCTCGCTCAGCGCCGCCATGGTCATCGGTGGACGCAAGTTGGCCAACCATGGCACGGCCGGCTATGGCCTGTCCGCCCGGCAAGCCGGTTATGCACAGGCCCAGCTCGACTGGACGCTGGGTCGCAATCCCTACGGCATGTCCATGCTGTACGGCTTCGGCGCGAAGAATCCGCCCACCGTGCTGGAGAGCGCCGGCGAGATGTTCGTGGGCGGTATTTCCAACGGCATCACCGGCGCCGTCGGCAGCGACACCGGCGCGGGCATCAGTTTCGCTCCCGGCCCGGACTCCGAACAGTGGCGCTGGGTGGAGCAGTGGATTCCCCACACCACCTGGATGCTGTTCGCCGTGATGGAGATGAGCAGGCAGTGAGGACAGGCGGGCGGGGCAGGTGCGCCGGCGTGAAGTGGCACGGTAGCGCGCCCGTAAAGTAGACCGGCAGCTATCCAACCAATGGCACTGCGCCGGAAACCGCCTCGATGGTATCCAATGCCCCATCTGGCCGACGGGGAACGAAATGGGACATCGAATCCTTGGAGCGACGCTGTTCCTGTTGAGCGCCGCGATGCCGGCCCTGGCGCAGGAACCGCAAATTCCGCTTGCCGACGCGCGCGCGGTGTTCACCCAGGCCCAATCGCTGTGCGAAGCGGACGGCGGTCGTCTTTGGGGCGCCTCGTTGTGCGGTCCGATCATGCTGGTCGATCCGAAGACGCGCCGGATCGTCGCCTCGCACGTCGATGCCAAGGGCGCGCTGCGGGAACTGGACGGCGTGTTCGTCGGTGATCTGCCTGCGGATGCCAACGCGGCCAATACCGCTGTCGAATGGTCGGGCACGCGTTGGACGCAGATGCTCTGGCCCTTGCCGGAAGACGCCGGAAAGCGCGGCACGCTGATTACGCATGAGATGTTCCATCGCCTGCAACCCGGCTTGCCAATCGCCACCGCGAAGGGCGGTGACAACCCGCACCTGGATACATTGGAAGGGCGCTATACCTTGCAACTGGAATGGCGGGCGCTCGCCCGAGCGCTCCAAGCAAGCGACAGAGACGAAAAGCGGGCCGCGCTGGTCGATGCCCTGGCGTTCCGCGCCGAGCGCTACCGGCATTTTCCCCTCGCCCCCGTGGATGAAGCGGCACTCGAAACCAACGAAGGACTGGCCGAATACACCGGTGTGATGCTCGGGAACACGACACCACAGGCCCGCCTGCAGGCCGCGCTCCGCGACCTGCGCTCGCATGTCGATGACCCCAGCTTCGTCCGCTCCTTCGCGTATGCGACGGGCCCGGCCTATGGCATGTTGCTGGACGAATTCGCACCGGGTTGGCGCAAGCGTCTGGACGAGAAACAGCTCGATCTCGGCACGCGCCTGCGTGACGCCGCCGGCATCAAGGTGGCGACGGACGAAGCAAGCCTGGCCACGGCGGCCTCCCGTTACGACGGCGCCGCGTTGCGCGAGGCGGAAACGGCGCGGGAACAGAAGCGCCAGGCCCAACTCGCACACAATCGCGCACGCTTTGTCGACGGCCCGGTGCTGAGGCTCGACCTGAAACACATGAGCATCCAGTTCAATCCGAGCAACCTGCAGCCGCTCGACGACATCGGAACCGTCTATCCGACCATGCGCGTTACCGACGACTGGGGCACGCTGGAGGTGGAAGACGGCGCGGTCATGAGCGGCGACTGGAAGGCCGTCATCCTCGCCGCACCCGAAGCCACCGGAACGGCCATGCCACACGGCCCAGGCTGGAAACTGGCGCTGAACCCCGGCTGGAGTCTGGAGCCCGGCACCCGTTCCGGTGATTACGTACTGAAAGGACCTGATGCCTGATGGGTGTGAGGGGAGCTTGCGACCGGATGGCAGCAACTGCTTCCAATGTACTGAGGAAATCGGCGTCACAGTGAGGTACGCTGCGCCCAGCAGCAGAGGTAGGGGTATGAAAAGGACGTTCTTGGCGACCGCTCTGGTCGCCTATTCAGTTGCTGTAGTCGGACAGGTCCAGAGCGCGCGCGGCACGGGCACACCTCGGGTGACGTCGACGCCAAAAGCAGCCCACAACTCGATGACCAACGGCACAACGCCGTTCAAATGCGACCAGTATCGCAACCACCCGCATCCCGGCATGTATGGCTTCTGCCAGAGCATGGAGAACACAATCCTTGCTGACGAGGCGCGCCGCGCGGGTAGACCGGGGCCTTCCCAGAGTGTTGTTGAGCTTCCCGCGCTTGGAACGCCAGAGGCCAAGCAACTCGGCTACGCCTGTATTGGCGGACAGGCATTCAAGCGCTTGGCGAATGGCTGGGAACAAGTGCATGCACGTGAAGGTGGTTGGCAAAGATGCCGTGGCGGATAGCGAACCAGCCGTGCCATTCGCCGTCGAGGCCTATCTGCATGCTTCCAAGCGCCGGTTCACCGTGGGGGAGCCATCGCCATGCAGGAGCCGGTCCAGCAGGAGTTTGAGCAGCAGCCAGCAGTAGCGCCAGACCCGCAGTGCCTGGCCTATCCGAATTCTTACATAATATGCATTATGCGAAAAGGTATGCCGACGTGTCCTAAGGGTCTGGCGGTACTACTGGTCCCTGCTGCGACTGGTGCTGGACCGGCTGTTGCAGGGAAACCGGGACGATTCCCAAGCCATGGGGAGGCCCTATGCCTTTGAACCGTCCCCCGTGCTGGCCCAAGGACCGCACCAAGCCCACCCCGTGCGCATTGGCGCACTACGCCTGCGTCGTTGACGGCCACACCGACCTGACCGCCGACGCAACGCATCACGAAAAGCGGTTCGGCAGCAGTTGGTAAAGGTTGTCGTTGTGGACCTTCAGGACTGGCACGCCCAGCGCTTCGGCACGCGCGCCGGGTAAAAGCGTCACCGTAGGGGCGTTGCCCCTACCCCCTTCAAGTGGACTAATGGACCTGTAACTCAAGGTACGAGTAACCCTATCTTGCCTTTCTTTAGCTTCAGATTGTTCTCTTGCCAGTTGTTCACCATTATGGGTAAAACCATCGGCACGGAGAACTGAATTTTGTGAACCGCTTTGTCTGTGGTTTCGGTTCGGCGCTGGGTGCCGAGTCCGATCGTTGCGACAATCACACCAACCTTGCCAGTATTTCCCTGGCCGCTAGTGGCTTCCACAGAAACATCAAACACAACATCCACAATGCGCCGATGAGTTTCCGGCTCGAATGGCACTTCAGTACCCGCAACTACCGGGCTAAGGTTGCCGCCCAAAGTAGAAATGACCCCATTTGCATTGGCCACCCCTGCGCAATTTCGGTCAGAACGGAAGTCACAAAGTCCCCTAACTCGGTCACTGCTGCACCCTCCAATCTGTAGTCAATTTGGCCCCGGTAAGTCTCACGCCTAGCCGCCCTCGCAGCGCTGCCAACCGCCCTCCGGGGCCATCAATTGGGACCAGCCGTTGGAAAGTCGCTCGAACGCCTGACCACCAATACATACGAAACCAAGCTGCTTGGCTTCGGGGCTACCCAACGACGGCAGCGCAACCACAGATGCTGACGGCGCGGGTCGCCCGACGCGCTTGGACTCATCCTGTAGTAACCGCCGTTCCCAGCGTTCGCATAGCAAGCGCACGCCCGGGTGCGGGTTGTACTTGACATCAGGCCGGCTGCAGTTGAGCGGTGTAGTGTCTTTGGCTGCGGAATTGTTCGCTGGTCGCGGGCCAGACTCGACGCGCCGCACGCCCTTACCAGCAGCGGATTGAACTTGCGCGAACCCAATCACCGGCACGAGCAGCAACAATAAGATCAAAGTCTGTTTCACAGCTCACCCGTTCGTCTTCTTTCTTCCGCCTAGCGGCAAGGTGCTGAAGACATCATCCAAAGGCACTTCATCATCTTGGTGGGCAATACTCTCAGCCATGCTAACAAGCCTCCCTTCAATCAACCGCGCCTCAATTGAGAGACTGTTGAAATCTTCCTTAGAAAGAGCAAATTCTCTCACTACACCGCCTCTTTTTGTGTTCTTCTGCTTGTAGCCGTGCGCGATTAAATAATCATCCTCTCCTTTATGGAAGCCTGTGAACCAAAGCCCGTGAATAAAATCATTTCGGGTTTCTATGAGCTTCTGAATGCTGGCAAAAACGTCATCCTGAGGCGTTGCGCCTATCTCCATTTTGACTGCCTCAGCCCAAAGTGAGCGCAGCTTGCGAAGCGTTGGCTCCGCAGTGTCACCGGTGCTTAGCGCATTGAAAAACTGCTGATTTCTAAGTCCTCCGCCAAACTGGAGCACCTTATACATAAGCCAGTTCATTCTCCAACAAACATGCTCAAAGCCAACCACGAACCTTCCTAGGGCGCTATAAAGCTCATCCGACTGTAGAATCATCTTGTGGAACCCACTCGGCTCCTGGACATCATCCGCCGTCATTTCCCAGCCCCTAGCAAGCGCGGAAAAATCAGTAGCATAAAAATGACCATGCCGCCGCCGAATACGAGTTGCGCTGTCAGCTTTTGTAGTCGCTTATTGGCACCACCGAACAGCTTGCCGGCGATGACGCCCAGCACCATGCAGATGACCATGGCTATCGCGAAGCCGTAGAAGGCCCGCGTCACGAAAGAAACGTCCATATTGCCCCCTTGAATCCGCCGACTTGATATCACGTCGGCGACGCAGTTTCAAAGGGTCTCAAAAATGCGGCTCAGGGGCACTCACCACATTGCTGGTCTCCCCTACTTCGGTCAGATTACCCGGCAGCGACATGGTCACCGGATTGCCCTGGGCTTCCCTACCCGGCTTCTCAGTGGTCGCCACCTCGCCACGCGAATACGAGTGATAGATGTTCATCGGGAAAGGCTTATCCACGATGAGGCGGCACTCAGCCTGCGACTGGTCAATCAACAGACCATCCGTGTTCCAGCAGCGGCATCCCCGGTCCGACGGGAATACAACTATGGATCGGCGTCCTCTGCTGATCGCCCGTCTATGGCTTGCAGTACACAGCCGGGTAGCAGGCATTTCCTTGGCACGAATGAATAAAGGAGGAAATGATCCAGAAAAGTTGTGTGATATGCCCTTTGACTACCAGGCCACGCTTGAGCTTTTCAAGCTCAACCGTCACATCTCTTTTCGAAAGTGATGAGCAGGCCACAACGCATTTCCGATGAAGTCGCGGGTCTGCCAGTAGTACCTTGATGTCATTGTTGGCGTTCCTGTAGTTGCCTTTTCTTGTTCTCTCTATCTGGGATCCCTTGTACTTCCTATTGAACTTCTGGTTGACCTTCGCTGAGAAGGTAGTAGACGTGAAGTGCATGCTGCCGAGATTCTTTATGGCTTGGCCGATGACTTCATGAAGGGCGCTGGCTGAGTTGCTTGATTTCTTAGCATGCTTTGAATGAACGAACGTGATGCGTGCCGCATCCAGGTCGATGGCTATATGGTCAGCCCATTCAGTGCCTAGGTCATCGCAGAACACGTACTTGTCGTTTCGATGAATGTGTTCGACCCTCGCAAAAAGCGAGGAAGGATCAAATGCTGTGCTATCGGCGACCACGTCGCCCTTTTCGCTCATGGCCGTTGAGAAGCTTTTCATAGGCTCCAGGCATGTGAGAATGGCGTCAACTTCAGCCTTTCCGGCGCGATTCTCAAAGCAGCTCTTCTTGATGTATAGGTAGTCCGGCCGATCAAAGGAGACGACGAAGTATCCGTGATCTGTGATCCAGGACTGGAAGGTGATGTAGTCCTTCGGACCTTTAACTTTCAGTCTACTGAGCGCAGCAGAGTATGGTGACAAGGTCTTCTTATTGATTCGAAGCTTCCCGCTTCTTGTTCCGATCATGTTCTGGTGATCGTCAATTTCGAAAGCGACATCAAGCGTGTCGAGAAATCGCTTTAGAGACGCAGTCTTAAGTTTGTGGTACTTCCCGTTCTTGGTATACCAAAGGTCGATACTGTCTTCAGTCAAGTGCTCCTCAATCGCGAATCGCTCGAAAAGAATGCTGGCAGGACGGGCGACTTTGAGTACCTCTTCCAGCGAAATTCTTCGGGCAAACGAAGAGAAGAAGCTCTTGTTGACCCTTCTTCTCGACATCGATGTGAAAACCTTCGCCGACCACTCAATAGCTTTACCGACGCTCACGCGTTCGGTCAGCTGGTTGATACGCCCTGTATTCAGGCTGATTGAGCGCACTTCGTTCTTGGTGCGAACCTGGGTAAAGCGAGGTATCGAACGGCCAGCCGCATGAGGAGACATATGACCTTTCAAGTCGGCAGCTTCGTAACTCCTGGCGCGCAGGCCTTTGTCGGATACATTCATCTCCCTGGTACTCAATTTCTGAATCTGTGACCTTGAGTCATCAAAAGTATTCAGAAGCTCCTCGTACTCAGCGACCTCGTAATCCTTCTCCAGAAGGGGTGTCAGAGTGGCGCAACTTTTCTTGAAGAGCGTGAACTCCCGCAGCCCTGTCTCTACGACGACAAGGTATGAAGCGATCGTGTCAAAGAGTTCATGTTGTGGAGCGAAGTACGCCTCTCTTTTTGAGTAGAAGACAATTGCCGAGACTTTGGCGGCGCCGATGGCCCTCCTCCTTACTTCAAGGAGAAGATCGTGGTCACTGTCCTCGTTGGCACGAGCAGCCTCTATGAGCTTCTCGATATCGCGATCATCAATGTCGTTAGACGACCTGACGAACGTGCCGTTAAGAGTGATACGAAGGTCTTCGAGCCGGAGCGGGATGGCGTTCACTTGGAGTCCTTTCGAAGCTGTTCTCGCCGATTGGAATGCGCGGTATACCTGCTATGTGCTTAGGGAGATAGAGCGACGCCCAAAGCATTGAGGGTGGGTGTCGTCATGGTTCCCGTGGCCGGTAAACCATGCGAAGCTTGGAATGAGGCTAGAGCCGCTTTTGTTTGCATGCCCATGACGCCATCAATGGCACCAGGATCGTACCCGCGTGCGTAAAGTGCCGCCTGCACCCGCATGATCATCATTTGCAGTTGGTCGGAGGTGGGGCGAGGCGTCAGGCCTTGTCTGGTCCTCTGCGCCGGTTCCAGCGTCAGCGGCTGCGAATCTGTGTTGGGAGTGCTCGAGCTACCTGAGCTGCTTCCTCCGTTGAAAGACGACCGCGGTGTTGGCTGATAGGTTGTAGGAGGCGGTGGAGGCGGTGGTGTATAGGCCGGAGCACGATAGGAGCCTCCACTTCCCGAGTAGTGCGAGCTATGTGACCGATGTGAGCTGTGCGACCGGTGCGAGCTATGTGAGCGATGGCGCGCGTACATATTGAACTGCTCGTGGTTCAACGGTGCTGTCAACGTGGTAGTGAACTTGCTCTCATTGAGCGCCAGTTCGGTAAGTCCACTGACCTGCCAGCCCTGATCTGCCATCCCGCCCATTGGACTGGCGCCATTGATGATGGCTGTAGCGAATGCGAGAGTCTTGCTCATCAGGCTTGCTCCAGTTGATTGATAGGTGCAATGCCACGACTAAGCCAGTCAGGTGTCACCCAAGAAAAGAATCCTCCGCAGCGCTGGCGAACTTGGCAGGGTTCGCATTCGGGGCGGTAGTCTTGCTTCCAGTGGGAGATGCTCTGGCGAGAGAAGGGCCAAAGTTCGCGAGGAAGCGTGCACAGTGGGAGGTTGTAGATTGAAACGGCGATGTTGCGCGAACTAAGGAACTGTACGGAATCCGAGAGCGCTGGGCCCATATCGATGGGGTCCATCCAAAGTGACTGATGGTGTGCCTTGGCAAAGCCAATGGGCTCCACGCCCATCAGCGCGACATGCTCGAGGAACGGCAGGTTTCTGTAGATGAAACGGGCAATGCTTTCCAGGCGCTGCACGGCGTCCTTGACAAGCACGATGCGAATTTCGATCCGCTGCTTGGCTTGCTCCATCGCGTACAGGCCCCGCAAAGTCTGTGCGAAAGCACCTTGGCGTTGGACGATGTAGTCGTGCAGCAACGGAGTGTCGCCGTAGAGCGGGATGCCCCAAGTGAGCGACTCATGCAAGCCCGTGAAGCGACGGGCATAGCCACCCTCCCCCGCCAAACGTCCATTCGAGAGAACATGGACGTGGGTCTGAGGCAGCGCGGCTTGGCAGTGGGCGATGACCTCGACCAGGCCGTCTCCCAGCAGCATCGGTTCCCCGCCGCTAACGGCGAGAGAAGGTTCATCCTTGTCGATCAGGTCGATCAAGGCATGGAGTTGCTCAAGCCGCCAGTAGTCGTCAATCACCCTTGGCGGCTGGGAACACATGAGGCAATAGCTGTTGCACTGCTCAGTCGCGAACAGCACGTTGCCATTGTCGCCGCGGCGGTAACGCAATGCGGCACGGCTTGCCGAGGGCTGCAGTTCCAATACGTCCCCGGGCGAGGTCCAGTCCTGGTCCGTCTCGCACATCATCCAAGGCCTATCAGGCGACACACAGCCAGCCTCGTCGACCATGAAGCCTCCCCAAGGCAACGCGATCAGTGAGTCGATGTCAGCGGTCGGCGCGCGGCGAAGATCCAGCAGCATGCGCTCCAGGGGGTACAGTCCGGCGGCAAATTCTTGCAGCCCGGCAACCTTGTAGTAGCCATGCTCAAGCCCCGAGAAGGTTGCTTTGGCTTGTTGAGGGCGCATCAGTGGACCGGCTCCATCACAGGCGCGATCTGCATTGCGCCGATGGCCCAGCCCTCCAGGATGCGCCGCTCCGCCGGCGAAGCGTTTTCCATGCGCTCCAGCAGCAGATCGAACATGCCCATTTGCTTTGTGCAGAAGTCCGAGGTGGGTCGGTGGCCGACGACATCGCCCTGACGCGCGAAGTGATCGACCGGATCGGCGCCGCACAGTGGGACGTAGGCACAGTCCGAGCAACCCGGCAGTGCCTCGGCCACGCCCCCGGCTTGGAGTTCCTGCATCGCCGGCGAAGCAAGCCACTCGTGCACGGGCTGGTCCAGCGTTCCGAGGCAAAACCTGTCCTCGCCCTGAGCCGCGAGCATGCGCGCTTCATCCGAGGGGTAGACTCGACCATCGTAGTCATACACCACTGCCCCCACGCCGGCTCCCATAGGCGAACGCAGGTCCACATAGCCATGACTGAAGGGGGTAAGTAGCTGAGTCAGCAGCAGGCTGGCGTGGGTCTCCTCCAGGGCAAAGCCGTCCTGGTTGACCTGGATGATCGTGTCGAGGGCGCGCCTGTAAAACGCCAGAAAGTCGCGCATCGTGTAGCCGATACGGCTGGCAGTCTTGCGCGCGAAGCCGTACGGGCTAAGCGGCCGCAGCGAAATGCTATGAAACCCTTGTTGCCGGTATTCCTCGATGATGGCTTCCGGGGCCGTCAGGCTTTTGGCCGTCAACGTCGTCAGGGCCGACACACAATCGTGTCCCAACGCCGCTCGTGCTTTGTCGATGCCTGCGATCGTGCGCTCGTAGCTATCACGCGTGGGCGTGGGGCGATTGGCGTTATGCAGCCAAGCGGGACCATCGAGCGAGGTGGACAGCTCGAAGCCGTGAGTTCCAAAAAACTCAAGTTGGGCATCGGTGATGCCATGCAACGTGGATGCGATGACGAAACGCAGCGCCCTGCCCTCACTACGGTTACGCGCTTGGATCAACTCCGTCAGTGCTTTGACCTGCTCGAAATTCAGTAACGGCTCGCCGCCCTGGAATTCGATGGTCAAGGTGGGCGATGGCCACTGGAACAGGCGCTCGACCAGTTGAACGTTGAGGGCCTCCTGCAAATCGAACTGCCGCTTCAGGGTGTTCTGTCGGGAAACCTGACAATAGCTGCAGGAGTGATGGCAACGCAGGGACACCACAATGATATGCAGTGCCGGCCCTCCTTCCAGATAGCCCTTGCGCGTCCGCAGCTGCGAGAGCAGTGGCGAGAGGGTCAACGTTTCCAGCGGCCCGGCGACGATATGCCGGGCCTGGAGGTCCTGCATCAGCGCCGAGTCGACGGGTAGATCCCCGTTGAGCAGTTGTACGAGTTCTTCGTGCTGGCAAGTCAACCAGTCACCGGCAGTAGAACTGACGAACACCCGGGCCGGATCCCAGGGCAGGCGCCGGAATCGAAGGGGTAGCAACTGATAAGCAGGGGCGCTACCAACAAAGGCGGAGGCAGGCTGGAACTTCACGTGGAGGCATCACCCACGGACACTGCACGCTCGATCGCCGCGCGCATCAGCAAGCGCTGCAGATCGCCGGTCTGAAGTGCAACCTGCTCGCGCAAACGATCATCGCAGGCATCGGTCTGGAAGCGCTCTGCCAACTGGCTTGTATTGATTCCAGATGTGCGCGGCACCAGAGTGATGCGATGTACCTTCGTCGCGCGTTCGACCTGCACGTAATAGTCGCCGGAATACCGGTAAACCGTGCGCGCAACGACGTCCGCCGAAAAGAACTGGGCGTCGAGCTCCAACTCGATGCTTTCCATGGCTCCCCCTCCGTGTGCCCAGTTCGTATGCTGCGCCGGTCCTAAGACTAGTTCAAGTCCTCGAGAAGGCGTGCAGACGGGGGCTTCGGCGTCCACACTGCTTTGGCCTTCGGTTGCGACGCGCGCACCGCCTGCAACGTGTTCCCCGAGCCTCGGCGGCCGCCGCCGCGACACTGGCCAGGCGCAGTCGCTCCTGCAAGTCGGCCTGGGCGATGGTCATCCGCTCAATCGCCTTGTATTGCGGCCGTTGGTCGAGCTGGCAGCGCTGGATCCCCATGTGCTGGCACGCGAGGCCGCTACCGCCGCGCGGGGCGGTTGGGGTCAGGCCGCTACGGGCGTGCCCTGTCCTGGCCGGTGCCCGAACCAGTGGTGATCGAGTTCCTGGTCGATCACTGACCAGGCGGACCGCCCGCGGCCGAGTCTGCGACCTGCCACCGGGGCTGGATGCCGCCTTGGTCGCGGCGGGCCTCAAACAACGCCTCGGGCCGCTGAGCCGTGATACCGTCGTGCACCGTTCTCGCCGGCCCTGCGGCGCCTGGGTGACGCCGTCACCCGCGTGCTGGCATCCCGCGCCGGACCACCGTTGCTGGCCCTGCCGTTGGCGGTCGCGTTGGCGAGCACGCCAAGCTGGTATGCGTTCTTCGGCGTTCCCACCCCGGATCAGTCGTTGTATCCCCCGCTGGCGGCGTGCGTCGCCTTCGGCAGCGCGTTCCTGTTCGGATGGTGGTTGCATCGCGGGCGCGACCTGCTGCCCGGACTGGCGCGTCATTCGTGGATGCATCTCGTCGTCGCGGTGGCATGCACGCTGATCTGCCTGGCGCTGCTGCGTGGCCAGATGATGCTGGTCCCCGCTCCGCAGGAGCCGCGTACCTGGCTGTACGCGGCGCTGTATGCATTGGGCGCATGGAGCTGGACCTTCGGCCTCACCGGCATGGCGCTGCGGGCGTTCGCCCACGCGCATCCCGTCCGCCGCTACCTCGCCGATGCGTCCTACTGGATCTATCTGGCGCACATCCCCGTGGTGATGGCCCTGCAGGTGCTGGTCGTGCGCGTCCCCGGCCCGGCCGGTTTGAAGTTCATCGCCATCCTGCTGGCCACGCTGGCGCTGCTGCTGGGCAGCTACGGATGGTTCGTCCGCACGACCTGGCTGGGCGCCTGGCTCAACGGACGCCGGCACTCTCGTCGGTGGTCGTGACGGGCCTGGCATGGCCAGCCACATTGACCGCCCTTGGCGTTCGTTGGCCCATCACGATGCCATGACGGCACTTGAACGCGCCGTATGAGAAACCCGTTTCCTCTCCTGGCGTGCAGACTCGACATGACTACGCAGAATGACATCATGGAACTGGAACGGCAGTTCTGGCAGGCGATAGTGGAGATGGATGCCGACACGGCAGTTTCGTTACTGGATGGAGAATCGGTTTCCGTCTCCGGCTGGGGCATCCACCACTTCAGCCCGGCCGAGTACCGGGAAATGGCTCTGTCCGGCGATGCACGGGTCACCGCCTTCAAGTTCTCCGAGGAACGGGTGATTTTCCCAACGCCGGATGTCGCCATTGCCACCTATAAAGCGGATCAGTCCATCACCATTGGCGGAAAGAGCCAGGACATGGTGGTTTACGACACCACCACATGGGTCCGCAAGGAGGGGGCCTGGGTGGCATCGGCTCACACCGAAACCCTCCGCCAGGCCAACTCCTAGTCAGGCTTCGAACACGGGCGGTTTGCGCGCGCCCCTGTCGCGACTCGACAGAAGTGCCGCGTGAATACCCGAAGGGTCGGCGCGAGGAAAGGAGCGGCCAGTAGCCGAAGCCGCCGTTGCCGCTCTACCATCGCCGTCTACCGAACCGACAGCGAACCGCCGATGCAGACCGACCCGACGCGACGTCGCTTGTGTACCGCACTGCTCGCCGCGGGTGCCGGACTTGTGGTGCCTGGCGCGCGCGGAGGCAGCCGCGCGCCGGAGAAACGCCCATCCCTGAGCGCTCTGCTGGAAGCGGAACACCAGCCGGGAATGGCCGCGGTACTGGTGGACCGGGGACGGATAACCGAGATGGCGACCGCGGGACGGCGCAACGATGCCGGCGACGCGCGTGTCGAACGCCATACCGTGTTCGAACTGGGGTCCATCACCAAGGTATTTACCGCGCTGCTGATCTTCCGGCTTCGGCACCGTGGCCTGCTCGACGTGGATGCTCCCATCGGCCGCTACGTGGACGACCTGCCCGCGGCGTGGCAGCCGATTGCGCTGTCCCGGCTGCTCAGCCATACGTCCGGCATCCCGAACTACCTCAACGAAGGCAACTTTCTCAAGTTGATGCCGGTGGACTCTCCACCCCGGGATCTGTTGGCGTTGGTCGCGCAGGCGCCTCTCGACTTTGCTCCGGGCACGCGACACGCCTATTCCAATACCAACTACATCCTGCTCGGGCTCGCCATCGAGCAGGTGGCCGGCGCGGACTACTGGCAATTCCTGCACGACGAAATCCTGGGCCCGTTGGACATGCGCACCGCCGGGCCGCGTCGCGCCGGCGACCGCCGCATCGTCGCCCAGGGACACCTCTACCAGGACGGCCATTGGCTGGATCCGCCCATCACCGCGCCGGGTTCCGCCTGGGCCGCTGGAAGCCTGCTTGCCAGCATCGGCGACATGGCGCGTTTCGCCGTCGCGCTGGATCAGGGCAAGCTGCTGCCCGATGCCCTGCTCCGTCAGATGTGGCGCGATACGCCGCTTGCCGACGGTGCTACCGCCGGCTGGGGCGCGGGATGGGAACTGGCTGACGGCGGCCAGGTGGTGGGCCATGGCGGGGGAACGGCGGGATTCACGGGATACCTCCGGCACGTCCCCGCCCTGCGGCGAACCGTCGTGGTGCTCATCAACCGTGCCGGGGACATCAGCCCACAGGGCATCGCCGAGCGGCTGGATCTGGGCTTGCGTCCGGGCAAAGCCCGGAACAGCGGCACGGCTACGAGCACTGCCTGATTTCCCGCCAAGTTAGACAGCCGTATGGCGACGACCTGGAAGCATCGCGCGCCATGCACCGGGTTGGGCATCCATGATCCTGGCGATCATGCCGCTCGATGCCTGGCGGGTTGAACCGCGGAAATGGTTCGCGGCCTGAACCGTCAGCCAAACGTAGCGCTGCTCCTGGGAGCTTCCCGCATCTCGAACGGCGCCGCGGCCGCAGGTTGTTCGTGCTCGACGCCATCGCCCGCGCCTTGTTCCGTGGGCGTGGCGAACGGCCTTTCAAGCGGCGCCACGGGGCTGCTGGATTCCACCAGACACGGAAACACGAACCCCATCAAGGCTGCGTACTTCTTGGCGCGTGCCATATCAATATCCCGGTTTGCTTTGGGCGCATCGGACGATGAGCCCCCCCTTGCCCGGCAGCGTAGCAAACCGGATTCCCGCAATCCTGATGCCATTGGTCATGAAAATGGGGCGGGCGCCGGGCGCATGCCGCCGCCGAGGCAACCGCCCTGACCGGCGCGCGTCGTTCCTGCCTGGCGGAACAGGCGGCACCGCCCGAATCCGGGAAAAAATTGGTCCGGCGGACGGTCGGTCCCAGTGCCGGTGGCCGGCATGAGCGTGTATTGAGCCTGCCCTGCTTTCCGATGACAGGGGGGTCGCCGACACCTCGTCGATGTCAGGCCCGGATTTCTCCCTTCACGTCGATTGCCGGACTCCGGAATCCCATCGCTATCCATGCCTTCATCAGTTTGGCGAAGAACGACACGGACTGGTTCCTGAGATTCGGGACATCGTCGGGAAGGAACGAGGCGTCCGCGAGATCGCCCGTCATGGTGCGCATTTCGAGCAGCGGCAGCGTGCCGTCGGGCCATAGCCCGGCATACAGGCTCAGCCAATGCCCGCCCTTGAACTCCAGGAACACCGGCGTGTTGCAGCACGAAGCGAGGACGCGCCGGCTGCCCGCGCCAGGCGACAGACGAAATTCCCTGAGCTGGTCCGCACCCGCGGTGAACCGGACGCGATCCTTCCGGTAGAGGACGAACCGCGTCCCGCCCTGAGGTCCCAGCATGGAGCGCGCGCAGGGCAGCTTTCCCAGGCGTGCGCCGGCGGCGCGGCAGCTGTCGCAATGGCATTCGACGCTGGTGATGGGATCGCCCTGGACAAGCAGATTGAACCGCCCGCAGGCACAGGCGAGAGATTGGGATGACGACATGCCGGACCTTTCTGTCATGGGTTCTCTTCAACGACGAACAGGCGGGCTTCATTTCGACAGGACATACCGGGCGAATCGAATGGTTTTCGCGCGCATCACGCCGCTTCGCGGACCGATGCCGTGCGATCAGAAGGCCGAACCGGTGCGCCGCCCACTAGACACGCCAGAGCGCCCTCGCCTCGTCGGCCACCACTTCCGGCAACTCTTCCGGCCAGAAGAGCTTCCCGCCTTCGACCCGTCGCACGCCGCGGGAACCGGGCAACGCCTGGTCGAGCCAGTTCGCCCACGTGATCGGGAACAGCGGATCCGCCGTGCCCCACAGCATCCGCGTCGGCGTCTTCAATCGACGCAGCGCCGGTTCGATGGCAAGCAGCGGATTGGATTCAAGTTCCGCCAGATAACGGTTGAGCTGCGCCTTCCGTCGCGGCGACGCGACAAGTGGATTGAAGTAGTACTCGATCGCGGCGTCCGCCACGTTCGCGGGAGTCATGTAGGCCGATCCGAAAATGCCTTTCTCCGACCTGGCGTAGACGGGATCGTCCAGATGCCGCTGCATTTTCTGATCGTATGTGCCCGCCTTCGCGGCGTTGATGGAGTTGCGCATCTGCGGCGGCGGACAGTTCTCGTGGACGTCGCAGTTGGTCAGGAGCATCGTGCGGACCCGCGCGGGGTGCCGGGCGACGAAGAGCTGCGCGATGGTACCGCCACTGTCGTTGGCGACCAGATCGACCGATGACACCTGCAGGCGATCAAGCAGGGCCACCAGCATGTCCGCTTGCGCCTGGGGCGAAAGGTCCTGCTGATCGGGGACCTCCGTATATCCCAGCCCCATGAAGTCCGGCGCGATGCACCGCCGGTGGGGCGCGAGACGTTCGAGCGAGCCACGCCAATGAAAGCCGTTCAAGGGAAACCCGTGGAGAAACAGCGCGGCTGGCCCGGTTCCCTGTTCCACGTAGGCGACGCGTCCGAAAGGCGTATCGGCGAAGCGCCGCCATGCGGCGTATTTCGCCACCTCGGAAGTTGCGCCCTGCGCACACTGCCCCGCGCGCACAACCGCGAGGGCGGCGGCGCCCGCCGCTGCCGTGCATGTCGCCAGGAAGTCTCGTCGCCTCATTTGAACTCCACAAGAAGTCGCGTGCGCGGGCACCCGATCTCGCGCCAATGCCTGATCGCATGAACGCGATACACGCATCATCGCCGCGCGGTCGCGGCCCCGACCACGCGAATGCGGGCAAGCAGGCCAAGCCAGACTTGGGGTTGGCATGGCGGCGGCAGGGTTCCCATGTGCCGGGAAGCCCGCCGTTCCGGCGCGCCGAGCGGGAGGTGGGCAACGGCAACCTCCTGCGCATCGTCGCCCGGCGCAATCGTTCGTGGAACCTGTTCATCCGGCATGCGCGCTGGAATGGCGGCACTGTGTGCGCAACGCCGATCTGGCCGGAGGAGGCGTCCAGGAGTCCGCGACGGGGCCCGCGCAGCCTCCGCGCTTCGCGCTCCGCCCGCGGGAATTGACCGCGAGGGCGGCTGGGCGTGCTCGGGGACGGCGCCGGAGAATCCGGTTCCCCCTTCCCTCGTCACGCCCTCCGTGGCGGCGCGACGGAGTCGCGGGTGATGAGCGCGTGGGGCATCACATGGTTGACGGTGGCGGGGGCGCCTTTCTCCTGGCGCCGGATCGTCCGCAGGAGAATGTCGATGGCGGTGTCGGCCATCGAAGCGACCGGCTGCTGGATGGTGGTGAGTTCCGGCCAGACCGTGGTCGCGGCGGAGGTGTTGTCGAATCCGACCACCGACAGATCCCGCGGCACGCCCAGGCCCCGTCGATGCGCGACGGACACGACCGCGGCGGCCATGTCGTCGTTGCTCGCGAAGATCGCGGTCGGGCGCCGGTCGAGCGTGAGCAGCTTCTCGGCCGCTTCCAGCCCCGAACGATAGGTGAAGTACCCCTGCTGGACGAGATCACCATCCTGCGGCAGGCCCGCCTCGGCAAGCGCTTCCTGGAATCCCTTGAAGCGATGCGCGCTGGCCGTCTGGTCGGGATTTCCCTTGATGTAGCCGATGCGGGCATGGCCCTGGGCGATCAGGTAGGCGGTCATTTCCCGGCTGGCCTGGAAATCGTCGATGCGCACGCAGGAAATCTCGCGGCTGAACTGGCCGGACGCGATCGAGACGACCGGGATCCCGGCGCGGACGAACTCGGTCACCACCGGTTTCGATTCGCACAGGGGCGGCGGCAGGATGACCCCGGCCACGCTTTTCGCCAGCAGGCGCGCGGCATCGCGCAGGGCGTCCGCCTTGAGCGTGTCCCAGTTCGCGATCACCAGCTGCGCGGCGGCGCGGCTGGTGCCGCTGAGCGCGCCCACGAGCAGCTCGCGCAGGTAGGCCGAACTGGGGTTGGTGTAGATCAGCGCGATGCAGGTGTTCTGCGCGGCCGCCAGCGAGCTTGCCGCCAGATTGGGGCGATAGCCGAGCTCCTCCACCGCGCGCAGGACACGCTCCCGGGTCGCTTCGCGCACGGTGCTGAGGCCGTTGACCACCCGCGAGACCGTCATCGGCGACACCCCCGCATGCGCCGCCACCGTGTCGATGGTGACGGCGTGCCCTTTCCGGCGAATGGACTTCATCGGTCCTTCCATCCTCTCTTGTCGAAGGTTTCCCTGCCACCGTCGCCGGGCACGAATCCCGCGACGGCGCGACGGGCCGGCGGCGGGTTCACCGTCCTTCGCGTGGCCCGGAAAACGTCAAAGGTAACGCTAGCAGGATGGCGCGGAAACTGCCCGCCATCGGGCTTCGCCGCGCCGGCGACGGGAAACGCCCGGCCAGGGACCTTCGGCAGAGCCCGGCGCGTTGGGTGGCGCCTGCGCGCGGAGCGCTTCGGCCGGCCCCGCCGGTCGCCGTTCCGTGAAAGGCGTACCGGCCGCCGCACTGGCTACGGCCGACCGGGCGCTGTCTAATCGGCGGGTCACGCAACCACCCACCAGGACGATCCATGAAGATGACTTGCAAGGGCCCGTGGCGCCACGGGCTGGCGGCATTGGCGTTGTCGCTCCTTCCCGCCGCCGCATCGCTGGCGCAGACGCCGGCGATGACGCCGGACATCACCGGCAAGGAATTCGTCGTGTCGAAGGGCAACTTCGACTACGACAAGCGCGTGGTCATGGTGCCGATGCGTGACGGGGTCAAGCTGTACACCGTCATCGTCGTGCCCAAGGGCGCGAAGAACGCGCCCATGCTGCTGACCCGTACGCCGTACGACGCGGCCGGCCGCACCCAGCGCACGGATTCGCCGCGGATGATCGACATCCTGCCGCAGGGGGACGAGGTATTCGTGCGCGCCGGCTACATCCGCGTGTTCCAGGATGTGCGCGGCAAGTACGGTTCCCAGGGCGACTATGTGATGACCCGTCCCCTGCGCGGGCCGTTGAATCCGACCAGGGTCGACCATGCCACCGACGCCTGGGACACCATCGACTGGCTGGTCAAGCACGTGCCCGAGTCCAATGGCCGGGTGGGCATGCTGGGATCGTCCTACGAGGGCTTCACGGTGGTGATGGCGCTGACCGACCCGCATCCGGCGCTGAAGGTGGCCGCGCCGGAGAGTCCGATGATCGACGGCTGGATGGGCGACGACTGGCTCAACTATGGCGCATTCCGGCAGGTCAATTTCGGCTATTTCTCCGGCCAGCTCACCAAGCGCGGCAAGGGCGCGTCGCTGCCCGGCGACGGATACGACGACTACACCACCTTCCTGCGCGCCGGCTCGGCCGGCGACTACGCGCGCGCCAACGGGTTCGAGCAGATTCCGTGGTGGCGCAAGATGACCGAGCATCCCGCCTACGATGCGTTCTGGCAGGAGCAGGCGCTGGACCGGAAAATGGCGGAGACGCCATTGAAGGTGCCGACCCTGTGGCTGCAGGGCCTGTGGGACCAGGAGGACATGTGGGGCGCGAACCACAGTTACCAGGCGATGGAAGCCCGCGACACCGGCAACGACCTCAACTACCTGGTGATGGGACCGTGGCGGCACAGCCAGGTCAACTACGAGGGGCGCAACCTCGGCGCGCTGAAGTTCGACGGCGACACCGCGCTGCAGTTCCGCCGCGACGTGCTCAAGCCGTTCTTCGATCAGTACCTGGTCGAGGGCGCGCCCAAGGCCGACACGCCGCCGGTGCTGGTCTACAACACCGGCGAGGATCACTGGGATCGCCTGCCGCGGTGGCCGCGCAGCTGCGCGCAGGGTTGCGCCGCGTCCGCCCGGCCGCTGTACCTGCGCGCGGGTGGCCAGCTTTCGTTCCAGCCGCCGACGGTGGACGAAACCGACTTCGAGGAATATGTCTCCGATCCCGCCAAGCCGGTGCCGTTCGCGCCGCGTCCGGTGCGTTTCGGCGATCGCGACATGTGGACGACCTGGCTGGTCAAGGATCAGCGCTTCGTCGAAGGGCGACCGGACGTGCTGACCTTCATCACCGAACCCCTGGCCGAACCGCTGCGCATCGCCGGCACGCCCTGGGTCAACCTGCAGGCTTCGACCAGCGGCAGCGACAGCGATTGGGTGGTCAAGCTGATTGACGTCTATCCCGAGCAGATCGCTTCCACACCGGAAATGGGCGGGTATCAGCTGCCGGTGTCGCTGGCGATCTTCCGCGGACGCTATCGCGAGAGTTTCGAACACGCCAAGACCATCGCGCCCGGACAGACCCTGCCCTACCGCTTCGCGCTGCCCGAGGCCAACCACGTGTTCCTGCCCGGACACCGGGTCATGGTGCAGGTGCAGTCGACGCTGTTCCCGCTGTACGACCGCAATCCGCAGACCTTCGTGCAGAACATCTATTTCGCCCAGCCTGCGGACTACCGGAAGGCGACGCAGCGGGTCTGGCATACGCCGGAAGCGGCGAGTTCGATCGAACTGCCGGTCTATTGAACCCCTGCGGGCGCGGGGCGTCGCGCCCCGCGCTCGAGGCGCTCACCGGATCGGTGTGGCCAGGTCTTCCAGGATGGGACACTCGGGCCGGTCGTCGCCGTGGCAGCGCTGGGCCAGATCCAGCAGGGTCCGCTGCATGGCCTGCATCTCCTCGATCTTCCGGCCCAGATCGTCGGCATGCGCGCGGGCGAGTTTCTTGACCTCCGCGCTGGCGCGGCTGCGGTTGTCCCACAGGCCCAGCAGCACTTCGATCTGCTTGATCGGAAAGCCCAGCAGCCGCGCGCGCTTGATGAAGCGCAGGCGATGCACGTCGTTGTCCGGATAGACCCGGTAGCCGGCGAAGGTGCGGCCCACCGGCGCCAGCAGGCCGATGCTTTCATAGTGCCGGATCATCTTGGCGCTGACGCCGCTCAGCGCGGCGGCTTCGCCGATGTTGTGCAGCCCCTGCTGGCGGGCTTCGGCCAGTTCCGGGCGGGGTTGCTTCGAGGGTCGGGTCATGGCGATCTCCTAGGCATCCAAGGTGGGATGCCAACGGCGCAAAAGCAAGGTATTGGCGAGCACGCTGACGGATGAGAGCGCCATCGCCGCGCCCGCCACCACCGGATTGAGCAGGCCCAGCGCCGCCAGCGGAATACCCACCACGTTGTACGCGAACGCCCAGAACAGGTTCTGGTGGATCTTGCGCGTGGTGCGGCGCGAGACCTCGATGGCCGCCGCGACCAGGCGCGGGTCCGGACGCATCAGGGTCACCCCGGCGGCATGCATCGCCACGTCGGTGCCGGAGCCCATCGCCAGTCCCACCGAGGCGGCCGCGAGCGCGGGCGCATCGTTGATGCCGTCGCCGACCATGGCGACGGTACCGCTCCGCTGGAGTTGGCGGATGACGTCGGCCTTGCCGTCGGGCAGCACGTTCGCGCGCACCTCGTCGATGCCGAGTTGCGTGGCGACCGCCTGCGCGGCGCCCGGATTGTCGCCGGAGATCATCACCGTGCGCAGGCCCATCGCATGCAGTCGGGCGATGGCGCCGGCGGCGCTCTCGCGCGGCTCGTCGCGGAACGCCAGCAGGCCGCGCAGGCGAATCCCGCCGCCCTGCTCTTCCGCCAGCCACGACACCGTGTGTCCGGATGCGCTCAACCGCTCGGCCTGCGCTTCCAGCGAAGACAGATCAATCCGCAGTTCACGCATCAACTGCGTGCTGCCCAGCCATACGGCGTTGCCGCCGGCCCGGCTGGTGAGACCGCGTCCCGCCAGCGCCTGGACCTCGGTCGCGGCGATCAGATTGCGGATGTCCACCGCCGCCAGCACCGCCCTGGCCAGTGGATGCTCGCTGCCCGCCTGCAACGCGGCGGCGCGCGCCAGCAGTTCCTCAGACGAGCCATGCGCCGGGACCACCTCGCTCAGCACCGGACGTCCGCGGGTCAGGGTACCGGTCTTGTCGAACGCCACCGTGGTGACCCGGCGGGCGACTTCCAGCGCCTCGGCATCCTTGAACAGGATCCCGGCGCGGGCGGCGACCCCGGTGCCGGCCATGATCGCGGTGGGCGTCGCCAGCCCCAGCGCGCACGGACAGGCGATCACCAGCACCGCCACCGCGTTGAGGATCGCCTGGTTCCAATCGCCGGTGGCCACGCCCCAGCCCGCCAGGGTCAACAGCGCGATGCCGATCACCACCGGCACGAACACCGCGCTGACGCGATCCACGATCCGCTGGATGGGCGCCTTGCGCGCCTGGGCGTCCTCCACCAGCCGGATGATGCGGGCCAGCGCGCTTTCCGCGCCCACCGCCACGGTCGTCACCGCGATCGTGCCTTCGCCGTTGACCGCGCCGCCGGTAACGCGGTCGCCCGGATTCTTCGCCACCGGCAGGGACTCGCCGGTGATCAGGGACTCGTCGGCATGGGTCCTGCCTTCCAGCAGATCGCCGTCCACCGGAATCTGCTCGCCCGGCCGCACCAGCACCACGTCGCCCACCCGGACCTGATCGATCGGCAGTTCCATCTCACCCTGCGGACGACGCACGCGCGCGGTGGCCGGACGCAGCGCCTGCAGCGCCCGGATGGCCTCGGTGGTCTGGCGCTTGGCGCGCGCTTCCAGCCATTTACCCATCAGGATCAGGGTGATGATGACCGCCGACGCTTCGAAGTACAGCGGTTGCGCGCCGTGATGGGAGGGCCCGGCCAGCAAGTGGTACACGCTCAGGCCGTAGCCGGCGCTGGTGCCCAGCGCGACCAGCAGATCCATGTTGCCGGTCCGGGCCTTGAGCGCTTTCCAGCCAGCCTTGTAGAAACGCGCGCCCAGCCAGAACTGCACCGGCGTCGCCAGCGCGAACTGCAGCCAGCCCGGCAGCATCCAGTGTTCTCCCCACAACAAGGCCACCATCGGCAACACCAGCGGCAAGGAAAGCAGCGCGGCCCATTGCAGGTGGCGGACTTCGCGCGAGCTGGCGGCTTTCCGTTCGCCGGCGCCTTCCTGCGCGCGCACGCTGGGCGATGCGCCGTAGCCCGCGGCCACGACGGCGGCCACCAGCGCGGCGTCTTCGACTTCGGTGCCGAGACGCACGCGCGCCCGTTCGGTGGCCAGGTTCACTGTTGCCTCGACCACGCCCGCCACGCGCTTCAGCGCGGCTTCGATGCGCGCCACGCAGGAGGCGCAGGTCATGCCCTGGAGCGCGAGTTCGACCTCGCGGGTGGCCAGTTCATAGCCGGCGTCGCGTACGGCCGCGTCCAGGACCGACAACGCCAAGGGCTGATCCGAACGGACTTCGGCGGTCTCGGTCGCGAGGTTCACCGACACGTCGGTCACTCCCGGGACGGCGCGCAGGCCGCGCTCGACATGGCCGACGCAGGAGGCGCAGGTCATGCCGGCGATGCCGAACCGGAAGCGTTGGTCGCCAGCGGCGGCGTGGGCATGGGACAGGGAGGCATTCATGACGGCGGTCCATCGGTGGGAATGGCCGGCACGTTGCGGCTTCCCATCGTGGGAAGGTCAAACCCCGACCCGCCGCCATCGCGGCGCTTGACCTTCCCATGGGGGCAAGCCCGACGGTAGCCATGCCGGCGATGGGCCGGTCACTGCTTCGAGCCAACATGAAACTCACCGTTGAAGGCATGACCTGCGGCCACTGTGTCCGCACGATCACCTATGCACTGCAAGCACTGGACTCCGATGCGCGGGTCTCGGTGGACCTGCCCGGCAAGACCGTCATGGTCCAGGGCCGGATCCGCGCCAGCGATGCCGCCACGGCGCTGGCGGCCCAGGGATACACCGTCGTGACCAGCGACGCCGGCGACGCACCTGAAAGCGCGGGTTCGTGCTGCGGCAGTTGCAAGGCCGCCTGAGCGGGGCCGCCTCGCCCATTGGTCGAGGCGACTTTCCCCAATCGCGCAGTGGACGCGTCGACCTGGTCCCGGGCGGCTCCGGCCGAAACACGGTTGTCATGCGCGGTCCCTAGCATCGCTGCTCATTTGCCGGATGGATGACGGGGAACCGGGGTGTCTGAGCGGGTCGAAGCGACGGGGCGCAGGGAGGCGGTCCGGGATGATGTCGAAAGGACACGCTGGTTCATGCACCACATCCTGCCGCACGAGGCGGCGCTGAGGAATTGGCTCTCCCGCCGGAGCGCGCCCGCCGCGTTCGATGTCGAGGACATCGTCCAGGAAAGCTACGCCGTGCTGGCCGAACGCGCCTGCGTGGACGACATCCTGAATCCGCGCGCCTACCTGTTCCAGGTGGCCCAGTCGCTGGTCGTCCGCAACATCCGGCGGGCGCGGATCGTCTCGATCCTGGCGGTCGAGGATCTGGGCGCGGTGGATTTCGCCGACGAAGCCGCCACGCCGGAACAGAGCGCCATCGCCCACGACGACCTGCGCCAGCTCGCGCGGGTGATCGCGAGCATGCCGGGGCAGACCCGCGAGGCCTTCATCCTGCGGCGGATACGCGAACTGCCGCAGCGGGAGATCGCCGCGCGGATGGGCATTTCGGAGAACACGGTCGAGAAACACATCGTCCGTGGCATCCGCTGGCTGGACCAGTGGTTCGCCAGTGGCGGAAACCCGCCCGCCAAAACCTCTAGTCAGTTGGAGCGGGAAAGAAGGCGTGCCAATGGAAGAGCGCGAAACCAGCCGGAACATTGAAGAAACCGCGGCGCGATGGGTGGCGAGGATGGATCGCGCGCCCCTGTCCGAGCGCGAAACCCAGGCCCTGGACGAATGGCTCGCCGGCGATCGGCGACGCTTCGGCGCCTTCGTGCGCGCCAAGGCCATCTGGATGCGCGGCGAATCGGCGCGCGCGCTGGGCCCCCGGTATGACCCGCTGGACTTCCTGCCGCCGGATTCGGCTTCCCCTCCCCGCCCCGGCTTGCGGCGTCGCCGATGGATGGAATGGGGCGGCGCGCTCGCCGCGTCGCTGCTGCTGGTGGTGGCGCTGGCGGTCACCCTGCAGATGCCCAGTGCCTACGCCACCGCCAAGGGCGAGATGCGCATGGTGCCGCTGGGCGATGGCGCCACGGTGACCCTCAATACCGACACCCGCATCCAGGTCTACGACGAACGCGGACGCAAGCGGATACGCATCCTGCGCGGGGAAGTCCTGGTGGAAGACGCCAATCCGGCCACGCCCACGCTGGTCGAAGTCGAAGGACGGCGGTTGACCGCCAGCCGCGCCAGCTTCGTCGTGCGCAGGCTGGAAGGCCGGCCCGCGCAGGTGCTCGTGCAGGAAGGCCGCGTGGATGTCGCCGGCCCGGTCCGCGCGGAGCGGATGTCACTGACGGCGAACACCGGTCTGTCGCTGCCGACGGATGGAACCCGGGCCTGGCGGCCCGCGCCGCTCGCGGCCGGGCAGATGAACCGGGAACTGGCCTGGCGCGAAGGCAAGATCGCGCTCCAGGGCGAAACCCTGGCCGAAGCCGCCGCCATCTACGCGCGCTACAGCGATACGCCCATCGTCATCGCGGATCCCGAATTGGCGCGCATGCAGGTCACCGGCTTGTTCGCCACGCACAATCCGCTCGGTTTCAGCCGCGCGATCGCGGAGGTGTTCGATGCGCGCGCCGTCCGCGAACCGGAACGCATCGTGCTCACCCGCGCGCATTAAATTTTTTTGACAGATAGCGGAACGCCTCTCCGCCACGGCTCTCTGTTCTCAGTACCGCTCATCCGCAGCTTGCCGAGAACACATCCCCCATGAATCGCTACAAGAAAGTCCTGTTGACCAGCGCGATCGCCGCCGCCATGGCCTGCTCCTCGCAGGCGATGGCCCAGCAGCGCACGTTCGATGTCCCGGCCCAGCCGGCCGTCACCGCCATCCCCGAACTGGCGCGCCAGGCGCAGGTGCAGATCATCGCGCCGGCCGGCTCCCTGGAAGGCATCGACACCCCGCAGATCACCGGCGAGATGGATGCTCGCGAAGCGCTGTGCCGTCTGCTGGAAGGCACCGGGCTGGAGATCAAGTCCGACGAGAACGGCGTGATCCTGCTGCAGAAATCCGGCGCCGGCGAAGCCGAACGCGGCCGGTCCGGGCAGAAGATCGGGACGGGCAGCGTGCGCGGCCGCATCCTCAACACCGCCACCGGCGAATACGTGCGCAACGCCGAGATCCGGGTGGAAGGCGCGCCTCTGGTCACCTACTCCGGCGATGGCGGCAATTTCCGCCTCACCGGCGTCCCGACCGGCGAAGCGACCCTGGTGGTGCGCTACACCGGCCTGCAGGACGCGCGGAGCACCGCCACCGTCGGCGGTGGCGAAGTCGCCACCCTGGATTTCGACCTGAAGGTGCCCTCCTACGCCGCCAACGGCGGCGAAGCCACCGAGATGGACATGATCATGGTCACCGCCAAGCGCGAGGGCCAGGCCAGCGCGATCATGGAGCGGCGCGCGGCGATGAACGCCAAGAACGTGGTCGCCGCCGACAACTACGGCGCCCTGACCATGGGCGATGTCGGCGAGTTCATGAAATCCATGCCGGGCATCTCGCTGGACTACACCGAAGTGGATGCCACCGCGGTGCGCATCGGCGGCCTGGATCCGAAGTACTCGACCTTCACCATCGACGGCGCGCGCATGGCGACCGCCACCTCCAACAACAACACCGGCCGCCAGAACTCGTTCGAGCAGATGTCGATCACCGGCATCGAATCCATCGAACTCAACAACACCCTGACCGCCGCCATGGACGCCGACTCGCCCGGCGGCCAGATCAACCTGCGCAGCAAGTACGCCTTCAACCGCACCGGCCGGCAGGTGGTCGCGCAGCTGGGCGGGGTCGGCACCTCCGACTCGACGCTCGCACGCAAGTATTTTCCCGACGACCGCAAGCATTCCACCCTGTATCCGTCCGCCCAGTTCGGCTTCGGCGACGTATTCATGGAAGGCCGGCTGGGCGTCGAGTTCAACACCAGCTACAACGCCAACTACGTGCAGCAGGATCGCATCCAGACCGACTGGTCCTACCTGCCGGACGGCCGGGTCATGCCCTACCGGGTGATGTGGCGTCCGGGTCCGAAGATGACCAGCCGCACCGCCGCCAACCTGAGCACGGACTACCAGATCACCGACGAACTGGTGTTCTCGCTACGCAGCACCTATTCACTGTACGACGTGGAGTACTTCAACCAGTACACCTTTCTCTATTTCGGCACCCCGACCGCGTCGTACGCCACCCCGGACTCCACCCCGACCCACATCGTGGTGAACCCGAACGGGACCAACACCCGCCTGCGCACCGAATACTCGCACCGCTACGCCGGCACCCCGACCTACACCATCGCGCCCAAGCTCGAGTTCAAGGGCGAGACGCTGGAAGCCACGCTGCGCGGCAGTTACTCGCGCTCCGAGTTCAACTTCCGCGACAACAGCGAAGGCTTCTTCCAGCGCACGGACAGCTGGCTGACCGGCATCGGCTTCACGATGGACCGGCCCAGCGAAAGCTCCAACGCCTGGAACCTCAACCAGACCGCCGGCCGTCCCTGGGGCGATCCGACCAGCTTCAACCGCGATGCCGACATCGGCAACAACGTGCGCACCGCCGAGTCCGACGCCGTCAACGACCAGTACGGCGCCTACCTGGATCTGAAGAAGCAGCTCAGCTTCCGCGACCAACCGATCACGCTGATGGGCGGCCTGGGCAGCCGCAGCAACGACTGGCGCACCAACGAGGGTTCCTACCGGCAGTTCCAGTACGTCGGGCCCACCGGCGATCTCAGCCAGCGGGATCCGGCTGCGGTCATTCCGTGGACCCACCACTACCAGTTCGCCATCCACGGCTTCGACGCCGGCAACATGAACGCACAGAACTGGCGCGCCGACAGCCACTACGCGATGTACGACATCTACCAGGCGCATCCGGAGTACTTCGTTCCCGACACGGTCGGCAACCTGAAGCGTTCGCTGGACAACAACAAGCGCATCCAGGAGCAGGTCGACGCGGCCTACCTCGAAGCCCAGACCCGCATCGGCGCGGCCCGCTTCGATCTCGGCCTGCGCTACGAGAAGACCCGCACCGCCGCGCGCGTGGCCAGCGTCCGCCCGGTCAGCGAAGTGACCGCCGCCGGCCTGTCGGTCAACACCGTCGAGGGCCTGCTCTACCAGTACAACAACGGCGCCTATTCGATGCGCCGCGGCGAATACGAGGACTGGTTCCTCAGCGGCGGCATCAAGTACGACTTCAGCGAGCGGCTGGTCGGCCAGCTGGCTTTCAGCCAGTCCATCCTGCGCCCCGACTACGGCAACCTGGGCGGGGTGGTATCGGTGAACGACGACACCCTGATCGTCAACGTGCCCAATCCGCTGCTGAAGCCCGAGCATTCGACCAAGTACTACGCCAGCCTGCAGTACTACCTGGAACCGTCGGGCATCGTCGGCCTGTCGTACTACAAGCTGGACATGACCGACATGCAGGTCACCGGCATCACGGTCAATCCCGAGGATGTCGGTTTCGATCCCGACGAGTACGCCGGCTACACCTTCCGCAGCGCGCAGAACCTGCCCGGCACCAGCACCAACGAAGGCCTGACCCTGGAATACAGCCAGCAGCTGACCTTCCTGCCGGACGCGCTGCGCGGGCTCAGCCTGTACGGCTCGTACACCCGAGTCAATCCGGATGGCGTGCGCCAGAACATGCCGGAACAGGCCGCCAACTGGGGCATCCGCTACAACTACGGCCGCTTCGACCTGCAGATCAACGGCAACCGCCAGGGCGAGTACCGGGTGAGCGCGCTGAGCAACACGCCGACCACCGCCAACAACGGCGTGCTCTACCACACCGCGCGCGAGCTCTGGAACATCAGCGCCAGCTACAAGCTCACCGACAACATCGAACTGCAACTGGCCGGCCGCAACATCTTCAACGAACCGGACATCATCTATTCCAACGTGCCCGGCCGGGTCCAGCAGTACACCGTCTACGGTTCGATGTGGAACTTCGGAATCAAGGCGCGGTTCTGAGCCGCTTCGCTGTTGCTTCATCGCTCCGCGTCGGCGCTTCCCGAGTGGCCGCCGCGGATTCCGTCGCGGGGGTGGGGGGCCGGGTAATTACCCACACACCGGGGTGCTTAAAAAAACCAGGAACACACAAACGCGATGAAAATAAAACAACCCCCCCCCCGGTCCCCCCCCCCCCC
>NZ_JBQCIJ010000019.1:0-37389 GCF_051953815.1 Pseudoxanthomonas sp. | reverse complement strand
CGACGTCGGCCTTGAGGCGGTCCAGCGCCGGGTTGATGCGCTCGGGCGTCTTCAGGCGCTTGGCATACAGCTCGCGCGCGCGTTCGAGCGCGGGCTGTATGTATTTCATCTCGCGGTCCTGCAGGGTGACCTGGAAGCCGCGCAGCGCGCACCAGGCCGCGATGTCGCCGCCCATGACGCCGGCGCCGACGACGTGCACGTGATCGATGCCGTGGGCCACGCCGCCGCCGAGTCCCTTGAGCTGTTCCTGCAGGAAGAACACACGGATCAGGTTGCGCGCGGTCGAGGTCTGGGCGAGCTTGGCCACCGCGCGCGCCTCGTTGTTCAGGCGCTTGCCGAGGGCGCCGCCGCGGCGCCAGGTCTCGATCAGCGCGAACGGCGCCGGGTAGTGGGACGGATTGGCCTTGGCCGCGGTCTGCTTGCGGATCATCGGCGCGAGCACCTGGCGCACGGGCCAGGTATTCGTGATCCAGGCCAGTGCGCGCTGCTTCAGCGGCCGCGTCGGCGGATGCAGGATGAGTTCGCGCGCCTTTTCCACGAGCAGCTCGGGCGACGCCAGCGCATCGACGAGGCCGATCGCGCGGGCGTTCTCGGCCGAGGCGTTGCGGCCGCTGAGCATGAATTCCAGCGCGGCCGGCGCGCCGATCAGATAGGGCAGGCGGGCGCTGCCGCCCCAGCCCGGGAAGATGCCCAGCTTGATCTCGGGCAGGCCGATGCGGGTGGACGCGTCGCTGGAGGCCACGCGGTAGCGGCAGGCCAGCGAAATCTCGGTGCCGCCGCCCATGCAGAAACCGTGGATGGCCGAGACGGTCGGGCAGGGCAGTTCGGCCAGTTTCTGGAACACGCTCTGGCCGCGGCGGATGGCGTCGTTGACGGTGCCGCGGCGGTCGAACTCCTGGAATTCCTTCAGATCCGCGCCGGCGATGAAGCCGGAGGCCTTGGCCGAACGCAGCACCACGCCCTTGGGCGGGTCGATGGCGAGGCGTTCGAGCAGGTCTGACAGCTCGATCAGGGCGTCCTGGGAGAACGCGTTGACGCTGGCGCCCTGGCGGTCGAAGCTGAGGACGACGATGCCGTCGCTGCGCAGTTCGGTCTGCCAGTGACTGAATCGAAGCCCATCGAAGTTTGCGGCCATGATCGGACCATCCGTTTACGTATGGACAAGACCGCTATCATCCCGAGGTTGTTTAACCCGCGTCAAATCCGCATATCCGGGACAGGGGTTGATCGGCGGCTTGGGAAATGATCCTGCGCTGGCGGTTAAATTCTTGATATCCCGCCGGTTTTTCCGGTTGGCGGCGCGCTTCGGCCATTCGGGCCGGAGCCGCGGCGAGCGGCCAGCCGGCAGTGACGGCGGAATGGGAAACGGGGCCGGTCAGGCCTGCTACCCACCCGTGAACTTTTTTCCGCGGATGCGGTCACATTGCCCGGCTGATGGCCGAGCTCACAGGAGTGCAGCCCGGCATGGCCGGAACCGATTCAACACAGGAGTTGGACCTCGAACTGGTCAAGCGGGTGCAGCGCGGCGACAGCGCGGCCTTCGATCTGCTGGTGCGCAAGTACCAGCATCGGGTGGTGGCCCTCATCGGGCGCTACATCCACGACTGGAGCGAATGCCAGGACGTGGCCCAGGAGACCTTCCTGCGCGCCTACCGCGCGCTGGGGAACTTCCGGGGCGATGCCCAGTTCTATACGTGGCTTCATCGGATTGCAGTGAATACCGCCAAGAACCACCTTGTCGCCCACAACCGCAGGCCGCCGACGGATGACGTCGACGCCGCCGACGCCGAACAGTACGACGCCGGAACCCGCCTCCGCGATACGGATACCCCCGAGCGCGAGCTGATGCGGCAGGAGCTGGAGCGCACGGTGATGAAGGCGGTGGATGCATTGCCCGAGGAGTTGCGGACCGCCATCACCCTGCGCGAGGTGGACGGCCTGAGTTACGAAGAAATCGCGCAGAAGATGGATTGCCCCATCGGCACCGTGCGTTCCCGCATTTTCCGTGCGCGTGAAGCCATCGATGCCGAATTGCGACCCTTGCTCGACATAGACAGTGCCACCCGGGAGCGTAGCCGCCCATGACCGTAGAACACGACAAACTGGACATCCACAACCGCCAGCAGCTTTCGGCGTTGATGGACGGTGAGTTGTCGCCCGATGAAGCCCGTTTCCTGCTGCGTCGCCTGCAGCACGACGACGAGTTGAACGCGTGCTGGGAACGCTGGCAGCTGTGCGGCGACGTGCTGCGCGGACAGGCCCAGGCGCCCGCGCCGGAAGGTTTCGCCGCGAAGGTGGCGTTGGCGGTGGCCGCCGAGGCTCGCCGACCGGCCGCCAACCAGGAGGCGACGGGCACGCCGCGGGGCCGCCTGGCCCGCTGGGGCGGTGGCGCATTGGCCGCTTCGGTGGCGCTGGTCGCCTTGTTCATGGCCCGCCAGCAGGTCCCGCAGGAAGACGCCGCTTCGTCGGCGCCGTCGATGGCGGCCGTGCCGGCAGCGCCGGCCGATGGCGCGGGAACGCCCGCAACGGCCGACACCGGCACCCTGGCCGACGGCGCCCGCGCCGCCGAGCAGACCCTGGCGTCGGCGGCGACCGCCGCGGTCGCCGTGGCGAGCGTGCCGCGCCGTGCCGATGCCGCTTCCCGTCGCAGCGCGACCCGTACCCAGCAGGCCGCGCGCAGCGCCGCTGCCCGGGTGATGCGGGAACCGGTTCGCGCGGTCGCCAGCGCCAGGCCGCCGATCACCTTGCCTCCGGCCACGAGCGCGAATTCCGGCATCGTGACCAATGCGCCGGCCACCGCGCTGGCCCGCAATGCCGATCCGTTCTCGCAGGCGCCGGTGGTGACGCCACAGGCCCGGCCGTGGCCGCGTTCGACGCTGTCGCAGTATCCGGCCAGCGGCGCCTTCAACGCCGGTTTCTCCAGCGATTCGGGCGCCCGCACGTTCTATCCATTCGCGCCGTCGCCCGCGCCTTCGTCGTCGGTAGCGCCGTCGGCCGAACCGGCCCACGCACCGCAGCGCTGAGCGGCGGTCGCACTGTCATTCCCCGGCGCGTGGCCGCGCCGGGTTCCCACCCAAGACCCTTGATCGAGGCCTGCATTCGATGAGCCTGAGTGCCCGCTCCAACGTGTTGTCCCTGTTGATCCTCACCGTGCCGCTGGCCGCCTGCGCGCGCCCGGCGGATCAGGCGGCGTCCACGCCGGCCCCGGTGGCGGCGGTGCCTGCCGTGGCGCAGTCGTCCGCGCCGCAGCTGGTCGCCGGCCTGCCGGATTTCACCAATCTGGTCGAACAGGTCGGGCCGGGCGTGGTCAACATCGAAGCCCAGATCGGCAGCCGCCGGACCGCCGGCACCAGCGAGGCGATGGGGGAGGACGAGATTCCCGAGTTCTTCCGCCGGATGCTGCCGCCGGGGTTCCAGATGCCGGGTCCCGGTGATCGGGGCCGTGGTCCGCGCGGGGTCTCCGCCGGTTCGGGCTTCATCATTTCCGCCGACGGCTACGTGCTGACCAACCATCACGTGATCGACGGCGCCGACGAGGTGAAGGTCAAACTGCCGGATCGCCGCGAATTCACCGCCAAGGTGATCGGCAGCGATCAGCAGTACGACGTGGCGCTGCTGAAAATCGAAGCCAAGGGCCTGCCGACCGTGCGCCTGGGCGATTCCAAGACCCTGAAGCCGGGCCAGTGGGTGGTGGCGATCGGTTCGCCGTTCGGCCTGGATCACTCGGTCACCGCCGGTGTGGTCAGCGCGGTGGGCCGCAGCACCGGCGGCCAGGAACAGCGCTACGTGCCCTTCATCCAGACCGACGTGGCGATCAACCAGGGCAACTCCGGTGGCCCGTTGCTCAACACGCGCGGCGAAGTGGTCGGCATCAATTCCCAGATCTTCTCCGCCTCCGGCGGCTACATGGGCATCAGCTTCGCGATTCCGATCGATCTGGCGATGAGCGCGGTGGACCAGCTGAAGGCGACCGGCAAGGTCAGCCGTGGCCAGCTGGGCGTGGTGGTCGAGCCGCTGACGACGGAAAAGGCGCGCGGCATGGGCGCCACCGACTCGCGCGGCGCGCTGGTCAACCAGGTATTGGAAGACAGCCCGGCGGCAAAGGCTGGCCTGGTGCCGGGCGACATCATCACCGGTTTCAACGGTGCGCCCATCAATGACTCGTCGGATCTGCCGCCGCTGGTGGGCGCGCTCACCCCGGGCACCAAGGCCACCATCACGGTCATGCGCGACGGCAAGCCCAAGGATCTGAGCGTGACCCTGACCGAGCTCAACGAGAACACGGCCTCGGCCGGTGGCCTGCCGGCCGTGCCGGGCAAGCCCGCCCAGACCGCCGGCAGCAACCCGCTCGGCATCGTGGGCCAGGATCTGGACGCCAACGCCCGCAAACAGATGGGATTGAAGGCGGGCGAGGGCGTGCTGATTTCCCGCATCAACGGCAGCGCCGCGCGCGAAGCCGGCCTCGCGCCGGGCATGGTGGTGCTGCAGGTCGGACGCACGCCGGTGGGTTCGGCGGCGGCGCTCAACGGCCAGCTCAAGGACATCAAGTCCGGCCAGACCGTCATGCTGCTGGTCCGGCAGGGCGGCGTGACGCGGTTCCTGGCCGTGACCGCGGGCGACGACAAGCCGTAAGCCCGCTTCCAGCGGTCCTTTGAACGCCCGCCGGGTTCCCGGCGGGCGTTCATGTTTGTGGGGCGGAGGCCGGGATCGCCCCCGACCATGCGATAATGCCCCGTTATCCTGACGACGGCCGTGGCCGCCGCCCCCTCATGTCCTCTGATTCCATGCGGAACATCCGCAATTTCTCCATCATCGCGCATGTCGATCACGGCAAGTCGACCCTGGCCGATCGCATCATCCAGCTCTGCGGTGGCCTCGACGCCCGCGAGATGGAAGCGCAGGTGCTCGACTCCAATCCGATCGAGCGCGAACGCGGCATCACCATCAAGGCCCAGTCCGTGTCCCTGCCGTACAAGGCACAGGACGGGCAGATCTACCATCTGAACTTCATCGACACCCCCGGCCACGTGGACTTCAGCTACGAAGTCTCGCGTTCGCTGGCCGCCTGCGAGGGCGCGCTGCTGGTGGTCGACGCGGCGCAGGGCGTGGAAGCCCAGTCGGTCGCCAACTGCTACACCGCGGTGGAGCAGGGGTTGGAAGTGGTGCCGGTGCTGAACAAGATCGACCTGCCCACCGCCGACATCGAGCGCGCCAAGAGCGAGATCGAGGCCGTCATCGGCATCGACGCCGCCGACGCGGTGGCGGTCAGCGCCAAGACCGGCCTGAACGTGGAGCAGGTGCTGGAAGCGATCGTCCATCGCATCCCGCCGCCGCAGCCGCGCGACACCGACAAGCTGCAGGCACTGATCATCGACTCCTGGTTCGACAACTACCTGGGCGTGGTTTCGCTGGTGCGGGTCATGCAGGGCGACATCGTGCCGGGCAGCAAGATCCTGGTGATGTCGACGGGGCGCACCCACCAGGTCGACAGCGTCGGCGTGTTCACCCCCAAGCGCAAGGTGCTCAACAAGCTGGGCGCCGGCGAGGTGGGCTGGATCACCGCGTCCATCAAGGACGTGCACGGCGCCCCGGTCGGCGACACCCTGACCCTGGCCGCCGACCCCGCGCCCAAGCCACTGCCGGGCTTCCAGGAAATGCAGCCGCGCGTGTTCGCCGGCCTGTTCCCGGTGGATGCCGAAGATTATCCGGCGCTGCGCGAGGCGCTGGAAAAGCTGCGCCTCAACGATGCCGCGCTGCGTTTCGAACCGGAAAGCTCCGAGGCCATGGGCTTCGGTTTCCGCTGCGGCTTCCTGGGCATGCTGCACATGGAAATCGTGCAGGAGCGGCTGGAGCGCGAGTACGACCTCAACCTGATCACCACCGCGCCGACGGTGGTGTATGAAGTCCTCAAGACCGATGAGACGGTGGTTCCGCTGGACAACCCGGCCAAGCTGCCGCCGGTCAACCAGATCGAGGAAATCCGCGAACCGATCATCCGCGCCAACATCCTCACCCCGCCGGACTACGTGGGCAGCGTGATCACGCTGTGCGAGGAGAAGCGTGGCAGCCAGATCGGCATCACCTACATGGGCAGCCAGGTGCAGATCAGCTACGAACTGCCGATGGCCGAGGTGGTGCTGGATTTCTTCGACAAGCTCAAGTCGGTGAGTCGCGGTTACGCTTCGCTGGACTATCACTTCCTGCGCTTCCAGGCGGGTCCGTTCGTACGGATGGACACCCTGATCAATGGCGACAAGGTCGACGCGTTGTCGCTGATCGTCCATCGCGGGCAGGCCGATCGGCGTGGCCGCGAGCTGACCGAGAAGATGCGCGAGCTGATTCCGCGGCAGATGTTCGACGTGGCCATCCAGGCCGCCGTCGGCTCGCAGATCATCGCCCGCAGCACGGTCAAGGCGATGCGCAAGAACGTGCTGGCCAAGTGCTATGGTGGCGACATCACCCGCAAGAAGAAGCTGCTGGAAAAGCAGAAGGAAGGCAAGAAGCGGATGAAGCAGGTCGGTCGCGTGGAAATTCCGCAGGAGGCCTTCCTGGCGGTGCTGCAGGTCGACAGCAAGTAAGCTGGGCGTCGGGGGCTTGGCGAGGGGAACCGGCAAGGGTTCCTGCGCGGATCCCCACTCCCGAATCTCCAATCCCGTTCCGAAGGAACAGAAGGAACACTAGATGGTCTGGTTCGAAACAATCCTGGTCGTGTTGACCCTGCTCACCGGCGTCATCTGGCTGCTGGACAAGCTGTTGTTCGCCAAGCGCCGCGCCACCCGTGGCGGGCTGCTCGACGAGGAGCCGGTACTGGTGGACTACTCGCGGGCGTTCTTCCCGGTGCTGGCCATCGTGCTGGTGCTGCGCAGCTTCGTCGCCGAGCCGTACAAGATTCCGTCCAGTTCGATGATGCCGAACCTGCTGATTGGCGATTTCATCCTGGTCAACAAGTTCGCCTACGGCCTGCGCCTGCCGATCAACAACCGCAAGTTCGTCGCCATCGGCGAACCCAAGCGCGGCGATGTGGTGGTGTTCAAGCCGCCGCACGATCCGGAAAACAACTGGATCAAGCGGGTCATCGGCCTGCCGGGCGACCGCATCGGCTTCCAGGGCAACACCGTTTCGATCAATGGCCAGCCGCTGGCCTACCAGACCCTGGGTACCTACAGCGGGCGTGGCCTGCCGAGGGGTGCCGAAAGCGCGACCCTGCTGGAGGAACAGCTGCCGGGCCGCCCGCACAAGGTGCTGGAAGTGCTGGATCGGGCGACCGGCGAGGGCGAGTGGATCGTGCCGCCGGGCCACTATTTCGTGATGGGCGACAATCGTGATAATAGCGAGGACGGCCGGTTGTGGACCCAGACCCACTTCCTGCCGGAAGAGAACCTGCGCGGCAAGGCCTTCCTGATCTGGCTGAACTGCGAGGACTGGTTCTGCAAGGGGAGCTTCGAACCGTCCCGGATCGGCAACCGCATCCAGTGACGGCAACATCAACCAGGTCGTTCAACGGGGGAATGGCAATGAATCACAAGCGTCAGAGCGGTATCACCTTCATCGGGTTCCTGATCGTGCTCGTGGTGGCGGGGTCCGCCGCGTTCATTGCCATCAAGCTGTTCCCGATGTACCAGGAGTACTACGCGGTGCGGGCCGCCATGCGCGGCCTGTCCGAGGAGCCGGGCGTGGCCGACTGGGATCCGAGCCGGATCCAGGATCGGTTCTTCCGCCGGCTGGCGATCGACTACACCGAAAACGTGAAGCCGGCGAACGTCAAGTTCGAGCGCGCCGATCGTGGCTGGAAGATGCGCGTGGCCTATGAAGTCCGCCGCCCGATGGTCGCCAACCTGGACGTGGTCGGCAAGTTCGACAGCACCCAGGAGCTGACGCTCCGCAGTCCGGAATAAGGTTTGAGCGCGCTCCGGCTCACGCACGCATTCGTCAATCAGGGTTTGCTGGGGCAGGCCCTGACCCATCGCAGTGCTGGAGCGCCCCACAATGAACGGCTGGAGTTTCTCGGCGACGGCATCGTCAACCTGCTGGTTGCCGAAGCGCTGTTCCAGCGCTGGCCCAAGGCCGACGAAGGCGCCTTGACCCGCGCGCGCGCCGAACTGGTGCGCGAAGCTTCGCTGGCCCTCATCGCGCGTCGCCTGGATCTGGGCGCGCAGTTGACGATGGGGCCGGGCGAAATGAAATCCGGCGGCCACCGCCGGGACTCGATTCTCGCCGACGCGCTGGAAGCGCTGGTCGCGGCCATCTACCTGGACGCCGGCTTCGAAGCCTGCCGCGAGGTCGTGCTGCCGTGGTTCGAGGAATCGCTGGCCGCCCTGCCGGTCGGCAAACCGGAAAAAGACGCCAAGACCCGCCTGCAGGAATGGCTGCAGGCGCGCCAGCGTCCGTTGCCGCTGTACGAACTGGTGTCCGAGAGCGGCGACGATCACGCCAAGCAATTCCTGGCCCGTTGCAGCATCCAGGAGCCGCCGCTGTCGGCCGAGGGCGAGGGCACGTCCCGCCGCATCGCCGAGCAGGCCGCGGCCGCCGCGGTGCTGGATCAACTGGCCGAGACCAAACGGAATACCGTCGAATGAGCGACACCCCCCAGACCCGCAGCGGCAGCGTTGCCGTGATTGGCCGCCCCAACGTGGGCAAATCGACCCTGACCAACGCCCTGGTCGGCGCCAAGGTCAGCATCGTGTCCAGCCGCCCGCAGACCACCCGGCATCGCCTGCTGGGCATCGCGACTTTTCCGGAAGGGCAGATCGTGCTGGTCGACACCCCGGGGCTGCACAAACAGCAGGGCAAGTTCTCCGCCTCGGCGATGAGCCGGGTGATGAACCGCGCCGCGCGCGGCGCGCTGGAAGGCGTGGACGCCGGCCTGCTGGTGATCGAGGCGGGCCGCTGGGACGACGAGGACACCCTGGCCTACAACGTGCTCAGCGATGCCGGCATCCCGGTGGTGCTGGTGATCAACAAGGTGGATCGGCTGCGCGAGAAGAGCGCGCTGCTGCCGTTCCTGGCGCAGGTGTCCGAGGGTCGCCAGTTCGCCAGCGTGCATCCGATTTCCGCGCTCAAGCGCAATGGCCTGGACGCTTTGGTGAAGGACGTGCTGGCGCTGCTGCCGGAAGCCCCGCCGATGTTCGGCGAGGACGAGATCACCGATCGCAGCGAACGCTTCCTGGCCGGCGAACTGATCCGCGAGCAGCTGATGCGCCAACTGGGCGCCGAGCTGCCATACGCGACCACGGTGGAGATCGAACGTTTCACCGAGGAAGTCTCGCCCAAGCAGGGTGAGCTGCTGCGCATCGGCGCGGTGGTGTGGGTCGAACGCGAGAGCCAGAAGGCGATCGTCATCGGCAAGGGGGGCGCGCGGCTGAAGGAAATCGGCAGCAAGGCCCGCATGCAGATGGAGCACCTGTTCGGCCGCAAGGTGTTCCTGGAAACCTGGGTGCGCGTGCGCGAAGGCTGGTCCGACGACGAAACCGCCCTCAAGGCCTTCGGTTATGAGTAAGCCTGCGCACCGCGCACAGGCATTCCCGGTTTCGCGCGTCCTGGCTTTCGCGACGCCCCAGTCCCCCACCTCCCATCCCGGCCACTGAATGCGCATCACCGGCGAACACGCGTTCGTCCTGCATGCGCGGCCCTGGCGCGAGACCAGCCTGCTGGTGGAAGTGCTGAGCGAGGATCATGGCCGGCTGGGCTTGGTGGCGCGCGGCGTGACCGGGCCGAAGAAACAGGCGCTGCGCGCCGCGCTGCAACCGTTGCAATACATCCGGCTCGACGCCGATCCGCGTGGTGAACTGGCGCGGCTGGTGGCGGCCGAAGCGCTGGACACGGCGCCGCGCCTGGGCGGCGACACGATGCTGGCCGGCTTCTATCTCAACGAACTGGTGCTGCGACTGGCGCCACGGCACGACCCGCTGCCGGATCTGTTCCAGGCCTACGCCGGCGCGCGCGAGCGGTTCCGCCACGGCGAGGGACTGGCCTGGACATTGCGGCAGTTCGAACGCGATCTGCTCGACGCGCTGGGTTTCGGTTTCGCACTGGACCAGGACAGCGATGGCCGCGCGATCGATCCGGCGGCCCGCTATCAGCTGGATCCGGAGCAGGGACCGCGCCGGTTGTTCAGTGATCGCGGGCACGCCGAACGCAGTGCGGCGGCCACCGGCCGCGCGCTGCTGGCGCTGGCCGCCAACCAGCCCCCTCCCTCCGAGGATCTGGCCAGCCTGCGCCTGGCCCTGCGCGGCGTGCTGGCGCACCACCTCGGCCCCCGCGGCTTGAAGTCGTGGGAACTCATCGGCGAACTGGGACGACTGAAGCCGCGCGCCTGAAAGGCGCGGCGATCAGGCCTGGAGCGCGTCCGCCGCGGCGCGGAAATCCATCAGCGCTTCCAGCGACGCGGGACTCTGGTGCAGGTGCTGCGCCGCCGTCGCCAGCCGGCTGGCGCCGACAAAGCCGCAACTGGCCCGAAGCTTGTGCAGGACCGCCCGCAGCGCGTCCTGATCGCCGTCCCGAAAAGATTGTTCGATGGCGCCGACGCTGCCGGGGAGTTCGTCGAGAAAAAGCCGACGCAGCGTCGCCACGTGTTCCTGGTTGCCGTTCAGGGCCTTCAACGCGGCGGTTTCATCCCAGTCCCGGGCGATGACCGCATGCGTCGGCAGGTGGCTGCGCACGGTGGATTGGAGTTCGGCCGCGGACAGCGGCTTGACCAGCACCGCGCTGAACCCCGCCTCCAGCAGGGACTGGCGCGTGGCCGGCGAGGGATCGGCGGTGTGGGCCAGCGCCGTCGTGCGCGAATGCAGGCGGCGCAGGCCCGCGAGCAACTGCGTGCCGCTGCCGTCGGGCAGGTTGGCGTCGATGAGCCAGAGATCGTGGCGGTCCTCGCCGCGCAGCGCCTGCGCGACGGTGGCGGCGCTGTCGACCCGGGCGGGCAGGGCTTCCAGCGCGGCCAGCATGAAGGCGTGGCTGATCGGGTCGTCCTCGACCAGCAGCAGGCGTGGCTTCATTCCTTCGTCCCGGGACATCGTTATGCTGCCTCCATGTGCGGTCGCATGTTAACGCTGCTGGTGCTGCTCGGGTTGACACCGGTTGTCCCCGCGCATGCGCGCGTCGCCAGCGCACACATCGCACGCGTGAGCACGCCGGTGGCCGTGCTGGAGGACGTGGAGGTCCGCTTGGACTGGCCCGCCGACGCGACGGTCGGCGAGCTGTCCCTGCGGGCGGGGCGGGTGCGCGCGGACGAGCTGGGCTATCGCTGGCGCGATTTGCGCTGGACCTGCCCCTTGCAGCGCGGCGAACAGGGGCGCTGGCGATGCGAGGGCCGGGTGAGCGGCGGCGGCGGCGCCCCGATGCGGCTGGATGTCGCCATTGACGTCGCCCGCACCGAGGCACGGCTCGCCGCCGGGTCGTCGGCGCTGGCCCTGTCGCGCAATGCCGCCGCGCCGGACCTCACCCGGGTGGATCTGGTGCAGGTGCCGGTGAGCTGGGCGCAGGCGCTGGTGGCGCAGGCCTGGGCCGACGCGCGCCTGAAAGCGGGACAGCTGGACGGCCGGCTGGAACTGCGCGTGCCCGGACAGGGGCCGTTGCAGGTATCCGGTCCGCTGCGCCTGCGCGGACTCTCCCTGGATACGCCGGACGGCGGCATCGCCGCCGAGGGCCTTTCGGCCGCGATGCGGATGGACTATCGGCAGTTCCCGGGGCAGACGCTGGTGACCCTGCAAGGCGAACTGCGCGGGGGAGAGCTGCTCGCGGGCAACGCCTACATCGCGCTGCCGTCCACGCCGGTCAGCGTCGATCTGGCGGCGCGGCGCTGGCCGGACGGCGGCTGGGAACTGCCCGGCCTGAGCTGGGACGATGGCGCCGCGCTCCAGCTGCGCGGAGCGCTGAGCCTGGATCCGGCGCTGGATGTCCGCGATGCGTCGCTGCAACTGCGCAGCGATGATCTGGCGCCGCTGCAGGCCCGCTACCTGTCCGGCTGGCTGGGCCTGGCCGGTCTGGCGGATCTGCGCATGAGCGGGGCGATGAGCGGGCGGCTGGAGATGCGGGCCGGCGTGCTGCATGAGGCGGGCGCGGAACTGCGTGAGGTGGATCTGCGCGATGGCCGCGATCGCTTCCAACTGCTCGGCATCTACGGGCAGCCGGTATTGTCCGGCGATGGCCGGCGCGACAGCGTCCTGGGTTGGCGCGGCGGAGCCCTGCATGGATTGCCGTTCGGCGCGGCGGCGTTCCCGTTGCGCAGCGCCGACGGCGTCATCGCGCTCAGCCAATCCGTGACCGTGCCGGCGCTGGGCGGTGGTCTGATGTTCGAAGGCCTGAACCTGCGTCCTCCGCGGGGGCAACACGGGCTGGCCTTCGACTTCGGCCTGAGCGTGGAAAACCTGGACATCGGCCAGCTGGCGGCGGCGATGCACTGGCCCGCCTTCCAGGGCAATCTCAGCGGACGGATTCCGCGCGTGCGCTATGCCGAGGATCGGCTCGATTTCGACGGCGCGCTGACCGCGCGCATGTTTGGCGGCAGCGTGGAGGTTTCCGGGTTGTCGATGGAACGTCCCTTCGGCACCGCGCCGACACTGTCCGCCGACATCGCTCTGGACGATCTGGATCTGCAGGCGCTGACCGGCGTGTTCGGCTTCGGCGAAATCACCGGCGCGCTGGATGGCCACATCCGCGATCTGCGGCTGGTCGACTGGAGTCCGCAGGGATTCGATGCGGACCTGCATACCGACCCGCAATGGCGCGGGCGCCAGCGGATCAGCCAGCGCGCGGTGCAGGATCTTTCCAGCGTCGGTGGCGGCCAGGGGCTGGGCAGCAGCCTGCAGGCGCAGGCGCTCAAGTTGTTCGACGACTTCGGATATCGCCGCATCGGCATCCGTTGCCATCTGGCCGAGGACGTCTGCCAGATGGACGGGCTGGGTTCAGCCGGAGCCGGCTTTATCATTGTCGAAGGCAAGGGCCTGCCGCGCCTGACCGTGGTGGGCTTCAACCGTCGGGTCGACTGGCCGACCCTGGTCAAGCGCCTGGGCGACGTGACCAGCGGCGAGAGCAAACCGGTATTCCAGTAGCCATCAGGAGAAACGCACATGCATCGTTGGTTGGGAACCTCTGTCGCCGCCGCGCTGGTGTTGACCGCGTGCGTCACCATCAATGTCTACTTCCCCGCGGCCGAAGCCAAGGAAGCGGCGCGCGAGTTCGTCGAAAAGGTCATCGGTGACGATGCGAAGACGCCGGCCAGGCCCGAAGCCAAACCCGACTCCAGCGTGCCGGCGACCCCGGGCGGCAGCGCGTCGCTGACGCCGGTGTCGCGACGCGGCTTCGACTGGCTGTCGCTGGTCGGCATCGCCAGCGCGCACGCGCAGGAAAATGCCGACATCAACATCAAGACGCCCGCCATCCAGGCGATCCAGGGGCGCATGGCGGAACGCTTCCGCAGCCAGTTGCAGGCCGGCTTCGATGCCGGCGCGCTGGGCCTGACCCGCGACGGCATGATCGAAGTGCGCGACCCCGCCAAGCTGGCGCTGAAGGATCGGGTGGCGATGACCCAGGCGGTGGCCGACGACAATCGCGATCGCAAGGCGGTCTACCGCGAGATCGCCGTGGCCAACGGCCATCCGGAATGGGAAGCGCAGATCCGCCAGACCTTCGCCCAGCAATGGATCGCCAGCGCCCGCGGCGGATGGTGGTACCAGGACGCAGCCGGCTGGAAGCAGAAGTAGGAAAGCCCGTCGGGGTCGAGCGCGCGGACCCGAATGCCTGCCCCCTTTTTGGAAAAAAGGGGGGCGCCCGCGCCGGCGGGGAGCGGGGATTGGCTCCCGGCGGAATCGCCGGGGAAAGCCCGGCCCCGGCTCATGCGACAATGGCGCCCCGTAGTTCGCACGCAGCTTCCGCCACGTGGCCCGCAGCCGTTCCCCCCGCATCGACAAAACCCCCTTTGAAGCCGAGATCCTCGACCTGACCCACGACGGTCGGGGCGTTGCCCGCCGCGCCGCCGCGCCCGGTGAGAGCGGCAAGGCCGTATTCGTGGCCGGCGCCCTGCCGGGCGAGCGGGTGATGGCCGAGCAGACCGCCAAGAACCGCCATTTCGACGAGGCGCGCACGATCGAGGTGCTGCAGGCTTCGCCGGATCGGGTCGCGCCGCGCTGCGCGCATTTCGGCACCTGTGGTGGCTGCGTGCTCCAGCATCTGGACGAGGACAAGCAGATCCACGCCAAGCAGCGGGTGCTGATGGAGAACCTGGAGCGCATCGGCCACGTCACGCCCGCGACCGTGCTGGCGCCGCTGGTTGACGCCAGCTGGGGCTACCGGCGCAAGGGCCGCTTCTCGGTCCGCCGGGTCGACAAGAAGGACAAGACCCTGGTCGGTTTCCGCGAACAGGATCCGCGTTTCGTCGCCGACCTGTCCGAATGCCATACCGTGATTCCGGAAATCGGTGGCCGCATCGGCGCGCTGGCGGCGCTGGTGGAGGGCCTGGAGGCCCGCGCCGACATTCCCCAGATCGAATTCATCGCCGGCGACGCCACCGCCGAATTCAGCGGCATCGCGCTGGTGTTCCGCCACCTGAAGCCGTTGGGCGATGCCGACCGCGCGGCGCTGGCCGCGTTCGGCCAGGCAAACGCGTTCGCGATCTTCCTGCAGCCCGGCGGCGTGGACAGCGTGCATCCGCTGTGGCCGGAGGCGCCGGCGCTGGCGTTCACCCTGCCGCAGTGGAACATCGAACTGGCGTTCCGGCCGCTGGACTTCATCCAGGTCAACGCCGGGTTGAACCAGAAGATGATCGCGCGGACGTTCGAACTGCTGGATCCGCAGCCGCAGGACCGGGTGCTGGATCTGTTCTGCGGCCTGGGCAATTTCACCCTGCCGATGGCGCGCCTGGTCGGCGAGGTGGTGGGCGTGGAAGGCGACGCCGGACTGGTGGCGCGGGCGCGCGAGAACGCCGGGCGCAACCAGCTGGCGAACGCGCAGTTCCATGCCGCCGACCTGACCCAGGACCAGCGCGGCGCGGGCTGGATGCGCCAGGGCTTCGACAAGCTGCTGCTGGACCCGCCGCGCTCGGGTGCGATCGAGGTGCTGAAGCAACTGCCGTTGAAACAGTTCAAGCGTATCGTCTACGTCAGCTGCCACCCCGGTTCGCTGGCCCGCGACGCCGGCTTCCTGGTCAACGAACAGGGTTACGAACTGAAGGCGGCCGGGGTGATGGACATGTTCCCGCACACCGCCCACGTCGAATCGATTGCGTTGTTTGAACGACGGGAATAGGGAATCGAGAATGGGGAATCGAAAGCCAATGCGCTCGCTCTCCGTTCCTGCTTCAACGATTCCCGATTCTCCATTCCCCATTCACGGCTTCATCCCATGCCTTTGGAAATCGAACGCAAATTCCTGGTCACCGGCGATGGCTGGCGCGAGGCGGCGCATGAGGTCGTGCCGATGGCGCAGGGCTACCTCAACGACATGGCGGCGATGGACGAGGGGCGTCAGAAGGCGTCGGTGCGCGTGCGCATCCAGGGCGATGCGGCCTACCTCAACCTGAAGTCGCGCGAGCTTGGCCATACCCGCCAGGAATTCGATTACCCCATCCCCGTCGCCGAAGCGCGCGCGCTGCTGGACCTGTGCGTGGGAGGGCTGATCGACAAGCGCCGCCACTATGTCCGCCATGCCGGGCACCTGTGGGAGGTCGACGAGTTCCTGGGCGAGAACGCCGGGCTGGTGGTGGCGGAAATCGAGCTGGACAGCGCCGATGAAGCCTTCGTGAAACCGGACTGGATCGGCCGGCAGGTCACCGACAGCGCCCGCTATTACAATCTGGCCCTGGCCTCGCGCCCGTACGCCCGGTGGTCGGCGGACGAACGCAGCGCCAGCGACATTCCCTGAGGATTCCCACCATGCTCGTCATCGGCATTGCCGGCACCGAACTCAGCGCCCAGGAGCGCGACTGGCTGCGGCACGACGCCGTCGCCGGCGTCATCCTGTTCACCCGCAACTTCGCCTCGCGCGCGCAGGTGACCGATCTGTCGGCCGCCATCCGCGAAGCCGCGCCGCGCCCGCAGCTGATCTGCGTGGACCAAGAGGGCGGCCGGGTGCAGCGCTTCCGCGAGGGCTACAGCGCGCTGCCGCCGCTGGAGGGCTTCGGCAAGCGTTACGCGCAGGATCCGCAGGCCGCGCTGCAACTGGCGCAGGAACACGCCTGGCTGATGGCCAGCGAGATCCAGGCCAGCGGCATCGACCTGAGCTTCGCCCCGGTGGTGGATCTGGCACGTGGCAACCGCGCCATCGGCGATCGCGCGTTCGACGCGGATCCGCAGGTGGTGGCCGCCTTTACCCGCGCCTACGTGCAGGGCATGCACAGCGTGGGCATGCCGGCCACGCTCAAGCATTTCCCGGGCCACGGCACGGTGCTGGAAGACACCCATTACGACGACGCGGCCGACCCGCGCACGCTGGACGAACTGCGCGGGCAGGATCTGCTGCCGTTCGTGGCCGGCATCGAGGCCGGCGCGGACGCGGTGATGATGGCGCACGTGAAGTACCCGGCGGTGGCGCCGGAACCGGCCGGCTACTCGCCGCGCTGGATCCGGGACATCCTGCGCACGGAGATGGGTTTCCGCGGCGTGGTGTTCTCCGACGACATCGGCATGGCCGCGGCGTTCTCCGCCGGCGGCGTGAAGGCGCGCATCGATCTGCACCTGGACGCCGGCTGCGACGTGGTGCTGGTGTGCTCGCCGAAACTGGTGGAAGAGTCGCTCAAGGCGGTGGAAGGGCGCGCCCTGAACACCGCCGCGCTGCTGGGCCTGATCGGCCGCGGCGCGCTGGGCTGGGACGGCCTGCTGGCCGATCAACGTTATGGGCAGGCGCAGGCGCGCGTGCTCGGCAATACAGGAGTGGTGTGATGAGCAAACTGGGAACGACGCGTCCTTCGCTGGCCGATGCGCTGGCCAATGCCGATCTGCTGGTGGAACGCGCCACCCTGGACCATGCGATTGCGCGCATGGCCGAATCGATTGCCCGCGACTACGCGGGCGAAGTGCCGGTCTACCTGACCATCATGCACGGCGCGCTGCCGTTCTCCGGCCAATTGGCGCTGGAACTGGGCACGCATGGCCTGGATCTGGAATTCGACTACCTGCACGCCACCCGTTATCGCGGCGAGACCTCCGGCGGCGAGCTGGTGTGGAAGCACCGTCCGGCCACCGCGCTGTACGGCCGCCGCGTGCTGCTGGTCGACGACATCCTCGACGAGGGCCACACCCTGCTGGCCGTGCGCCAGTGGTGCCTGGAGCAGGGCGCCACCGACGTGCGCATCGCCGCGCTCAGCGTCAAGCGCCATGACCGCTGCGTCGAAGGCGTGCAGGCCGATTACATGGGCGTGGAAGTGGCCGACCGATACGTGTTCGGTTTCGGCATGGACTACTACGAGCAGGGCCGCAATCTGCCGGCCATCTACGCGCTCAAGGAAGGCGCATGAGCGGGATTGCGCTCGCCGTCATCGGCGGCACCGGCGTCTACCGGCTGGCCGCGCTGGCCGATGTCGAGACGCGCGAAGTCGATACCCGCTTCGGCAAGCCGTCCGGTCCGATCCGCATCGGCCATCTGCTGGGCCAGAAGGTCGCGTTCCTGGCCCGGCATGGCGAAGGCCATTCGGTGCCACCGCACCAGGTGAATTACCGCGCCAACCTGGCCGCGCTGAAGGACATCGGCGCCACCCGGGTGCTGGCGCTCAATACGGTGGGTGGCATTACCGAACGGTTCGGTCCGCGCGTGCTGGCCTGCCCGGATCAGATCATCGATTACACGTGGGGACGCATCTCCACGATCTGCGAGGAGCCGGGCAGCGACGTGCTGCACGTGGACTTTGGCGATCCCTACACGCCTTTGCTGCGGCACAAGATCGTCGCGGCCGCGCGCGTGACCGGCGTCAAACTTGTGGATGGTGGCTGCTATGGCGCCACCCAGGGCCCGCGCCTGGAAACCAAGGCCGAGATCGCGCGCATGCGCCGCGATGGCTGCGATCTGGTGGGCATGACCGGCATGCCCGAAGCCGGGCTGGCACGCGAACTGGGGCTGGATTACGCCTGCCTGGCGATCGTCGCCAACTGGGCGGCCGGTTGCGGAACCGGCGAGGAAATCACCATGGCCGAGGTGCTGGCCAACGTCGAAGCGGCCTCGGCCGGCCTGCCGGAACTGATCGGCGAACTCGCGCGCGGGTGATTGTCAACGCGGCAAAGCCTTTGCATACTCCGCGGGTGCGGTTGCCGCCGCACGTTAACCACCCGCACTTACAAGGAAACGCAAGCGCTATGCCGTACGGTACCGTGAAATGGTTCAACGATGCCAAGGGCTTCGGATTCATCGCGCCAGAAGATGGCAGCGCCGATGTCTTCGTGCATCACTCCGCGATCAACTCCAAGGGCTTCCGCAGCCTGAAAGAAGGCCAGCGAGTGACCTATGAAGTGACCCAGGGCCCGAAGGGCGCACAGGCCGGCAGCGTCACGCCGTCCGACTGATTGCAACGCTGCGAGATTTTTCGAACCCCGCTTCGGCGGGGTTTTTTATGAGTATGGGGGACGCCACACGGATGCGGAAAAAACATATCGCCATCGTCGGATACGGCACCGCCGGCCAGGCGCTGGCGCTGCTGCTCTCGCGCGACGGGCATGCGGTGGAGGTGTTCGAGCGCGCGCCGCAACTGGGGCCGGTGGGCGCGGGGTTCCTGCTGCAGCCGACCGGATTGCAGGTGCTTTGGGAACTGGGATTGCTGGACGCCGCGCTGGCGCATGGCCGGCGCGTGCGCCGGCTGTACGGGGAAACCCCGTGCGGACGCGCGGTCATGGACATGCGCTATGCGCGGCTGGATGCGGGCCTGTTCGGCCTGGGCATGCAACGCGGCGCCTTGTTCACCCTGCTGGCCGATGCCTGGCCCGGGCGGACCGACGTGCGCCAGGGCGTGTCCATCGCCTCGGTGGAGGAAGACACCGGCTGGCTGGTCGACGAGCAGGGCGCGCGCCATGGTCCCTACGATCTGGTGATCGCCGCCGACGGCGCGGCTTCGCGCCTGCGCCGGTTCACCGGCGCGGTGAAGCGGGACACGGTCTATCCGTGGGGCGCGCTGTGGTGCCTGGTGCCGCAGATGGATTGGCCCTATCCGGACGAACTGCGCCAGCGCTACGTCGCCGCGCGCAAGATGATCGGCATGTTGCCGGTGGGCACGCGGCCGGACGACGACACGCCCCGCCTGAGTTTCTTCTGGAGCCTGCCGGCGTCCACGTTCGAGCAGTGGCACGGCGCGGGCATCGACGGCTGGAAGCGGGAAGTGGCGGCAATCTGGCCCGCGATCGAACCGCAGCTGGCCGGATTGCGCGAACCGGCGCAACTGGCGCGCGCGGGTTATCACGATGCGACCCTGCGCCGCTGGTCGCGTGGCCGGCTGGTGCTGGCCGGTGACGCCGCGCACGCGATGAGCCCGCAGCTGGGGCAGGGCGTCAACATGGCGCTGATGGATGCGCTGTCGCTGCGCGACGCGTTGCGCGCCGAGACCGGGCTGGACGCCGCGCTGGCGCGCTACCAGCGCGAGCGCGAGGCGCATGTGCGCATCTATCAGTTCTGGAGTCGCTGGCTGACGCCGATTTTCCAGTCCGATCACGACGGGATCGCGCGCATGCGCGATGTCGCCTTCCTGCCTCTGGGCCGGATGCCATGGGGCAGCCGGCACATGCTGCGCGTGCTCAGCGGCACCCAGCATGGCGTGCTGGGCCACCTGGCGCTGAATCCGGCCTTCCTCGCCGCGCTCGCGGCGCGGGTGTGAAGCGGGCGACGACCACGGCCAGGCCGCTTTGGGCGAGAATCGACGGCACAGCCGCGATCGGAGCCCCGCGATGAACGGATTGCCGCCCTTCGAAACCCACCAGGTCGCGAACCAGCCGCCCGCGTTCGAGCCGCGCGATCTATGGCGGGACGACGCGGCGCTGCGCGAAGCGGTCCGGCGCGAGGGCAGCGCTACCTTCGAACCGCGCCTGGCGGTCTATGGCGCGCTGGCCGGCGACGAGCTGTACCGCATCGGTTTCGACGCCAACCGGGATCGCCCGCGCCTGCGTACCCACGATCGCTTCGGCCACCGCATCGATACGGTGGAATTCCATCCGGCCTATCACCGGTTGATGGAGGCGGCCAAGACGCACGGCGTGGCCGGCCTGTCCTGGCACGAACCCGAACCCGGCGCGCACGTGGCGCGCGCGGCGCTGAGCTATCTGCATCACCAGGCCGATGCCGGCACCAGTTGCCCGTTGACCATGACCCACGCGGCGGTTCCGGTGCTGCGGCGCGAACCGTCGCTGGCGGCGTGGGCGGACCAGGCCGCGGCGCCGCTGTACGACCCGCGCGATCTGCCGTTGGCCGACAAGGGCGGCATCACCCTGGGCATGGGCATGACCGAGAAGCAGGGCGGCTCGGACGTGCGCGCCAACACCACCACGGCGACGCCGGCGGGCGAGGGCTACCGGCTGATCGGGCACAAATGGTTCTTCTCGGCGCCGATGTGCGACGGTTTCCTGGTGCTGGCGCAGGCGCCGGGAGGACTGACCTGCCTGCTGATGCCGCGCCGCCTTCCCGATGGCGAGCGCAACCGGTTCGCGTTGATGCGCCTGAAGGACAAGCTGGGCGATTGGTCCAATGCTTCCAGCGAGGTCGAGTTCCGCGACGCGCTGGCCTGGCGGGTGGGCGAGGAAGGGCGCGGCGTGGCGACCATCATCGAGATGGTGATGCTGACCCGGCTGGACTGCATGCTCGGCTCGGCGGCGGAGATGCGGATGGCGCTGGCGCAGGCGCTGCACCATGCGCGCCATCGGCGCACGTTCGGCAAGCGGCTGGTGGACCATCCGCTGATGGCGAACGTGCTGGCGGACCTGGCGATCGAATCCGAGGCCGCGACCACGTTCGCGCTGCGGGTGGCGGGGGGGGGGGACCGCGCGCCGCGGGAAGGCGGCGAAGCCGCGTTCGCGCGCATCGCCACCGCCGTCGGCAAGTACTGGATCTGCAAGCGCACGCCGGCCTTCGTCAACGAGGCGCAGGAGTGCCTGGGCGGCGCGGGCTACGTCGAGGAATCCATCCTGCCCCGGTTGTATCGGCAGGCGCCGCTGAACTCGATCTGGGAAGGCAGCGGCAACGTCCAGTGCCTGGACGTGCTGCGGGCGCTGGCGCGCGAGCCGGAAACGCGGGTGGCCTTGCGGGCGGAACTGGAATCGGCCAGCGGCAGGACGCCGGCATTCGACGCGTTCGCTACCCGATTGATCGCCGAGGTCGAGGGCGCCGGCATCGGCGAGGCCGGCGCGCGCGCAGTGACGGAACGGCTCGCGCGGGCCCTGCAGGCCGCCGCGCTGCTGCGTGCCGGCAGCCCGATGGCCGATGTGTTCGTTCGTCAGCGGCTGGCGCCGGGACACGAATGGGCATTCGGCAGCCTGTCGGGAAACGAGGACGCCGGCGTCATCCTGGCCCGCGCCTTGCCCGGGTGATCCGCGTCCGCGTGACAGGAGCGCCTCGTCGCCGCGGGCTTTGCGCCGACCGGCGGAGAACACGAAAACCAACGTATCCAGGCCATGCCGCATGGCGGGCACAGCGGGTGATTCGGGTGATGGCGGGCCCGGGGCGGCGCGCTGCGCTAGCATGGCTCCGATGGATGCACTGTCTCGAACAAGGGAGCGCATGGCCCGGTATCGCGGGTACGTGCTGGGATTTCTCGGGTTGTTTCTCGTGCTGCCCGCAAGCGCGACGGCAGGCGAACCGCCCGGCCTGCTGCCCGCCGCACAGCACGCCGATGCGATCCGGGTGTACAAGGCGCAGCGCCGGATGGAGCTGCTGCGCGACGGAAGGGTGATCTCGACCTACCGGATCGCGCTGGGCGATGCGCCCATCGGGCACAAGCGACAGCAGGGCGACGAGAAAACCCCGGAAGGCGACTACCGCATCACCTATCGCAATCCGCGCAGCCGCTTCCACCTGTCGCTGCGCGTTTCCTATCCCAACGAAGCGGACCGCCGGCAGGCGCGGGCCCGCGGCGTGGATCCGGGCGGCGACATCATGATCCACGGCGCCACGCCGCCGGGTTACCGGGGCGACTGGACCGACGGCTGCATCGCGGTGACCAACGCGGAAATGGACGAGATCTGGCGGCGCGTCCCGGTCGGCACGCCGATCCGGATCGTTCCCTGAGGAGCCTTAGCGCCCGGCCGCGAGCGCGCGCGAACCGGTGATGATCATGCGCACCATCTGCGACATCTGATCAATCAGTTCCGGGTCTTTCTCGGGCGGCAGATCCATCGCGGTGGCGCCCATCGCGAACACCAGCCGGGTGATGGCCTTGGACACCAGTGCCGGCTCGTGCAGCGGCGCGTTGTCGCGGATGGCCAGGCGGATCAGATCGATGCGCAGTTCTTCCTCGAAGAATTCCAGTTCACGATCCACCGCCTGCTTGAAGGCGTCGGAACCGACGGTGCCTTCGCGCAGCAGCACGTGCAGCAGCTTGTCGTCGGCGCGCAGCTGTTCGATGAAGGCCTCCACCGAACTGCGCACCACGCTGCGATCGCTGCCGGCGGCGCGCTGGCGGGCTTCGCCGATGATCTTGCGCAGCGAACTGCCGGCCACGTCGATCAGCGCCACCGCCAGTTCGTCCATGTCACGGAACTGCCGATAGAAGCTGTTGGGTGCGATGCCGGCCTCGCGCGCGACCTCGCGCAGGCTGAGGGTGGAGACGCCGCGGTGCGGTCCCAGCAGCTTCAACGCCGCCGCCAGCAGATCCTCCCGGGAAATCGTCGCCTTGCGGCCGGGGCCGTGGTCGTCGTGATGGGGGAGGGCGGTCGAGGACATGGACTGGAGCGTACGGGGCTGAATGGAGGGAGATTGGTCCGCATCATAGCGGCAAGAATTAATATACGGTTGTATACACGACTGTATTGACACCGGTATAGTGCTTGCCATGAACGCTCGTGTCCTCCCTGCCGCCCGCCGTCCCGCGGGCGCGCTGCGCCGGCTGATCAGCCCGCTGATCGCCCCCGACGTCTTCGATTTCTGGGCCGGTCGGGTCAACCGCAACTGGACCTGGGAGCGGCCGCGCGCGCGGCTGGTCGCGCGGGAAGACGCGGCGCGGGGCGCGGTGACGCTGTGGCTGAAGCCCAACCGGCACTGGGCCGGCTTCCGCCCGGGCCAGCACGTCAACCTGGGGGTGGACATCGGCGGCGTCCGCCACACCCGCAGCTACAGCCTGACCGAACCGCCGCGCGCGGACGGCCTGCTGGCGATCACCGTCAAGGCGGTGGAGGCGGGGCGGGTCAGCCAATACCTGTTCGGCCAGGCCCGCGCGGGCGAGGTGTTCGAACTCGGTCCGGCCTTTGGCGAGCTGTGCCTGCCGGCGCGCCCCGAGGGGGCCTGGCTGTTCCTGGCGGCCGGCAGCGGCATCACGCCGCTGATGGCGCTGACCCGGCAACTGGCGGCCGAGGGCATGCCGGTCGATCTGGATCTGGCGTACTGGGCACGCACCCGCGAGGAGCTGTGCTTCCTGGATGAACTGCGTGCGCTGGCCGCGCGCCATCCGCGTTTCCGCCTGCACGTCGGCCTGACCGGCGAGGCCGCGCGGGATGCCGGGGAACGGACCGGTCGCATCGACGCCAATTGGCTGGACGCGCGGATTCCGGCGCTGGCCGGTCGCCGGGTGATGGCCTGCGGTCCTGGCGGATTCGTCGAAACCGCGCGGCGCCTGCTGGACGGACGCGTGGCGGGCTTCCAGGCCGAGGCCTTCAGCCCGGCCCCGCATGCGGTGGAAGACCGTGGCGAAGTCGAAATCCATCTGGCCCGCAGTGGACGCCGCCTGCGGGTGCCACGTGGACAATCGCTGCTGGTGGCGCTGGAAGAGGCGGGATTGAAGCCCGCATCCGGCTGCCGCATGGGCATCTGCAATACCTGCGCCTGCGGCAAGGCCGCCGGCAGCACCCGCCATCTGCCCAGCGGCGCGCTGGCGCACGAACCTTCCCAGGCGCTGAAGCTGTGCATCAACAGCGCCGTGACCGATCTGGAACTGGATCTCTGATGAGCGCTTCACGCAACCGGGCCCTGACTCCCGCCGAACTGGATCGCTTCGGCGACGAACTGGACGCGCTCCGCGCGCGCACCGTGGCGACCCTCGGCGAGCGCGACGCGCGCTACATCCGCCGCGTCATCGCGGCGGTCCGCTATATCGAAGTGATCGCGCGCACGCTGCTGTTCGCCTCCGCGCTGCTGGGCGGCCTGCTGGTGGCCGGGCAGGCCTGGGCGTGGCTGTTCTGGCCGGTCTGGATCCTCGGCGCGCTGCTGCTGGGAGGCGCCAAGATCCTGGAAAACATGGAGCTGGGCCACAACGTCATCCACGGCCAGTACGACTGGCTGGGCGATCCGCAGATCAATGGCCGGTCCTACGAGTGGGACATCATCGCCACCAGCGAGAACTGGCGGCACACCCACAATTTCCGCCACCACACCTACACCAACATCCGCGGCCTGGACGATGACATCGGCTACGGCCTGCTGCGGATCTTCCCGGAACAGAAGTGGAAACCGTTCTACCTGGTGCAGCCCATTGTCGCGGTGTTCTTCGCGCTGTATTTCCAGTGGGGCGTGGCCATCCAGGACCTCAAGCTGGGTCGCTGGTGGCACGGCAAGATGACCACCGCGCAGCTGCGCCGCAAGGCGCGGCCGGTGTTGCGCAAGGCCGCGCGCCAGCTGATCAAGGACTATCTGGTGTTCCCGCTGCTGGCCGGCCCGTTCTTCCTGCCGGTGCTGCTGGGCAACCTGGTCGCCAACGGCATGCGCAACGTATGGACCTACGTGATCATCTTCTGCGGGCATTTCACCGCCGATGCCGAGACCTTCCCCAAGGAATGCATCAAGAACGAATCGCGTGGCCACTGGTACCTGCGCCAGCTGCGTGGTTCGTCCAACATCGGTGGCGGCAAGTGGATGGACGTGATGTCGGGCAACCTGAGCCACCAGATCGAACATCATTTCTATCCGGACATCCCGGCCAACCGCTACGCGGAGATGGCGGTGGAAGTGCGCGAGATCTGCGCGCGCTATGGCCAGCACTACAACACCGGTTCGCTGCCGCGCCAGTTCGGCCAGGTGATCTGGCGCATCCTGCGGCACGCCTTCCCGAGCCGCGCGCGCATCAAGGTGCCGCTGGTGCTGCCGGAATCCGAGCCCGCGCCGGAAGCGGCCTGAGAAAACAGCGCGTCCGGGCGACCGCGCGGGGCGGTCAGCGCCGCCAGGGCTGGCCGCGATACCAGGCCTCGTGCGCCAACCCGAGCATCGCGTGATCCTCGTGGGTGTCGCCGTAGGCGTGGATGCGCGCATAGCGCGACAGGTCGTAGCGCTCGCGGATGCGGCGCACCTTCTCCTCGCCCACGCACTGCGCACCGTGGTAGCGCCCGGTCATGCGTCCTTCGCGGACTTCCAGGTGCGAGCAGAGCAGCTCCAGATCGTGTGACCGGCACCAGTGCGACAGATAGGTTTCCAGTCCGCCGGACACCACCACCACCGTGTCGCCGCGTTCGCGATGCCAGCGCACGCGGGCCATCGCGTCTTCGCGCAGCACGCCGGGCAGCACGTCGTTCGCGAACGCCATGCCCGCGGCCCGCAGGCGGGCTTCGGGAACACCACGGAAGCCGAAGTCCACGATGCCCGCGCGCACCCGGTTGCCGGACACCCAGCCGGCGCGATAGCCGAACACCAGTGGCGCCAGCACGACCTTGCCGATGGCCAGGCGCGCCGGCGCGACCGCGGCATGCATGAAGCCGGGCATCATTTCCCGGACGGTGAGGGTGCCGTCGAAGTCGAACAGCGCGAGATTCACGGTCGCACCGTGGCGGAAAGGATCATGCCGCCCGCGGCAATCGGCGCAGGTTCAGCGGCAGGCGTAGGCGGGTTTGTCCGGCGTGCTGTTGGAGCGGCGGGCCGGGCACCACGACTGCACGATTTCCTGGCCGTCGGCCATGGTCCGCATGCCGAAGCTGGACAGTGCATGGAAGAGATGGCGACCCGCCTGCACCGAACAGCGCGGACAACTCTTGAGCGCCAGCCCGCCGCGCTGCATGTACTGGGAATCGTTGAGGGGATGTTCGCAGCTGCAATCGGTCATGGCAGTTCCTTCGCGATGAGATTGGTGGAAGCCGGATGTTAACCGGCGCATGCCGGCAATGACATCCTCAGTCGAGGAACTGCAACCGGGCCAGTTCCGCGTACAGGCCATCCCGCGCCAGCAGTTCCTCGTGCGTGCCCTGGGCGACGATGCGCCCGCGATCCATCACCACGATGCGATCGGCCTTGAGCACGGTCGCCAGCCGGTGGGCGATGACCAGAGTGGTGCGGCCCTGCATCAGGCGCTCCAGCGCATGCTGCACCGCGCGTTCGCTCTGTGCGTCGAGCGCGCTGGTGGCCTCGTCCAGCAGCAGGATCGGTGCATCCTTGAGCAACGCGCGGGCGATGGCGATGCGCTGTTGCTGGCCGCCGGAGAGGCGTGCGCCGCGCTCACCCAGCTGGCTGTCGAATCCGTCCGGCAATTCGTCCAGGAAGTCGTCCGCCTCGGCCGCGGTCGCCGCCGCACGCACCTCCCCGGCCGTGGCGTCCAGGCGCCCGTAGCGGATGTTGTCGGCGGCGCTGGCGGCGAAGATGGTCGGTTGCTGCGGCACCAGCGCGATCCGTTCGCGCAGCGCGGCCGGGTCCAGTTCACGCAGATCCACGCCGTCCAGGCGGATGGCGCCGGACTGCACATCGTGGAAGCGCAGCAGCATGGAGAACACGGTGCTCTTGCCCGCGCCTGAGGGGCCGACCAGGGCGACGGTCTCGCCCGGCCGGATGGTCAGGTCGAAACCATCCAGCGCGGGCAGGTCCGGGCGCGAGGGATAGTGGAACGCCACCTGCTCGAAACGGATGTCGCCATGCAGCGGCGTGGGCAGGGCGCGCGGATGCGCCGGCGCGGTGACGCGCGGCGATTCCTCCAGCAGCTCGGCGATGCGGCCCATGCCGCCGGCCGCGCGCTGCAGTTCGTTCCAGACTTCGGCCAGCGCGCCGACCGAACCACCGCCGATGAGCGCATAGAGGACGAACTGCGCCAGGGTGCCGGCGGTCATCGAACCTTCGACCACATCGTGCGCGCCCATCCACAGCACCGCCACGATGGTGCCGAAGATCAGGGTGATCGCCGCGGCGGTCACCCAGGCCTGCGCGCGGATGCGCCGGCGCGAAGTGTCCACCGCCACCGCCACCGCGGCATCGAATCGGCCGGTCTCGTAACCTTCGCGGGCGTGCGACTGCACGGTGCGCACCGCGCCGAGGGTTTCGCTGGCCAGGGCATTGGCGTCGGCCACCCGATCCTGGCTGGCGCGCGAGGCCTTTCCCAGCTTGCGGGAACCGAGCACGATCGGCAGCACGGCCAGTGGAATGCCCAGCAGCGCGAACGCGGCCAGGCGCGGGCTGGTGACGAACAGCATCGCCAGGCTGCCAATCACGGTCACGCTGCTGCGCAGGGCCACCGACATGCTGCTGGCCACCACGCTGCGCAGCAGCTCGCTGTCGGCCGACAGCCGCGACACCAGTTCGCCGCTGCGATTGCGATCGTGGAACTCGGCGTCCAGGCCGAGCAGATGCGCGTACAGGCGCTGGCGCAGGTCGGCGACGACCTTTTCGCCCAGCAGCGAAACGAAGTAGAAGCGCGCCGCGCTGGCGAGCGCCAGCACCACCACCACCACGAACATCGCGCCGAAGGCCTGGTTGATGCCGGCGCCGCCGGCGCCGAATCCCTGGTCGATCATCTGCTTGAAGGCGGTGGGCAGGCTCAGGGTGGCGGCCGAGGCGAGCGCCAGCGCGACCAGCCAGGCGGCGAACAGTCCGGAGTGCTGGCGGATGAAGGGCCACAGTGCGCGCAGGCTGCCCAGCTTCGCCTTGGGGCGGGGAGCACGGGCATCGTCGGTGCCGGCGTGGGCCGGCGCTTGGGCAGCGGTCATGGGGTTTCCGTCGGAAATGCTGTGGAAGCGGTCCGGCGCCAGGCCGCTTCCACAATCTTTCCGGTGCGCGCTTTCCCGCTCGCGGCTGCGGGAGCGAGCCCGGAGATCACGCTTTCCGGAGCGGGTTCTCCGCCTCCTGCCCGAACCAGCGCACCCGGTTACGGGTGGCGTCGCGCAGGTGGATTTTCAAGGCGTCGCCGTGTTCGGCGGGCAGGCGCAGGCGCAGATGGGCGCCGTGTTCGTCGAAGGACTCGTCCAGTTTCTCGGCGCCGAAGCCGGACAGCGCGGCATGCACCGTGCCCAGATCCTCGAACGGCGCGGCCAGCTCCAGCATCCGCATCACGATCAGCGGCCGGCGCTCGGCCAGCCGCAGGCATTCGGCGGCGGCCCCGCCATAGGCGCGCACCAGTCCGCCCGCGCCCAGCTTGACGCCGCCATACCAGCGGGTGACCACCACCATCACCTGGTCGTAGCCCTGGCCGTCGATGGCGGCCAGGATGGGACGACCGGCGGTGCCGGCGGGCTCGCCGTCATCGCTGGAACGATATTCGGCGCCCATCCGGTAGGCCCAGCAGTTGTGGGTGGCGGCCGGGTCGGCGACTTCGGCGAGGAACGCCAGCGCCTGCTCCGGCGTGGTGGCCGGCGTGGCCGCCACCAGGAACCGGCTGTGCTTGACCTCCAGCAGATGCGAGGCCCGGGCGGCCAGGGTGTGGCTCATTCGCCCAGCAGTTCCTTCAGATCGTCCGGAACCTTCTGGAAGGGATGGCTCTGCTTGAAGCGCACCAGGCTGTCGGCCGCGCTGACGCGATCGCCCAGATCCCGGCGCAGGCGGATGCGCTCCAGCCAGTCTTCCGGCGGCAGCTTGGTGTCCTCGATGACCGGCAACTGCAGGTCGGTGCGCTTGAGCGCGTTGCGGGTCGCGCTGGCGGGGGCCGGGGCGACCGGCGCGGAGGTGGCGAGCGCCGGCGGCGGCGGCGCCGGCTGCGGGGTGGCCTTGGCGGCGGCGCTGCGCGTGCGCGCCTCCGCGCCGCCACGGGCGGCCTCGGCCGCATCCGCCGCGTCGCGGGCCTGTTCGGCGCGCGCCTTTTCACGCCTGGCGGCGATCGCGGCCGTGGTTTCCGGATCGGCGACGAACCCCGGGCGATCGGCGGTCGAGGCGAGATCATCGGCCGTCGCGGCGGAGGACTGCACGGCGAGAGCGTCCAGGGGCGCCTCGCTGGCGCGGTTGGCCATGACCGTGGCCGACGACGGGGGCGGCGCAGCGGGCGCGGGCGGCGCCGACGCCGGCGCGGGACGCGCGCCGTATTCGAGCGCATCCGCGCGTGAAGGGGCCGGTGCCGCGGCCGGTGTGGCTGCTTCCGGGGTGGCATGCCGTCTCGCCGGCGCCTGCGCGCGGCGCGCGAGCGCGGGCTCCGTCGACGTCGGCGCGGGCGGAGCGGGCACCATGACCCTTGCCGGTGCCGGCGGCGCGGGAGTTGTCTCCTGCCGAGGCTGTACCGGCGCGCGGGCGGGCGCGGCGGTGTCGGCCACAGAGCCATCGTCGCCGATCCGCGCGGCCTCGGGCAGCGCGGTCTGCTCGGCCGAACGCATCTCATCGACAGGACGCAACTGCCAGGCGATGCCCACCGCCAGCAGTGCGCTGGCGGCCAGGCCCATGGCTACCGGCCAGCGCGGCTTGCGCCGGGGAGAGGGGCGGGTGGCGACGGCGTCGTGCGCCGCTGCGAGGATGCGCGCGTCCAGCGCCGACGAGGGTTCGCCGTGCGGTCCCAGCCGCGCCAGCTGATCGGCCAGCAGGCGCTCTTCGGAATCCAGCGGTTCGAGGGGACGGCGGTTCATTCGTTCAGTCTCGCGCGCAACTTGTCCATCGCGTAACGCAGCCGCGATTTGACGGTTTCCCGACCCACGCCGGTGATGTCGCCGATTTCCTCCAGGCTCAATTCCTGTTCCAGCCGCAATTGGACCACCTGGCGCTGTTCTTCCGGCAGCTCGGCCAACGCCAGCTGCAGGCGCCGGCGCTGCTCGAACTCCGACAATTGCCGCTCCGGCGTATCCGGATCCGGCACCCGGGCGGTGCGCTCGTCCGCATCCTCCGGGGCCGGTGGGCGATGACGGGCGGCCCGCCAGTGGTCATTCAATCGATTGTGGGCGATCCGGAACAGCCAGGTGGTGAAGGCCGCTTCGGGTTTCCAGCCCTGGCGCGCGGTGATGACCCGTTGCCAGACATCCTGGAAGAACTCGTCCGCCAGGGCGCCGTCGCGCAGATTGCGCAGCAGGAAGCGGTACAGGGGACCCCGGTGGCGGGCATAGAGGCGCTCGAAAGCCGATGCATCGCCGGCGGCGTAGGCCAGCATCAACGTTTCATCGGCGGGTTCGGCGGCGTCGTTCACTGCGATCAGCGTAAGGGCTTCGCGCTTTTCCGGGAAGCGGGCGGCCGTCAGGTTGCTGAACGAAAACGCGCGCCGCCGCCGGGGGCGGTGCGTGTCGGGAACCGGGGCGATTGTCCGGACGGAATGCATGAACCGACGAACGGATGAGCGGGGACCCCGGGGTTTGCGTAGTGATTCCACCGGCTTTGTGTGGGCGGTTGCCGTTCATGGGCCGCATTGGCGTTATGCTCGGCACGGGGAACTTTAATCAGAAGCCGATGCTGTCCGGAACCGGGGTGCCCAGCCAAAACGAGCGTGTCGGCACCTTGCCTGGCGAAGGAGAGGGGGCGGCGCCCGAACGCATCCTCAGCGTACTGCTGGATGGCTTGCCGCCCGGAGCGGAACTGGCGATCAGCTGGCGTGACTGGGCGCTGGGCGCGGGTGGGGTCGCCTCGCCGGACGCCCCGAGCGGATTGCGCCGGCGCGCCGAACAGGCGCTGGGCGAGGGCGGCACGGTCGATCCCGACGATGGCTGGGTGCTGGCCTGGGAAAACGCCGACGGCAACGCGCGGATGGCGCTGGCGGTGACCCTGCCGCAGGCGGTGCCCGAGGCCCGTCGCGAATCCTGGTGCCGGCTCGCGAAGGCGTTGATCGGCGCCACGCTCGATACCGCGCGCGCGCATGCGCGGATCGTGTCGCTGGAGAAATCCAAGCGGTTGCAGCAGGCGCTCTACGAGATTGCCGACCTGGCCGGCACCGGCCTGGAAATGAGCGAGATGCTCCGCCGCATCCACGCGGTGGTGAACTCGCTGATGTATGCGGAGAACTGCTACATCGTCTCCTACGACGATCAGCGCCGGACCATCCGTTTCCTGTACTTCGCCGACCAGAAGGATCCCTACGTCGCCGAACCGGAACGGGAGTTCACCGAAGAGGAGATGGTCAACAGCATGACCTTCGCGCTGCTGCGCCACGGCCAGCCGCTGCGGGGCCCTTCCACGGTCATCCGCCAGAAGCTGGGCGTGATCCGCGATCCCAGCCATGGTCCGGACAGCCTGGACTGGCTGGGCGTGCCGATGCGCCGCGACGACCGCGTCTGCGGTGCGATCGTGGTGCAGAGCTATGACACGCCGGCCAGCTACGCCGACGAGGACCGCGCGCTGCTGGGCTACGTCGCCCAGCACATCCTCACCGCGCTGGACCGCAAGCACGCGCATGCGGATCTGGAGCATCGGGTGGAGGCGCGGACCCACGAACTGCAGCGCGCCAACCGCGAGCTGCAGGCGGAGATCATCGAGCGCAAGCGGGCCGAGAAGCTGCAGAGCGCGCTGTTCCGGATTGCCGATCTGGCGATCACCTCCGAAAGCCTGGAACGCTTCTACGCCGACGTGCATGCGGTGGTGGACGAACTGATCGACGCGCGCAATTTCTACATCGCGCTGCGCAGCGAGGACGGGCAGACCCTGAATTTCCCGTATTCAATCGACGAGCGGGATCCGATGCGGCGTTCGCGCCGGATCGGCAACGGCCTGACCGAGTACGTCATCGAGACCGGCAAGCCGCTGCTGGCCGATCGCACGGTCATCGGCCAACTCAGCGACGAGGGCCGGGTAGTCCAGCACGGGCCGCCGGCGCACAGCTGGCTGGGCGTGCCGCTGTTCCAGGGCGACCAGGTGCAGGGCGTGGTGGTGGTGCAGAGCTATTCGCCGGAAGTGAAGTTCACGCCGCACGACCAGAGCCTGCTGAACTTCGTCGCCCACAACATCGGCAACGGCCTGGGCCGGCAGCGGGCGCAGGAGAACCTGCGCAGCGCGCATGCCGAACTGGAGCGGCGGGTGGACGAACGCACCCGCGAACTGGCCGACGCCAACACCCAGCTGCGCGCGCAGATCAACGAGCGCCTGCGCGCCGAACAGCGCCTGACCTACCAGGCCACCCACGACGCGCTCACCGGACTGCCCAACCGGCCACACCTGCTGGATCGGCTGTCCGCGGCCATCGAGCGCGCGCGCCACGGCGACGGCCAGGCGTTCGCGGTGCTGTTCCTGGATCTGGATCGCTTCAAGCTGGTCAACGACAGCATCGGCCACGCGGCCGGCGACGAACTGCTGATCGAGGTGGCGCGCCGCATCACCATGACGGTGCGCGAGAACGACGTGGTCTCGCGCCTGGGCGGCGACGAGTTCGCCATCCTGATGGAGTACGCCGACGGCGAGGAGAACATCCGCGAACTGGCGCAGCGCCTGCTGACGGTGCTGAGCCGGCCGATGTGGGTGGCCGGCCGCGAACTGTATCCCTCCGCCAGTCTCGGCATCGCGATCTGGCATCCACGCTACCGCAACGGCGAGGAACTGCTGCGCGACGCCGACGCGGCGATGTACCGCGCCAAGGAGCAGGGCCGCGATCGCTGCGCCACCTTCGACGAGGCGATGCGCGAAGCGGCGATGCACAGCCTGGATCTGCTGGCGGACCTGCGGCGGGCCATCAACAACCGCGACTTCGTGCCGTACTACCAGCCGATCCTGCGCCTGGACGATGGCGAGGTGGTGGGCTATGAAGCACTGCTGCGCTGGCAGCACGAGCGGCGCGGTCTGCTGGCGCCCGCGGAGTTCATCGGTCTTGGCGAGGACAGCGGCCTGATCGAACAGGTCGACTGGCTGATCTACGAGCAGGTGGTCCGCCAGATCGCGCGGGGTGGGGAAGGGTACGTATCGGTGAACGTATCGCCGCGACATTTCCGTTCGCCCGATTTCGCCGATCGCCTGCTGGCCCTGTTCGATTCGCTGGGCGCGGATCCGGCGCGGCTGCGGGTGGAAATCACCGAGGTGGCGCTGCTCGACGACGCGCCGCGCACCCTGCGCATCCTGAGCACGCTGCGCGAGCACGGCATCCTGGCGCAACTGGACGATTTCGGCACCGGTTTTTCCGCGCTGTCGTACCTGCATCGCTTCCCGATTTCGGTGCTGAAGATCGATCGCAGTTTCGTCGCGGGCATTGGCGATGAAACCCGTCCCGAGAGTCCCGGCCTGGTACGGGCGATCCTGGCGCTGGCCGGCACCCTGGGCATCGACACCATCGCCGAGGGCATCGAGACCGAGGAACAGCGCAGCGCGCTGCTCGAACTGGGCTGCAATTTCGGCCAGGGCTATCTGCTGGGACGTCCGGCCGCGCAGATGGGCATGCGCTGAAGCGGACGGACGGCGCGCTGCGCCGCCCGTCCCGGCAGGCTCACTCGCCGCGCGCGATGGCCGGCGTATCGCCTGGGTCGCGGGCGGCCAGCTGGCGCGCCTGCTCGACCAGACCGGTGAACTCGCGACGCAGGCCGAAGCGGTCCTCGCCCTGGGCGCCGCGCGCGGCCGCCGCGACTTCGCGCCAGCCCCAGCCGTCGATGTGCTTGCCGCCACGCAGCAGGTCGGCGTAGGCCGCCACCGCGGTGGCGAAGCGGAAGCTCTCGCCGGGCGAACGGGTGAGCGTCGCGGCCTGGATCGGGGTTTCGATCAGCCGGCTGCGGTCCTGCCCGGGCATCTTGTAGCGCAGCGCGAGGTGCGCGATCTCGCCGTTCATGGGCGCGGCGGTGGCGGAGGCGTTGCCGGCCTGGCCGTAGCGCAGCGCCGGCAGGCGCTCGGCGCCGGATCCGGTGGGCGTGATCTCGTACAGGGCGGTGACCTGGTGCCCGGCCCCGATATCGCCGGCATCCACCTTGTCGTTGGCGAAATCCTCGCGCTTGAGCACGCGGTTTTCGTAGCCGATCAGGCGATATTCCGAAACGTAGGCCGGATTGAACTCGATCTGGATCTTCACGTCGCGGGCGATGGTCAGCAGGGTCGACTGCATCTCCTCCACCAGCACCTTGCGCGCTTCCTGCGGCGTGTCGATGTAGGCGTGGTTGCCGTCGCCCACATCGGCCAGCCGTTCGGCCATGGCGTCGTTGTAGTTGCCCTGGCCGAAGCCCAGCGTGGTCAGGGCGATGCCGGACTTGCGCTGATCGCCGACCAGTGTTTCCAGCGCGCCCTGATCGATGGTGCCGACATTGAAATCGCCGTCGGTGGCGAGGATCACCCGATTGACGCCGTCCTTCACGAAGGCCTGCTTGGCCATCGAATAGGCCAGCCGGATGCCGTCGCCGCCGTTGGTGGAACCGCCCGCTTGCAGGCGCTCCAGCGCGCCCAGAATGTCGTCGTGGCGATCGCCGGGCGTGGGCGGCAGCACCAGTCCCGCCGAGCCGGCGTAGACCACGATGGAGACGCGATCCTGCGCGCGCAGTTGCGGCACCAGCTGGGCGAAGGCCTGCTTCAGCAACGGCAGCTTGTCCGGTGAATCCATCGAGCCGGAGGTGTCGATCAGGAACACGAGGTTGGCCGGCGGCAGCGTCGCCTTCGGCACGTCGTAGCCCTTGATGCCGATCATCAGAACCTGGCGCGCGCTGTTCCAGGGGGCGGGCGCGAGTTCGGTGCTGACCCGGAACGGGGCGTCACGATTCGTCGGCGCGGGATGCCGGTAGTCGAAGTAGTTGATGAATTCCTCCGCGCGCACCGCATCCGCCGGCGGGCGCACGCCTTCGCGCAGCATCCGCCGCACGTTGCTGTAACTGCCGGTGTCCACGTCGATGGAGAAGGTCGAGACCGACTGTTCGGTGGTGCGATGGATCGGGTTGTCGTCGTGGGCGGCGTAGTGTTCGGTATTCGCCGGCTCGGCGGGCAGGGAGACAAGCCCCGGGCTCTGCAGGGCCACGTAGCCGGCCGCCATTTTCATGGGGGCGGGGGGAGGCGGTGCGTAAGCCGCGGTGGGCATGGCGCGGTTGTACTGGATACGGGTCCTGGCTTCGGCGCTGCGTTGGACCTGGACCGCATCCAGGGTGGCGCTGGCCGCTGCGGCGGCGATCTCGGCATCCTGGGCGGCGGCGGATTTGGCCGTCGGCTGCGACTGGCAGGCGGCCAGCAGGGCGACGGCGAGCAGGGTGAGGCAGGGGCTTGCGTGGCGCATGGCGGTTCTCCCGATGGGTCGGGAGGGCAAACGCGCAGGCCCGCGAAACGGGGTTGAACGATGCTGGAGGGGACGGCGGCGGGTTATTCCACCCGCAGTTTCAGTTCGCCGTCCGCGAGCCGGGCCTGCACGGCGTCGCCGGGCGCGACCTGGTCAACCGAGCGCACCAGCGCGCCATCGGCGCGGGTGACGATGGCGTAGCCACGGGCGACCGTCGCCAGCGGGCTGACCGCTTCCAGTGAACGCGCCAGACCGCGCAGTTTCAGCGCTTCGCGCTGGAGCTGGCGGGCCACGGCCGCCTGGGGGCGGGCGCGCAGGGCTTCCAGCCGCGCCTGCAACTGCGCGAGCCGGCGTTGCGGCTGCGCCGCGCGCAGGATGGCGGCGGCATGGCGCAGGCGCGCGCGGCGTTGTTCGGTTTGCTCCCGCCACAAGGCCTGCAGGCGGCGCATCGCGTCTTCCTGGCGGCGGCGGATCAGGGCCAGGCGCGCCTCCGGACGCAACGCATTGAGCCGCAGCGCGGCGCGGTCGGCGCGCTGCATCGCCTGGCGAAGATGGTGGCGCTGCAGTTCCTGCACGCGCCGATCCAGCGTGCGCAGGCGGGTGGAAAGATCGCGCGCGTCCGGCACCAGCAGTTCCGCGGCGACCGACGGCGTGGGCGCGCGCAGGTCGGCGGCGAAATCGGCGAGGGTGAAGTCGGTTTCGTGGCCGACCGCCGACACCACCGGAACGGGGGACGCGGCGATCGCGCGCGCCAGCTGCTCGTCGTTGAACGCCCACAGATCCTCCAGCGAACCGCCACCGCGGGTCACCAGGATCACGTCGTAGCGATCGCTGTCGGCGGCGCGCCGAAGCATGGATACGATCTGCGCCGGCGCGGCTTCGCCCTGCACCTGCACCGGCAGGATGTCGACCTCCAGCAGCGGGAAGCGCCGGCCGAGCACGCTCAACACATCGCGCACCGCCGCGCCGCTGGGCGAGGTGATGACGGCCAGCCGGCGCGGATGCGCGGGCAGGGCGCGCTTGCGGCCTTCGTCGAACAGGCCCTCGGCGGCGAGTTTGGCTTTCAACGCGTCAAATGCGCGCCGCAGCGCGCCTTCGCCGGCCTCCTCCAGATGGTCGATGACCAACTGGTAGTCGCCGCGTGCTTCGTACAGGGTCAAACGCCCGCGCGCGAGCACGCGCAGGCCTTCGCGCGGAACGAACCGCAGCCACTGGCTCTTGGGCTTGAACATGGCGCAGCGGACCTGCGCGCGGGCGTCCTTGAGGGTGAAGTACAGGTGTCCGGAGGCGGGACGGGTGACGTTGCCGAGTTCGCCTTCGACCCAGATCAGGGGGAATGCGCCTTCGAGGAGGTCGCGGGCCAGGGTGTTGAGCTGGCTGGGGGTGAGGACGTCGCGGGTGGGGTCTTGCATGGGGGATACCGTAGCGCAGTGGGGTGGTTTCATAAAGAAACCGGGTTGGGCTGGACTATCTGTACCGGAATGTATGTAGGGCGCTGACGCGCGTTGTTGCTAGCGGTTCTCAGCCATGATGCGCTCGCCGCGGGGCCCTACTTGACCAGCCTCCGGCTGTTGAGAAGCGCTCTTTGCTTGTGCAAAGAAAGTAGGCAAAGAAACACACCCCTGGCGGCGTGCCCTGCGCTTCGCTCCGGGTCCGCAATCGGACCGGGAATTTTCGGAAGGGGCATCCTGCCCCTGCCGAAAACGGCGCACGTCCATGTGCAGCGCCCTGCGGGTTTTACCCGGCCCGCTTGCCACGCCTGAACGGGGGCCCGTAGAGCAGAATCAAGAACAACAGCAACAACAACGGCGGCTATCAGGAGGTCGGCTTCTGTTTTTTTGGGGCCCCATCCACAGCGGTGGCGCCGGTGGGTAAACCCGCAGGGCGCTGCACAGGGATGTGCAGCGTTTTGGGTCGGCACAGGGATGTGCCGTCCCAAAATTCCCGCCGGCGACACGGACCCCGGCCGCGCAGCGGCTGGGGCGCGAGGACCGGGGGGTGCTTTCTTTGGTTCCTTTCTTTGCACAAGCAAAGAAGCGCTTCTC
>NZ_JBQCIJ010000018.1:0-33160 GCF_051953815.1 Pseudoxanthomonas sp. | reverse complement strand
ATACACCCCCGACACCCGCGCGGCGCTGTCCCGGCGATTGTACGCGTACCTCGCAAAACACGTGGGAAAGTACGGCGGCCCGCCACAGCGCCCCCCCGGGCGTGGGGGCGCGTCTGAACGATACGTTTACCCCGCCGATGCGATAAACGGCCTGTTCCTTCCCGGACGGGCCACGCGTGCAGGCACATCCCTACACTTTCGGACTCGAAGAAGAATACTTCCTGGTTCGCCGCAACCGCCGCCGGTTGCGGCACATGCCGCGGGCATTTTTCGCCCGTTGCCACGAAGCGCTGGGTGATCGGGTCGGCAGCGAACTGCTGCAGACCCAGGTCGAAGTGCAGACCCTGGTCCATCACGATCACCGGGAAGCGCGCCGCGATCTGCATCACCTCCGTCGTACCGTCGGCGCCATCGCCGCCGAGCATGGCCTGGCGATTCTCGCGGCCGGCACCCATCCGATGGGGCTGTGGCGCGATCAGCGCAGCACCGACAAGCCGCATTACGACCGGGTGATGGAGCAGTTGCAGATGCTCGGCCATCGCAACCTGGTCTGCGGGTTGCACGTGCATGTGCAGCCGGCCGACACCTCCTCGCGCGTCGATCTGTTGCGACGGCTGCAACCCTTCCTGCCGCTGCTGCTGGCGATCAGCACCTCGTCGCCATTCTGGATGGGCCATCCCACCGGACTGATGGGTTATCGGCAGACCGCCTACCAGGAAATCCCGCGTACCGGCCTGCCGCCGCTGTTCGCCGACCAGGCCGCCTACGACCGCTACGTCGCGCGGATGGTGCAGTCCGGCACCATCGAGGATGCGAGCTTCCTGTGGTGGGCGATTCGTCCGTCGTTGCAGTACCCCACCCTGGAGTTGCGGGTTCCGGACTGCTGCACCGATGCCGACGATGCGCTGGCGCTGGCGCAACTGTTCCGCTGCCTGGTCCGCCACCTGGAACAGCATCCGGAGCGGCACGCCGGACTGGATGCCGGCGTGCAGGCGATCATCGCGGAGAACCTGTGGCGGGCGCAGCGTCATGGTTACGACGCCGGCCTGATCGATCTCGCCAGCGGGCGGCTGGTGCCGGTGCGGGAGATGCTGCGCAGTACCCAGCAGGTCCTGGAGGAAGACATCGCGGCGCTGGACGCCGGTGAAGCGTTCGAGCAGCTGTGGCGCATCCTCCAGCACGGCACCAGCGCGCACCGGCAGGTGGCGATCTATCGCGAGCGCCGGTACGTCGGCGAAGGTCGGCTGGATGCCTTGCAGGCGGTGGTGGACTGGCTGGCGGAAGCCAGCGTCCCGAAGGACGGTTGAAGCCCGGAACGCCCGCGCCGCTCAGCCCGGATCGGCGCGCTTCACGCTGGAAGGCGGAATCCGGTGGGTGGGCTGCAGCTGGGCGAAGATGGCCGCCGACGCCATCGTGATCAGGCCCACGCAAACGAAGGTCCAGCGGAACGCCGACAACGCCTGTCCCTGCAGCGGGTGCAGGGCGGGATTGCCGAACACGCCCAGCAGGCTGCCCGCCAATGCGACGCCGATGCTCATCGCCAGCATCATCGTCATTGACAGCAGGCTGTTGCCGCTACTGGCCAGATCGCCGTCCAGATCACGCAGCGCCAGGGTGTTCATGGCGGTGAACTGCAACGAGTTGACCGCGCCGAAACAGGCGAAGTGGATCAGGTGCACCCACATCGGCTGGTCCGCCGACACCAGCGCGAAGCTGGCCATCGCCAGTCCCACCAGCACCGTGTTGCCGACCAGCACCTTGCGATAGCCGAGCCGCTGCACCAGCGGCACCACGATGCGCTTGGAGAACATGCCCGCCAGCGCGGCCGGAATCATCAGCATGCCCGCCGACATCGGCGAGAAGCCAAGCCCGACCTGCAGCATCAGCGGAATCAAGAACGGCATGCCGCTGCTGCCCATGCGCGAGAACAGGTTGCCGAGCAGGCCGATGCTGAAACTCGGAACCCGGAACAAGGCCAGCGGGAACAGCGGGCGCGGCGCCCGCACCGCGTGCAGCCAGTACGCCACCAGGCCGGCCAGGCCGAACACCAGCAGCACCACCATCGCCCCGCGACTGCCTGCGTGATCGGACAGGCTGTCCAGCGACAGCGACACCGCGACCATGCCGAAGGCGAGCAGGACGTAACCCAGCGCGTCGAAGCGGACCCGTGGTCCGCGCAGATCCGGCATTCAGCGCAATGCGGCGACGGTGCCGAGCACGCCGAGCGGCAGGTTGATCAGGAAGATCCAATGCCACGAGGCCACTTCCACCAGCCAGCCACCTAGCGTCGGGCCGATCAACGGACCGATCAGGCCGGGCACGGTGACGAAGCTCATCGCCGCCAGGAAGTCCTTGCGCGGTACCGCGCGCAGCACCGCCAGTCGTCCCACCGGCAGCAGCATCGCGCCGCCGATGCCCTGCAACACGCGCGAAGCGACCAGTTGCGGCAGGTTCTGCGAGAACGCACAGGTCAGCGAGCCCAGCGTGAACAGGGTGACCGCGGCGATGAAGATCCGCTTGGTGCCGAACCGGTCCGCCAACCAGCCGGACGCCGGAATCAGCATCGCCACGGTCAGCGCGTAGGCCACCACCACGGCCTGCATGCGCAGCGGCGACTGGCCCAGATCGCGGGCCATCGCCGGCAGCGCGGTGTTGACGATGGTGCTGTCCAGCATCTGCATGAACACCCCGGCCGCCACCAGCCACAGCAACGGTCGCAGGGCGATGGTGGGCGGCGGAATCTCGGAGGAATTCATGCGGTCATTGTGCCCGTGCCGGCCCCGCGGAGGGATGAAGATCGGCGGCGCGCCCGCTCATGCGGCCTTCTGCCGCGAGACCACGAACACGCCGGACATCACCAGCACGGTGCCGACGACCTGCCACGGTCCCATCGGCTCGCCCAGCAGCAACAGGCTGAGCACGATGGTCGACACCGGCCCGATCATTCCGATCTGGGCGGCCAGGGCGGAACCGATACGCGACACCGCCATCATCACCATCAGGACCGGCAGCACCGTGCACACCGTGCCATTGAGCAGCGAGAGCCACCAGACCGGCGCCGGCACCGCCATCAGGCTGGCCGGCGGTCGCAGGAGCAGGAACTGGCCGATGCACAGCACGCTGGCCACGCTGCTGGCGTAGGCGGTCAGGCGCACCGCGCCGACCCGGCGCACCATCTCGCCGCTGCCGACCAGGTAGACGGCGTAGGCGAGCGCGCTGCCGAACACCAGCAGGCTGCCCAGCGCGATGTTGCCGCCGCCCAGCGACCAGTCGTGGCCGAACGCCAGCAATACGCCCGCGTAGCTGATCACCAGCGCCACCAGCTGCGCGCGACGGGCACGGCGCCGGAACACCAGCAGGCCGATCGCCAGCACCAGGGTCGGGGTGAGGTAGAGGATCAGCCGTTCGAGGGTGGCGGTGATGTACGCCAGGCCGGCGAAGTCCAGGAAACTGGCCAGGTAATAACCGAAGAAGCCCAGCCCGATGATCTTCGGTCCGTCGCCTTTCGCCAGCGGCGCGGCGCGGCGGGCCGCCCATGCGCCCATCAGCAGGAAGAACGGCAGCGCGACCAGCATGCGCAGGGCCAACAGGGTGATCGCGTCCACGCCGTGGCGGTAGCCCAGCTTGACGATGATCGCCTTGCCAGAGAACGCGATCGCGCCCAGCGCGGCCAGCGCGAAGCCGCCGAGCAGCGGTCCGGGCGCCGCCGCGCCAGAGGGCGCGGCCTCCGGGTCAAGCACCGCGCTGGCGGATTCGTCCTGCTGCTTGTCCTCGTCCGGCGTCGCGCCGCTCATGCGGGCATGGGCGCCGGCGCGCGATGGGGACACGGACGGAAGGCGTGTGGGGTGGTACGCTCATCCATGCGCGCATTCTAAACCCGCCGTGGCCCGGGTCAGGTCGGATGCACCGTTCCATCCGCGTTCGCCGCGTGTCCGCCGGCGCGGCGCATCGGCGGCAACTGCCAGTAGGTCAGCGCGCGCCAGGCCCACTCCAGCGGCCCATAGCGGAAATGACGCAGCCACAACGCGCTGAAACCGATCTGCAACGCGAACACCACCGCCACGAACGCCATCTGTCCGGGACGGGACAACTGTCCCCAATAGCCCAGGCCATAACCGAAGAAGAACAGCGTGCCCGCCAGCGATGCGCCGATGTAATTGGTCAACGCCATCCGCCCGGCGTAACCGAGCGGAGCGAGCCAGCGGCCGGCGCGCGTGCCCAGCAGCAGCACCATCGCGGAAAAGTAGCCCAGGCACAGCAGCAGCGCGCCCAACTGGAACAGCGACACCGCGGTCATCCGCATCGGATCGCGTCCCCCCATGCCGTCGCCGGGAAAACTCGGCACCAGCCACACGCTCAACAGGGTCATCGCCATGCCGATGGGCAAGGTCCACGCCGCCAGCCGCCGGAACAGCGCCGCGTGTTCGCGCAGTCGCGCCACCACGCCGGCGCGGACGAACCAGAAGCCAATCATGAACATCGGCAGCGCCATGAAGCTCAGGCCGGCCGCGTCCGGCATGTCCTCGGCGAACTTGGTGGCGCGGTAACGCACTGCTTCGGCATAGGTGCCGCGGCTGTCGATGCGGACTTCCTCGACCCGCTCCTTCGCCCGTTCCGCCAGGCGCTCCTGGCGCTTGGCGGCCTGCTCGGCGGTTTCCGGCGAACGGATCTGCGGGTACACCGCGGTCACGCCCGCGCCGATCAGGCCGAGCACGAACATCAGCGAATACAGCGTCACACCCCACTTCCACCAGCGCGCCAGGCTGCCCCGGTGCAGGAAGAACATCAGCACGCCGACCAGCACGAGCACCGCGATCGGCGCCGCCAGCGCGCCCGACTTCAGGACCACGGCGGCGACCGCGAACGACAGCAGCATGCCCAGCCAGAGTTTCCAGTTGCGGGTCACCACCAGCAGCAGGGCCAGCGCGGTGATGGCGTAGTTGTGCAGAATGTCGCCGGTCCAGATCAGGATGAAGTGGGCGATGCCGAACAGCAGCAGTCCCAGGATGCGCCGCAGGTAGGGCGCGACGAAGGCGCCTCCCCGGCGCTCCGCTCGCCCGAGCATCACCGCGAAGCCGATGCCGAACAACAGCGAGAACAGGGTCCAGAACTTGCCCTGCACGAACACGTACACCGCCCAGCTCACCGCGTAGTCCATGCCGTGCAGCGAAGGATCGATGCCGCGTCCCAGCTCGCTGATCGGCCGGGTGAACCATTCCACGTTCATCAGGAAGATGCCGATGAGCGCGAAGCCGCGGATGATGTCCAGCGCGGCGATGCGCTCGCCGGCATCGATGGGGGTCAGCGCGGCGCCGGTCTGATCGGGCTCGGGCGCGGTGGCGACTGCGGAAGCGTCCTGATGCATGGCGGCTCTCCTGCCTGTACCGGCGCACCATAGCGCCGGCCCCGGGGCGCCTCAGGTGCCGGAGGTCACCCAACTGTCGGCACGGCCGTCCTTCCGTCGGATGGCCGCTGCCAGGCGCCAACGCCGCTCATCGCATCAGCACCACTTCCTCGGCCGAGGTGGGATGGATGGCGATGGTGTCTTCCAGATCCCGGCGGGTGATGCCGCGCCGGATCGCCACCGCGAATCCCTGAAGGATCTCGTCGGCGCCCTCGCCCAGCAGATGCAGGCCGACCACGCGTTCCTCCTGGCCCGCGCATACCAGCTTGAACAGGCTGCGCTGCGGCGAATCGGCCAGCGCGTGCAGCATCGGCCGGAAGCGCGCGCGATAGACCTGCACGGCGGCGTCGCCGAAGTGGTCACGCGCCTCCTGCTCGGTCATTCCGACCTTGCCGATGGGCGGATGCGAGAACACCACCGTCGCGATGTCGCGGAACTCCAGCCGCGAGTCCGGCTTGCCGCCGTACAAGCGATCCATCAGCCGGCGCGCCGCCGCGATCGCCACCGGGGTCAACGCGGGGCCGGCGGTGACGTCACCGACCGCGTGGATGTTCGCCACGCTGGTGTTCTGCCACGCGTCGACCTCCACGAAACCGCGCGCGTCCAGCGTCACGCCTACGTTCTCCAGGCCGAGGCTGGCGGTGCTCGGCACCCGTCCGGTGGCGAACAGCACGCGATCGAACGGTTCGCTGCGCTCGCCGTTGGCATCGATCAGCACGACCTTGCCGTCTCCGGCCGGCCGCAGTTCCGCCAGCGCGTGACCGAAGTGCGCGCGCAGGCCGTGCTGGCGGTTGTCCTCCAGCAGATCCGCGGCCAGTTCGTGATCGAAACCTTCCAGCAGGCGCCTGCCGCGCACGAACAGTTCCACCTGGCTGCCGAGCGCCTGCAATACGCCGCCCAGCTCGACCGCGATGTAGCCGCCGCCAATCAGCGCCACCCGCGCCGGCGGATCGCAGAGCTGGAAGAAATCGTCGGACACCCCGCCCAGTTCCGCGCCGGGCACCGGCGGTCGGCGCGGCTTGCCGCCGGTGGCGAGCAGGATCCGCTCGCCGCGCAGGCGCGCGCCGTCGCTGTTCTCGACGGTATGCGCATCGACCAGATGGCCCCGGCAGGGCATCCAGACGATCCCGCTCTCATCCAGGCGCTTGCGATAGCTGGCGTGGATGCCGGCGATGTAGCGCTGGCGATGGACGATGAACTCGCGCCAGTCGAGCGGACGCGACTCCAGTTCAAAGCCCAGCTGCGCGGCCAGGGCGATGCGCTGGGCGGTATCGGCCGCCAGCCACATCGCCTTCTTCGGCACGCAACCGACGTTGACGCAGGTTCCGCCGAGTTCGGCCGGTTCCAGCAGCGCCACCCGCGCGCCGTGCGCGGCGGCGCGGAAGGCGCCCGCCAATCCGCCGGAGCCGCCTCCTATCACGATCAGGTCGAAGTCGGTCTGCGGGTTCATGAAAAACGCTCCGGTCGATAGGGATGCGGGTCGAGGGCCGGCGGACGGCCGGTGATGAGGTCGGCCATCAGCTGGCCGGTGGCCGCGCTCATGCTGATGCCGAGCATGCCGTGGCCGGCGGCCAGCCACAGGCGCGGATGCCGGGGCACGCGTCCCAGCAGCGGCAGATCGTCCCAGGTCATCGGCCGCCAGCCGCACCAGCGCTCCTGCACGACATCGCCCACGGGGTCATGCAGGAATTCGCGCGCGCCGCGCTCCAGCGCCGCCAGCCGCACGTCGTTGAGGCGATCGTCGTAGCCGGAAAATTCCATCGTGCTGCCCAGGCGGAAGCCGCTGTCCCATACGGTCACGCAGACCGAACGGTCCTTCAGCACCAGCGGCCGTTTCGGCACCCGCGGTGGCCGGCTGTAGGTCACCGAGTAGCCCTTGCCCGGCTGGATCGGCACGCGCAGGCCAAGCCGGCGCGCGAATTCCGGCGTCCACGCGCCGAGGGCGAACACCGCCTCGCGTCCTTCCCGCGTTCCCTGCGAAGTGCCGATGCGCACGCCATCGCGATCGTCCTCGAAACCGAGCACGCGGCAGCGGGTTTCGATTTCGCCGCCCCGCTCGCGCACGGCGCGCGCGAGTTCGGCGACATAGCGATCCGGGCGCAGGCGCGCGTCGTCGGGAAACCGGATCGCGCCGGCCACGCCCGCGCGAACCGCCGGCTCCTGGGCTTCATAGTCGGACCCGGCAATCACCTCGCTGGCGATGCCCATCCGGCGCAGCGATTCGCATTCGCGCACATAGCGCTCGAAATTGCGGGGATCGCGGAACACGTAGTCCAGTCCTTCTTCCTGGAACTCGCAGCGCAGCGGGTAGCGTTCGACCCATTCGGCCAAACGTGCGCGCGAGTCGTCCAGCAGCGCGGCGCGCGCCCGCGCGCTGTCCTGCCAATCGCGTGGATTGCAGCGCGCGGCGAAGCGCAACAGCCATCGCCACAGCGCGGGATCCACGCGTGGCTTGAGATACAGCGGCGCATCCGGGGTCAGCATCCAGCGCAATGCCTGCGTCACCACGCCGGGCGCGGCCAGCGGCGGCGCATGGCTGGGCGTGATGGTCCCGCAGTTGCCGTGCGATGCCCCGGCGCCGACGTGCTCGCCGGCTTCGAGCACGCGAACCGCGCGCCCGGCTTCCAGCAGCATCAGCGCGGTCGACAGGCCGATCGCGCCCGAACCGAGAACGAGGATTTCCTCCCGCCGGTGGTTCATGCGTGCCGCCCGCTCATCGCGCGACGCCCTGCGGGCGCGCCTGGCCAATCGCATGACCGTTTTTTCCATACGGCGTCAGCCACCAAGGACATGTCAAGCGTAATCCGGAGAAGGTAACGGTCATTCTCTGTCTTTCTTCACATAGTTTCTATTGACACCATTTGTCTCGCGCCAACATCGTACGGACATCGCCGGTCGTGTCCGCCACCGCGCGATGGAGCGCGCCCCACCCGCTTCCGATCCTGCTGTCGCAACACCCACATCCACACACCACAGGGGTCAGCACGCAATGCAACGGAAGATCAGTCTCATCTCCACGGCCATCGCCGCCATCCTCGTCACTTCCCCGCTGTACGCCGCCAACGCCGACCAGACGCCCGCCGCGAGCCGCGCCAAGGGCCTGGCCATCGGTCATGCGACCGCGCTGAAGAGCAGCGACGGCGACGAGTTCGTCGCCCGCGATGTTATCGTCGATCGCGATGGCACGGAGCACGTGCGCCTGGATCGTCGCTACAAGGGATTGCCGGTCATCGGCGGCGACGTGGTGATTCACTCCAAGAATGGAAAGCTCAGATCCACCAGCCTGACCCTCCGGGGCAACGGGCGGCCTGCGCTCAAGGCCGGCATTGATGCCGACGCAGCGGTGATCTCCGCGGGCGCCGACTTCAAGGGCCAGATCGACGACATCGGCAGCCAGGGCCTGGTGATCTACGCGCGCGGCGCGCAGCCGGTGCTCGCCTACGAGGTGCGGGTGCGCGGCGTGTCCGACAGCCAGGGCGAAGCCGACATGCGTTACTTCGTCGACGCGCACAGCGGCAAGGTGCTGGATCACTGGAACATCATCCACACCGCCGCCGCCGTCGGCACCGGCCAGACCCTGTTCCTCGGTGACGTGGCCATTACCACCAACTCGGTCAGCGGCGGCTACCAGATGCTGGATCCCACCCGCGGCGGCGGCAACACCCGCGACGGCCTGGGCAAGGAAATCAGCCGGGTCTACAGCACCGCGGCGATCATGACCGACGCCGACAACAACTGGGGCAACAACACCGAGTCGCAGGTCGCCAGCGAGGCGTCGGATGCGCATTTCGGCGTGGCCGCCACCTGGGATTACTACAAGAACACCTTTGGCCGTAACGGCATTTTCAACGATGGCGTGGGCGTGAAGAGCATCGTCAACGTGACCTTCCGCGGCGGCGGCGGTCCCGCCACCGGCGGCAATGCCGGCTGGTACGGCGCGCCATACAAGTTCATGGCCTATGGCCTGGGCACCTCGACCTGGTACCCGGTGGTCGCGATCGACGTGGCGGGACACGAGATGACCCATGGCGTGACCGAGGCGACGTCCAACCTGGCCTACTCCGGCGACGCCGGCGGTCTGAACGAAGCCGCCTCCGACATCATGGGCACGATGGTGGAGTACTTCGTCAACAACGCCAGCGATCCCGGCGACTACATGATTGGCGAGAAGATCTACCGCAGCAATCCGGACGGCAAGAAGGCGCTGCGCTACATGTTCCGCCCTGGCGACGCGGACGGTGGCCGCTCCTACAACTGCTATCCGGCGGCGGGTTTTGCCGGCGTGGATCCGCACTACTCCTCCGGCCCGGCCAACCATTTCTTCTATCTGCTCGCCGAGGGCGCGGTATCGCCCGCCGGTTTCAGCTACACCGCCAGCCAGTTGGTCTGCAATGGCGACACCGGCGTGACCGGCATCGGTCGCGATGCCGCCCAGCGCATCTGGTACCGCGCCCTGACCGTGTACATGACCTCCAGCACGACCTACCCGCAGGCCCGTGCCGCCACGCTCAACGCGGCGACCGATCTGTATGGCGCCGGTTCGGCGCAGTACAACGCGGTGGCCCGCGCCTGGAGCGCGGTCAGCGTCAACTGACCCGTTGTCGGCAATGCAAAAAGAACGGCCCGCGCAGGCGGGCCGTTTTCTTTCCGGAGGTTCAGGCGTTCAGGCGGACGCCGGATTCGCCCGCATCGGTTGCGGTCGCAGGTAGGTCAGCGAACGCCAGACCCATTCGGCCGGACCGAAACGGAAACGCGCCAGCCACCAGCGGCTGCACAGCACCTGGATCAGGAACAGGCCGAACACGAAAGGCACCTGCCAGGCGCGCGGCAGTTGATCCAGGTAACCCAATCCGTAGCCATTGAAGATCAACGTGCAGACGATCGACTGCATTAGGTAGTTGGTCAACGCCATCCTTCCCGCCGGCGCCAGCCAGTGCAGCAGCGGCGCGCTCGCGGCCGACCGCACCCCCTTCACGATCCAGCCGAGGTAGCCGAAGGCCATCAGCACGCTGCCGATCGAACTGGCCGCGAACGCGGTCGACGAATGCAGGTTGATGTTGTCGAAACGCGCGGTGGGTTCCATCCAGAACGACAGCAGCATCAGGGCAAGGCCCAGCGGCAGCGCGCCCCAGCGCAGGAAGGCGAACAGGCGTGGATGCCCCTGCGGCGCGGCGATGGCGCCGCTCTTCACGAACCAGGTGCCGAACAGGAACATGCCGAACACCGTGGGGCCGATGAACAACAGGTTGCTCAGCATGAAGCCGACGTCCTTGGCGCGCTGCGCGACGGCTTCCAGGTAGGTGCCGGCGCCATAGGCCTGGCGCTGGCCTTCCAGCATCGCGTTCATCTCCACGCCGGCCTTGGCCATTTCCTGGTTCCACTGCGCGGCCGCGCCGGGTTCCAGTTGCATCATCGACCCGAGCAGCCCCAGCAGCAGCATCATTCCCGACGACGCCAGATAGGCCAGGCCCGCCAGCCACGGCAGCCACCGTGCCGACACGTTGCGGAACGCGAGTAGGAAGAACGACAGCAGCGCGTAGATCAGCAGGATGTCGCCCGACCAGATCAGCAGGCCGTGAATCACGCCGATGACCAGCAGCACCAGGCTCCGCCGCCAGTACACGCCCGCGAACGGCTGTCCGCGCGCTTCGGCGCGTGAGGACATCACCGCGAAACCCATGCCGAACAGCAGCGAGAACAAGGTGTAGAACTTGCCCTGCACCAGGATGTAGATCAGCGCATCGGCGATGCGGTCGGCCCCGGTCAGGGCGGGGTCGAGTCCGGAGAAGGACTGGAACAACGGGCCGGCCATGCCCTCGATGTTCATCAGCAGGATGCCCAGCAGCGCGAAGCCGCGCAGCACATCCATGGTTTCGATGCGCTCACTGGCGGCCACCGGCCGCAGCGATGCACCCGCACTGTCCGTTACTGCGGTCATGTCCTGGCTCTCCCTGGATTCCGGCCGGCATTAGAGCATGCCTGTCATGCCTTCCCCAGCGGGGTCATCGGCGGCCCGCAGCAAGGGCTGATCGGTGGCGAACGCCGCCAGATGCTCGACCAGCGCGCGCACCCGCGCCGGCAGATACCGCTGTTGTGGCCAGACCGCGTAGACCGCGCGCGATGGCAGACGCCAATCCGCCATCACCTCCACCAGGTCGCCATTCGCGAGCCCGTGCTGGCAGACATTCAACGGACACATCAGGATGCCCATGGCCTTGCGGGCCGCATCGACCGCGAGCCCGAGATCGTTGACCCGCAGACGCCCGGCCGGACTGAGCTCGAATCGTTCGCCGCTGCGCCGGTGACGAAAGCTCCAGAGCGTCAGCGGTTCGGCCACCACGACATCGTGCCGCCGCAGATCCGCAGGCGTCGCCGGCGGCGGCCGTTCGCGCAGATACGACGGCGAGGCGACCAGCCTGACCTCCACCTCGCCCAGCCGGCGCTGCTGCAGTTGCGAATCCGGTTGTTCGCCGGTCCGGATCGCCAGGTCGGCGTGGCGGGCGTACAGATCCTGGGTCTGGTTGCTCAGTTGCAGTTCCAGTCGCACCTCCGGATACCGCGACAGAAAACCGCTCCAGGCGTCCGCAAACACCCCGTTGGCCAGATTGATCGGAGCCAGCACCCGCAGCAACCCCTTCACGTCCCTCAGGCTGTCGTCCAGTTGCTCGACCGCCTGTTGCAGCGAATGCACCAGCGGACGACTGCGCTCGTAGTACTGCCAGCCTTCCGGCGTGGGGGTCATCCGGCGGGCGCTGCGATGCAGGAGGCGGCAGCCCAGTTCCCGCTCAAGCCGCTGCAGGCGCCGGGTCAGCGTGGAGGTGGGCAGATCCAGGCGTGCGGCGGCCTGAGTGAGGCTGCCGGCTTCGACAATGGCGATGAAGAGGGCAAGATCGTCCAGCATGATTCCGAAAATGCAATTTGATATTCAATTTATCGCCGTATTCTGCACAGATGGAACTGAATAGGCTGCCCGCTCCCGTATTCCCCAAGGAGCCTCCGATGATTCCCATCCCTCTCCACTCCCTGCTGGGCGCCATGGTCCTGGGCGCGGCCCTGACGACCGCCACCGCGCCCGCGATGGCCGGCAATCGCGACGCCGGCATCGACGCCCTGCGCCAGCAGCACCGCGCCGGGCGCGCCGCCGTGCTGCTCATCGAATTCCAGAACGAATGGCTGGCCCCGGACGGCAAGCTCAATGGTCTGGTCCAGGATCGCGCGCAGTTGGCGGACGCCGTCGCCGCCGGCACCCGCCTGCTCGATGCCGCCCGTGCCTCCGGCGTGCCGGTGATCCACTCCGGGCTGCGCTTCGATCCGGGTCATCCGGAACTGGGGGGCGCCCGCTACGGTCTGCGCGAGGCCATCCCGCGCGCGGGAACGTTCCGCGGCGCGGGCGCGGAGTTCTTCGGTCCGTTCCAGCCGGCACCCGGCGAATTCGTCGCCAGCGGCCGCCTGGGCGCCAGCGCCTTCGCCGGCTCCAACCTGAACAGCTATCTCCGCAACCGCGGCATCGATACCCTGCTCATCGCGGGCTTCGCGCTGCACGTCTGCGTGGAGTCGACGCTGCGCGCCGCGCACGATCTGGGTTACGAAACCATCCTGGTCGAAGACGCAAGCGCGGCGTTCAATGCGGCCCAGCGCCGGCACGTGCTGGACGAGGTCGTCCATCATTTCGGCCACGCCATGTCCAGTGGCGAAGTCATCCACGTACTGACGGAGACGAACGAGTGAAATCGCGCGGCATCTGTTTTGCCCTGGCGGCACTGCTCGCCGGCCACTCCCTTCCCCTGTCCGCCCAGGAGCCCGACGCCATGCTGCAAGCCGTGAATCCCCCCGGCGCCACCATTCCCAATGTTTCCCAGGCCATGCGCATCGATGGCGGCAAGCTGTTGCTGCTGTCCGGCCATGTCCCGCTGCGTGCCGATGGCAGCGTGGTGGAAGGTTCGCTCGAGGAACAGATGGAACAGGTGATGCGCAACCTGGATGCCACCCTGCGCGCGGCGGGCAGCGATTTTTCCCATGTGGCGCGGTTGACGATCTATGTCCGCGATTTCGACGCCGCGCAATTGCCGGCGATCCGGGCGGCGCGCGATCGCTGGATCGATCCGAAGCGCCCGCCCGCCAGCGCGCTGATCGGCGTGCAGGCGCTGTTCCAGCCGGACGTACGGGTCGAAGTGGATGCCATCGCGGTCATTCCGGAACCCGCCGGCGACGACAAGAGCGCCCGCTGACCGGACGGCGACACCGCGGAAACGAAAACGGCCCGCTCGCGCGGGCCGTTCCGTTGCCGATGGCGGGAGCTTCCACTCAGTGGTGGTGGCCGCCGTCGCCGTGCACGTGGCCGTGCTCGATTTCTTCCTGCGAGGCTTCGCGCACGTCGACGATTTCCACGTCGAAATGCAGATCCTTGCCGGCCATCGGGTGGTTCAGATCCACGTCGACCACGCTCATGCCGACCTTCTGGATGGTCACCGCGCGCGGACCGAAGTTGGTGTTCAGCACGACCTGCTGGCCCGGGACGAGCTTCTGGGCGCCGAAGTGCTTCTTGGGCACGCGCTGGGTGAGGCCGTCACGGCGTTCGCCGTAGGCGTCGGCGGCGGTCACGTCCACGCTGAAGCTCTCGCCGGCCTCGCGATCCTGCATGGCGTTCTCCAGGCCCGGGATGATGTTGCCGTGGCCGATCAGGATGGCGAGCGGCTCGCGATCCTTCGAGCTTTCCAGCGGCTCCTGGCCGACTTCGGAGACGGTGTAGTGGAAACGGACGACGCTGTCTTTTGCGATTTTCATTCAGGACTCTGGAATATGGGCTGCCGGCGGCAGGCGTGGTGGCTTGTCGGCCAGGTGGATTGCGGGCGAAGATGCGCCGCAATGAAGACCGTGCATTATCCCGGCTTGGACGCCCCGCCGCCACCCGCGGCCCCGCGCGTCATCCTCGCGATCGCACTGCTGCTGGCCGCCCTGCTGGCCGGCTGCGGCGGCGGCAAGGAAACCGTCCGCCGCGCCCCGCCGCCGCCCGCCCGGGAATGGCCCCGGGTCGACGCCGAGGACCCGGCCGCCGCCAACGCCGTGCTGATGCGGGCCATCGGCCTGGTCGGCACGCCCTACCGCTACGGCGGCAACACCCCCGAATCCGGCTTCGACTGCAGCGGGCTGGTCGCCTACGTCTTCCGCGACATGCTGGATCTGAAGCTGCCGCGCACCTCGGGGGAACTGGCCCGGGTGCAGGGCCCCCGGATCGAACCGCGCAAGCTGGCCCCGGCGGACCTGGTGTTCTTCGGCAGCCGCGGCAGCGTCAGCCATGTCGGCATCTACGTCGGCGAGGGCCGGTTCGTGCATGCGCCCAGCACCGGCGGGACGGTCCGGCTGGACCATCTGGATGGCAGCTACTGGCGCGACCACTACACCGGCGCCAAACGGGTTCTGCACTGAAGCCGGCCACTTCTGTGACCCAAGCCCGGGATCATTAACGAATAAATAACGATTTGTGAACCAAATCGACGCGATATGACGGCACTATTGCCGCTTCGCATTTTTCCCGACCCCGCGTGACGACCGACGACCTGCCGCCAGGCCAGCCCGCCGCCACCCTCCGCTCCCCGCGGGGCGCGACCCGTCTTCTCTCCCTGCTTCTGCTGGCGGCCGCCAGCGTTCCGGCCTGGGCGCAGCATGCGCCGACCGCCGACGCGGTCCAGATCGACGCCCCGGACGCCGCTCCGGCCGCCGGCGCGGAAGCTCCCCGCGAAGCCGCCAAGCCGGCCTCGCTGAGCATCAAGGAAAAGGCGGCCGAAGCCGCCACCGCCACCCTCACCGCTCTGCTGCCCCGCCTCGCCGCCAGCGACAGTCTGCCGCTGCTGGACCGCTCGACCATGGTCGCCGGCGATCTCAGCCGCCTGCTGGCCGGCTACGACCTCAGCAAGGAAGGCGTGGTCAAGGACGAGGGCGGCAAGATCCAGGCCGTGCTCAAGCGCGCGTTGACCCTGATGGGCACGCCCTACCGCTGGGGCGGCACCTCGCCGGACAGCGGTTTCGACTGCAGCGGCCTGGTCGGTTACGTGTTCCGCACCGCGCTGGGCATCGAGCTCCCGCGCGTGTCCCGCGACATGGCCTCGCAGGCCAACGGCCAGCTGATCGCCAGCCGTGACGAACTCAAGCAGGGCGACCTGGTGTTCTTCGGCCGCAAGGGCCGGATCAACCATGTCGGCATCTACGTCGGCGAAGGCCGCTTCCTGCATTCCCCCAGCGCCGGCAAGGACGTCCGCGTGGACACCCTGATGAGCGGCTACTGGGCGCCGCGCTTCATGCAGGCCCGCCGCGTCGCGATGTGAGCCCACGGGTCGTTGCGCCCGGCCCGATCTATTCGAATTCGCGATGTGGCACGTAGGAGCGACGTGAGTCGCGAGCCTCTGTTTTTTCCGCTCCTCCCCAACAGAAATGCGCTTGCCGGGCTGACGGCAGGTTTCCGGACATTCCGGACACCTCGTCGCGACTGACGTCGCTCCTGCCATGAGGTCAATCCAAAGCCCTCCCTGTAGGAGCGACGTGAGTCGCGAACGCTTGGCGCGTTACCCAGAACCGTGGCGATGACAGGCCCACTCGCCTATCTGGGCCCGGCTGTTACCTAGTCCTCCGGTCGCGACTCACGTCGCTCCCACGCGGGACATCCGGACATCCGGAGCTCAGCTCGCCGCGCCGGCGCTCTGATAGTGGGCGACGGTTTCCTCGATGCCCTTGCTCAGTTCCATCACCTTCAATGCGTACTCGGCCAGGCGGCAGTCCTCCGGCGTCTCCGGCTTCCACGCCGGCACCGCGATGGGCCGGCCCTCGACCTGATCCAGCGCGACGAACACGATGATGCAATGGGTGCACAGGCGCGATTCGCCGCCCATCGGGTCGCGGGCGCGCACGTCCACCGCGAAATGCATGCTGCTGGTGCCGGTGTAGACCAGCTTGGCCGACACCGTCACCAGATCGCTGGTGCGGATCGGGGCGACGAAGCGGATGCCGCCCACCGCCACGGTCACGCTGTAATGCCCGCTCCAGCCCACCGCGGCGGCGTAGCCGACCTGGTCGATCCATTTCATCACGATGCCGCCGTGCACCTTGCCGCCGTAGTTGACGTCGGTCGGCTGGGCCAGGAAACGGAAATTCAGTTCACGCTGCTCGCCGCTCATGGGCACCTCCTCGGATGGAACGGCAACGATACGCCAGTCCGGCGTCCGCGGCGTCCGTTTCATCCTGTCGCCGCGCAAAAAAAAAGCCGGCGCGGAGGCCGGCTTTGAATGACAGGGGAACTGCGTTTCCTGCGGTTTACTTCTGTGACGTCTGGAACGCACCGTAGGGCTTGAGCTGCTCGGCAATCGCCTTGCCGTCGCCGACCACGATGATGGACTGGCGCTTCGGATCGAAGTACTGCTTCGCCACCGCCTGCACCTTGGCCGCATCGACCTGGCGCAGGCGCGGGACGTACTGGCCGAGGAAATCCGACGGCAGGCCGATCAACCAGTTCTTCGCCAGGGTGCCGGCCACCGCGCCCTGCAATTGATTGCTGAGCACGTAGTCGCCGGCGATGTAGCGCTTGGTGTCGTCCAGTTCCTTGGCCGGCACCGGTTCGTTGCGCAGGCGATCGAACTCGCCGAAGAATTCCTTCAGCGATGCGCCGGTGACTTCGTTGCGCACGTCGGCCTGCGAGACCAGATCGCCACCGGCGCGGGACGCGGACAACCGGGTGCCCGCGCCGTAGGTATAGCCCTTTTCCTCGCGCAGGTTGAGGTTGACCCGGCTGCTGAAACCACCGCCCAGCACGATGCGGGTGAGTTGCAGCGGGATGTAGTCCGGATCGGTGGCGGCCAGCGCCGGCTGTCCGATGCGCAGGGTGGACTGCACGCTGCCGTCGCGCTGCAGCAGCACGAACTTCGGCGTGGCGGTGCGCGGGGTGGCCGCGGTATCCGCCACTTCGCCGCCGGCGCCCTTCCAGTTGCCGAACGCCTTCTCCGCCATCGCGAAGCCCTGCGCCGGGGTCACCCTGCCGGTGATCACCAGCAGGCTGCGGCCCGGATGGAAGCGACGCGCGTGCTCGGCGCGCAGCGTCGGCGTGGCGAGCGCGGCGATGCCGGCTTCGCTGAGCTGGGTGCGCGCATACGGATGGTCGCCGTACACCGCCGCCAGCATCGCCCGGTTGGCGCGGAACGAGGGCTGCGCTTCGTTGGCCTTCAACTGCTGGGTCGCATTGGCCTGGGCCAGCTTGACCTCGTTCTCGGGGAAGGTGGGCTCGCGCGCCACTTCGGCCAGCAGATCCAGCATCGGCGCGGCCTGGCTGGCGAGCGCGTCGGCATACAGGGTGACGCCATCGTTAGAGGCGCCGGCGCCGATGCTGCCGCCGTAACTCTGCGCGGTCTCGGCGATGGCGCGCGAATCGCGGCGCGCGGTGCCTTCGGTCAGCAGGCCGGCGAACAGGCTGGCGAAACCGGAGGCATCCGGCGCGTCGGCGGCCAGGCCGGCGTTGCGCACCGCCAGCACGTAGTCCACGCGCGGGATGCCGTCGCGCGGCACCACCCACACTTCCAGGCCGTTGGCCAGGGTCTTCTTTTCGATCTGCGGCACCGGCAGCGGCTTGTCCGGCGCGTAGGGCGGCAGATCCTTCGGCAACACCGGCTCGGCGGCATGCGCCGCGCCGGCGAACAGGGTGGTCAGGGCGAGGGCGATCGCGGTCTTGTGCAGGCTCATCGGGATTCTCCTCATTCCTTCTTCGCCGCCGGCGCCAGCATCGCCGCGGGCTTGCGGTCGATGACGGTGCGGTTGGCCGGGGTCAGGTAGGTGGCGGCGGCGCGCTTGACGTCGTCGGACGTGACGCCCTGGATCCAGCCGGGAATCTGGTTGGCGACATTCGCGTCGCCCCACAGGGTCTGCAGCTTGGCCAGGGTATCGGCGCGGTTGAGGAACATTTCCAGGCCGTTGTACCAGTCGGCCAGCAACTGGGTCTTGACCCGCGCCAGGGTGGCGTCGTCGGCGCCTTCGCGCGCGATGCGGGCGATCTCCTCGTCGATGCCCTTGAGCACGGTGTCGGCATCGGTGGTGGGCTTGTACAGCGCGAACACGGTGAACAGCGTGGGGCCGTCGTATTCCCACTCGCTGGTCAGGCCGTACAGCGATTCCACGTTGAGCGCCAGCTCACGGCCCTTAACCAGGCCCTGGTACAGCCGCGAGGCGTCGCCATTGGCGAGCAGCGCGCCCAGCACCGCCATCGGCGCCTGGTCGCGGCTGCCGCGATCGGGCATCTTCCAGGCCGCCGCGATGGCCGGCACCTGCGCCAGCGCATCACTCTGCTGCACGCGCTTTTCCTTCGTGTTCAGACCTTCCCTGTAATCCGGCGCGGCCGGCGTGGCGCGCGCGGGGATGCCGCCGAAGTATTTCTGCGCCAGCGCGAAGCCCTGCTCCGGGGTGACGTCGCCGGCGATCGCCAGCACGGCGTTGTTGGGGCCGTAGTAATCGCGATGGAAGGCTTTGACATCCTCCAGGCTGGCGTTCTCCAGATCCTCGAAGCTGCCGTAGCCGTCGTGGTTGTTCTCCCACTTCTGGAACGCCTGCTGGCCGATGTCGATCCACATGAAGCCGCCGTACGGCTGGTTCTTCACGTTGACCCGGATTTCCTCCTTCACCACGTCCTGCTGGTTCTTCAGCGTCTCGGCGTTGAAATCCAGGGTCTTCATGCGATCCGCTTCCAGCCACAGGATCGCGTCCAGCGAGGACACCGGCGCGGTCTCGATGTAGTTGGTGAAATCGGCGCGGGTGGAACCGTTGTTGTTGCCGCCGCCGCCGGTGATGACGCTGTCGAACACGCCCTTCTTCGCATTCGGCGTGCCCTGGAACATCAGGTGCTCGAACAGGTGGGCGAAGCCGGTACGGTTGCGCGGCTCCAGCCGCATGCCGACGTGGTACACCACGCTCACGCCGACCACCGGCGAGCTGTGGTCCTCGGAAATGACGACGGTCAGGCCGTTGTCGAGTTTCTTGACGGTGACCGGAACGGTCCAGCGGTCGGTGTCGGCGGCCATCGCCGGCAACGCCAGCAGCAGGCCCGCCAGGAAGCCGGCGGCGGTGCGGATGCGCATCGGGAATCTCCCCATTAGAGTCCTGGCAGCCTACGCCGCCCGGTCCCGCCCGCCCCGGCCCGGAAGTCATGGCCGCGGGCCGGCCCGCGCTGGCCTCAGCGGCGGACGAGGTAGTGCATGCCCACCGAGGCCGGTCCGACGTCGGCGAAACCGTATTGCGCGTAGAGGTGTTTCGCCTCGCCGTCGGCGATCAGCGAGACATGGGCGGTGTCGAGCGTGTTCGCCTTCAGCCAGGCGTCCAGCGCGGCCATGATGCGCTTGCCCAGGCCGCAGCCCTGGTGCTCCGGTTCGACCGCGATGTCCACCACCACGAAGCACAGGCCGCCGTCGCCGATGATCCGGCCCATGCCGATGGCGCGGCCTTCATGCAGGATGCTGACGCCGTACAGGGTGTTGGGCAGGCCGCGTTCGGCGGCGGACTGCGCTTTCGGCGACAGGCCGGCCACCGCGCGCAGCCGGCGGAAGTCGTCGATGCCGGGGAAACGCTCGATCAGCGTGTAGGGATCAGGCGGCGCGCTCATCGGAACCCGCGCCCTCCTCCAGTCCCAGGTTGGTCGGCGCGGCCTCGTAGGTCGCGCGATCCAGCAGGCCGGTTTCCTTGGCCACCAGCACCGGCACCACCATCTGTCCGGTCACGTTGGTCATGGTCCGCATCATGTCGAGCACGCGATCGATCGCATACAGATAGCCGATGGTCTCCAGCGGCAGGCCGGCGGCGGTCAGCACCACCGTGGCCATCACCACCGCCGTGCCCGGCACGCCGGCGGTGCCGAAGCTGCCCAGCACCGAGGCGATCAGCACGACGAAATACTGGTCGGCGCTCAGCGGATGCCCGGTGTACTGCGAAATGAACACCGCGCACAGCGCCGGATAGATCGCGCCGCAGCCGTCCATCTTGATGCTCGCGCCCAGCGGCACCGCGAACGAGGCGTAGTTCTTGTCCACGCCCAGGTTGTGGGTGACCGCGCGGATCGCCGCCGGCATCGAGGCGAAGCTGGACGAACTGACGAACGCCACCTGCATCGCCGAGGCGGCGCCGCGGAAGAATTTCCACGGATTCAGGCCATGGCCGAGCAGCAGCAGGCTGTAGGTCACCACGATGTGCAGCGCGCAGGCCAGGTACAGCGCGCCGACGAAACTGGCCAGCGGCAGCAGCTTGCCGAAGCCATAGGCGCCGACCAGCGAGGCGATCAGGCCGAAGGTGCCCAGCGGGGTCACTTCCAGCACGAAGCGGGTCACCTGGATCATGATCTCGCTGCTCTCGCCGGCGAGCTTGCGGGCGGCCGCGACGCGATCGCCCAGCTTCACCATCGCGAAGCCCAGCAGCGCGGCGAAGAAGATCACCGGCAGGATCGAACCCTTGCCCGCCGCCAGCACGGTTTCACCGGCGGCATTCTTGGTCGTGCCGATGCCGGTCAACGCATGGAACGGGTTGGAGGGCACCACGTCCAGCAACACCTTGATCGGGCTGGGCACGTCCTTGGGCACGTAATTGGGATCCACCTGCAGCGTGGTCACGCCGACGCCGGGCTGGACGATCACGCCAACCGCCAGGCCCACGCCCACCGCCAGCGCGGCGGTGACGATGAACCACAGGAAGGTCCGTCCGCCCAGCGCCGCGACCGATTGCTGGCCATGCAGGCTGGATACCGCGTTGATCACCGCGAAGAACACCAGCGGCACCGCGATCATCTTGATCAGGGTGACGTACAAGGTGCCGAGCGGACCGAACCAGGTATCCGCCGCCGGCCCCATCAGCCAGCCGGCGAGCGCGCCGAGCACGAAGCCACCGACCACCCGTTGCCAGAACGGGATCTTCAACCACGCGGAGACCAGCTTCATCGGCAGCCCTGAAAACACGGAAGCCGGAACGATAGCCCAGGCCCGCGCCATACGCGACGGCATGGCTGGAAAGCCAATGTGTCATGAACAGGACACTGTGCCGGGGTCATAATGCCGCGTTGCCTTGTCTGGAGTCCCTGATGCGCCGTACCGCCGTCCTGCCCGCCCTGGGCGTGTCCCTCGCCACCCTGCTCGCCGGCTGCGCCACGGCGCCCGCGTCCTCCTCCTCCACTTCTCCGGCCGTCGCCACCGTCGATGTGCCCGTGGTCGCCCATCCCGGCGGCGAAACCCCGGCCTGGTGGTACCGCAACGGCGCTTCCCGCGCCGCCGCCAACGGCGCCATGAACGGACGCGCGAAGAACGTCATCCTGTTCCTCGGCGACGGCATGAGCCTGACCACGGTCGCCGCCGCGCGCATCCTGGACGGCCAGCGCAAGGGCGGTTCGGGCGAGGAGAACCTGCTGAGCTGGGAACGCTTTCCGCACACCGCCTTCAGCAAGACCTACAACACCGATTCGCAGACGCCGGATTCGGCCGGCACCATGACCGCCATCACCACCGGCGTGAAGACCCACATGGGCGCCATCGGCGTCACCGCCGGTCGTCGCGACGATTGCGCCGACAGCCTGGGCAAGGCCGCGCTGACCTGGCTGGAACTGGCCGACAGCGCCGGCATGGCGACCGGCATCGTCACCACCGCGCGCCTGACCCACGCGACCCCGGCGGCGACCTACGCGCACGTGCCGGACCGCAACTGGGAGAACGACACCGATCTGCCGAAGGCGGCGGTGGAACAGGGCTGCCGCGACATCGCCCAGCAATTGCTGACCTCGTCCCGCTTCGGTCGTGGCCCGACCGTGGCCCTGGGCGGCGGCCGCGCCGAATTCACCAGCACCGAGCAGCGCGATCCCGAATACGACGACAAGGTCGGCGAGCGCCTGGACGGCCGCGATCTGCCGTCGGAATGGCTGAAGGCCAATCCGGGCGGCCAGTACGTCTGGAACCGCAGGCAACTGGAAGCCGCCAAGGACGCGCCGCGACTGCTCGGCCTGTTCGAGCCGGATCACATGCAGTTCGATCACGATCGCTCGCGCGGCGACACCGGCGAACCCTCGCTGGCGGAACTGACCCGCACCGCCATCCACACCCTGTCGCGCGGCCAGGACGGTTACGTCCTGATGGTGGAAGGCGCGCGCATCGATCACGCCAACCACTACGGCAACGCCTTCCGCGCGCTCGATGAAACCATCGCCATGTCCGAGGCCGTGCAGGCGGCGCTGGAGGCGACCTCGCGCGAGGACACCCTGATCCTGGTCACCGCCGATCACTCGCACACGCTGAACTTCGTCGGATACCCGGTGCGCGGCAATCCAATCCTGGGCAAGGTCCGCGGCCAGGGCGGCGAGGACGACGTCCCCGGCGATCTGGCCCGCGACCAGACCGGCCTGCCGTTCACCACGCTCAGCTACGCCAACGGCCCCGGCTACACCGGCGAGAGCAACCAGCAGAAGGCCGGTCCCAAGCGTTTCATCCATGCGCCCAGCAACGTCGAGAGCAGCGAGGGACGCCCGGACCTGACCGCCGTGGACACCGAACATCCGGACTACCTGCAGGAATCGCTGGTGCCGCTGAAATCCGAATCGCACGGCGGCGAGGATGTCGGCATCTGGGCGATCGGCCCGGGCAGCGACGCGGTGCGCGGCACCGTCGAGCAGAACACCATCTACCACTTCATCGTGCAGGCCACGCCGAAGCTGCGCCAGCGCCTGTGCGCGGCCAACACCTGCAACGCCGACGGCGTGCCGGTGGAACTGCCGAAGCCGGCGGAATTCGAAAGGAAGCCGTGAACAAGAACGCCCGGGCATCCACCCGGGCGTTTTTCCTTGTGGGAGCGGGGTCGGTCGCGAGCCGCGGTGCCTAGGGTGGGCTGATCGAAAAGCTCGCGACTGACGTCGCTCCCACAAGTCCCTCTGTCGCCATAGTGCGGAAGTCCATGGCCCGGGATCGCTCCCGTCCGGATGGAATCAGAACGGCTTGGCCAGCACCAGCCAGACGATGCCGATCAGCACGATCACCGGCGCTTCGTTGAACAGCCGCAGGGTGAACGAGGACGGCAATGCGCGTCCCTTCTCCACGCCCTTGAGCCAGCGGCCGGCGATGATGAAATGCGCCAGCACCAGCACCACCAGGGTCAGCTTGGCGTGCAGCCAGCCGCCGGTGACGCCGAAGTACAGCCACAGCACCAGGCCGAGGATCATCGCCAGTCCGAACATGTTGTGGCCGAAGCGGTAGAGCTTGCGCCCCATCAGCAGCAGCCGCGCCTGCACGTCCGGCTGCCCCGTCGTCTCGGTCAGATTGACCAGGATGCGCGGCAGGTAGAACACCGTCGCCATCCACGCGATCACGAACACGAGATGGAAGGTCTTGACCCAGAAGTAGAGGCTGGCTTTGTCCACGCGGGACTCCGGTGCGGGCGATGGGTGCGCGGATTCTCCGCCATCCCGCCGACGCCTGTCCAACCGCGCCCGCGTCGTCCGCCCCTTTTCCTTCGCCGCGCAAACCGCGATCCTTGCGGCCTCGAATGACGCGACCTGCCCGGATGAAACAGTACGACGCCCGTTATTTCCAGCGCTGGTACCGCGATGGCGACATCGGCGGCCCGCAACGCCTCGCGCGCAAGGTGGCGCTGGCGGTGACCACCGCCGAGTACTACCTGGAGCGGCCGATCCGCACCGTGCTGGACATCGGCTGCGGCGAAGGCGCCTGGCGCGCGCCGCTGCTGAAACTGCGTCCGCGCCTGCGCTACTTGGGTTTCGACAGCAGCGAATACGCGGTTGCGCGCTATGGCCGCAGCCGCAACCTGCACCTGGCCGCGTTCGCCGATTTCGAATACCTGCGCCCGTGCCCGCCGGTGGATCTGCTGGTGTGCGCCGACGTCATGCACTACCTGCCCATCCGCGAGCTGCGCCGGGGCCTGCCGGGGCTGGCGGAACTGTGCGGCGGCGTGGCCTTCCTGGAGACGTTCGCCCGCGAGGACGAATACGAAGGCGACCATGACGGTTTCCAGTCCCGGCCGGGGCGCTGGTACCGCCGCCAGTTCGAGGCCGCCGGGCTGCGCGCGGTGGGTTCGCATTGCTGGTTGGCGCCGGCCCTGGCGGGCGAGACCGCCGCGCTGGAGCGCCCGGACGCTGGCTGAACAGGCCGATTCCGGGTAATGCCGGTTTGCGTTATGCTGCGCCGCAGCAGACTGCACCAAATCCGGGATTCCCGTTGCCCATGACTCTCCTGTACCAGTGGCATGAACTTGGCCGTGCCTGGATGGCGCCGCTCGCCTACATGGCCGAAGCCAACGCGCGGATCTTCTCCGCGCCCGGCAGCTGGCTGTCCAACCTGCCCGGCGCCGAGCGCATCGCCGCCGGCAACGAACTGATCTATCGCATCGGCAAGGACTACGAGAAGCCGGCCTGGGACATCCACGAAGTGGAGGTCGAGGGCCGCACCGTGCCGGTGGTGGAACAGGAAATCATCAAGAAGCCGTTCTGCCGGTTGCTGCGCTTCAAGCGCTACACCGACGACGCCGACAGCATCAAGTCGCTGAAGGACGATCCGGTGGTGCTGGTGGTGGCGCCGCTGTCCGGCCATCACGCCACCCTGCTGCGCGACACCGTGCGCACCCTGCTGCGCGATCACAAGGTCTACGTGACCGACTGGGTCGACGCGCGCATGGTGCCCACGTCCGAGGGCGCCTTCAGCCTGGACGATTACGTCGCCTACGTGGAAGAGTTCATCCGCCACATCGGCGCGGACAACCTCAACGTCATCAGCGTCTGCCAGCCGACCGTGCCGGTGCTGGCGGCGGTGTCGCTGATGGCCGCGCGCGGCGAAGCCACCCCGCGTTCGCTGGTGATGATGGGCGGGCCGATCGACGCGCGCCGCAGCCCGACCGAGGTCAACAGCCTCGCCACCCGCAATCCGCTGTCGTGGTTCGAGAACAACGTCATCCACAGCGTGCCGATGCCCTATCCCGGCCAGGGCCGTTCGGTGTATCCGGGCTTCCTCCAGCACGCCGGCTTCATCGCGATGAATCCCAGCCGCCACTTCATGTCGCACTGGGATTTCTACGCCAACCTGGTCAAGGGCGATCTGCAGGACGCCGAATCGCACCGCCGCTTCTACGACGAATACAACGCCGTGCTGGACATGCCGGCCGAGTACTACCTGGACACCATCCGGGTCGTGTTCCAGGAATTCCTGCTGCCGCGCGGCAAGTGGAAGGTCAACGGCGAGCTGGTCAATCCGGCCGCGATCAGGAAGACCGCGCTGCTCAGCATCGAAGGCGAACTGGACGATATCTCTGGACTGGGCCAGACCGCCGCCGCGCATGACCTGTGCACCGGCATCCCCAAGGCCAGGCACGCGCACATCACCGTGGAAGGCGCCGGCCACTACGGCATCTTCAGCGGCCGCCGCTGGCGCGACAAGGTCTATCCGCAGGTCCGCGATTTCATTGCCCGCTACGCCAGCCAGGGCTGACAACGCGCGTCCACCGCATCGTCGCATCACCGGGGCCGCAGTCGCGGCCCCGTGTGTTTCTGCGGCTCAGAACGACTGCCGGAACACCACCTCCCAACTGCGCGGATCCCCCAGATAGACCATGTTGCCGCCCAGCGCGTGGATCACATGCGTGCGATCGGCCAGGTTGCGGCCGCGCAGGGTGATCCGGGTGCGATCATTCCACTGCCAGCTGACGTGCGCGCCCCACAGCGCATAGCCCGCGGTCGACAGCGCGTTGGCGGCATCGGCGTAGCGCGCGGACACGCCGCGCAGATCCACGCCCGCGGACCAGCGTTCGTCCACCTGGTAGTCCAGCCACAGGTTGCCGACCCGGGCGGGCGTGTTGGTCGGCCGGTTGCCGGCGCGCGAGACCGGCACGCCGCCCACGTTTTCGTAGAAGTCATCCAGCCGCGCGTCCACCCAGGCCAGATTGCCCTGGAGCCACAGGCGTTCCCATGGCCGCCAGCCGAACGTCGCTTCCACCCCGCGCGCGGATTGCCGTCCCACCGGCAGCGTCTGCCCCGGACGATCGGGATCGGCGATCGCAAGGTGGTTGCGGACGATGCGATAGGCCGCCACGGTGGCGAAGTGCTGCCCGTCGCGCGACTGGAACTTCGCTCCCAGTTCGCCCTGCCGGCCGGTGGCGAGATCGAAATCGCGCAGGGTCGCGAAGTTGGCCGTGCTGAGGATGCCGGCCGGCGGATCCGCCGCGGTGCTGTACTGCGCATACACGCTGGCCTGTGGCGTGGGCGCCCAGTTCAGCGCCATGCGTCCGGTGACGGGGGTATAGCGGCGTTCGAAGCGCGCCGGATTGGAGGCGCTGGCGCCGCGGTGATTGACCACGTCTAGGCGGATGCGATCGTGGCGCAGGCCGGTCAGCAGCGACAGCGAGGGGGTCAGCCGGGTCAGGTTCTCCACGAACACCGCCTGCGTGTGCAGCCGGTTGGTGCGGTCGGGGACATACGCGATCGCCGTGCCCGGCACGTCCAGGAAATGCCCGGGCGTCACCGCGTCCAGCGCCACCGTGTCGATCGTGCCTGGCAGCGACAGCGGGAACCGGGTCTGGCGGTTGTAGCTGATGTCCACGCCCAGGTTCCATTGCGACGGCAACCGGCCGATGACGCCGTCATGCGCCCATTCCAGGCGGTTGCCGTAGACCTGCTGATCGTGCCGCTGCAACAACGCCCCGGAGCGCACCACCGCGTCGTTGCCGGCGGTCAGGCGGTAGCTCTCGACGTTGCGGTAATCGCGCAGCGCGTCGTAGTGATAGACGGTGTTGCGCACGACATCGTCCGCGCCCGGGGTCCATTCCAGCAGCGAACGCGCCCACAGCACGTCCTGTCCGTAGTAACCGTCGGCGACGTTGTAGTTGCGTCCCACCGTCCGCGGCAACACCGCCAGCCGGCCGCGGGCCGGTTGCCGCACCGGCGTTCCCCAGTACGGGCGATCGTTGTCTTCGCGCTGATGCTCCAGCGCGAAGGTATGGCGCAGCGTCGGCGATAGCTGCGCCAGCCAGGAAGCCGCCGCCGTGGTCGCCTGCCGTCGCTGCGCATCCACCGCGCTGTCGCCGTCACGGGTGCTGAGGTCCAGGCGCAGCGCGTGGCGCGCCTCCTCGCCGCCCACGCGCAGGTTCATCCCCATCGCGAGGGTGCGGTCGCGGAACGATCCCAGGCTGGCCTGCCAGGCGGCGTCATCGTCGTCCAATCGCGCCAGCCGGGTGACGTAATTGATCGCGCCCCCGACCGCGCCCGCGCCGTAGAGGAAACTCGATGGACCGCCAATGGCCTCGACGCGCTCGTACTGCCACGCGTCGACCGGACGCGCGGCGATCGAGGCGTACTGCACATCGATGCCGTTGAACAACTGGGTGATCTGGCTGCCGGAGAAGCCGCGATAGGTCACCGCGTTGCCGTTGCCGGGCGGCGAGGCCACGGTCAGGCCGGGAATGCCGGACAGTGCTTCCTGGGTGGTGCGCGCGCCACGCGCCTCCAGCAATCGCCGGTCGATCACGGTGACAGAAGCCGGCGTCTCCATGACGCTCAGGTTGAGTCGGGTGCCGGTGCCGGCGGTCTGATCCAATGGCGCGTGCCGGCCGTGCACGCGTACCGCGTCGAGCGTAGTGGCGCGCACGCCGTCATCGGGGCCGGGCGTATCGGAGCCCGTTGCGTCGCGGCCCGTCGCATCGGAACCCATTACAGCGGGCTCGGATGCGTGGAGGATGGAAGGAAACGACAGGATCGTGGCCACGGCCACGGACAGGCAGGACGCGCGCAGCGCCCCACGGGGGGACATCGACATGAAAACTCCAAAGTGCGAAGCACCGCGATGGCGGTGACGAAGAGAAGGCGGAACGTGTGGCTCAGCCCAGTGCGGGCGGTCCCCGGCATCCCGCTCCTCCCAGGCACCGTCCCCCCGCTGTCCACGCATCCCGGATCCCGGGACACGCGTCGCACGTGATTTGCCGCGCCGGCATCGGCGGCATGGATGAAAGCGCCAGCGACGCGGCAAGGTGACAGTAGGGACAATCGTCCCCGGCCGGCATCCCCGTCGGCGCGCGTTTGCCGCTGGTTCCGCTGGCGATGGCCGCCTGTACCCAGCTCAGGCCCTTCGGCGTGCACATCGCGCTCCAGCCCGCCGAAGCCGGCGCGTCCGCGCGCGACAGCGCCCGGCTGATCGTGGGCGCGATGATCAACAGCAACGCGGCCACGCAGGCCAGGCCTGCCATGCGGCGCATGAAGATGGCGGATCGAAGCGGCATGCGGGGATTGGCGTCCGGACCCGGCGTCCGGGATCAGCGCACCGACGCGCCTCGCAGGATCGAATGTCCGTCGGCGACGTCGGTCCACACCAGCCATGCCGCCTGCCCCGCCCAGCGCACGCGCGGCAGGCCGCTGGCGCGACCGCGCGCGGCGATCGGAGCGACGATCACGCGCTCGGGATCGCGCCAGTGCAGGTCATAGCGACCCAGCACGATCCGTTGCGGTGCATCCTCGGCGGTTTCCAGCCAGGCGGCCAGCAGGCGATCCCGCGCCAGCGCCAGGCTCAGCCGCCCCAGCACCTGCGGACCGCGCGCGAGCGTCACCGGTTCGCCGAAGTGATCGCCGGCGTCGTCGGAACGGGCGGCGCGCAGCTCCGGCAGGCCATCGGCCTCGGTGTACCACGCGGCCCAGACCTGCACGCCGCGCGCGACCACCACCGGACCGTTCACCGGGCAACCGGCGATGCGCCAGCCATCGGCGTGCACGTCGCGTGGCGAGGTCCATGCCTTGCCGTCGAAGCGGACGATGCGGGTGTCGCGGATCTCGCCGGCGTCGCGACCGCGGTAGACGACCACCACGCCGCGATCGGTCATCGCCGAAGCGGTGGTGCAGCAGTCGCAGGTGGAGGCGTCCAGCGGCCATTCGGCCTGCTGCGTGGCCTGCGATCCATACAGCGCCGCGCGCAGCATCATCGGCGCCCCGCCGCCATGGTGATCGTCCTCGTGCGCCGGACCGGCCGCCATCGCCGCCGCTTTCTGGCGGCTGTCCAGCCAGGCCAATCCCAGCTGGTCCGGGCCCTGCGCCCAGAAGGTGACGAAACCATGATCGCCGCGCGTCCCCGCCGGGTGCACCAGGGTTGGCGTCGACCAGCTGCGGCCGCCATCGCCGGATCGCACCAGATCGATGCCGTAGTCCATCCGCGCGGGCCCGGTGCCGCGCAGCCAGTGCGCCCACAGGGAGCCGTCCGGCAGCGCGTACACATGCGGCGTGTCGGCCCAGTTGAGGAACCACTTGCGCCCTTCCGCCACGGTCAGCGCGGGTTGCCAGCGGGCGTCCGCCGTGGGCGACATCGACGACAGCCGCAGTCGATGCGTGTCCTCGGCGCCGGGCTCGACCCAGCTCAGCAGCAGGTTGCCTTCCGGCGAGGTGGCCAGGTCCGGCTGTCCCGCCCCGGCTGGCGCGGGCAGTGCCCAGGGCGTGACCACCGCGGCGGATCGCGCCGGGATGCGCGCCTGGCGCGAATCCTCACCGGAAGAGGAAGGCGCCGGCGTACACGCGGCCAGCGCGGTGCCCAGCGCAGCGACGCGCAGCAGCAACGCCACGGAAGAACGCGGCGCGCGCGCCGGAAGACGGAACAGGGACATGGAAAACTCCAAAGCACAAGCGCGCAGCGGCAATGCCGCGGAAAGGTCTTGTCGTTTCAGAGCGCGAGAGGAGGTCCGCGACTGCCGATGCCGCGCCGGTTCACCACGATGCGCAGGCGCGGCACCCGCCACGGGAGGGGCTCACGCCGCGCGGCGAGCCAGGGAAACCACAGGGGCAGGGCCAGCAACGCCAGGGGCAGCGATGCCAGCAACACGCAGTAGGCGCAGTCCATGCCGCCGGCCAGCGACGGCGACGCGGGCGCGGGGTCGTCCGCGGACGACGGGACCTTCACCCACTTCAGGCCGGCCACCGTGCACAGCGCGCTCCAGCCGGACGATCCGCCCGCATCGCTCGCCAGCCACCGGCTGATCGCCGGCGCGAGCGCCATCAACAGCATGGCGATGAGCGCCAGCCGTGCGAGGGGCTGCTGGAAGGAGCGACGTCGGATCACGGGCGGATTCTAGTCACGCCATCGCGCCGGTGGCATCCACCGCGCCGGGTCCGCATGCATCCGCCGCATAAGTCGTTGATGGAAAAAGGTGCGACGGAATGTCGCAGCCGCCGGCGGAAGGGCCCCGGCACGGGGAAACGCCCGGCCGCGCGGCCGGGCGTGCGCCGCATGCGCGCTCAACTCGCGTCGCGGCATCCCTGGGTGAACACCTTGCGGGTGGTGGTCACGCCCCAGCGCCCATCGGCGGCGCCACATCCGGCCGTCCATCCACCGACCAGCACGCCTTCCTCGTCGTAGTAGTGCCAGGTGCCCTGCCAGCTGGCGTATGCATTGAAGGAGGCCAATGCGAGCAATGCCAGAGAGGCGGCGACGGCGAGAATGCGGTTACGAGCCATGGAAACATCTCCTTGTCTGTCCTGCGGCGGAATGCCGCGCCGCTCACCGTAGGCGCTTCCCTGCGCCCGGTCTGTTAACCAGCGCGCAGGTCGGCGCCGTCATCGATTCAGGCTTGTGCAACCTGGATGAAGGCGCGCGACCCGCGCCGGAGCATGTTCCGCTCACACCACCGGCGTACGCACCAGCAGCTGCTTGGCCAGCCAGCCATGCACCTTGCCGACGCCCCGCGCCAGATGCAGCGTGGCGAACAGCAGCAGCACGCCGGACACGCAGACGAAGGGCAGCAGCCAGGGCGCGTCGTAGGCCAGGTTCCAGTCGTCGAACCAGATGCCGGCATGCGGCAGCAGCAGCGCCAGCGGCGCGGCGGCCAGGCCCAGCGACAGGCTCAGCAACGTCACCGCCACGCTGAAGTACAGCACGCCCAGCGGCTGCATCAGCAGGAAGTAGAGCATCGCCGTCCAGGTGCCGCCATCGGTGAACATCTCCTTGATCCGGGTCAGCCAGGGCTTGTCGCGCTGCGTGTACAGCGGCCGGCGCGGCATGCGCTCGCCCAGCAGCACCTCGACGATGCGTCCTTCGACCAGCGAGAGCACCCGCACCGAAGCCAGGAACAGCATCAGCAGCGGGATGCCGATGATCAGGATCAGCAGGCCGACCGACAGGCTCGCGCCGGTGACCACCCAGGTGAAGTAGAAGACGCCGGTGGCCAGCGACAGCAGCATGTAGAACAGCGCGCCGTAGGTGCGCGGATCCGCCGCCACGCCGAAGAAGCGTCCGATCATCGAGCGTCGCTTGGGCGGCGCCGGCGGCTTGAGCGCGCGGTTCACCGTCACTTCGGTCTCGCGGTAGATGTCGGCGACCTCTTCCGGCGCGCCGTAGCTGCCGGCCACCGAGGCGATCACTTCGGCCTCGCTCTTGCCGGTCTGTTCGGCCAGTTCCGAGCGCAGGTATTCCTCGGCGTCGTAGAGCGCGTCCTGGATCAGCGCCGGATCCGCGCCGGCCAGCGCGGCCCGCAACTGCTCCAGGTATTCGGGAATGGAGGTGGGAAGACGCGGCGTGGTGGTGGTGTTCATGCGGTTATCCCCGACAGGACGGAATCGACGGAATCACGGGTGGCGCGCCAGGCGGCCGCCCAGGTCTGCAGGGTCTCCCGCCCTGCCTCGGTGATGCGGTAGTAACGGCGCGGTGGGCCGGCGATCGAGGGCTCGACGAAACTGTCGAGCAAGGCGGCTCCCTCCAGGTTGCGCAGCACCGGGTACAGGGCGCTCTGCTTGCCGCTGAGCACGCCGTCGCCGATGCGTTCGAGCTGCTTGGCGATCAGGTAGCCATACATCGGTTCGCTGGCCTGGGCCAGCACGGCCAGCAGGGCGAGCGATACCGTACCGGCGCTCAGCTCCTTCTGGAATTTCTTCAGGTAGGCATCGGCTTCGACCATGACGCTCTCCGGGTGACTAGCGTGGAGACGATGCTATTGCGAAGTTGACTATAGCGAATGTGCTGTTAGTCATTGGCCCGGATGGCGGCCCCTTTCCAGCGCCTCCCGCGTCCTGGCGCGGGGATGGCTAGCGCCGGCGCCGCCACTGGCGGCCGCAGTCCCGGCAGACGCGGGCGCGCTGGTGCGCCCCCAGCGACCGCTCCGGCCCCAGCAATCCGCCGCAGTGGCAGATCAGGCCGGCGGCCTGGCGGAATCGCCACAGCCGCACCGTCACCCAGCCCCCCAGTACCACCGCCAGCGCGAACAGGGCATACGGCGCCCATGCCAGCGTGGCGGCGGCGCCGATCGGCCACGATCCGGCCTGCGCCTGCGGCGCGATCAGCGAGGCCGCGAAAGCGATTCCCAATGCCAGCGCGGTCGGCAGATAGGCCCTCGCCACGCTCCAGTCCCAGCCCCGCATCCCCGTTCTCCCGCGATCACCGGCCGCCGATTCTCCGGACGGCGGTCGCGCGGGCTGAGACGGGCGCGGTTCGCCTCCGCTTGCCGGGTCAGTAGTCGTAACGCAGCACGATGCCGAGCGTGCGGGGACGCTGGCGATTGCCCAGGCCGTAGGTCGTGCGCGCGTTGAGCGCGCCGTCGTCGTCGGTGAGGTTCTCGCCATACAGGTAGCCGGACCAGCCGTTGGGCGACTCCAGGCCGATGCGCGCGTTGGCCGAGGTCACCGCATCGCCCGGCGTGCCGGCGGTCAGCGCCGTCTCGCGGCGCGCGTCATGGACCACGCCGGCCCGGGCGATGCCCTTGAGGCTGTCGCCGACGGGCCAGTGATAGGCGGCCGAGGCGCTGAAGCTG
>NZ_JBQCIJ010000017.1:0-19560 GCF_051953815.1 Pseudoxanthomonas sp. | reverse complement strand
CATCAGCACGCCGAGCAGCACCAGCAGCAGCCCGCTGCACACGGTCGCGGCGCGGTGGCCGAACATGCCCGACAGGCGCGGCCGCACCAGCTTCTCCAGCCACGCCAGCGGCCGCGAGATGTGGCGCAGGAAGCGGGCCAGCGCGCCGCGGTGCGGCCCGCGCCTGGCAACCGCCTTCGGCAGCCACGGCTGGCGGCGGCCGGCAAGCAGCTGGACGCCGACCAGCACGGTGAGCGGACCGCTGATCGCGCCGCCGCCGGGGATCGGGATGAACGCGGGCAGCGCGGAAATCAGCAGCAGCAGACCGAATGCGCGCCGGCCTACGCCAGCGAGCATGCCCGACAGCGGCAGGATCTCGTCCGGATCGCCTTCCGCCAGCGCCGCCAGCAGTGCGCGGACGCCGGGCTCAGACGTCATCGCCGGCCTCGCCATCGCCGATACGCTGCAGCAGCAGCTTGTCCACGCGCGGGCCGTCCAGGTCCACCACCTCGATCCGCCAGCCGCCCCACGCGTAGTGCTCGCCGGTATTGGGGATGCGCCCGAAGTGCGCGATCGCCATGCCGGCGGCGGTGTGGTAGTCGTGCTCCTCCTCGCCGGGCAGCGCGCCGTCGACCAGCAGCGAGCCGTCCTCGCGCACGATCACCGCGGCCTTGGTGTCGGCGTGCTCGCCGGACTGCACGCGCCCGATCACCGCGCCCATCAGGTCGTTGAGGGTGACCAGACCGGTGACGTCGCCGTATTCGTCGACCACCAGCGCCAGCGACTGCTGTTCCTCGCGGAAGATTTCCAGCAGCTTCATGGCGTGGGTGGATTCGGAAACGAACAGCGGCTCGCGCAGGTTGCGGAAGATTTCCGGCGAGCGATCCGCGAACCGGTCCAGCAGCGATTTGACTTCCAGCACGCCGACCACGTCCTGGTCGCCGGCGCGGTAGACCGGGAAGCGCGAGAACTGCGATTCGCGCATGACCTTGAGGTTGTCCTCGTAGCCGGCGGCGGTATCCAGCCAGACGATCTTCTTGCGCGGGGTCATCAGGCTGTCGGCGGTGCGATCGCCCAGGCGCAGCACCCGGTTCATCATGTTGCGCTCGTCGACGTCGATGACGCCCTGCTCGTGGCTCTCGGTCACCAGCAGGCGGATTTCCTCTTCGGTCACCGCGCCGCGGTTGTCGTCGCGGATGCCGAACAGGCGCAGCACGGCGCGGTTGATCGCACCCAGCACGAACACGACCGGACGGGCGATGCGCGACAGCCAGTCCAGCGGAATCGCCACCGCCGAGGCGATGGCCTCGGCGTTGGTCAGCGCCAGTCGCTTGGGAATCAATTCACCGAAGATGACCTGGCCCGCGGTGATGAGGGTCACGGCGGTACCGATGCCGATCGGACGGGCGTACTGCTGGACGCCCGGCACCAGATTGGCCAGCCAGCCGGCGATGATCGCGCCGATGGCGTCGCCGCCGAACACACCGGCCAGGATGCCGATCAGGGTGATGCCGACCTGGACCGTGGACAGCAGGTTGTCCGGATGCTCGGCCAGGTGCAGGGCGACGCGGGCGCCCCGGCTGTCCTGGGCCATCTGCTTGAGCTTGAGCTTGCGCGAGGTCATCAGGGCCATCTCCGACAGGGCGAAGAAGGCGTTCAGGATGATCAGCGCGACGACGATCAGCAGTTCAAGCACGGCGGCCCTCCGTCATGGCCGGAGGGGGCGTCGCGGGGGACGCGGTTCGTGGGCGACAGTGCGCGGGGGAGGTAGGGTCGTCTTCCATAGATTGCACCCCTCGGGGTGCTCGGGGAGTGTACCAAACCTGGGCCGGCCGGCTCGTGGCGGGGGGCCGGGAAGGCCTTCCGGGAGCCGGGGGCGTCGCCAGGATGGTCACTAAACAGTCATAATTCCGCCCCTAAAGCCGTCCGCCCCGCGACGGCGGGATTCCCCCGATGTTCTCGCTGCAGACCATTTTCGGCTCCGGCCAGCAGTTCTACACCCTGCTCGAGGAGGCCGCCGAGGCCGCCCTGGACAGCGCCAAGGCGCTCCACTCGATGATGAAGGAAAGCGACCGCCAGCCGGCGCTGGACGCCTTCAAGCTGGCCCGCCTGCGCGAGCGCGCGACCTCGGACAAGATCAGCCAGGCCCTGGTCGACAGCTTCATCACCCCGATCGAGCGCGAGGACATCGAGGCGCTGGGCTCGGCCCTGTACAAGATTCCCAAGCAGATCGAGAAGTTCGCCGATCGCTACTCGCTGGCCCTGCAGCACCTGGAAGGCATCGACTTCGCGCCGCGCGCGGCGATGCTGGAGCAGGCCGCCGCGGTGGTGGTGGAGATGGTCCACGAACTGAAGAAGATGAACATCGATCGCATGACCGCGCTCAACGAGAAGCTGCGCGCGATCGAGAACGAAGCCGACCGGCTGATGCTGGAGCTGTACCGCGACATCTATTCCGGCCGCCTGGATCACCTGCAGATGTTCCTGCTGAAGGAGTTCTTCGAGATCCTGGAGAAGGCCATCGACCGCTGCCGCGAGGCCGGCGTGGTGGCCTACCAGATCGTGCTGAAGAACAGCTGAGGATCGCCCCATGCTGACCCTGGTCCTGGTGGTGATCCTGGCCGCGCTCGTGTTCGAGTTCATCAACGGCTTCCACGACACCGCCAATTCCATCGCCACCGTGGTCGCCACCAAGGTGCTCTCGCCCGGACAGGCGGTGATGCTGGCGGCGATCATGAACCTGGTGGGCGCGCTGACCGGCACCGCGGTCGCCAAGACGATTGCCTCGGGCCTGATCGATACCGGCGTGGTCGAAGTGACCTCGCAGGTGATCCTGTGCGCGCTGCTCGGCGGCATCGTCTGGAACCTGATCACCTGGTGGAAAGGCCTGCCGTCCTCGTCTTCGCACGCGCTGATCGGCGGCCTGTGCGGCGCCGCGCTGGCCGCCGCGCACAACGACTGGGCGGCGCTGATCTGGTCCGAGAGCGTCGGCAACTGGGCCAAGAACAAGGGCATCCTGTGGAAGGTCGTGGTGCCGATGATCAGCTCGCCGATCGCCGGCTTCCTGCTCGGCATCGGGGTGATGCTGCTGTTGTGGGGCCTGATCGCATTGCTCTCACGGGCGACGGGCTGGCTGCGCCGGCTGGCGCGCCCGAACTTCGTCAACAAGTTCTTCGGCAAGGCGCAGATCCTGTCGGCGGCCTACATGGGCTACGCGCACGGCCACAACGACGCGCAGAAGACCATGGGCATCATCGCGCTGACCCTGTTCGGCGCCGAGGCGACCGGCGCATTGAACGATCTGCCGGGCTGGCTGGCCTTCCTGCATCCGGGCAGCGCCGGCGAGCAGGACATCGCGACCTGGATCGTGCTGACCTGCGCGGTGGTGATGGCGCTGGGCACCGCTTCCGGCGGCTGGAAGATCATCAAGACGCTGGGCCACAAGATGGTCAAGCTGCATCCGATCAACGGCTTCGCCGCGGAAACCAGCTCGGCGACGATCCTCACCGTGGCCGCGCATTTCGGCATGCCGGTGTCCACCACCCACAGCATCTCGACCGCGATCATGGGCGTGGGCTTCGCCAAGAACCCGCGCGCGCTGAAGTTCAGCGTGGTCGAGCGGATCATCTGGGCGTGGATCCTGACCATCCCCGCCGCCGGCGGCATCGCCTACGGCCTGCTCAAGCTGCTGCAGGCGATGGGCTGGGCCTGATACGGAAACGGGGAATGGCGAATCGGGAGTCGTGAAAGCGCCGACGAGGGACGCTTTTTTCCGACGATCTCCCTATCCGCCGCACCTGATTCCCGCGCTCAGAGCAAATCACCCTCGGCGGAGAGGGCGCGTTCCATGCGATCGCCCAGGCCGCCGATTTCCAGCACCAGCCGGTCCACTTCGGCCGGGGTCAGGCCGTCGTAGGGACGGTTCTCGCAGAGTTGCAGGTAGGGCACGCCGTCGAGCTCGCCGATGGCGAGGTAGCCCACGCTGCTGTGCCAGTTGAAGCCGAGCGCGCGGCGCGCGTCGACGCCGGTGATGGGGGCGATGACCGTGCTCACCCGCAGGTAGCTGCGCTCGTCGTCGTTGCTCAGCTCGGACAGGAAGATGGCCTGGTGCCGGCTACCGCTGTCCAGTGACAGTTCCACGCAGGCCACGTAGGGTTCCTGCACCGACACCCGGTAGCCGGACGTGGTCAGGTGGCTGCGGATCTGTTCGAAATTCTTCATGGCGTGGCGGGCTCGGGAAATTCCAGAACCGTATGGTAGGCCGGTTTGCGCCGGCCGGGGTAGCCAGCGGACGGGGCAGGGGCCACACTTCGGGCATTCTCCGACCGGAATCCCCCGCATGGCCGAAGCGACACCGGAAGCGAAGATTCTCGCGGCGATCCGCGCGATTCCACGCGGGCAGGTCGCCGGCTACGGCGAGGTCGCGCGGCGCGCCGGCCTGCCCGGCCGCGCCCGGATGGTGGCGCGGATCCTGAGCAACAACGATGACGCGCGATTGCCCTGGCACCGGGTGCTGCGCTCGGATGGCCGCATCGCGTTCCCCGAGGGCTCGCGTGGTTACCGCGAACAGAGCCAGCGCCTGCGCGCGGAGGGCGTGCGGGTGGAGCAGGGCCGGGTGCGCGGGGTGAAAGCTGCACGGACGCTGGACGAGGCGCTTTGGGGACCTCCGGGCGGCTGAAGCTCCGCGGTTATCATGGCGGCGTCCCCGAAGGATGCGAGCCATGTTTCCTCCCGTGCTGCCGGTTACCCGCGCGCTGCTGATCGCCAACGTGGTGGTGTTCCTGCTCCAGATGTTCCTGGGCGATGCCGTCACCGCTCCATTCATGCAATGGCCGATCGATTTCACCGGTGTTGGCACCGGTGACGGCGGTTTCATGCTGTGGCAACCGCTCACCAGTGGTTTCATGCACGGCGGACCAGGTCATCTTTTCTTCAATATGCTGGCCCTGTGGATGTTCGGTTCGCCGCTGGAGGCCACCTGGGGCGAGAAGCGCTTCACCACGTACTACTTTGTCTGCCTCATCGGCGCCAATCTGTGCCAGTTGTTGGTGAGTTCCTGGGCGCTGGCCAGCGGTGGTTACGCCATTCCTTCGCTCGGCGCCTCGGGCGCGATATTCGGCCTGCTGCTGGGTTACGGGATGCTGTTCCCGAACCAGCGCATGATCGTGTTCCCGATTCCGATGGAGATCCGCGCGCGCACGCTGGTCATCATCTATGGCGTGCTGGCCCTCTTTTTCGGCATCACCGGAACGCAGGCCGGCGTGGCCCACTTCGCGCACCTGGGCGGAATGATCTTCGGCTGGTTGATGATCCGCTACTGGCGCGGCCAGCCGCCGTTCGGCAAGCGCCGGCCGCCGGGGCCGCGGATGCGCATCGTCAAGTAGCGGATCCGGCCGAAAGCCGTCCCGCGGATCAAATCATCCATGAAAAACGGCGCGTTTCCGCGCCGTTTTTCATTGCAGGACCGGCAGTGGTCTCAGCGCCACTTGCCGATCAGTTCCGCGTCCTTGCGCTGCATCGGCTGACCCGGTTTGCAGCTGAAGGCCTGGCCGAACGCGGCCTGGTTGGACAGCGGCGCGTTCGTGCGCCACAGGCCCGGAGCCCGCACGTCGGTGGCGGCGCGCTGGGCCGCTTCGGTGGCGTCCATGCGCTGCGCCCACAACTGCGCCCATGCCTTGAAGAACGACTGCCTGGCCGGTACGGCCGCCTGCGGTTCGGCGGTGATGAAGGCGTCCCAGGCCAGTTCGACACCGGCCAGGTCGGCCAGCGCCTCGTCCTGGACCAGCTTGCCGTTGACCTTGACGTTCTTCAGTTCCGGATAGGCGAAGGCATCGTACTGCGCGGCGATCTTCGCGCCGATGTCGTTCCAGGCGGTCAGGTCGGACGCGGTCCACCAGTCGCGCAGGTCGCCCTTGGCATCGACCATGCGACCCTTGTTGTCGAAGCCGCGGCTGAGCTCGTGGCCGACCAGCGCGCCGTAGGAACCGTACTGGCTGGCGGCGTCGCGCTTGGGGTCGAACACGGGCGGCTGCAGGACGGCGGCGGTGACGATCAGGCGGTTCTGCGCCAGGTCGTAGGCCAGCGCCGGCTGCTGCGGCAGCACGTCCCAGCGGCGATCCGCGTTGCCCTTGCCGATCCGCTTCATCTCCTCGCGGTGGCGCCAGGTCGAGGCGATCAGCATGTTGCCGCCGAAGCTGCCGCGGCCCATCGGCTGCACGCTGTAATCGACGTCGCGGTGCGGCGTGCCGACTTCGATCTTGAGCTTGCCCAGCTTGGCCTTGGCCTCGGCCTTGGCACCGTCGCTCAGCCAGGTGGCGCGCTCGATCGCGCGGCCCAGCGCATCGCGCACCTGCCCGGCGATCGCCTCGGCCTGCTGATCGCTGGCCTTGGGCAGGTAGCGTTCGGCGTATTCCTTGCCCAGCATCGGGCCGGCGGCGAGATTGATCGCGTTCAGCACCTGCTGCCAGCGGGCCGGCTGCGTGGTCTCGCCGCGCAGGACCTTGCCACGGAACTCGAAATCGGCGTCGCGGAAGGACTTGGCCAGGTAGGGCGCCATGGCATCGCCCACGCGCCAGCGCAGGTAGGCCTTCCACTGGTCCGGCTTGAGGCTGGCGACCAGCGCGTCGATCTGCTTGAACAGCGCCGGGTCGGCCAGCGACACGGTGTCGTCGTTGACACCCTGGGCCTTGAGGAAGGCGTCGATCTGGAGGTTGCGGTACTGCTTGCCCAGATCCTTGGTGGCGACCGGGGCGAAGTTGGACATCGGGTTGCGCAGATCCAGCAGCGGCTTGGATACCTGGGCCAGCCGGGTTTCCAGATCCAGCACCGCCTGCGCGTCGGCGTCGAGACGGTTCTGGGCGGTGCCGGTGAGGGCGAGGATCTGCTTCACGTAGGCGCGATAGCGATCCATCACCTGTTTGGTGTCGGCGTCGGTGCGGGTGTAGTAGGCCGGATCCGGCAGGCCCAGGCCGCCCTGCATGAAGTAGCCGATATGGCGATCCAGCGCGCGCAGGTCCACGTCCGGGCTGAAGTTGAACGCGACCGGGATGCCGACCTGGTGCAGCGCGGCGATCGCCGGGGCGACATCCTTGGCCTTCTTGATGGCGTTGATGCGATCCAGCAGCGGCGCGATCGGCCTGGCGCCGTCGGCCTCCACCGCGGCCTCGTCCAGACCGCTGGCCCAGAAATCGCCCAGCAGTTTCTGCACCTGGCCCTGCGGCGACTGCATCGCCGCCTGCAGCAGATCGCGCTGCTGCTGCTCGGCGTTGCCGCGCAGCTGGCCCAGCGCGCTGGTGCCCGGGGTGGTGTTGGCCTTCAGCCAGTCGGCGTTGGCGTGGCTGTAGAAATCGCTGCAGGCGGCGCTGACGGCGGGGGCGCGCGGCGCCTTCTTCTTGGCGGCTTCGGCCTGCGGGATGCCCAGCGCGGCGACCAGGGCGAAAGCGAGCAGGGAGGGGTGGCCAAGGGCGGCGCGGGTCTTCGACATCAGGGAATCCGTGGTTCTGGAGTTGGCGGATTCTAGCAAGCAGGGCCCGGATTCCCTGAACGCGGCGCACACTTCCCCGCGTATCCGGAAACGACGAAGGCCCGGGATTTCCCGGGCCTTCGAGGGGTGTTGCCGGACGTAGTCCGGATTACCAGATCACGACCTGCTTGTCGCCGTCGCGGACCATCGCATCGCCGGCCTTGCACTGGAACGCGGCGGCGAACGCCGGCAGGTTGGACGGCGCGCCGATGGCGCGGAAGTTGGCCGGCGCGTGCGGGTCGGTCTTCAGGCGCACGGTCAGTTCTTCCGGAGTGAAGCTGCGGCGCCACACGGTGGCCCAGTTCAGGAAGAAGCGCTGATCGCGGGTCAGGCCGTCGGTCTTCGGATCCGGCGTGGCCTCGGTGGCCTTCTTCATCGCTTCGTACGCGGTGGCCAGGCCGCCCAGATCGGCGATGTTCTCGCCCAGGGTCAGCTTGCCGTTGACCTTGCCGCCGCCTTCGGTGGTGTAGCCGTCGAACTGGTTCACCAGCTTGCCGGTCAGGCCGGAGAACGCCTTGGCGTCGCCGTCGGTCCACCACACTTCCATGTTGCCGGTCGGCCCGAAGCGCGAACCCTGGTCGTCGTAGCCGTGGATCATCTCGTGGCCGATCACCGCGCCGATGCCGCCGTAGTTCATTTCATCCGTGGCGTTGGGATCGAAGAACGGCGGCTGCAGGATGGCGGCCGGGAACACGATCTCGTTCTGCAGCGGGTTGTAGTAGGCGTTGACCATCTGCGGCGGCATGCCCCATTCGGTCTTGTCCACCGGCTTGCCGATCTTGCCCAGGTTCCACTTGTAGTTGAACTCCTGCGCGGCCAGCACGTTGCCGATGTAGCTGTCGCGGCTGGTGGCCAGGCCGGTCCATTCGCGCCACTTGTCGGGATAGCCGATCTTCGGGGTGAAGGTCTCCCACTTGGCGATGGCCTTCTGCTTGGTTTCCGCGCTCATCCACGGCAGGTTCTCCAGGCGGCTCTTCAGCGCGGTGCGCAGGTTGCCGACCAGGGTTTCCATCTTGGCCTTGGATTCGGCCGGGAAGGCGACCTTCACGTACATCTGGCCCAGCGCTTCGCCGGCTTCGCCTTCCACGGTGTCGAGCACGCGCTTCCAGCGCGGCTTGATTTCCTTCTGCCCGCGCAGGGTCTTGGCGTAGAAGTTGAAGTTCTCGTTGACGAAGGCGTCGCTCAGGTACGGCGACGCGCCATCGACGGTGTGGAAGCGCAGGTAGGCGCGCCAGGTCGCCGGATCGGTATCGCCCAGCATCTTGCTCACTTCCTGGTGGAAGCCCGGCATGGCCAGCGAGAACTTGTCCGCCTTCACGCCCTGCGATTCGAAGAACCGGGTCCAGGAGAAGTTCGGGGTCAGCTTGTCGGCGTCGGCCAGGGTGACCGGGTTGTAGTACAGCGACACGTCGCGCGAGAGTTCCTCGCTGGTCTTGGAGGCCTTGGCCAGGCGGGTCTCGAACGCGACCACGTCCTTGGCCTGCTTGGCGGCGTCGGCGACGGCCACGCCCGACAGCTCCAGCACCTTGGCGATGTGCGCCTCGTACGCCTGCAGTTTGTCCTTGTTCTCGGCCTTGGTGTAGTACTCCGGATCCGGCAGGCCCAGGCCGCCCTGCGAGGCGTAGGCCAGCACCATCGAGGAATCCTTGAAGTCCGCCTCGCCACCGAAGCCGAACAGGAAGTTGCGGCCCTTGGCGGCGCTGGTGCTCAGGTAGTCGACGATCGCTTCCTTGCTGGCCAGGCCGTCGATGGCCGCCAGGTCGGCCTTGATCGGCTCGATGCCCTGGGCGTTGACCTTGGCTTCGTCCATGCCGGTGGCCCACAGGTCGCCGACGATCTTCTCCACGCCGGTGGCGTTGGCGTGCGCGGCGGCCTGTTCGGCCAGCTGGCGCTGCACGGCGGTGGAGCGCTCATCCAGCATCTCGAACGCGCCCCAACTGGTGCGGTCGCCGGGGATGATGTTGGCGGCCAGCCACTTGCCGTTGGCGTAGCCGGTGAAATCGGCGCAGGCGTTCTTGCTGGTGTCCAGATCCGCGACCTGGAAGCGGTTCACCGGCGGCAGCTTGCTTTCGTCCAGTTTCAATTGCAGCTCGCCGCTGGCCGGCGTGGCCTTGGCGGCGGCGTCGGGCGACGCGGCCTCGTTGGGCTTGGAGCAGCCGGCCAGGGCCGCGGTGACGGCGAGGGACAAGAGAAGCATCTGCGGTTTACGGAAGGTCACTTTCAACTCCGGCCCGGATGGGCATTGGGATAGGTCTGTCCAGACGGACGTGCGCGGACTCTACTCCCCCGCCCGGAAGGGCGGGGGGTGTCGAAGGTCATGGTACGGGGCCGGTCATGGGCGCGGCGTCATGGTCGCCGGCCATGCTAGGGTGGGGCGGACATTGCGGGAGCCGAGGATGCGGATCGAATTCCATGGCGCGGCCGGCGAGGTGACCGGTTCGATGCATCTGCTGCACGCGGCGGGTCGGCGGGTCCTGCTGGACTGCGGAATGATCCAGGGCGGCCGCGAGGCCGAGGCGCGCAACGCCGATCCCTTCCCGTTCGAGCCGGCCTCGCTGGACGCGCTGGTGGTGAGCCACGCCCATATCGACCACATCGGCCGGATTCCGCTGCTGGTCCGGCGCGGCTTCCGCGGTCCGATCTACGCGCAGGCCGCCACCGCCGAACTGATGCCGGTGATGCTGATGGATTCGGCCTCGCTGGCCGAGGCCGATGCCGAACGCGCGAATCGCCGCCGCCGCCACGGCGAACCGGAGATCCTGCCGTTGTACGAACGCGAGGACGTGCAGGCGGCGATGGTGCAGGTGCGGCCGCTGCCGTACGACCAGCGGCAGGCGATCCTGCCGGGGGTGGAGGTGGCGCTCCGCGACGCGGGCCATATCCTGGGGTCCGGCATCGTCGAAGTGTGGGCGGACGGTCGCAAGCTGGTGTTCTCCGGGGACCTGGGCCAGAAGGGCACGCCGATCCTGCGCGACCCCTCGCCGGTGCGCGAGGCGGATCTGGTGCTGATGGAATCCACCTATGGTGATCGCAACCACCGCGATCGTCCCGCCACCGTGCGCGAACTGGGCGACATTCTCGAGCAGGCCTGGTCCGATCGCGGCAACGTGCTGATTCCCGCGTTCGCGGTGGGGCGCAGCCAGGAACTGCTGTACTGGTTCGCGCGTTTCTGGGACGAATGGAAACTGTCGCGCTGGCAGGTGTTCCTGGACAGCCCGATGGCGGGCAAGGTGGTGCAGATCTACGGACGCCACCACGAACTGTTCGACGCGGAGGCGCAGGAGGTCTGGCGCGGCTCGCCCAATCCGTTCCGCCTGCCCAACCTGCACGTCACCGAGAGCACCGCCGAGTCGATGGCGATCAACCAGATCACCAGCGGCGCGATCATCATCGCCGGTTCGGGCATGGCCAATGGCGGCCGCATCCAGCACCACCTCGCCCACAACCTCCAGCGCCAGCGCAGCCACGTGGTGTTCGTCGGCTATCAGGCCGAGGGTACGCTGGGACGGCGGCTGGTCGACGGCGCGCGCTGGGTGCGCATCCATGGCCGCGATCACCGGGTCAACGCGCGGTGCCACACCGCGGGCGGCCTGTCCGCGCATGCGGATCAAAGCGGATTGCTGGCCTGGTACGGCGCTTTCGAACCCTCGCCGCCGGTGGTGCTGGTGCATGGCGAGGACCGCGCGCGCGAAGCGCTGGCCGGCGAACTGGGCGAGCGTTTCGGAGTCGAGGTGGAACTGGCGCGCCCCGGCATGCGGGTGGACGCCTGAGCGTCGCGCGCGACGCCGTTCAGGGCGTCGCGGCGGCGTGGCTGACGCTGCGGTTGCGGCCGGCCTGCTTGGCCTGGTAAAGCGCGGCGTCTGCGCGTTCGAACACTTCGGCCGCGTCCAGGTTGTCGCCGGCCTGGGTGGTGTGGATGCCGATGCTGGCGGTGAACGGCGGCGCATCCAGCGCGCGCTCGGTGCGGGCGGCCAGGTTGGCCAGGTCGACATGGATGGTGGTGGCGATGGTCGCCGCCGCCTGCGCGGAGGTTTCCGGCAGCAGCACCGCGAACTCGTCGCCGCCCAGGCGAGCGATCACGTCGCGCGGCCGGCGCGCGCGTCCGCGCAGCACCCGCGCCAGCAGCCGCAGCACGGCGTCGCCGCTGGCGTGGCCCTGGCTGTCGTTGAGCTGTTTGAAGTGATCGATGTCCAGCAACAGCAGCGACATCGGCAGGTGGGTGCGCTGGATCGCGCGCAGTTCCTGCTCCAGCGCATGGTTGAACTTGTTGCGGTTGCCCAGGCCGGTCAGCGGATCGGTCTGCGCGGCGCGCTGGGTGCGGCGGATCAGGCGATACACCCACACCGAGGCGCCGATGGCCAGCACCAGCAGGGTGGCCGAGGCCGGGAACCACAGTCGCGCGAACTGCAGCAGCAGCAGCGACAGCAGCAGGGTGAGGGCGATCGTCGCCAGCGCCGGCCGCCAGATCTGGCGGAACACCGGAAATCCGCACAGCACCATCGGCAGCGAGACCAGCAGGATCGACAGCAGCAGTTGCCCGGCCAGCGACATCGGAGTGATCGCGGTGCCCTGGATCAGCATGTTGAGCACGTTGGCCTCGTACTCCACGCCGGTCAGGCCGCGCCCGCCGCTCTGGCCCGGCACGCTGACGGTGTCGCCCATGCCCATCGCGGTGGTGCCCACCAGGATCCAGCGCCCCTGCAGCAGCGAAGCCGGCACCCGCTGATGGATGACGTCGGTGTAGGAGACCTGCGGGAAACCGTTGGGTGGGCGGGCGTAGGGAATCAGCACGCGATGATCGCGCACCCACCGCAGCGGTGACGCCTGCTCCTGATCCGACAGGCGCTCGCCGGGCAGATCATCGTTCTGCGGCAGCGGCTGATCCAGTTGGCTGAGCGCCAGCGCCAGCGCGGGCCAGCGCGGCGAGCCCTGGCCGGCGCGCAGATAGGCGCTGCGCACCACGCCGTCGTTGTCCGCGGCCAGGTCCACGTGGCCCAGCGAGGCGACCGAGGCGGAAAATTCCGGAATTGGCAGCAGTTCCACCAGCGGCCCGTTGACCTGGGTCGCCTCGGCCAGCACCGGCAGTACCACCTTGCCGTGGCGGCTCATCGCCCGCGCCAGCAAGGCGTCGCCTTCCGGATCGAACAGGGCCGGTTCGGACAGCAGCAGATCCAGGCCGACGCCGCGCACGCCGATGCGGCCGAGCTCGTCGATCAGCCGGGCATGCTGGCGCCGCGACCACGGCCAGCGTCCGAGCTCGCTCAGGCTTTTCTCGTCGATGGCGACGATGGCGATGCGGTTGTCGGCTTCTTCCGAAACCAGCGGGCCGAGCCGGTCGTAAAGCCACTGATCCATGCGCGCGACCAGCCCGGTCAGGATCAGGCAGGCCACGATCGCCGACGCGCCCAGCGCGATCAGCAGGCGGCTCCTGGGCTTGGGCAGGGAGGGCGAGGTGGTCATAGGCTCAGCAGGATCAGCAGCGCGCCCGCGCCGGCGCCGACACGGCACAGGCGGCAGGGCAGCTTGATCTTCTGGGCGGGCGCGAATTCACCGACTTCGCCATCGGTGTCGATGGCTTGCGCGCGCAGGTACCAGGTGCCGCCGGCGATCTTGGGCAGGGTGATCTCGGGCCGCTCAACCACCTCGTCCACGCGCAGGCGCTCGAACGACGGCGAGCGCGACATCTGGAAACGGTAGCGCTGGCCGGGCTGGCCGGCGCGCCAATGGAAGGTGATGCCGTCGGCGCGCGCGCCGTCCTTGTCCAGATCGATGTCGTCGATCGGATCCAGCGGCCTGACCGTGAACTCGATGGCGTCTCCAAACGGCCCCTTTTTCCCCTGGGCATCGATGCTGCCCACGCGCCAATAGTACGCGCCCGGCGCAAGCGGCTCTGGGACGGTGATCGCTTCTCCGCGCACGTCGTCGCCCTGCGCGATCGGAGCGCGGAACTCGGGGTTGTCCGCCACTTCGTAGCGATAGCGATGGGCCTCGGGCGCCTGTGTCCAGCGCAGCGCCGGACGGTTCTGGCGGACCTGGCCGCCGGCCGCCGGAGCCACGGCGTAGGGCGGCACCGGATGTCCCTCGATCCGGAACGCCGTCTCGGCCTCGCGGCCTTCCAGCCCCTGCGCATCGACCGCAGTCACCCGCAGGTGGTACTGGCCGGGTTCCAGCGCCGGCGCGGCAAGCCGGGGATCGTTGGTGGCGAGATCGGCGGTGAGCGCGGCGAAATCCGCGTGCCGGCTGATCAGGACCCGGTAGCCGCTGGCGCCAGCGACGGCGGGCCAGGCGAACTGCGGACGGACGCTGTCCTGTTCCGCGGCAATCGAGGCGAGATCGGGTGCGGGCAGCAGCACGACCGGTCGCAACGGACCGGCGTCGCCGGCCTGCGCGTGGGCGCCGAAGCCCGGCTTGAGCAGGGCCGCGCGCACGCCGGCGCTGACCGCCACGCGGCCATCCAGCACTTCGGCGCGGGTGCCTTGCTCGCCGGTAGAAATGCGGAAGCGGGTGCCGCGCACGGCCGAGGACGCGGTGGGGGTATCGACGATGAACTGCGCGCCCGGACCGCGCAGATGGCGGACCTCGTTGTTGATGCGCCCCCGCTGCAGGCGCAGGTGGGTGTCGACCATGCCGGTGCGTCCGTAGCGGGTGAGTCTATCCAGCACCAGTTCGCTGCCTTCGCGCAGGCGCAGGCGGGAGCCGTCGGCGAACTGCAGACTCAGCGAAGCGCCGAGCGCGGTCAGCAGGCGACTGCCGGAACCCAGCTCCATGCCTTCGTTGACCGGACGTTCCGCGCCCGAGGACGTCACCGCGGTGGCCTTGCCGACCAGCGCGATCACGCGCGCCTGCGCCGGCTGTTGGCGCAACCATGTCAACGGAATGCGCAAACGGCTACCCGGCGCGAGCCGGTACGGATCGGTGATGCGGTTATGCTGCTGGAGCCGATGCCAGTCGACTCCGGGTTTGAGATAGGCGCCGCCGAGATCCCACAGGGTATCGCCGGGTCGGACCCGATAGACCCAGTCCTCGGCGAAGGCGGGGACGCAGGCCGATGCCAGGGCCAGCAGAAGCCCCGCGCGGATTCCCACCCCCCGGACGAACGTCATGATCGCCAAGCCTGTCCCCTGCCATCCAGTTTGCGTGCTGAATCACAATTATAGGCGAGCGCGCCACCGGGCAGTGGCCGGTGGCGGCCATGGCTTCCGTTTGGGCGACCGGGCGGGAGAGCGTACGTGAGCCAGGCGATCCGGGACGTCCTGCTGATTGGCGGGGGCCACAACGGCCTGGTCTGCGCCGCCTACCTGGCGCGGGCCGGATTGAAGGTGACCGTGCTGGAGCGGCGCGGGGTGCTGGGCGGGGCGGCGGTCACCGAGGAGTTCCATCCCGGTTTCCGCAATTCGGTGGCCTCCTATACGGTCTCGCTGCTGCAGCCCCGGGTCATCGCGGATCTGGATCTCGCCGGCCACGGGCTGCGGGTGGTCGAGCGCCGCCGCAACAATTTCCTGCCGCTGCCCGAGGGCGGCTATCTGCTGACCGGCGCCGGCCAGACCCGCGCCGAGTTCGCCAAGTTCTCCGCGCGCGACGCCGAACGGCTGCCGGCCTACGAGGCGCGGCTGGACGCCATCGCCGACGTGCTGCGCGCCCTCGCGCTGGAGCCGCCGCCGAACCTGACCGACGGCGGCTGGTGGAAGGCGTTGCCGGAACTGCTGCGCGCCGCCCGCCTGGGGCGCCAGTTGCACACGCTGGACGAAACCCTGCGCCAGGAGCTGCTGGATCTGTTCACCATCTCGGCCGGCGAGTATCTCGACCGCTGGTTCGAGAGCGAGCCGGTGAAGGCGCTGTTCGGTTTCGACGGCGTGGTCGGCAACTACGCCAGTCCGTACACGCCCGGTTCGGCCTACGTGCTGCTGCATCACGTGTTCGGCGAGGTGAACGGGGTCAAGGGCGCCTGGGGCCACGCCATCGGCGGCATGGGCGCGATCACCCGGGCGATGGCCGGCGCGGCGCGCGCGGCCGGCGCCGAACTGCGCACCGGCGCGGGCGTCCGCGAAGTGCTGGTGGAACGCGGCCGCGCGGTGGGCGTGGTGACCGCCGAGGGCGAAACCCTGCGCGCCCGCGCGGTGGTCGCCAACGTCAATCCCAAGCTGCTGTACGAACAGTTGATGCGCGCCGACGACGTGCCCGCGCCGACCCGCGAGCGGATGGCGAACTGGCGCTGCGGCTCCGGCACCTTCCGCATGAATGTCGCGCTGTCGCGATTGCCGGATTTCACCGCCTTGCCGGGCGAGGGCGATCACCTGACCGCCGGCATCATCCTCGCGCCGAGCCTGGACTACATGGATCGCGCCTATCGCGACGCGCAGGCGCAGGGCTGGTCGAACGAACCAATAGTGGAAATGCTGATTCCCTCCACCCTCGACGATTCACTCGCGCCGCCGGGACAGCACGTCGCCAGCCTGTTCTGCCAGCACGTGGCGCCGGTGCTGCCGGGCGGACGCAGTTGGGACGATCACCGCGACGCGGTCGCGGACCGGATGATCGCCACGGTGGATCGCTTCGCGCCCGGTTTCGCCGATTCGGTGCTGGGGCGGCAGGTGCTGAGTCCGCTGGATCTGGAGCGTACCTTCGGCCTGATCGGCGGCGACATCTTCCACGGCGCGCTTTCGCTCAACCAGTTGTTCAGTGCGCGTCCGATGCTGGGCCAGGCCGGTTATCGCGGCGCGGTGCCGGGCCTGTACCTGTGCGGCGCCGGCACCCATCCGGGTGGCGGCGTGACCGGCGCGCCGGGCCACAACGCGGCGCGCGTGATCCTGGCGGATCTGAAATAGGGGATCAGGGCTGGCGGAACAGCGCGGCGATTTCCACGGCGGTGCGATAGGGCTCCGGATCGTTGCGGTTGCTCAGCAGGATGACGGTGAGCTTTTCCTTCGGATAGCGCACGATCACGTTGCGGAAGCCGATGCTCTCGCCGGAATGCCAGACCGCGTCGCCGTTGATGCGCCAGCCGAAGCCGTAGTACGGCACGTCCGGTTCATGCGTGGGCGTGGCATGGCTGAAGGCCAGGTCGAGCGACGCTTTCTTCAGCAGGCGCTCGTCGTAGAGCGCCGCGTCCCAGCGCGCCAGATCCGTGATCGAGGAATAGATGCCGCCGTCGCCCAGCACGGCGCTGGTCGGACTCTGGTCGGTGCGCTGCCAGCGGCCATCGGTTTCGCTGTAGCCGTAGGCGCGGTTGACCACGGTGGAGACGCCTTCTTCCAGGGCCACGGTATCGGCCATGCCCAGCGGCAGGAAGATGCGCTGGCGCAGGAAGCTGGCGAAATCCTGTCCCGATGCCTTGCCGACGATCAGCGCCAGCAGTGCATAGCCGCTGTTGCTGTAGCGGTACGAGCTGCCGGGCGTGAAATAGGTGCGGTCCTGGCCTTCGAGGAGGTGCAGCACGTCGATGTCGTGCAGCTGCCCCTTCAGATCCGCGGGCATGACGTCTTCGTAGTCGATCAGGCCGGAGGTGTGGCTGAGCAGGTGACGGAGGGTGATCGCATCCGCGGCAGCCGGCAGCGAGGGCAGCCAGCGCTTGACCGGATCGTCCAGCCGCAGCTTGCCGTCCTCGGCCAGCAGCAGGATGCTGGCGGCGGTGAACTGCTTGGTGACCGAAGCCAGGCGGTAGTTGGTCTTCGGCGAGGCCGGCACGCGATCTTCCAGATTGGCCAGGCCGAAGCCGCGCTCGACCACGGGCTGGCCGTCCTTCAGCACCAGCAGGGAGGCGCCCGGCACCTGGCCGTCGTAGCGCTGCATCAGGCGGACGATGGCCGCGTCGCGGCCGGCGTCGGATCCGGCGGCCGCCGTCGTTCCGGCGTGGACCGCCGCTGGCAGGAACAGTGCCGTCATCAGCAGCAACGGCAGCAGGCGCGCGGTCCGCGACAGATTCATCCAGCCTCTCCCCGGTTTGAATGGAAGGCGGAGCATAGCCGGTGCGGACGTGGCGCGCAGCGCCGGGCTGGAAGGGCGGCGCGTCGCCGACGCTTTCCGCGGATCGGTTCAGTCCGCCGCCGCTTCCTGCCGCAACTGGTGTTCGCGGTCTTCGCCCAGATAGCGGCGGATGGCGTGCCGCATCAGGTAGAGCAGCGGGATCAGCGCGATCGCGGCGAGCATCTTGTACACGTAGTTGACCGAACTGACCGCCAGGAACAGCGAGGTCGGCCATTTCTGCGGCCCCAGCACGAACGCGATCCAGATGACCACGAAGCTGTCGACCAGCTGCGAGATGGCGGTCGAGCCGGTGGCGCGCAGCCAGACCATGCGCTCGCCGGTGGCCGCGCGGATGCGATGGAACACCGCCACGTCGATCAGCTGCCCGATCAGGAACGCGATGATCGAACCGACGATCGACCACATGCCCTGGCCGAAGATAGCGGCGAACGCAGCCTGGTAGTCCGGCACGCCCTGCTGCTCGGCGGCCTTGACCCACCAGCCGGCCGGCGCGGCGGCGATCGCCAGGAAGGCGAACACGAAGCCGTACACGATCAGGGCCACCGCCATCCAGGAGATGAAGCGCACGCCGCGGCGGCCGAAGAACTCGTTGATGGTGTCGGTGAGGATGAACACGAACGGCCACAGCAGGGTGCCGACCGTGAAGTTCAGCGAGCCGCTCTGGCCGAACAGGTTCCACTCCAGCGGGGCGATGCCGAGGGTGTCCTCCAGGGCGAAGATCTTGACCCCGATGAACTCGGCCAGCACCGCGTTGACGCAGAAGAACGCCGCCAATGCGATGAACAACCGTACCGCGCGATCATCGAGGGTACGGCCATTCATCGTCGTCATCGATCAGCGCTCTCCCGCGCGGGTGAAGGGCATGGACTCCGGCGATACCGCGCCGCCGGAGATGATGAAGCTCATCGCCTGATCCACCGTCCAGTCGGTCGGGGTCAGCAGTTCCACCGGCACGATCTCCAGGTAGCCGGAAGTCGGGTTGGGCGTGGTGGGCACATACACCGCCGCCAGTTCGCGACCGGTGCCTTCCTCGCGGATCACCCGGGTCACCAGTCCCACCGATTTCATGTCGCGGTGGGGGAAGTCGATCAGCACCACGCGCTGGGTGCCATCGGGCTGGGTCTGCAGGATGTCGAGCAGCTTGCGCGCGCTGCCGTACACGGTGCTGGCGAGCGGAATCCGGCCGACCAGCGCCTCGAACCAGCGCAGCAGCCGCTGCCCGACCACCCGCCGCGCCATCCAGCCCGAGAGCAGGATCACCACCAGCGTCGCCAGCAATGCCAGCGCGGTCTGCACCCAGCTGTCGTTGAGCCAGCCCCAGCGCTGCGGCTGGCCGGTCGCGATGTTGTGCAGCACCGGCCCGATCAGCGGCCGGCTGATGTCCGACAGCAGGACGAACACGAACTTGACCACCACCCAGGTCAACCAGATCGGCAGCAGGGTGAGCAGGCCGGTGAGGAACAGGCGCTGCAGGCGCTGTCCGGTCGAGGGCGGGGCGGGCATGCGCGGATTCTAAACGCGGGTCGGCGCCGGCGGTCGCCGGACGGTTGCAAAGGCCGGGCGGCGGCTACAGTTCGCGCACCAGGCGGAAGCCGACGTCGTCGTAGCCGCGCTCGGGATCCAGCGCGCGCTGGCCGCTTTCTCCGCGCCAGCTGCGGCCCGCGCTGAGCCGTTCGCGGCAGCCGCTGGTGCACTCGTCCAGCCATTCGGCCATCGGCTTGCCGGGTTCGCTGGCGGGCAGCGCGCGCGCCTCGCTGGCGCGAGGCAGGCGGTAGCTGTGGCCGGTGCGGCGGCCCAGCCACTGCGCGTAGGCATTGGCGTCGGCCCAGGACACGCACACCACCGGTTGCGATGCGACCTGCTCAAAGCCGGGCGACTTCCACGAGATCGGCTTGACGATCCGCAGCAGCGAGATGCGGGTGCGGCACAGGGCCGCCTCCCGCCCCGTGGCGGCGGCGAAGCGCGCGTAGTCGGCGCGACTGACCTGGCGGGTCGCGGCGGCGACCAGGCCGTTGGCCGCGGACACCAGGCGCATGCCGGGATCGTCCGGCAGCGCGTCGCCCATGCCCGGGATG
>NZ_JBQCIJ010000016.1:0-100554 GCF_051953815.1 Pseudoxanthomonas sp. | reverse complement strand
TTTTTTTTTTTTTATAAGGGTATATATTTTTTTTTTTTTTTTTGTGTTTTTTTTTTTTTTTTTTGTGGGGGGGGGGGGCGGTCCGCCTCCCCGGCCCCCCCCCCCCCCCCCGCGACGATGGAGCGGGTCGTGGGTCAGTGCGGCTTCGCGTCGTAGATGCGGATCAGCCGTTCCTTGGTCGCAAGCTTCTCGCGCTTCATCTGTCCCAGCAGGGTGTCGTCGATGGGCAGGACGCCGAGTTCGGCATCGGTGACCTTCTTGTCCAGTTCGCGATGGCGCTGGTACAGCTGTTTGAATTCGGGGTCGGCCTTGATCAGTGCGTCGATTTCAGCCTGCGGTTGACCTTCGAACATGGGGAGTACCTCCTTCAGCGGAAAAACGAACGCCCCGGCCTGGTCAGGCTCGGGGCGTTGGCTTGGGAGCGGAACGTCGAAGCGGGATGGCGGGCGCCTCCACCGGGAACACCCGCACGGACCTGGCCGTCGGGGGCGTTCTCCTCTGGGGCTTTGAACAACGTCATCGGCTCGACTCTCCGGTGAGCCAAGCGACGGGGGCCGCTTGGGTATATGACCCTACTCCTCGTCCCCATACCCGGCAAGCCCCTCCGCAAGTCGTTGATCCCAAACGACAAGAACGGAAAACGGGATGTTCAGGCCAGTCGCCCGAAACACCCCGTTCTTCGTGTATGTGACTGTAATTTAAGGATAAATCACTGCGTGACGATCACGTCAACGGCCCTTGCGCTGGTGCCATTGCCCTTGCCGCTCGCCTGGATCCGCGCCTTGGGCACCCCGGCGGCGATCAAGGCGTCGCGGATGGCCTCGGCCCGGCGCTGTCCGTTGGTCTGCTTGTCGCCGTAGCCTTCGATTCGGGCCTTGGCCTTGGGGCTCGCCTGCAGATACGCGGCCAGCGAGCTGGCGCTGGACTGGCCCACGCCGGAGAGCTTGGCCGAACCACTGGCGAAAATGCTGGCCGGCAAGGTGAAGACCTCGCCGCGTGCCTCGAACTTCGAAGCGGGCAGTTTGGCGCCGGACACGAGTTCAGCCTCTTCGCGCGCCAACCGCGCTTCCTTCTGGCGGGCGGCGCTGAGCTTGGCGCTCTGCTGCCCGGCCACGCTGGTCAGGGCCAGTTCGGCGTCCTGACGGGCCAGGGTTTCGGCTTCCGCCGCCTGGCGCAGGCGCTCGCTCTCCTCGGCCTGGATCTGGGCCTGGATGCGCAGGCGCTCGGCCTCCTGGCGGGCCCGCTCGGCTTCACGGCGGCTGGCTTCCACCAACAGCTCGCTGCGGGTGCGGTCCAGACGCCCGAGTTCGCGCTGCGCGGCCTGGGTACGGACGGCGATCTCGGCGATTTCCACCCGCCTCTCGGCCACGTACTGGGCCCGTTCGCGGACGCTGCGGCGCGCCTCGGCCAGTTCGGCGATGGCCTGTTGCGCCTGCAATCGCTCGAACGCTGCCAGTTCCGCGGAATCCGGGTTGGCCTGCAGCGCAATCAGGCGCTGGTTGAGCTGCGCAACGACAGGGTTGTCCGCGGCCAGCACCATCCCTGGGAGGGCGATGGAAAGGCCCAGCAGCAGCGCCGGCAGGCGGGCATGAAGGCAGCTGCGGGTCAGGCTCATTGGCCGCCCTCCATGCCGAGCTTGCGTTGCAGGTCGGCGATCTCGGCACGACGGTGCTGGAGCTCGGCATTGGCCACCGCCTCCAGGCTCAGCGCGCGGGCCACGTCGGCATCGGCCGCCGCGCGGATGGCCAGGTCCAGCGCCTGTTTCTTGTCGCGACCGCTCTGCGCGGCCTGCGCCTGCGCCAGCAACTGTCGGGCGGCGGCCATGCGGTCCGGGGCGTACTGGTCGGCATCGGCCTGATCGGCGCGTTCCACCGCCTGTCGCGCCGTTTCCAGTTCCGGCGTGGTCACCGACTGGGCCATGGCGGGCGAAACCGGCAGGGCCGCCAGTGTGAGTGCGGCCACCATCACATACAGGGGCAAGCGGATTTGTGCGAAGCTACGAATCATCTGGGTGCCGTGACGTATCAGGGGATCGCGCGGCCATTGTCGGAAGCCTGCGCCCCCGTTGCAACGGTGGGCCGCCACAAAATGGGGATGCTCGCACATGGACATCGGCTACTTCCTGAAGCTGATGACCGAAAAAAACGCCTCGGACATGTTTTTGACCACCGGGGCGCCGGTCTACATCAAGATTGAAGGCAAGCTCTATCCGCTGGGCAATACCGGCCTGCCGCCCGGCATGGTCAAGAAAATCGCCTACTCGCTGATGGACGAGGGCCAGGTGCCGGTGTTCGAGCGCGAGCTGGAGCTGAACATGGCCATCGCCCTGCAGGACGCCGGTCGTTTCCGCGTCAACGTGTTCAAGCAGCGCGGCGAGGTTGGCATGGTGATCCGCGCAATCCGCAGCGTGATCCCGTCCATCGAGGACCTGCACCTGCCGTCGGTGCTCAAGGACATCATCATGACCCCGCGCGGGCTGGTGCTGATCGTGGGCTCCACCGGCTCGGGCAAGTCGACCACCCTGGCCTCGATGATCGATCACCGCAACACCAACACCACCGGGCACATCCTCACCATCGAGGACCCCATCGAGTACCTGCACAAGCACAAGCAATCGATCGTCAACCAGCGTGAAGTCGGCCTGGATACCCACGCCTTCCACAACGCGCTGAAGAACGCGATGCGCGAAGCGCCGGACGTGATCCTGATTGGCGAGATCCTGGACGCGACCACGATGGAGGCGGCCATCGCCTTCGCCGAAACGGGCCACCTGTGCCTGGCGACCCTGCACTCCAACAACGCCGACCAGACCATCGAGCGCATCCTTAATTTCTTCCCGGAGAGCGCGCACAAGAACGTGCTGATGAACCTGGCGCTGAACCTGCGCGCGGTGGTCTCGCAGCGCCTGGTCAAGGGTGTCGATGGCCGTCGCCTGCCGGCGGCGGAGGTGCTGATCAACACGCCGATGATCCGCGATCTGCTGCGCCGCGGGCAGGTCCACGAGGTCAAGCAGGCGATGGAGGAATCGCTGGAGGAAGGCATGGAAACCTTCGACCAGTGCCTGTTCCGGATGGCCAAGGAGGGACAGATCGAGCAGGAAGAGGCGCTGCGCGCGGCGGATTCCCGCGATGGTCTGGCGCTCAAGTTCCGCCTGTCCGAAGGCAGCCAGGGCGAGCATGACCCGTACGCGGATTACGAGGCCTCCGGTTCACCCGCATCGCCGCGCATCACCCACGGCTTCGGCTGATCGCCGGTCGCCGCGGCGCGTCCTCACCCGGACGCGCCGGAAACACCCTCTCCCCGGGTCGCGTCAGGGTTGCGCGTCGGGCTGCTTTTCCGGACGCGCCTGGTCGAAGGCAGGCAGGGCCAGGCAGGCCTGCTCGATCCGGGTCAGGGTCGGGAACGCTTCCATTTCCACGCCGAAGCGGCGGGCGTTGAAGATCTGCGGAATCAGGCAGCAGTCCGCCATGCCCGGCGTCTGTCCATGGCAGTAGGCGCCGGTCGCGGCGTCCCCGGACAGCAGCGTCTCCATCGCCGTGAAGCCTTCGATGATCCAGTGCTTGATCCAGTCGTCGCGCTCGGCGTGCGGCACGTGCCAGGTGTTCTCGAAGTACTGCAGCACGCGCAGGTTGTTGAGCGGATGGATGTCGCTGGTGACCATCTGCGCCAGCGCACGCACCCGCGCGCGATCGCGCGCGGTCATCGGAAGCAGGCGCGGAGACGGCCAGGCCTCGTCGAGGTATTCCAGGATCGCCAATGACTGCCGGATCACGCGGGTGCCGTGCAGCAGCGTGGGCACCAGGTGCTGCGGATTTCGGGCGACATAGTCCGGATGGTGCTGCTGTCCCCCGTCGCGGACCAGGTGAACCGGGATCGTTTCGTAGGCCAGGCCTTTCAGGTTCAGGCCGATGCGGACGCGGTAGGCCGCGCTGGAGCGCCAGTACGAATAGAGCTTCAGTTGCTCAGCCATGGCGGAAACTCCGTTCCGGATCGTCTCGCCTTCCTTGTTGCCGAACGCCCATGAGCCCCCCTACGCGACAGTCTGGTCCATTTGCGCCCCCCGCCCCGCTCAAGGCAAGGACTGGGGCTCAATCCGTTGTTCGATCGCACCAAAAATGGAATCACCGTCACTATTCAGCATTTCGATGCGAACGACATCACCGAACTTCATGAACGGAGTGCTCGGCTTGCCGTCCCGCAGCGTTTCCACCGTGCGTCGCTCGGCGAAGCAGGAGGCGCCCTTGGAGACGTCTTCGTTGGCGATGGTGCCCGAGCCGACTAGGGTGCCCGCCGACAGCGGGCGCGTCTTGGCGGCATGGGCGACCAGTTGGGCGAAGTCGAACTGCATGTCCACCCCGGCTTCCGGGGCACCGAACCACTCGCCGTTGATATGGGTCAGCAGCGGCAGGTGCACCTTGTTGCCGCGCCACGCATCGCCGAGTTCGTCCGGCGTGACGAACACCGGCGACAGCGCCGAGCGCGGCTTGGACTGCAGGAATCCGAATCCCTTGGCCAATTCCGCCGGGATCAGGTTGCGCAGCGAGACGTCGTTGACCAACCCGATCAGCTGGATGTGGCCGGCGGCCTGCTCCGGGGTGACCGCCATCGGCACGTCGTCGGTGACCACCAGGATTTCCGCTTCCAGATCGATGCCGTAGTCCTCGCTGACCACGCGGACCGGATCGCGCGGGCCGTGGAAGCCGGCGCTGGTGGCCTGGTACATCAGCGGATCGGTGTAGAAGCTCTCCGGCACTTCGGCGTTGCGTGCGCGACGGACGCGTTCGACGTGCGGCAGGTAGGCGCTGCCATCGACGAATTCGTAGGCGCGCGGCAGTGGCGCGGCCAGCGCCTTGTGATCGAGGTCGAACACACCGTCGGCGTCACCCTGGTCGAGCGATTCGGACAGCGCGTTGAGGCGCGGGGCAACGTTGGACCAGTCCTCGAGCGCCTGCTGCAGCGTGCTCGCGATGCCGGTGGCGCGCACCGCCCGGGTCAGATCACGGGACACCACCACCAGCGTGCCGTCGCGGCCGCCTTCCTTCAAAGAACCCAGTTTCATCGCTCTGCGGACCTCTGCTGATTATGGTTTCAATTGTAACTACCAGGGCGCCGTAGTGTCAGTCGCCCTGGAAGCCATCCGCACGGAAAGTCAGCACCAGCGTATCGCGATGGCCGGGCCCGTCGGCGGCCGGCTGGATAGGCGTGGATTCGTGGATGACCCGGGCATCGTCCAGAAACATCAGCGACCAGGGCGCCTCCAGGGTGAAGCGTTGGCCGTCCGGTCCGGTGGCCTCGAACACCCGGGTTTCCCCGCCCTTGATGTCCATCCGATCCACCAGCATCACCGCCACGAAATCCACACCGTCCCGATGCGCGCCTTCCGGCGTGGGCCGGCCGATGCCATCGGTGGTGTCGATGCGGAACTGATGGGCCTCGACGTACCAGGGGCGCTCACCGTTGAGCTCGGAACACAGGGTTCCCAACGTCATGAGCAGGTGGCGCCACAGGGGATGGCCCGTGGTTTCCGGGCGCATCGGCTCGAACCAGCGCCGCATGCCGCCGTGCAGCGCGTTGTAATCCAGCGACTGCCAATGCGCGCGATGGGGAGCCTGCCGCACCTCGTCGCCCTCGACCACGAAACAGGAATGCAGGCGCCGGCGGTAGCGGCCGCCATCTTTCAGATAGGCATCGACGGCCAGGTGCTCCCAGTCCGGCCTGAACACGTCCAGGGCATGGATGGGAAACCCGCAGAGTTCGCCGACGGCAGCGGGCTCGAGCACGGCATAGCCGCGCCGGCGCATCTGCGGCCGCAGTTCCGCGGCGGCGGTGAAGGGCGGCTGGAACGTCGCGACCATCGTTCGGTCCTCGGCAAAAGCAAAAACCCGCACGAGGCGGGCTTTTGCTGGTTCCCGGCGGCCTGGGCGACGCCAGTGGCCGGTTCTTCAAGTTGGCAGCCCCGGATGGATTCGAACCACCGAATGCCTGAGTCAGAGTCAGGTGCCTTACCGCTTGGCGACGGGGCTGTAAAACCTGTGGTGCGTAGTTTAGCGCTTCGAGAACTGAGTTGCACGACGCGCCTTGTGCAGGCCGACCTTCTTACGCTCGACTTCACGGGCGTCGCGGGTCACGAAGCCGGGCTTGCGCAGCTCGGACTTCAGCGTTTCATCGTACTCCACCAGCGCGCGGGCGATGCCCAGACGGATGGCACCGGCCTGGCCGGTGGTGCCGCCGCCGGAAGCGGTGGCGACGATGTCGAAATTCTCGGTGTTCTTGGTCAGCTCGAGCGGCTGGCGCACGATCATGCGGGCAGTCTCGCGGCCGAAGAACTCGTCCAGCGGACGGCCATTGACCGTGATGTTGCCGGTGCCCTTGCGCAGGAACACGCGGGCGGTGGAAGACTTGCGACGGCCGGTGCCGTAGTTCTGAGTGATAGCCATGATTAGATGTCCAGGACCTGCGGCTGCTGAGCGGCGTGCGGATGGTTCGGGCCGGCGTAGACCTTGAGCTTGCGATACATGTCGCGGCCCAGCGGACCCTTCGGCAGCATGCCCTTCACCGCGGTTTCAATCACGCGCTCCGGATGACGTTCCAGCGCCTGCGCCAGGGTTTCCGTCTTCAGGTTGCCGATGTAACCGGTGAAGCGGTGGTACTTCTTGTCGGCCAGCTTGTTGCCGGTCACCGCGATCTTCTCGGCGTTGATCACCACGAGGTAATCGCCGGTATCGACGTGCGGGGTGTAAACGGGCTTGTGCTTGCCACGCAGGCGGCGGGCCAGTTCGGTGGACAGACGGCCAAGCGTCTTGCCGGTGGCGTCGACGAGATACCAGTCGCGCTGGACGGTCTCGGACTTTGCGGTGAAGGTCTTCATGACGTAACTCTGGGTGATTGGTCGGGCGGATTGCGCCGGCGGGGCCGACGGAACTTTGCCGCGCGTTGTGAAGGGTGGAACGAAAGAAGCGGGATTGTACTGGCCGGCCGGCCGGCGTGCAAGTCCGGCCTTCCACGCCGGCATCCTCCCCGCCTCCGGGTTGGCAGGGGGAGCGGCAGGGGCGAGAATCCGCCCGCCCCTCCCCGTCAGCCCCCTCCATGTCACCGCTCCGCCTGCACACCCCGCTGGACCAGTTCCTGATCGAGACCCAGCGCGCGCTGGAAACCGTATTCGGTAATCCTCCCGCGCACCGGCCCAACCCGGCAGGCGACACCCCCGAGGTCGAGCTGGACGCCGGCGAGCGCCGCCACGCGGCGGGCCTGATGCGGATCAACCATGTCGGCGAGGTCTGCGCGCAGGGCCTGTATTTCGGGCAGGCCGCCGTCGCACGGGACGATGCGACACGCGCCCACCTGCTCGAGGCGGCGCAGGAGGAAACCGATCACCTGGCCTGGTGCGCGGATCGGCTGCGGGAACTGGACAGCCGGCCCAGTCTGTTCAACCCGCTCTGGTACGCCGGCAGCTATGCCCTGGGGGCGGCCGCCGGCCTGCGCGGCGATGGTTGGAGCCTGGGTTTCGTGGTGGAAACCGAGCACCAGGTCGAGGCCCACCTGGACGAACATCTGGAAACCCTGCCGGAAGCGGATCTGCGCAGCCGCGAAATCCTCAAGGTGATGAAGGCCGACGAGGCACGCCACGCCGAACACGCCGAACACGCCGGCGCGCGGGTGCTGCCGCCCCCCATCCCCGGTCTGATGGCGGCCGCCTCCCGCTTCATGAAGGCGGTCGCCTACCGCCTGTAGGGCGGGACCGGGTCGCTTACCCGTTCGAGGTCAGCTTCAGGCCGGCGATGCCGGCGACGATCAGTCCGATGCAGACCAGCCGGGCCACGGTGGCCGGCTCCTTCAGCACCAGCATGCCCAGCAGCGCAGTACCGACCGCGCCGATGCCCACCCACACCGCGTAGCCGGTGCCCAGCGGGATCTGCTTCAGCGCGGTGGCCAGCAACCAGAAGCTGGCCACCATCGCCACCACGGTCACCACGCTCGGCCACAGCCGGCTGAATCCCTCCGAGTACTTCAGGCCCATCGCCCATACCACTTCCAGCACGCCGGCCAGCACCAGATATACCCACGCCATGTCTGCTTCCTCCAGGTTGTGCCCGGACCGCGCAATGAAAAAAGCGGCCCGGAACTTTCGTTCCGGACCGCCGTCGGTCCTGCATTCGCGGCTGGCTGCCGCGGGCGGGTCGTCCCGCCTGATTTGCCTGCCAGTCTGAAGACCGTCGCCCGAACCGGATGTAACCGGCTCTGGGCCCCGGCTCACTCGGACAGGTTGCGTCCGTGGAACAGTTCCTCGATCTCGCGCTTGAGCAGCGCTTCGATCTTCATGCGTTCCTTGAACGACAGGTTCTTCGCCTTTTCCTCGAACAGGTACTGATCCAGGTCGAAGTCCTTCAGGTGCATCTTCGTGTGGAAGATGTTTTCCTGGTAGACGTTGACGTCGAACATCTCGTAGCGCGACTTGATGTTGTTCGCCAGGAAGTTCTGGATCGAATTGATCTTGTGATCGATGTAGTGCTTCTTGCCCTTCACGTCGCGGGTGAAGCCACGCACCCGGTAATCCATGATGACGATGTCGGACTCCAGGCTCTCGATCAGGTAGTTCAGCGCCTTCAGCGGCGAAATCACGCCGCAGGTGGCGACGTCGATGTCCGCGCGGAACGTGGCGATGCCGTGCTGCGGATGGGTCTCCGGATAGGTGTGCACGGTGATGTGGCTCTTGTCCATGTGCGCCACCACCGCGTCGGAGATGATCTCCTTGCCTGCCTGCTTCTTGTCGATCACCGGCTCTTCGGAGATCAGGATCGTCACCGACGCACCCTGCGGGTCGTAGTCCTGGCGGGCCACGTTGAGGATGTTGGCACCGATGATCTCCGCCACATCCGTCAGGATCTGGGTGAGGCGATCGGCGTTGTACTCTTCGTCGATGTATTCGATGTAGCGCTGGCGCTCGTCTTCGGAAACGGCGTAGCACACGTCATAGATGTTGAAGCTCAGCGCCTTGGTGAGGTTGTTGAAACCTTGCAACCTGAGGCGAGGCAGTGGCTTTACCACGGCAGCGGTCCCTCTCTGGGGGTCATGGGGAAGGGGCGGAATTATGGGGCAAACGGCGTTACAACGAAATGTCCGCCCCCCGACGGCCCGCCGACGCCGGTTTGGCCCGGCGCTTGCATGGCCCGTGTTTGCTGTCTGGGCCGTATTGGGACTAAGCTTCCTGAATTCACCGCCCCGACCATCATGAGCCCTGGCCTGCCTCTTTCCGCCCCCGCTCGCACCGCCGCCAGCCCGCTGACGCCGGATGCCGCCACGATCGAGCGTTTCCTCGCCCACAGCCACCGGCGTCGGTATCCGGCCCGCGCTGACGTGTTCCGTCCGGGGGACCCCGCCGGCACACTCTACTATGTAGTCAGCGGTTCCGTGAGCATCATCACGGAAGAAGATGACGACCGCGAGCTCGTGCTCGGCTATTTCGGCTCCGGCGAGTTCGTCGGCGAGATGGGGCTGTTCATCGAGTCCGACCGCCGGGAGGTCATCCTCCGCACCCGGACCCAGTGCGAACTGGCCGAAATCAGCTACGAGCGCCTGCACCAGTTGTTCCTGGGCTCGCTGTCGGCGGACGCGCCCAAGCTGCTGTACGCCATCGGCGCGCAACTGTCGCGACGGCTGCTGGATACCAGCAGGAAAGCCAGCCGGCTGGCGTTCCTCGACGTCACCGACCGCATCGTGCGCACCCTGCATGATCTCGCCCGCGAACCGGAGGCGATGAGCCATCCCCAGGGCACCCAGCTGCGCGTCTCGCGCCAGGAGCTGGCCCGCCTGGTCGGCTGCTCGCGCGAGATGGCCGGCCGCGTGTTGAAGAAGCTGCAGGCCGACGGCACGCTGCACGCGCGCGGCAAGACCGTCGTGCTGTACGGCACCCGCTGATCACGGCGTTTCCGCCGGGTCCTGGCTGGACCCGGCCCCCCCACCGGTTATCCTGACCCCGCAAACCGGGCATTCCTGCCCCACGGGAAGCGCTGGATGGCGTTTGGAAGCGAGTTCTACTGGTTCGTCCTCATCGGCCTGGGCGCGCAGTTGGTGGATGGCGCGCTGGGCATGGCCTTCGGGCTGGTCTCCTCCTCGATCCTGCTGGGCATGGGCCTGCCGCCGGCGGCGGTGAGCGCCAGCGTGCATACGGCCGAGATCTTCACCACCGGGGTCTCGGGCGCGTCGCACGCCTACTTCCGCAACATCGACAAACGCCTGTTCTGGCGCCTGACCCTGTCCGGCGCGCTGGGCGGGGTCATCGGTGCCTATATCCTGACCCGTCTTCCCGGCGAGGCCATCCGCCCCTTCATCTACCTCTACCTGCTGGTACTGTCGGTGCTGATCCTGCTGCGCTCGTTCGGCCGTTTCGTGCCGAAGAAGCAGATCCGGCGGGTACCGATGCTGGGTTTCCTCGCCGGCCTGCTGGACGCCAGCGGCGGCGGCGGCTGGGGTCCGCTGGCGACCTCGACCCTGCTGGCGGGCGGCGGCAAGGCCCGCACCACCATCGGCACGGTCAACGCGGCCGAATTCGTCATCACCCTCGCCGTCTCGTTGACCTTCTTCCTCAGCATCGGCCTGCAGCACCTGGAGATCGTGCTCGGACTGCTGATCGGCGGCGTGCTGGCCGCGCCACTGGCCGCCTACCTGGTGCGCCACGTCCCCGAACGGCTCGTGCTGACCGTGGTCGGCGTATTGGTCCTGTGCATCAGCCTGTACCACATCGGCGCGGCCTGGTTGTTCTGAGTGCTGGGCAAGCCGGGCGGCGCCCGCTAATTTATCCGCACGATCCCCGCAGCGAGTCCTCCGCCATGCAGTGCCCCAAATGCCACCACGCGATGGAACGGCTGAATCTGCCCGAAGCCGACGTGCACCGCTGCACGCACTGCCAGGGGTTGTGGTTCGACATGCGCACGCACGAGCTGCTGAAGGAACGCGCGGACGAGATCGACATCGGCGATCCGGCCCGGGGTGAGAAGTGCAATGAGGTTGATCGGATCAAGTGTCCGGTCTGCATCGGCAACTGGGACCTGGTCCGCACGGTCGACCCGCAGCAGCCGCATATCTGGTTCGAAAGCTGCAAGAACTGCTACGGACGTTTCTACGATGCCGGCGAATACCAGGATTTCGTCCATCATGACCTGATGGACCTGATCAGGGACTGGAAGGCGCCGGAAAGGCTCTGACCGGCTGGCGGCCGCGATGGCCCGCTCAGGTCACCGGCTCGCCGCCGCGGTCCCGGCAGCCCCAGTTGAGAATCGGCGTGCCCGCCGGAAGCACGCGGCGGAACATCTCGATGCGGGCGGGCTTCGGATTCACCACCACCGGTGCGCGCGCGGCTTTCAGCAGCGGCAGATCGGCGCTGCTGTCCGAATAGGCGACGGCGACATCGCCATAACCACGCTCGCGCAGCATCCGCATCTTTTCCTCGTTGTGGCAATGGCGCGTGGCGACCACCGCGCCGAAGCGCGGTCCCACCGCCGTGCCGACCACCGGCACATCCTCGTGGGCGACGAAGCTGAGGATGGCGCGCGCCAGTTCCGGCGGCGCGCCGGTCGCCACCACCACCCGATCACCCGACGCGCGGTGCTGGCGGAACACCTCCAGCGCGACCGGCAACAACCGCTGGCGCACTTCCTCGCGATGGGTCGCCACGTAGCGGTCAATCAGGGAGTCGAAACTGCGGCGGCCATGCAGGCCGAAGGTGCCAATCCAGATGTAACCGGAGATCCCGTAGCGCCGGGTCGGCAGGAACGCCACCATCGGCCCCAGCACCACCGACGCGGCCAGGGCGACGACCGCGCGCAGCGGGTTGCGCCTGAGCAGCCAGGTCACCAGATGGCCACCGGAATCCCCGGCGTAAAGCGTGTGGTCGAAGTCGAACACCACCAGCGGCGCGTCGGCGCGCGGCTTCGGATAGGGCTGATCGCTCATGGCGCGAAGAATAGCTGACGCAGGGCCTCGCCCGGCTCCTCGGCGCGCATGAAGGTCTCGCCGACCAGAAAGGCATTCACGCCGGCGGCGCGCATCCGGGCCACGTCGTCGGGCACCAGGATTCCGCTCTCGGTCACCAGCAGGCGATCGCGCGGCACCGCGTCCTTCATCGCCAGCGTGGTCTCCAGCGAGACCTCGAACGTGCGCAGGTTGCGGTTGTTGATGCCGATCAGCGGCACCGGCACCTGCAGGGCGCGCTCCAGTTCGTCGATGTCGTGCACTTCCACCAGCACGTCCAGATCCAGCTGCATCGCCAGTCCGGACAGTTCGACCAGTTGATGGTCATCGAGCGCGGCGACGATCAGCAGGATGCAGTCGGCGCCCAGCACGCGCGCCTCATACACCTGGTAGGGGTCGATGGTGAAATCCTTGCGCAGGACCGGTAGCGTGCAGGCCTCGCGCGCCTGGCGCAGGTAGTCGTCGGCGCCCTGGAAGAAATCCACGTCGGTCAACACCGACAGGCAGGCCGCGCCGCCGAATTCGTAGCTCACCGCGATGTCGGCCGGACGGAAGTCGGGCCGGATCACGCCCTTGGAGGGACTGGCCTTCTTGACCTCGGCGATCACCGCCGGATCACCCTGCGCGATCATCGCGTTGAGCGCGTCGGCGAAGCCGCGCGTATCCGGGGCATCGGCCGCGCGCGCGACCAGTTCGGCCAGCGGCACGCGGGCGCTGCGCTCGGCGATTTCCACCGCCTTGCGGGCCAGGATGGTGTTGAGGATGTCGCTCATGGGATTCCGATCAATTTGCGGGTCTTCGGTGGCGCGATGCCGGAACGCTCATCCGCGATCCCAGCCGTAGGCGCGCTCCACCCGGGCCACGCGCAGTTCGAAGTGATCGTACCAGTCGCGCCGGCCCTGTTCGCGGGCGGCGGTGTGCTCGGCGTGCAGGCGCCAGGCGCGGATCGCGTCCTCGCTGTCCCAGTACGCCACGGTAATGCCGAAACCATCGGCGCCCCGGGTGGATTCCACGCCCAGGAATCCCGGCTGCCGGGCGGCCAGTTCGACCATCCGCTCGGCCATCGCGCCATAGCCGGCATCGTCCTGGCCGTTGCGCTGCGAGGAAAAGATCACCGCGTAGTAAGGCGGCTTGGGAAGCTGTGCGAAACCGTTGCCGGCCATGTCTACTTTCCTCCTCCGGCCAGGTGCCGGGTGGTCTCGACGAAGGCCTGCAGCCGCGCGGCCGCCCGGCCGTCGGTGATGGCTTCGCGGGCGCGGACGATGCCGTCTTCGATGCTGTCGGCCACGCCGGCCACGTACAGCGCCGCGCCGGCGTTGAGCGCGACGATGTCGCGGGCCGGTCCCGGCTTGTTGTCCAGCACGCCCAGCAGGATCGCCTTCGATTCGGCGGCATCGGCCACGCGCAGGTTGCGGCTGGCCGACATCGCGATGCCGAAATCCTCTGGATGCACTTCGTACTCGCGCACCACGCCGTCGCGCAGTTCACCGACCAGGGTGGCCGCGCCCAGCGACAGTTCGTCCATGCCGTCGCGGCCCCACACCACCAGCGCGCGTTCGGCGCCCAGTTCGTGCATCACCCGCGCCTGGATGCCGACCAGGTCCGGATGGAAGACGCCCATCAGGATGTTGGGCGCGCCGGCCGGGTTGGTCAGCGGACCCAGGATGTTGAAGATGGTGCGCACGCCCATTTCGCGCCGCACCGGGGCGACCACCTTCATCGCCGGGTGGTGCACCGGCGCGAACATGAAGCCGATGCCGCTCTGTTCGATGGAACTCGCCACCTGCTCCGGCTGCAGTTCGATGACCGCGCCCAGGGCTTCCAGCACGTCGGCGCTGCCCGACTTGGACGACACGCTGCGGTTGCCGTGCTTGGCGACCTTGGCGCCGGCCGCGGCGGCCACGAACATCGAACAGGTGGAAATGTTGAAGGTGTGCGAGCCATCACCACCGGTGCCGACGATGTCGACCAGGTGGCGGGTGTCGGCGAGCGGCACCGGACGCGAGAACTCGCGCATCACGGTGGCGGCGCCGGCGATCTCGCCGACGGTTTCCTTCTTGACCCGCAGGCCGGTGAGGATGGCCGCGGTCATCGTCGGCGAGACATCGCCGCGCATGATCTGGCGCATCAGATCGACCATCTCGTCGTGGAAGATCTCGCGGTGCTCGATGGTCCGTTGCAGCGCTTCCTGGGGCGTGATTGGCATGGTGGGATTTCCGCGTGGCTTGGCGGCGTGGGGAGGCCGGCCGGTGGCTCTATCGTTCAAGGAAGTTCTTCAGCAGCGCGTGGCCGTGCTCGGTCAGGATCGACTCGGGATGGAACTGCACGCCCTCCACCGGGAACTCGCGATGGCGCAGTCCCATGATCTCCTCGAAGGAACCGTCCTCGTGCTCGGTCCAGGCGGTGATCTCCAGCGCATCGGGCAGCGAGCCGCGTTCGACCACCAGCGAGTGATAACGCGTCGCCTCGTAGGCGTCCGGCAGGCCGGCGAACACGCCGCGACCCTCGTGGCGGATCCGCGAGGTCTTGCCGTGCATGATCTGGCCGGCGCGGATCACCTTGCCGCCGTAAGCCTGGCCGATGCTCTGGTGGCCCAGGCAGACGCCGAGGATGGGCGTGGTCGGTCCCAGGCGGTCGATCACCTCCAGCGAAACCCCGGCCTCGTTGGGCGTGCACGGCCCGGGCGAGATGACGATGCGTTCCGGCCGCAGGCGGGCGATCTCGTCCACCGTCAACGCATCGTTGCGCACCACCCTGACCTCGGCGCCCAGCGACTGCAGGTACTGCACGAGGTTGTAGGTGAAGCTGTCGTAGTTGTCGATCATCAAAAGCATGTGGGTCGCCTCATAGTCCCTTCGCCGCCTCGGCCACCGCGCGGAACAGCGCGCGGCCCTTGTTCATCGTCTCGTCCCATTCCTTGTCCGGATCCGAGTCGTAGACGATGCCGGCGCCGGCCTGCACGTGCAGGCGGCCGTCCTTGATGACGGCGGTGCGGATGGCGATGGCGGTATCGGCGTCGCCGTGCCAGCCGATGTAGCCGATGCTGCCCGCGTAGACGTTGCGCTTGATCGGTTCCAGTTCCCGGATGACCTCCAGCGCGCGGATCTTCGGCGCGCCGCTGACGGTGCCGGCGGGGAACGTCGCCCGCAGCACGTCGGCGTAGCTCAGGCCGGGAAGCAGCCGGCCGGTCACTTCGCTGACGATGTGCATGACGTGGCTGTAGCGTTCGATGACGAACTGCTCCCCGACCTGCACCGTGCCGGCTTCGGAAACGCGCCCGGCGTCGTTGCGGCCGAGATCGATCAGCATCAGGTGCTCGGCGCGCTCCTTCGGATCGGCCAGCAGCTCGGCTTCCAGCGCCAGATCCTCCTCGTGGGTGCGGCCACGCGGACGGGTACCGGCGATCGGGCGCACGGTGACTTCGCCCTCCTGCAGGCGCACCAGGATTTCCGGCGACGAGCCGACCACCTGGACGTCGCCGACATCGAGGAAATACATGTACGGGGATGGATTGAGCGCGCGCAGCGCGCGGTACACATCGACCGGACGCGCGTTGAAGGGCACGCTCAGGCGCTGCGAAAGCACCACCTGGAAAATGTCGCCGGCGCGGATGTAGTCCTTGGACCGTTCCACCGCGGCGATGAAGCCTTCGCGGGTGAACCCGGAAACGAAATGGCTTTCGTCCAGCACGTCGCGCACGATCGGCGCGGGATAGCCCGCGCCAGGCTGGCGCAACTTGGCGGTCAACGCGTCCAGGCGCGCCTGCGCGCGCTCCCACGCCTCTTGCTCGCGCGGATCCGCGTGCACGATGAGGTACAGCCGGCCCTTGAGGTTGTCGAACACCGCCAGTTCCTCGGACAGCATCAGCAGGATGTCCGGGGTGCCCAGTTCGTCGGGTTTGTCGCCGCCGCTCAGGCGCGGCTCGATGTAGCCGATGCATTCGAAGCCGAACCAGCCGACCAGGCCGCCGGTGAAACCCGGCAGCCCCTCCAGTCGCGGCACCGTGTGCGCGGCGCGCAGGGCTTCGACCTCGGCGAAGGGATCGGCGACCTCGCGGCGCTCCACGACTTCGCCGTGCTCGCGAATCTCCAGCGTGTGCCCCCGAAAACTGATCACCTGCCGCGCCGGCAGGCCGATGATCGAGTAGCGGCCGAAACGCTCACCGCCTTCCACCGATTCGAACAGGTAGGTATGGGGGGCGTCGGCGAGTTTCAGGTAGACCGAGAGCGGCGTGTCCAGGTCGGACAGCACTTCACGGACGACGGGGATGCGGGTGTGACCTTCAGCGGCGTAGCGCTGGAACTGCTCGAGCGAAATCAAGACGGCTTTCCTTCCGGGACGCGGGGGCGTGGCAGACGACGGCAACGGGCCACCATCGCCAGCAGCGGCGTGCGGAAGAAACGGAAAGCGGGGTCGTCTGGCTGAACACGGGGCTACTCTACCCGAAGCGCCGGCCGGGCGGCCACCCCTTGGCGGCGCCGATTGCCGCGCGCCGAGGCTGATGCGGGCGGCATGGGACACCGGGCCACGGTGGCGTACCCGAGCGTGGTCCGGGTTTGGTCTGCTGTTGTCGTTCGTGCGCGGCCCCGTCTCGATGTTGCCTGCGGCCCGGCAATGCAGGCATGGACAGGAGTCAAAAGCAGAATGGGTCCCAGCGTTCGCAGGAACGACGATGCAGCGAGGCTGGCGGAATGTTCCCGGCCTCGCCGGGACAACCGCGTCAAGCCTGTACCAGCAGCGGACAGTCCGGCGGCAGGTGCATGCGCAACCGGCCCGGCACGCAGGTGACGCGAAAGCGGCGCGAGCGTACGGGTTCGCCGTCCAGGTTGAGGGTAAACGGCTTGGCCGCCGACAGCTCCAGCCACGGCAGGCGCGCGCGCCGGGTGAGACGCTCCAGCGCCTCGCGGTCGCGCCGGGTCAGCAGGGTACCCACGGTCGCGAGATCGCCGTTCAGGACGGGCAGCACGGTCACGTCGATCTGGCCGTCGTTGATCCAGGCATCGGGGCACAGCACCTGCCCGCCGCCGGCCTGGCGGCCGTTGCCCAGGCCAAGCGCGAGGAATCCGCCGCTCCAGGCGAAGTCCGGTCCCTGCAACTCGGCGGTGACCGGTTCGATGCGCCCGAGCCGGGCGACGCCGGTGATGACATAGGCCAGGCCGCCCAGCATTTTCTTGAGTTTCTCGTCGGTCTCGACGGTCACTTCGGTGCCGAAGCCGCCGCTGGCAAGATTGACGCACCAGTGGAAACCCTCGTCCGCCTCCACCTGGAGCAGATCGACCGCGACCGCGGAGGCTTCCGCCACGAGGGCCAGGGCTTTCTCCGGCGCGGTCGGGATACCCGCGGCGGTCGCGAAATCGTTCGCGGTGCCCATCGGTATCAGGGCCAGCGCTGGCAGCGCTTCCGCCGCCTCCTCCCGATGCGCCAGCGCGGCCGCGATCTCGCTCAGGGTGCCGTCGCCTCCACCGGCCACGATCGTGTCCACGCCGTCGGCGATGGCTTCGTTCACGTAGCGCCCGGCGTCACCGCCTTCCCAGGTGACCCGCACGTCGAGTTGGATGCCACGCTCGCGCACATCCGCCACCGCCGCGCGCAGCGCGTCGTTGCCGGCGGATTTGCCGTTGAGAATGAGGCGCCAGTGCGGTGAATCCATGCATCGTCTCGGACCGGGGATGCCCCAGCTTACCGCGGCACGCGGTCCCTATCCGGGGCCGGGGGCTTTTGTCATCCGCATGTCATCCGGCGCCGCTAGCATGGAAAGTCATAACAGGGACGACGGGCGGAGGCAGGATCAGCCTCCAATCTTCCGGGGCGATGACCGAACGGTCATCGCCCTTTTCCGTGGTGCCGGCCGAAGGCGCCCGGCACGCTCCGGGCCCGCGTCAGCGACGGGCGGCGGCGACCGCTTCGCGCATGCGGCGGATGACGTCGGCATAGTCCGGCGCATTGAAGATGGCCGAGCCCGCCACGAAAGTGTCGGCGCCGGCGGCGGCGATCTCGCCGATGTTGTCGGCCTTCACCCCGCCATCGATTTCCAGCCGGATGGCCTTGCCGGAGGCATCGATCTTCTCGCGCACCGCGCGCAGCTTGTCGAGCGCCGAGGGAATGAACGCCTGGCCGCCGAAACCCGGGTTCACCGACATCAGCAGCACCAGGTCCAGATCCGCCAGCACCCAGTCAAGCACGTCCACCGGCGTGGCCGGGTTCAGCACCAGTCCGGCCTTGCAGCCGTGCGACTTGATCAATTGCACGGTGCGGTGGACGTGGCGCGAGGCTTCCGGATGGAAGCTGATGATGCTGGCGCCGGCCTCGGCGAAATCCGGAATGATCCGATCCACCGGTTCCACCATCAGGTGCACGTCGATGGGCGCGGTGACGCCGTGTTTGCGCAGGGCCTGGCAGACCATCGGACCGATGGTGAGGTTGGGAACGTAGTGGTTGTCCATCACGTCGAAATGGACCCAGTCGGCGCCCGCGGCGATCACGTTGTCGACCTCCTCGCCCAGCTTGGCGAAGTTGGCGGACAGGATGGAAGGGGCAATCAGGCAATCGGACATGGGACTCTCGTCGGTTCGGTGCGGCGGTGGCGCGCGGGGCGGCTCAGCGCCGGCGCAGGGTCTTGATGCGGTCGTAGGCGGCGTTGATCTCGCCGGCCTTGCGTTCGGCCTGGCGGCGCAGTTCCTCGGCGACGCCGGCGTACTTGTCGGGGTGGTACTGGGAAATCAGCCGGCGGTAGGCCTGGTCGATCTCCGCATCGGTGGCGTCGCTGGTCAGGTTGAACACCCGGTAGGGGTTGTCCCGGGACAGCTTGAACCAGTCCTCGTCGAAGGCATGGCCGATGAGCAGCCCGATCAGGCCCCCGGCCGGGTGCCGCATCAGCAGCCAGCCGGCGATGAATCCGAGCAATTTCCCGTACCAGCGCTTCATCCGGGTGGGGTTTCCCTGAAATTGGCGGCCATTTTACGGCACAGCGGCCCGGCATCGCCGTACACTACGCGGCCCGGCCGGGTTCCGGGCACGCCCAGGCGGCTTGCGGGACACGGGAGCGGGGGAGGACTTCGGGCGTGCCACACGTCCCGTTCCGACCGAAATCCGGACTCCCCGAGGAGTATTTGTGCCGACGACGTTGCTTCAATCCGATCTGCCCGGCCTGCCGTTGCGCCACCGCGGTAAGGTCCGCGATGTATTCGACATCCCCCGCGAGCGCCTGCCCGCCGACGCGCCCCCGGGCGACTACCTGCTGATGGTCGCCACCGATCGCCTCAGCGCGTTCGACGTGGTGCTGCCGGATCCCATTCCCGGCAAGGGCGAGATGCTCTGCCAGATCTCCAACTTCTGGTTCGCCAAGACCGCCCATCTGCTGCCCAACCATCTGACCGGCATCGAGGTCGCCAGCGTGCTGCCCGATGGCGTCGATCCGGCGCTGTACGCCAGCCGCGCGGTGGTGACCAAGAAGCTCAAGCCGGTGCCGGTCGAGGCGATCGCGCGCGGCTACCTGATCGGCAGCGGCTGGAAGGACTACCAGCGCACCGGCAAGGTCAGCGGGATTGAACTTCCCGATGGCCTGCGCCAGGCCGAGCGGCTGGCCGAGCCGATCTTCACCCCGTCCACCAAGGCCGCGGTCGGCGACCACGACGAGAACATCGACTTCGACGCGATGGTCAAGACGGTGGGCGCCGAACTGGCCGAGCGCGTGCGCGACGCCACCCTGCGCATCTACCGCTACGCCGCCGAATACGCGGCCGAACGCGGCATCCTGCTGGCCGACACCAAGTTCGAGTTCGGCACCGACGCCGACGGCCGCCTGTACATCATGGACGAGATGCTGACACCGGATTCCTCGCGCTACTGGCCGGCGGATCAGTACGAGGTCGGCACCAGTCCGCCGAGCTACGACAAGCAGTTCGTGCGCGACTACCTGGAAACGCTGGACTGGAACAAGACCGCGCCCGGCCCGCGCCTGCCCGCCGAGGTCATCGAGCGCACCCGCGCCAAGTACGCCGAAGCGCTGGTCAAACTCGCCGGCATCGTCGTCGACTGAGCCCCGCTGCCCGACCGGCGGCCGCCGGTCGGGCGATGTTTACGCCCTGCGGGGTAGCATCGCGCTCCCGTGCCATGCGCACGTCGCCGCGTCTCCCGCCATGAATCCGGGTTACCTGTACCTGGCCGTCGCCATCGTGGCCGAGGTCATCGCCACCAGCGCGCTGAAGCATTCGGAAGGCTTCACCCGCCTCGGCCCATCGCTCGTCGTGGCCGCCGGTTACGGCATCGCCTTCTATTGCCTGTCGCTGGTCATGAAGACCGTCCCGATCGGGGTCGCCTATGCGATCTGGTCCGGCGCGGGCATCGTGCTGATCGCCCTGATCGGCTGGCTGGTGCTCAAGCAGAGCCTGGATCTGCCCGCCGTGCTCGGTATGGGCCTGATCGTGGCCGGGGTGGCGGTGATCCAGCTGTTCTCGCGCGCTTCGGGACATTGACCGCCCCCGGCACGGCGCACGCCGGGCACGCCTGCGCTATGCTCCATACCCTGCCGCATCGACATCCTCGGGAGGGATGCATGAACGCGACCGCGCAACGCCCGGTGGACCGGTGGTTCGCCAGCTACTCCGGCGACCACCAGAACCTCACCAACCAGAAGATCCACCTCTTCGCCGTGCCCGCGATCCTGTGGACGGTGGTCGCCCTGCTGTGGTGCATCCCGGTGTTCGGCACCTGGATGAAGTCCGGCATCTGGGCGGCGCTGGCGATGTTCGGCGCCTGGATGTTCTACAACCGGATGTCGCGCCCCCTGGGCCTTGGCATGCTGGCGATCTTCGTGGTGATGGCCTGGCTGACCCGCTGGCTCGAAGGGCTGATCGGCGTGACGAACCTGTTCTGGCTGGCCTTGGGCGTATTCGTGGTCGCCTGGATCGCGCAGTTCATCGGCCACAAGATCGAAGGCCGCAAGCCCAGCTTCCTCACCGATCTGACCTATCTGCTGATCGGACCGGCCTGGGTGCTGGCCAAGTTCTACCGGGTGATGGGCTGGCGCTACTGAAACAGGCGCGCCACGCTCACGGCGGCAGCATGTCCGCGTCGGGCCGGAACGCGCGCGGCGCGTAGCCGAAATCACGCGCCGCAGGCGCGGCGTCGAACACCAGATCCTCGCGCATCCGCGCCACCGCCGCGCCGGTCAGTCCCTGCAGTCGTCCGCTGGCGCGCGCCACCCGGATCGCCACCGAGAACAGTGCCGCCGGCAGCACGATCAGGCGCGGCGTGGGCCGCAACGCGGCCAGCGTGCGCCGGACCATCTCGCGATACTCCACCGTCTCGCCGCCCGGCAGCGCATAGGCGCGACCGTGCGTGATCGGCACATCCACCACCGCCTGCGCCGCCGCCGCCAGATCCGCCACGTGCACCGGCTGTCGCCGGCCGCGCGCGTTGGCCGGCAACACGAAAAAACCGCTGCGTCGCGCCATCGCCGCGATCCGCGACAGGGTCTGATCACTGCCAGCGCCGTATACCAGGGTGGGACGCAGCAGGGTGGCCTGCGCGCCACGCGCGTGCGCCGCCGCCAGCACGCGCGCTTCGGCATCGCGCAGGCGCTCGGCCAGATCCCGTTCGCCGGCATCCACGGAGGCCTGCTTGGTATCGACGCTGGTGGAGCCGAAGGCCACCACCCGCGCGCATGCCGGGCCGGCTTCCGCGTACCAGTGCGAAAAGCGATCCAGCGGACCGGTGCTGAAGATCACGTCGTAGCGTTCCCGCAGTCCGGGCATCGCATCGAACTCGCCGCGCAGCCACTGGACGTCCGCCGCCACGTTCATCTGCGGCCTGCGCGACACCGCCTGGATGCGCCAGCCGTCGTGCCGCAGGCGTGTCAGCAGGGCCGCGCCAATCTGGCCGGTCGCGCCGAAAACCAGGGCGTCGCGGGGTTGCGGGGACATGGGAAGCGCGTTTCCTCGTGTATGAACAAGATGGCCGCAATCGGCCGCACAGCATAGCGAAGCCGCCATTCCGCGTGCATTGCCCTGTTAAACTCGGGTCAACACCCGCCATTGAATCCCGACGAGTGCCTGCCTCTCTCGACCTGTTGCTGTGCCTGCCTTTCCTGTTCGCCCTGCTGATTTCACTGGGGCGCCCCGGGTCGCGCAGCATCGCGGCGTGGCTGGCGGGTGCGGCGCCGCTGCTGGGCCTTGTCCTGTTGGCGACGATGACACCGGAGATCCTGCGCGGCGGCATCGTCCGTGCGGAACATGCGTGGATTCCGCAGATCGGCCTCAACTTCGGCCTGCGCCTGGATGGCCTGGCCTGGACCTTCGCCGGACTGGTGCTGGCGATCGGCGCGCTGGTGGTCATGTACGCGCATTACTACCTGAGCGCCCGCGATTCGGCGGTGCGCCTGTACGCGTACCTGCTGCTGTTCATGGGCTCCATGCTGGGCGTGGTGCTCGCCGGCAACCTGATCCTGTTGCTGGTGTTCTGGGAACTGACCAGCATCAGTTCGTTCCTGCTGATCGGCTACTGGCATCATCGCCAGGATGCGCGCGAAGGCGCGCGCATGGCGCTGGCGATCACCGGTGGCGGTGGCCTGGCGCTGCTGGCGGGCGTGCTGCTGCTGGGCCACATCGTCGGCAGCTATCAACTCGATGACGTGCTCGCCGCCGGTCCGCAGATCCGCGCGCACGCGCTGTATCCGTTGACCCTGGTGCTGGTGCTGATCGGCGTGTTCACCAAGAGCGCGCAGTTCCCGTTCCACTTCTGGCTGCCGCACGCGATGGCCGCGCCGACGCCGGTGTCGGCCTACCTGCATTCGGCCACGATGGTGAAGGCGGGCGTGTTCCTGCTCGCGCGCCTGCATCCCGCGCTGGCCGGCAGCGAACTGTTTTTCTATCTGGTCAGCGCGATCGGCGCGGCGACGCTGCTGATCGGCGCGTGGCAGGCGATTTTCCAGCAGGACATCAAGGGCGTGCTGGCGTATTCGACCATCTCGCACCTGGGCCTGATCACGCTGCTGTTCGGCCTGTCCACGCCGATGGCGGTGGTGGCCGGACTGTTCCACATCCTCAACCACGCGGTGTTCAAGGCGTCGCTGTTCATGGCCGCCGGCATCATCGACCACGAAACCGGCACCCGCGACATGCGCCGGCTCGGTGGCCTGCGCCACTACCTGCCGTTCACCAGCGCGCTGGCGATCATCGCCAGCTTGGCGATGGCCGGCGTGCCGCTGCTCAACGGCTTCCTGTCCAAGGAAATGTTCTTCGCCGAGACGCTCGACATGAGCGACGCGCACGCGGCCATGCGCTCGGCCATGAGCCTGATCGCGGTGCTGGCCGGCATCTTCGGTGTCGCGTACAGCCTGCGTTTCGTCCACGACACCTTCTTCGGCAAGGGACCCCGGGCGCTTGAGCACGAACCGCACGAACCGGCCCGCTGGATGAAGATTCCGGTGGAGATCCTGGTGGTGCTGTGCCTGATCGTGGGCATCGCGCCGGCCTGGACGATCGCGCCGGTGCTGGGCGCCGCGGTGCGCGGCACCCTGGGCGCGGCGGCGCCGGACTACAGCCTCGCGGTGTGGCATGGCTTCAATCTTCCGCTGCTGATGAGCGTGATCAGCCTGGTCGGCGGTGTGGCGCTGTACTTCGGCCTGCGCCGGCTGCTGGATCTGCACGCCATCGTGCGGCAGTCGCTGGGGCGGCGGATCTTCCTGTTCAACGTCGAGGCGCTGTTCGCGCTGGCGCAGCGGCTGACCCGCCGCATCGCCAACGGCAGCCTGCAACGCAGCCTGGCCTGGCTGGTGCTGGCGGCCATCGCGGTGGGCGTGGCGCCGTTCCTGTCGGGTGAGCACGCGATCGCCTGGCATGCGCCTCAGCCGATGCCGCCGCTGGGCTGGATCCTGTGGGGCCTGCTGGCGGCCTGCGCGATCGCTTCGCTGCGCTGGTACCGGCAGCGCCTGATCGTGCTGATCCTGCTCGGTGGCGCCGGCCTGGCGGTCAGCCTGACCTTCGTGTTCCTGTCGGCGCCGGATCTCGCGCTGACCCAGTTGCTGGTGGAAATGGTCAGCCTGCCGCTGCTGTTGCTGGGCATGCACTACCTGCCGTTCCGCTCGCCGCCGGAACGGGATTCGCTCCGCCGCTGGCGTGACATCGCGATCGCGCTGGCGGCCGGCATCGGCGTGGCGGTGCTGGCCTATGCGGCGATGACGCGTCCGGCGGGCGGCATCGGCACGGAGATGCTGGCCCGCTCGCTGCCGGAAGCCTTCGGACGCAACGTCGTCAACGTGATCCTGGTCGACTTCCGCGGCTTCGATACCTTCGGCGAGATCACCGTGTTCGGCATCGCCGCGCTGCTGGTGCACGCGCTGCTGCGGCGCGCGCGGATGGCGCCGGAGAAGATCATGCCCGGCCCGCCGATTGCCCTGCCGGTGCCGGCGGACCTGGCCCAGATCATGTTCCCGCTGACCCTGACGGTCTCGTTCTTCCTGTTCCTGCGCGGGCACAACGCGCCGGGTGGCGGTTTCGTCGCCGGCCTGGTGCTGGCGGTGCCGCTGCTGATGCAGTACGTGATGCAGGGCGCGGCCTCGGTGGAATCGCGTTTCGGGTTCGACTACGTGCGCTGCATCGGCGTTGGCCTGCTGGTGGCGGGTCTGGGCGGCGTCGCGCCACTGGCGCTGGGTTATCCATTTCTCACCAGCGGACACGTGGTGTGGAACCTGCCGCTGATCGGTGATCTGGAATTGACCAGCGCGATGGTGTTCGACACCGGCGTATACCTGGTGGTGTTCGGCGGCGCGATGCTGATCCTGTCGATGCTGGGCACCATCAAGCCCTCGCGCACGCAGGTGGCCCGCGAGGGCGTCATCGATCCCGATCAACGCTCACTCCGGACCGGCGAGGTGGAACGCTGATGGAACTCGCCCTGGCCAGCGCGATCGGCCTGCTCACCGCCTCCGGCGTGTACCTGCTGCTGCGCGCGCGCACCTTCGATGTCATCCTCGGGATGACCCTGCTCTCGTATGCGACCAACCTGCTGATCTTCGCGGGCGGGCGGGTGGTGGCCGGCAAACCGCCGGTCCTGCGCGACGGCGTGCCCACCACCCTGGCGTACTACACCGATCCGCTGCCGCAGGCGCTGGTGCTGACCGCGATCGTGATCGCGTTCGCGATGACGGCGGTCAGCATCGTGCTGGCCATCCGCAGCCGCGCCGACAACGGCAGCGATCACGTCGATGGCGGCGCCGGCGAGCAACGCCACGAGGCGCGCGTGGACGCGTACCACGAAGACCGGCGGAGGAAGGCATGAACCACCTGCCGCTGCTGCCAATTCTGGTGCCGCTGTTCGCGGCGGCGCTGGCCCTGTTCGCCGAGCACCGCCGTTTCGGCATGGTCCCGCAGCGGGTGATCGCCGGGCTGTCGCTGGCCCTCCAGCTGGCGGTGGCGCTGGTCCTGCTGCATGTGGTCGCCGATGGCACCGTGCTGGTCTACCTGCTGGGCGACTGGCCGGCGCGGCTGGGCATCAGCCTGATGGTCGATCGGCTGTCGGCGATGCTGGTGCTGGTGTCGGCGCTGCTGGCGGTGGCCTGCCTGTTGCACGCCGGCGCCGGCTGGGATCGGCGCGCGCCGCATTTCCACGCGTTCTTCCAGTTCCAGCTGATGGGCCTGAACGGCGCGTTCCTGACCGGCGACCTGTTCAACCTGTTCGTGTTCTTCGAAGTGCTGCTGATCGCCTCCTATGGACTGATGCTCAGCGGCGGGCGCGGGGACCGCATGCGCGCCGGCTTCCACTACGTCAGCGTCAACATCGCCGCCTCCACCCTGTTCCTGATGGCGCTGGGCCTGCTGTACGCGCTGCTGGGTTCGTTGAACATGGCCGAGATGTCGATGAAGGTGGCGCAGGCGCCGGCCGCGGATCTGCCGTTCATCCAGGCCGCGGCCGGCCTGCTGCTGCTGGTGTTCTGCACCAAGGCGGCGCTGTTGCCGATGTACCTATGGCTGCCGCAGACCTACGCGCACGCACCGGCGGCGGTCGCGGCGCTGTTCGCGATCATGACCAAGGTCGGCCTGTACGCGGTGCTGCGGGTAGGCCTGCTGCTGTTCGGCGCGTCGGCCGGGGCGCTGGCGGGCTTCGCCTGGGAATGGCTGCTGCCGGCCGGCGTGCTCACGCTGGCGCTGGCGTCGCTGGGCGTGATGGCGGCGGTGCGCCTGCGCGCGCTGGCGGCCTACCTGGTGCTGGTGTCGGCGGCCACCTTGTTCATCGCGTTCTCGCTGGCGCGTGAAGGCACGATCGGGGCCGGACTGTATTACCTGGCCCACAGCACGTTCGCCGGCGCCTCGCTGTTCCTGATCGCCGATCTGATCCGCCGGCGCCGAGGCGCGGACGGCGATCGCGGTGATCGCGGCCTGCCGGTGCCGGCCAAGACCCTGCCCGGGCTGATGTTCCTCATCGCCGCCGTCTCGCTGGCCGGATTGCCGCCGCTGTCGGGCTTCATCGGCAAGCTGCTGTTGCTGATGGCCACGACCGAACAGCGCTGGGTCTGGGCGGTACTGCTGGTGAGCAGTTTCCTGGTCATGGTGGGCGTGGCGCGCGCGGGCACGCGCCTGTTCTGGCGCGTGCCGCCGGACACGACCACCGCCACGCCGACCGACGCGATGGCCGCGCCGGCCCGCAGGCTGGAAACCGCCGCCACCCTGCTCCTGCTCGCTTACGGCGTGGCGATGGCGCTGGCCGCCGCGCCGATCCTGGACTACACCCGCGCCGCGGCCGCGCAGTTGCTCACGCCCGCCGATTACGTGGAGCAGGTCCGCGCGCAGCTGCCTGCGATGAGGGCGCCCTGATGATGAAGCGCTGGATTCCCTCCTGGCCGCTGAGCTTGACGATCTTCTGCTTCTGGATGCTGATGAACTCGGCGCTCAGCTGGGGGCATGCGGTGCTGGCGCTGGTGCTGGCGCTCGTGGTGCCGCTGTTCGCCGCGCGCCTGGACCGCGAGTTCGCGCGCATCGGCCGGCTGCGCCAAGTGCCACGGATGCTGTGGGTGCTGGGCTGGGACATCGTGCGGTCCAACATCGAGGTCGCGCGGCGGGTGCTCGGGCCGGAGTCGGCGATCACCCCCGGTTTCATCTGGGTGCCGCTGGACATCGGCAACATCCACGGCATCGCCGCGCTCACCAGCATCATCACCCTGACGCCCGGCACGCTGTCGGCGGTGCTGTCGGACGATCGCCGCCACCTGCTCGTGCACGTATTCGATCTGAAGGATCCCGAGGCGGTCATCGCCCAGATCAAGCAGCGCTACGAAGCGCCCCTGATGGAGATATTCCCATGACGCCCGAATCCATCGTCGCCGTCGCCATCGTCGCTTCCATGCACGTGGTCGGCCTGGCCATGCTGCTGGCGCTGTGGCGCCTGCTGCGCGGCCCGACCGTGCCGGACCGGATCCTCGCGCTGGACACCCTGTTCGTCGCCGCCATCGCCGAACTGATGCTGTTCGGCATGCACCTGCGCACGCCCATCTACTTCGAGGCCGCGCTGATCATCGCGATGCTGGGTTTCGTGGGCACCGTGGTGCTGAGCAAGTACATCCTGCGCCGGGACATCGTCGAATGAACCTGCTGATCGCCATCCTGCTCGCCCTGCTGCTGGCCGTCGGCAGCTTCTTCATCCTGGTCGGCTCGTATGGCCTGGCCAAGCTGTCGGATTTCTTCAAGCGCCTGCACGGCCCGACCAAGGCCAGCACGCTGGGCGTCGGCTGCGTGCTGCTGGCGTCGGTCGGTTATCACGCCGCGCTCGGCAGCGATCCGCAGCCGCGCGAGCTGCTGGTCACCGCGTTCCTGTTCATCACCGCGCCGATCAGCGCGCACCTGATGGCCAAGGCCGCGCTGTCGCTGAAGATGGCCGCGCGTCCGCCCGAACCGGGGCGAACCGATGCGCAGGCCGACGAACACACGGACGACGCGCCGGCCTGATCAGGCCAGCATCGCGATTTCCAGCACCACCCAGGCCACGAACGCCAGCACCAGCACCGCGCCCTCGCCGCGGCTGACCCGCAGATCGCCACGCAGCATCGGCAGCAGCATCACCGCGAAGGCAATCGCCGCGGGCAGTTCCAGGCGCACGAAGGAGGTCGGCAACGGCAACGGACGGAACAGCGCCATGCCGCCCACCACCACCAGCAGGTTGAACAGGCTGGAGCCGATCACGTGGCCGGCCACCATGTCACCCTGGCCGCGCCGCGCCGCGGCAATCGCCGCCGCCACTTCCGGCAGCGCGGTGCCGATCGCGACCGGCAACAAGCCTGAAAGCAGTGGCGTCAAACCCAACCCCGCGCCGATGGTGGCCGCGGACTGGACGATGAACTTCGCGCCGAAATACAGCAGCGCGATGGCGATGATCAGGCGCAGCAGCGCCTGTCCCCAGCCGACCACCGGGCCGGCGTAGGCCGCGACGTCGCCGCGTACCGCTTCGCTCTCGCGCGCGCCGCGCGCCAGCAGGAAACCCAGCATGGCGACGAAGGCCAGCAGCAGCACGCCGCCCTCCACGCGTCCGATGACGCCGTCCAGGCCCAGCACGATCAACACCAGAGTGGCGATGATCAGCAGCGCCAGCAGCGGCGAGAGCAGCCGCATCCGCACCAGCAACGGCGCGCACAGCGCCGCCACGCCCAGGGTCAGTCCGAGATTGACGATGTTGCTGCCGACCGCGTTGCCGAGCGCCAGGTCCTGGGCACCCACCCAGACCGCGCGCGCATTGACCGCCAGTTCCGGCAGCGAGGTGCCGAAGGCGATCAGCAGCAGTCCCGCCACGAAGGGCGAAGCCCCCAGGCGCTGCGCCAGCGCCGAGGCGCCCTTGACGATGGAATCCCCGCCCAGTGCCAGCAGCACCAGACCCAGCAGGAAAAAGCCCCAAGCCTCCATCCGCGCGCCTCCTCGCTTCGATGGGCGATTCTATGCCCGGCCGGCGGCGAGCCACCAGCCGGGCGCGACGACTCAGGAACAGCCTTCCACGTAGTCCGCCTGCGGCGTCAGTCCGACCCGCCAGCGGGTGACCTTGCCATCCGCCCCCACTTCGAACACCAGCTTGCTGGGGGCCACGCCGCTGGCCGTGATCGACAGATAGCGACCACCTTCGACGTACTTGTGCGGCGTGGATTGCAGACCGCCCTTGTAGAGCGCCTGCAGCGCATCGGCCTGCATGCCGACCTTGCCGCCGCCGGGCGCGGTTTCCTTGTCGGTGCCGACGTCATAACGGACGAACTTGCCGTCCTCGATCATGAAGGCCAGTTCGTTGCCGTCCTTCGCCCATTTCGGCAGCAGGTAGTGGCAGGTGCTTCCCTCGGCCGCCGGCAGCGATTTCAGTTCGCCGCCCCAGGCGGTCTTCGCCTCGTCCTCGCTGCTGCCGAGTTTCATGTCGCCGAAGCCCGCCAGTCCGGCCTGCGCCATCTCCGGCGGCGCCGCCGGATCCGTGGCGGGCGGTGCGGGGGATTCGGCCGGAACGTCGGCGGCCGGCGGCGGTGCGGGAGCGTCCGCTTGCTCGGGCGGCTGGGCGGCCGGCGGTTTGCAGGCGGCCAGCGCCAGCGTCAACGCGAAAGTCAGCAGGACCGGCTTGGGTGCGAACGTCATGGCGGCAGCTCCGTGGGAAAGACGCAGCCTAGCGCGTCGCCGTGAAACTGTCGCGAACGGATCAGTCCGGCTTGCGGAAGTGCTTCTGCAGTCCGGCCCAGCAGGCCAGGTAGTCGCGCTGGCGATGACCCGCTTCCAGCGCCTGCGTGGCCGGGCGGATCACCGCGCGGGTCTCGAACATGAAGGCCATGGTGTCGCGGATGATGTCCGGCTTGCCCAGATCCGCGGCGCTGGCCTTCTCGAAGGTCGCCGCGTCGGGGCCGTGTCCGGTCATGCAGTTGTGCAGCGACGCGCCGCCCGGCGCGAAGCCCTCCGCCTTGGCGTCGTACACGCCGGTGATCAGGCCCATGAACTCGCTGGCGATGTTGCGGTGGAACCACGGCGGACGGAACGTGTCCTGCGCCACCAGCCAGCGCGGCGGGAAGATAACGAAGTCGAGGTTGGCGGTGCCGTGGGTGTCGCTGGGCGAGGTCAGCACGGTGAAGATCGACGGATCCGGATGATCGAAACTGATCGATCCGATGGTGTTGAAATGACGCAGGTCGTAGCGGTACGGCGCGTAGTTGCCATGCCAGCCGACCACGTCCAGCGGCGAATGGCCGATGGCCGCGCGCCACAGGTGCCCCTGGAACTTGGCGATCAGTTCGAACTCGCCTTCCACGTCCTCGTAGGCCGCGTGCGGGGTTTCGAAATCACGCGGGTTCGCCAGGCCGTTGGCGCCAATCGGCCCCAGGTCCGGCAGGCGCAGCGCCGCGCCGAAGTTCTCGCAGACGTAACCGCGCGACGGACCGTCCGGCAGCTCGACCCGGAAACGCACGCCGCGCGGAACCACCGCGATCTGCTGCGGTTCGACCTCGACCACGCCCAGCTCGGTCGCGATCACCAGCCGTCCCTGCTGCGGCACGATCAGCAGTTCGGCATCGGCGTCGTAGAAGAAGCGGCCGTGCATCGACCGGTTGGCCGCGTACAGATGGAGGCCGACGCCATGCTGGCCGGCGGCCGACCCGTTGCCGGCCATGGTGTACAGGCCGTCGACGAAATCGGTGGCCGCCTCCGGCAGCGGCAGCGGGTTCCAGCGCAGCTGGTCCGGGGTCACCGGACCGTCGCCGAAATCATTGTGGAACCGGGGCTGGACGAAAGCCTCGAAATTCGAATGCATCGCCGCCGGCCGGATCCGGTACAGCCAGCTGCGCCGGTTCTCGCTGCGCGGCGCGGTGAACGCGGTGCCGGACAGTTGTTCGGCATACAGGCCGTGGGCCACGCGTTGCGGCGAATTGCGCCCCACCGGCAGCGTGCCGGCGATCGCCTCGCTGGCGAAGTGGTTGCCGAAACCGGTCTGGTAGCCGCTGCTCTTCATGGTGCCTGCCTGTGGACGCGACGTCCGTCGCGACGATGCCGATGACGCGATTCTGCCTGAACTGCGAACACGGCGGCGCGTCGGGCGCGCCACCGGAGGTGCGACGGCCTCAGAGCACGCCGCGGCGCATCTGGTCGCGTTCGATGCTCTCGAACAGCGCCTGGAAATTGCCTTCGCCGAAACCTTCGTTACCCTTGCGCTGGATGATCTCGAAGAAGATCGGACCGATCGCGTTCTGGGTGAAGATCTGCAGCAGCTTGCGCTGGTGGGTTTCCGGATCGGCGTCGATCAGGATCTTGTTCTTCGCCAGTCGCGGCACGTCCTCGCCATGGTCCGGAACGCGCTGATCGATGACGTCGAAATAGGTGTCCGGGGTGTCCAGGAACTCCACGCCCGCCGCGCGCATGGCTTCCACCGTCTCGTAGATATCGTCCGTGAAGCAGGCGATGTGCTGGATGCCCTCGCCCTTGTACGCGTCCAGGTATTCGTTGATCTGCGACTTCGGGTCCGAGGATTCGTTGAGCGGGATGCGCACGATGCCGTCCGGCGCGGTCATCGCCTTGGACAGCAGGCCGGTCTTGGCGCCCTTGATGTCGAAGTAGCGGATCTCGCGGAAATTGAACAGGCGCTCGTAGTAATCCGACCACTTGTCCATGTTGCCGAAGAACAGGTTGTGGGTCAGGTGATCGATGAAGGTCAGGCCGAAGCCCTTCGGCTGCTGGTCCGCGCCCTGCACCGGCAGGTAGTCGCCGTCGTAGATGCTGCCGGCGCTGCCGTAGCGATCCACCAGGTACAGCATGCAGTCGCCGATGCCCTTGACCACCGGGGCGGACACCGCGCGGGTGTCCGGCTTGTGCCCGATCGCTTCGCCGCCGTTGCGCAGGACGGTGTCGAACACCTGCTCGGCCGGCTTGCTGAAACGGATGGCGAAACCGCAGGCGCAGGGACCGTGCGCGCGGGCGAAATCGGCGGCGAACGAATCCGGGTCCTCGTTGACCAGGAAGTTCACCCCGCCCTGGCGATACACGGTGATCGGCCGGGTCTTGTGATGCAGCACGGCGGTGAAGCCGAGCCGGCGGAAATAGTCGTGCAGGGCTTCGCCCTGGCCCTCCGGGGCGGCGAATTCGACGAACTCGAAGCCGTCGATGCCCATCGGATTCTCGAAGGTCGTGACCTGCATGCCGAGGTTGGGTTGTGCGTTCATGGAGCGCCTCGCTAGGCTTGCGACAGGACAGCCTGCTTTATAGTTTCAATTGAAACTACTTGCAAGCTGCGCCGCGCCATTCCCTCCGAACCGGCCCCATGAACGACCCCAACCCGACCCCAGACGCCCCGCCCGCCCCCGCCCCCGCCGAGCATCCCCATGCCGTGCTGGAGCTGGAGCGCTTCCTGCCCTACCGCCTGAGCGTGCTGTCCAACCGGATCAGCCAGACCATCGCCCACCTGTACGACCAGCGCTTCGGCCTGGCCATCACCGAGTGGCGGATCATGGCGGTGCTCGGGCGCTTCTCCGGGCTGTCGGCCGGCGAAGTCGCCGAACGCACCGCCATGGACAAGGTCGCGGTCAGCCGCGCGGTCGCCAAGCTGCTGGAGCGCGGCCTGATCATGCGCGACACCCACGGCGACGACCGGCGCCGCTCGGTGCTGGCGCTGTCGGAGGTCGGCTATTCGGTCTACGACGAGGTCGCGCCGATGACCCTGGAATGCGAACGCCGCCTGCTGTCCGCATTCAGTCCGGAAGAGCGGCAGCAGATCAGCCTGCTGATCGACAAGCTGTCCGACGGCGTCGTCCACATGACCGGCTCCACGCCGTGGAAGCAGTCCGACTAGCACGAATCCGGATCACCGCGGACCGCGCGTGCGCCGGTATCCAGTCAAGAAAAAAGGCGGCCCGTGGGCCGCCTTTTTCATGTAACGCGATGACCGGTTTACTTCACGCCGTGCATCAGCTTCTGCACCAGCGGTGCTATCAGGAACAGCAGCACGCCGAAGCCCATCAGCGTCCAGAAACCGAACGTGTAGCCGGACAGCGCGGAAGCGGGCGTCATGCCGGTCTCGCCGCTGACGTGGCTGGCGAAGATGCCGGACAGGTTGTTGCCGATGCCGGTGGACAGGAACCAGCCGCCCATGCCGAAACCGACCAGGCGCACCGGCGCCAGCTTGGTCACCATGGACAGGCCGATCGGCGACAGGCACAGCTCGCCGATCGACTGGATCCAGTAGACCGCGAACAGGGTCCAGAACGGGATCTTCAGGCTCTGCGGATCCACCAGGCTGGACAGCGCGAACATCAGCAGCAGGAAAGCCAGGCCGTTGAAGATCAGGCCCAGGCCGAACTTGCGCGGAATCGACGGATTGGCGCGGCCCATCTTGACCCACAGCCACGCCATGATCGGCGCCAGGGTGATGATGGCGATCGAGTTGACCGACTGGAACCAGCCGACCGGGAAGATCCAGCCACCGAAGTTGCGGTTGACGATCTTGTCGGCCAGGAAGCTGAAGGAACTGCCGGCCTGTTCGAAGAAGCACCAGAACAGCACGTTGAAGGCGAAGATGATCAGCATCGCGATCACCATGTCGCGCTGCTTCGGCCCGTTGCGGATGCCTTCGACCAGCAGCAGGATCGCCAGGCCGATGAACATCGCGGTGAGGATCCACTGCAGCGAATCGGCACCCAGGTTCAACAGGAAGTAGAAACCGGGAATCGCGGCGATCGTGCAGATGGCCGTGATCGCCAGGCGGGCGACGCTCTCGCCACCGGCGGGCGGCACGCCGATGCCCTTCAGCTGGCGGCGGCCGAACCAGAACCACACCAGGCTGATCAGCATGCCCACGCCGGAGGTGATGAACACGACCTTGTAGGCCGGCATCGCATCGGTGCCGAACACCTTCTCGGCGAGCCAGCCGGTCAACAGCGGCGAGATCATCGCGCCGAGGTTGATGCCCATGTAGAACAGGGTGAAGCCCGAATCACGGCGTTCGTCGCCCACCGTGTAGAGCTTGCCGACCATGGTGGAGATGTTCGGCTTGAACAGGCCGTTGCCGGCGATGATGGTGGCCAGGCCGACCTTGAAGAGGGTCTGGTCCGGCAAGGCAATCATGAAAAGGCCCGCGGCCATGACCACCGCGCCCAGCAGGATCGAGCGCTGGTAGCCGATGATCCGGTCCGCCACGTAGCCGCCGAAGATGGCTGCCGCGTACACCAGCGCGAGGTACGCGCCGTAAACCTGGTTGGCCGGCGTCTCGCCGGTTCCGCTGCCGCCATAGAACTGCGCGACGATATACAGCACCAGTGCCCAGCGGATGCCATAAAAGGCGAACCGCTCCCAGAATTCTGTCATGAACAGCATCCACAATGGGCGCGGGTGGCCCAGGGCCTGCTGGAATTCCGGTATCGGTTGCACCGGATTTTGTGTATCGACGGCACCGCTCATGCGGTCTCCCCCCTCGTTATTCAGGAATGACAAATCCACGCGAAAGCCGCGCGGGACGGGGGAGAATTACCGACGTCCGCGGCTCCGTCAATGCCGATTTTCCTGAATACGGGGGGCGCCGGACCGCCGGAATGGCGGCGAAACCCGGTGGTTTCCGGGCGCATTCCGTCCCGGAAAGGGGCTCAGGGCGCGGGCGGGCGGGCGCCGTCGATGGAGGTCCGGACCTCGAACAGTTCCGGGAAGAACGACAGCTCCAGCGCCTGCTTGAGGAAGCCGACGCCACTGGAGCCGCCGGTGCCACGCTTGAAGCCGATGATCCGCATCACCGTGCGCATGTGGCGGAAACGCCAGAGCTGGAACTGGGATTCCAGATCCACCAGGTCCTCGCACAGCGAATACTCGCGCCAGTACCGATCGGTGTCTTCGTAGATGCGTTCGAACACCGGCAGCAGCTCCGGATCCGACACATGCGGCTGGCGCCAGTCACGCTCGCGGTGCGTCGACGGCACCGCGTGGCCGAAACGCGCCAGGTAACGCAGGAACTCGTCGTACAGGCCGGGCGCGTCCAGCGCCTGCTGCAACACCGCCTGGCCGTCGGGATCGTGGGCGAACACCTTGAGCATCGCCGCGTTCTTGTTGCCGAGCAGGAACTCGATGGTGCGGTACTGCAACGACTGGAAGCCGGAGGACGGCCCCAGCAGATCGCGGAAACCCATGTACTCGGACGGCGTCAGCGTTTCCAGCACCGACCATTGCTCGGTCAGCTGGCGCAGCACCTGCTTGGCCCGCGCCAGCACCTTGCGGGTCTGCCAGACCTCGTCGCGCTGCAGGTGGCCGATGGCCGCGCGCAGCTCGTGGATCATCAGCTTCATCCACAGCTCGGACACCTGGTGCTGGATGATGAACAGCAGTTCGTCGTGATGGGCCGGATCGGAGACCGGCTGCTGCGCCGCCAGCAGCCGATCCAGGCGCAGATAGCCGCCGTAGGTCAGGCGTCCTTCCAGATCGGTGTGGATGCCTGCTTCCAGGGCTCGCTCGTTCTTTTCTACGGACATCCGTCGACAGGCGGGGCAAGGCTGCGACCGCAGCGGGGCCGCCAGCGTAACCGATACCGGCAGGCCCGCCCGGTCCGGTCGGCGATTGCCAGCAAAAACCGGGACTTATGTCATCGCCATGCAATGCGCGGACCGGAGGCTTCCGCTACATTGCGCCAACCGGAGCCGGCCACGGCAGCATCGGGGAACGGCGCACGCATTCACGGTCAGGGAGAGTCTGTTGATGAGCATGCCTCGAAGCCGCCGCATGGCGGTCATGCTGTTTTCCGTCGCCACCCTGCTGCTTGCCGCCACGGCGCAGGCACAGGTGGTGGTCAGCCAGGTGTACGGCGGCGGCGGCAACAGCGGCGCCACGCTGAAGAACGATTTCATCGAACTGCGCAACAACGGCGCCGCCGCGGTCAGCCTGGAAGGCTGGAGCGTGCAATACGCCTCATCCACCGGCACCACCTGGAACCGGACCAACCTCACCGGCAGCATCGCGCCGGGCGGTTACTACCTGATCCAGCAGGCCCAGGGCAGTGGCGGCAGCGTCGACCTGCCCACGCCCGACGCGGTCGGCACGCTCACCCTGTCCGGCACCGCCGGCAAGGTCGCGCTGAGCCGCGGCACCGCCGCGTTGTCGGGCGCTTGCCCGCTCACCGATGCCAACGTGGTGGACTTCGTCGGTTTCGGCAGCGCCGCCAACTGCTTCGAGGGCGCCGCGCCGACCGGCACGCTCAGCAACACCACCGCCGCCCTTCGCAACGGCGAGGGCAGCATCGATACCCAGAACAACGGCGCCGATTTCAGCGTCGGCACGCCCAACCCGCGCAACAGCGGCGCGGCGCCGCCGGATCCGCCGGTGGCCCGCACCATTCCGCAGATCCAGGGCAGCGGGCTGGCCTCGCCTTACGTGCAGAAGCGGGTGGTGACCGAAGGCATCGTCACCGCGCTGAAGTTCAACAACGGCTTCTTCCTGCAGGCCGCCAACGACGATGGCGACCCGGCGACTTCCGAAGGCCTGTTCGTGTTCACCGGCAGCGCGCCGCCGGCCACCGCCGCGATCGGCAACCGGGTGCGGGTGACCGGCACGGTCGCCGAGTTCGTGCCGGCCTCCAATCCACACCAGTTGACCCTCACCCAGATCACCGGGCCCACCATCGAGGTGCTGGAAACCGGGGTGGCGCTGCCGGCGCCGGTTGAATTGTCCGCCGCCGAACTGGCGCCCGACGCCCTGCCCGGCACGCTGGAACGGCTGGAAGGCATGCGCGTGAGCGTGGCCCATGCGGTGGTGGTGGCGCCTTCGGGCGGCAGCATCGACGAGAACGACGCGACCGCGAGCAGCGACGGCGTGTTCCACGTGACCCTGCCCGCCGTCGCCCGTCCGTTCCGCGAACCCGGCATCGGCGTGATGGACGTGATCCCGATTCCGGGCGACAAGCATCCGCCGCGCTTCGACACCAACCAGGAACGCCTGATGGTGCGCAGCCGCGGCCAGATCGGCGCGCAGCCGATCTCGGTGGACACCGGCGCCGAGGTGAGCGGCCTGTCCGGCGTGCTCGACTACTTCTCCGGCACCTGGGCCCTGCTGCCGGACACGGCCACGCCGCCGTCGGTCAGGGGCGGCATGGCGCCGCAGGCCGTGCCGGACGCGCGCTATGACGAGGCGACCATCGGCAGCTTCAACCTGCTGCGCCTGTTCGACGAGGTGGCCGACGGCAACGGTGCGGTGACCCTGACCCCGGCCGCGCTGGACAAGCGCCTGGCCAAGGCGGCGCTGGCGATCTGCGGCTTCCTGAAGGCGCCGGACATCCTCGGCGTGGTCGAGGTCGAGAACCTGCGCGTGCTGCAGCTGCTGTCCGAACGCATCGACGCCACCTGTCCGCAGCGTCCTGCCTACGTGCCCTACCTGCAACCGGGCAACGACGTGGGCGGCATCAACGTCGGCTTCCTGGTCAGCACCCGCGCCACCGCCGGCGGCACCCCGCGGGTGGAAGTGCTGGAGGTGGTCCAGTTCGGCAAGAACACCACCCTGGCCAACCCCGACGGCAGCACCAGCCTGCTCAATGATCGCCCGCCGCTGCGCCTGCGCGCGCGCATCCACCAGGATGCCGGCGAGGGGTATCCGGTCAGCGTGATCGTCAACCACCTGCGTTCGCTCAACGACATGGACGACACCGCGCCGGGCAGCAACGGCTGGCCCACCGGCGGCGAACGCGTGCGTTCCAAGCGCGCCGCGCAGGCCGCCTACCTGGGCGGGCTGGTGCAGCAGATGCAGCAGGCCAATCCGGACGAGAAGATCGTGCTGGTCGGCGACTTCAACGCGTTCGAGTTCAACGACGGTTATGTCGACGTGATGGGCATCGTGCGCGGCGACGCCGCGCCGGCGGACCAGGTGCTGTCGTGGGCGCCGAGCCCGGTGACCACGCCGCTGATCGACGGCTCGCAGCTGATCGCCGATCCCGCCCAGCGCTACTCCTACGTGTTCGGCGGCAACGCGCAGACGCTGGATCACGTACTGGTCAACGAGGCGCTGGTGCTCGGTGCGGACGTGCGGGTGGATCACGCGCGCATCAACGCCGACTTCGGCGTGGACAACTTCGGCGACGCCAGCGTGGCGGTGCGTTCCTCCGACCACGATCCGGTCCGCCTGAGCATCCGCGTCCCCGCCTTCGCCCGCGCCGATCTGTCGGCGACGGTCGCCGCCGATCGCGGCGGCGCCTCGGTCGGCGACACCGTCGCCTACACCGCCAGCGTGCGCAACGCCGGCCCGGGTACGGCCGCGCCAGCGACGGTCGCGTTCGTGTTCGCCGCCGAGCTGACGCCGGTCCTGGGCACGGTCGCGCCGGGCTGGACCTGCGCCGCGCCCGAATCGTCCGCCGGCAACACGCGCGTGAGCTGCACCACGCCGTCGCTGGCGGCCGGTGCCGAAGCCGGCTTCACCCTGCACGCGGTGGTGCCGGCCAGCGTGGCCGGTGGCGCGCTCGGCCTGGGCGTATCGGCGAATTCGCCGGTGGCGGATCCGGCCAACGCCAACAACACCGCGGCCGTCGCGGTCAGCGTGGCCGCGCTGCCGCAGGCCGACCTGTCGGTGCGCCTGCTCGGAGGAGCGGCCAGCTTCCGGCGCGGTGCCATCGCCACCCTGCTGGTGCCGGTGCGCAATGCCGGTCCCGACGCGGCCGAACAGGTCAGGGTCGTGCTGGCCAGCAACGTCGAGGCACGCCACCTGGCCATCGCCGCGCCGCGTGGCTGGTCGTGCGGCCGGGTGAGCGATACCGCCACCGGCTCCGCAGCGCAGTGCACGCGCGAAGCGCCGTTCGCGTCCGGTTCGACCCAGGTGCTCGCGTTCGCGCTGGTGGTCCCCGACAAACCCAAGCGCGGCACGGTGTTCGCGTTCACCGCCCAGGTGGACAGCGCCACCCGGGATCCGGACACCGGCAACAACCGCGCCCAGCTGACCCGCTGACACGGCGCAAGAAAGGACGCACAAGGGCGCGGCCGTGGCCGCGCCCTTGTCGTTTCGAAGCGGGCTTCTGCAAACGGTTTCCCGGCTTCACTCCCCCGCACACCATCCGCGCGTGTCCGTCAAGCCGGGTTTTCCCGCGCAGAACCGGCGTGGTCCAACCTCCGGACAATTCCCGCGTGAACGCCGCGCGACCGTCGGCAAGCACCTGTCGCGGCTGGATTTCCCGGTTTTTTCCGCACACCGTGCGGATCTGTGTTGTTGCAGCGCAGGAAGGCCGGTCGGCTTCGGTTCCTTAACATTGGATCCCTCAACATTCGCTGCAACATCCGAAGAGTGACGCCCGGCATGACCATCGCCGCCAAGTTTGAAATCGAATTCCTCCAATACCTCGGCCCGGACGGAAAACCCGTCCGCGACGATCTGCCCGAAGCCGGGCGCGACACCCAGCGCCTGCGCGAGCTTTTCAAGCAGATGCTGTTCGTGCGCACCTTCGACACCAAGGCCATCGCGCTGCAGCGCACCGGCAAGCTGGGCACCTACGCCTCCTGCCTGGGCCACGAGGCCACCCACGTCGGCATCGGCGCCTCGATGAAGCCCGAGGACGTGTTCGCTCCCAGCTATCGCGAGTACGGCGCGCAGTTCATGCGCGGCGTGCAGCCGCGCGACGTGCTGATGTACTGGGGCGGCGACGAGCGCGGCAATGATTTCAAGATCGCCCGCCACGACTTCGCCTGGAGCGTGCCGATTTCCACCCAGTGCCTGCATGCCGCCGGCGCCGCGCTGGCGTTCAAGCTGCGTGGGCAGCCGCACCTGGCGGTCGCCACCTGCGGCGACGGCGGTTCGTCCAAGACCGACTTCTACGCGGCATTGAACTCCGCGGGCGCCTACGAGTTGCCGCTGATCCTGTGCGTGGTCAACAACGGCTGGGCGATCTCGGTGCCGCGCAAGGCCCAGACCGGCGCGCAGACCCTGGCCCAGAAGGGCCTGGCCGGCGGCCTGCACTGCCTGCAGGTCGACGGCAACGATCTGATCGCCGTGCTCGAGGCGATGCGCCGCGCCGGTGAGCGCGCGCGCAAGGGCCAGGGCGGCACCGTGCTGGAATTCGTCACCTACCGCCTGTCCGACCACACCACCGCCGACGACGCCCGCCGCTATCGCGACGACGCCGAAGTGAAGTCGGCCTGGGAACGCGAGCCAATGACCCGCTTGCGCACCTGGCTGACCGCGCAGGGCGCCTGGAGCGAGGCCGAGGAAACCGCGTGGAAGGAGGAATGCGGCGCGCGCGTGGACGAGGAAGTGAACGCCTATCTCAACACCCCGGTGCAGCCGGTCGAAGCGATGTTCGACTATCTGTACGCGGATCCGCCGCCGGAGCTGCTGGCGCAACGGGCCGCCGCGCTTGCCGCGGAGGGCCGCTCATGAGCACCGTGATGGAAAACAAGACCGCCGCCACCCACAAGACGGCCGACACCGTGGCCGCGCCGACCGCGATCACCCTGATCGAAGCCATCACCCAGGCGCTGGCCTGGGAAATCGCGCACGACGATTCGGTCATCGTGCTGGGCGAGGACGTGGGCGTGAACGGCGGCGTGTTCCGCGCCACCGCCGGCCTGCAGCAGCGCTTCGGCGCCGATCGCATCCTCGATACGCCACTCGACGAAACCACCATCGCCGGCCTCACCGTGGGCCTGGCCGTGCAGGGCATGAAGCCGGTCGCCGAAGCGCAGTTCGACGGCTTCGTCTACCCGATGGTCGATCACATCATCTGCCACGCCGCGCGCATGCGTTACCGCACCCGTGGCCGCCTGCACTGCCCGATGGTGCTGCGCGTGCCGTGGGGCGGCGGCATCCGCGCGCCGGAACACCACAGCGAAGCCAACGAGGCGATCTTCACCAACGTGCCGGGCCTGCGCGTGGTCCTGCCGTCCTCGCCGCAGCGCGCCTACGGCCTGCTGCTGGCGGCGATCCGGGATCCGGATCCGGTCATCTACATGGAACCCAAGCGCATCTACCGCCAGTACAAGGAAGTGGTGGCCGATGACGGCGAGGCGTTGCCGCTGGACGTGTGCTTCGTGCTGCGCGATGGCACCGACGTGACCCTGGTGAGCTGGGGCGCGCAGGTCAAGGAAGCGCTGGAAGCGGCCGACAAGCTGGCGGCCGAAGGCATCAGCGCCGAGGTCATCGACGTGGCGACGCTGCGTCCGCTCGACTTCGACACCATCGCCGAGTCGGTGTCCAAGACCGGCCGCTGCGTGATCGTGCACGAGGCCCCGCGCACCGCCGGCTTCGGCGCCGAGATCGCCGCGCGCCTGGCAGAGCACTCGATGTACGACCTGCTCTCGCCGGTCGAGCGCGTCACCGGCTACGACACCCACATCCCGCTGTTCCGCCTGGAGATGAAGTACCTGCCCAGCGTCGACAAGATTGTCGCCGCGGCCAAGCGCGCCCTGGCCAACGGCTGATGAAGCGCGCGCGGGTCATCGCCAGGCACCGCGCGCCGGAACGGCCCGCCATCCGGGTCGCCGCCGGCGACCCGGTCACGCTGGGCGAACGCGACACCGACTGGCCGCAGTTCGTCTGGACCAGCCTGGCGAGCGGGCTCGGCGGCTGGATTCCGGTCGCCCTGTTCGACGCCGAACACGGCGCGGCCACCGCGACGGATGAATACGACACGCGCGAACTGGATGCGGAGGAAGGCGAGATCCTGACCCTGCATCATGAAATGGCGGACTGGTGGTGGGCCGAGAACACACGCGGCCAGACCGGCTGGATCCCCGCGCGCAACCTGGAACCTTTCCAAGCAATACCTGCACAAGAGAAACCCGAATGAGCGACAGCAAGACCTTCAATCTTCCCGACCTGGGCGAAGGCCTGCCCGACGCCACCATCGTCGAATGGTTCGTCAAGGAAGGCGACGTGATCCGGCTGGACGAGCCGCTGGTGTCGATGGAAACCGCCAAGGCGGTCGTGGAAGTGCCGTCGCCGGTGTCCGGCAAGGTGCTGAAGCTGGCCGGCGGCGCGGGCGACGTGGTCGTCACCGGCAGCATGCTGGCGGTGTTCCAGCCCGACCCCAGCCTGCCGCAGCGCGCGGAGGGCCAGGACACCGGCCATCATCACGGCCCGGCCAAGCCGCAGGCGACGGAACCCGCGCCGGCCTCTCCGGCCGCCGTCACGCCCGCCCCCGCTCCTGCCGAATCCGAGCGCGATGACGCCGGCACCGTGGTCGGCGCGATGCAGAGCTCCAACGCCGTGCATACCGAGCAGGCCGTCGCCGTCGGCGGCGTCAAGGCGATGCCGGCGGTGCGCGCGATGGCCAGAAAGCTGGGCGTCGATCTGGCCCGCGTGCGCGCCACCGGCGCCGACGGCGCGGTGACCATGGCCGACGTGAAGCAGGCGGCCGCCGACGGTTCCGCCCGTGCGGGCGCGGCACCGGCCACCTCCGCGCCGGCGCGCGTCGTCGAGGCGACGCCGGCTCCCGTGGCCGCTCCGCAGCGCACCGCGCTGTCCGCCTCCGGCAAGCCCATGCGCACCCAGCCGCCGGGCGTGGCGGTCAGCGGCCAGCCGGAACAGCTCAAGGGCGTCCGCCGCAACATGGCGCGGGTGATGGCCGACGCGCACGCCAAGGTCGTGCCCACCACGCTCAGCGACGACGCCGACGTGCACGCCTGGACGCCGGGCAACGACGTCACCGCGCGCCTGATCCGCGCCATCGTCCGCGCCTGCAAAGCGGTGCCGGCGATGAACGCCTGGTTCGACGGCGACAAGCTCACCCGCACCCTGCATCCGCACGTGGACATCGGCATCGCCGTGGACACCGACGATGGCCTGTTCGTGCCCGCCCTGCGCAACGCCGACATCCTCGACGCGCGCGGCGTGCGCGAAGGCATCAACCGCCTGCGCGCGCAGGTCGAGGATCGCAGCATCCCGGCTTCGGAGTTGAGCGGTTACACCATCTCGCTGTCCAACTTCGGCATGTTCGCCGGCCGCTATGCGACTCCGGTGGTGGTGCCGCCATGCGTGGCGATCGTCGCCGCCGGCCGCGCCCGCCACCAGGTCACGCCGGTGATGGGCGGATTCGAGTCGCACAAGGTCATCCCGCTGTCGGTCACCTTCGATCACCGCGCCTGCACCGGCGGCGAGGCCGCGCGTTTCCTGAAGGCGCTGATCGACGATCTGGCCCTGCCGGCGTAAGCCGGCGAACGCCCGCCGCCGACACCGGCGGCGGGCCTGAGGCTCCTTCAATTCCACGGAGTACGGACATGGCGCATCGCAGTCGTCTCGCCGGCTTCATCATCGATTGCCAGACCCACGATCACGAAACCGCCGCGCAGTTCTGGAGCCAGGCGCTGGGCCTGCCGCGCGGTGAGACCTACCAGGACGGCGAAGCCCACTACGCGGAGCTGGAAGGCGCGCCGGGCGGGCTGCACGTGGAAGTCCAGCAGGTGGCGCACGCGTCACGCGTCCATCTGGACATCGAGGCCGACGACATCGACGCCGAGGCCGACCGGCTGGAGAAACTGGGCGCCAGGCGCATCGGCTTCGTCAAGCGCTGGTGGGTGATGGAGGCGCCCACCGGCCAGCGCTTCTGCGTGGTGCGCATGCGCCATCCCGAACGCGGCACGGAACCGAACCACTGGGATTGACCGACCACCGGCACGCGCCCCTGTTTCCGGAGCATCCACATGGCCCACCACAGCCGCCTCGCCGGCTTCATCATCGACTGCCGGACCGATGACCTCGACGCCGCCTCCTCGTTCTGGAGCCGAGCGCTCGGGTTGCCGGTGGTCAGCGCCGATGATGGCGGAGTCGGCCTGTACGACCGGCTGAAGGACGCGAGCGGCGGCCTGCACGTGGAAGTGCAGAAGGTCGATCATCCTTCGCGCGTGCACCTGGACATCGAGGCCGACGATCTGGAAGCCGAGGCCGCGCGACTGGAACGGCTCGGCGCGCGCCGCATCCGCTTCGTCCACGATCGCTGGTGGGTGATGGAAGCACCCACCGGCCAGCGTTTCTGCATCGTGCCGATGGGCGAAGGCGAGCGCGAAGGCCTCAACCGCTGGGATTGATCAGCGGCGATCCCGGTCCAGCCAGCAGGCCAGGCCCTGCGCGTTGAGTTCGATGTCCATCCCCAGCACCTGCGACACGCCCGCATCGTCGAGCGGACAGCGCTGCGCGCGCGCGCGTTCCTGGTACAACGCGGTCAGTCCGGCGACCATGGCGCGGTGCCGATCCGGCTTGCCGTCGCACTGCCGCGCCAGCACGCACATCGCATCGATCTGTTCGAACAGTTCCGCCGCCAGCCGGTCCGGTTCGGTCACCCGCCCATAGTGGGTGAGGTACATCGCCTGCGGCCGGTAGGCGAGCAGGCGCGCGATGGACGTCTTCAGCGCTTCGGGCTCGAACTGCACCGGCGAGCTGGTCGGCAGGATGAACGGGCCGTGCGGACCGTCCATCTCGCGATAGGACAGGCCGAAGGTGTCGCCGGTGAACCAGCTGCGGCTGCGCTCGTCCCACACGCAGTAGTGGTGGCGCGCGTGCCCGGGAGTATCGATACATTGCAGCCGGCGTCCGGCCAGTTCCAGCGTGTGGCCATCCTCGGCGATGACCACGCGCTCCTCCGGCACGGCCCGGATCTGTCCGTAGCTACGAGCCATTTCCGCTTCGCCGTAGACCGCGGTGGCGCCGGCGATCAGCCTGGACGGATCGATCAGGTGGGGCGCGGCGCGCGGGTGCGCCACCAGCCGGGCGCGCGGCAGTCGCGCCATCAGTTCACCGGCGCCGCCGGCGTGATCCAGGTGCGCGTGGGTGACCAGTACCCAGTCGATGTCGTCTGGCTCCAGGCCCGCGTCGCGCGCCGCTTGCAACAGGCGGGGCACCGCATAATTGGTGCCGGTGTCGATGAATGCGCCACGTCCCTGCTCGACGATCAGGTAGGCGGCATCGAAATGATCCCGCTGGAACGCGGTATCGAGGGTGTGGATGCCAGTGGTGTCCATACGCTGGTGGGGTAACGCGAGGATGCCGACGATTCTACCGATGCACTGGCGCCGTCACGATGCATCTTTGGTCGCAGAAGCCCACCGTCCACCTCATTGCGGGAGCGACGCGAGTCGAATCGGAAACTCTCCGCGCCGCGATTCATCCCTCCCGGTAGCGAAGACATGAATCCGGGACGCTTCTTCGCGACTCGCCTCGCTCCCGCACCAGCGGCCCGGGTGCTGCCGGTTCGCGTACTCAGCGGCGCTCCAGCCACCATGACCGCAGCAGCACCGCCACCGTCAGCACGAACAGGAACCCGCCGTAGCCGACCAGCGTCGCCAGCACCTGCTTCCAGATCGCGCCGGTGCCGATGTCGGCCAGGCCCAGCGCATAGCCCCAGTACATGCCCAGCATGCTGAGCACGAACGCCACCATCAGGCTGATCGTATCGAACGCCTTGCGCCGGCCATTGCGCGGCTGGCGCGGGAACATCCAGAACAGCGTTCCCAGCAGTGCGAACCACGGCAGGAACAACACCATCGCCAGGAACGGCATCTCAGGCCTCGGCGTCGCGCAGTTGCTTCAGCGCCGCCAGCACCTCGGCGACCGGCACCTGCAGCACGATCTCCGGCGTCTCCATCTGGTCCGCGCGTTCGGCCTGCTTCAGCACCGCGATGATCTGGCCCGCGTCCTTCGGCGCATCGAAGCCGTTGCTCTGGATCAGCAGCCTGCCATCGGCATCGGTGAACTTGAAGTAGAACCGCGCGTCGGTGTCGCGGTACTGCTTGAACTGCGGCAACGCCGCCTTGGCGGTCGCCGCCTTCGCCGGCGCGGCCGGCTGCTCGGCCAGGTTGCGCAGGCCGACCGCGTGGCGCAGTTCGGCCAGCAGCGGGATGGCGTACTTCGTGCGCAGGCGCTGCGCGCCGTCGCGCAGGATCGCCTCGATATCGCCCGGTCGCGCCATCAGCGCCAGGTACTTCTCGCGCAGCGGGGCGATTTCCGCGTCGATGCGTTCGAACAGTTTCTGCTTGGCGTCGCCCCAACCGATGCCATCGGCGAACGCCTGGGCGAACGCGGCGGTTTCCTCCGCGCTGGCGAACGCCTGGTAGAGCTGGAACAGCGCCGAACCATCGGTGTCCTTGGCTTCACCCGGTCCACGCGAGTCGGTGAGGATCGAGAACACCAGCTTCTTCAGCTCCTCGCGCGGGACGAACAGCGGAATCGTGTTGTTGTAGCTCTTGCTCATCTTGCGCCCATCCAGGCCGGGCAGCGTGGCGACGTTGTCGTCGATGAGCACTTCCGGCAGGACGAAATACTCCTTGCCGTAGACATGGTTGAAACGCTGGCCGAAGTCACGCGCCATCTCGATGTGCTGGATCTGGTCGCGGCCCACCGGTACCTGGTTGGCGTTGAAGATCAGGATATCGGCGGCCATCAGCACCGGGTACATGAACAGCCCCGCGGTCACTCCGGCATCGTCGTCCTCGCCATCGGCGCGGTTCTTGTCCACCGCCGCCTTGTAGGCGTGCGCGCGGTTGAGGATGCCCTTGCCCGCCACGCAGGTGAGGAACCAGGTCAGCTCGGTGATCTCGGGAACATCGCTCTGGCGGTAGAACCACACCTTGTCCGGATCCAGGCCGGCGGCCAGCCAGGTGGCGGCGATCTCCAGCGTAGAGCGCTGGGTGCGCGCCGGGTCCTGCGCCTTGATCAGGCTGTGCAGGTCGGCCAGGAAGTAGAAGCTCTCCACATCCGGATTGCGGCTGGCCGCCACGGCGGGGCGGACCGCGCCGACGTAATTGCCCAGGTGGGGAGTGCCGGAGGTGGTGATGCCGGTCAGGACTCGGGTGGTCATCGCGTCTTTCTGAAGTCTGAACACGGCCAGTTTAACCGCTGGCGGCGCAAACCCCATCGACGGCGGCGACGCGTTGACACGCACGTCCCTCCCGGAGAACCGCCATGTTCCGCGCCTGCCTGCTCCTGCTTGCCTCGCTGTTCCCGCTGGCCGCCTGTTCCCGCGCGGAGGCGGGCCCCCTCGTGGACGTGTCGGTGGTCGATCGCGACACCGGCCAATGGCTGCCCGCCTATCCGCACCGGGGCGATACCTGGGTGGCGGGTCAACCCGGCCACCGCTACGCCGTGCGCCTGACCAACACCACCGGCGAGCGCGTGCTGGTGGTGATGTCGGTGGATGGCGTCAACGCCGTCACCGGCGAGACCGCCGCGCCCTCGCAGGCCGGCTACGTGCTCGATCCGTGGGAAACGGCCGAGATCGCCGGCTGGCGCAAATCGCTGGACGACATCGCCCAGTTCGTCTTCACCGATCACGGCGACAGCTACGCAGCGCGCACCGGGCGACCGCGCAATGTCGGCGTCATCGGCGTGGCGGCTTTCCGCGAGGCACGTCCCTACTACCGGCCGCCCTATCCGGTCGCACCGCCCCCCTATCCGCCCTATGCCGGCGCGCGTACCCGGTCGGAGGCGGCCAGCACCGCGAAAGCCGCGGGTGCGGCGGCGCCCGAAGCCGCGAACGACGCCATCGCCGGCCGCCAGCGCATCGGCACCGGCCATGGCGAACGCGAATGGGCGCCGGTGGGTTCCACCGATTTCGTGCGCGCCCGCCGCACGCCGGATCAGGTCAGCCAGATCCGCTACGACGAGCCACGCCGGCTGGTGGCCCTGGGAATCCTGCCGCCGCCGCACCGTCGTCTCCATCGCGATCCAGCGCCGCAGGCGTTTCCCAACGGCTTTGTCGCGGATCCGCCGCCTCGCTGGCGCTGAAACCCCTGCCCCCGGATCAGAACGGGCCGCGCGAGCGGCCCGTGGTTTTCCCGGCGGCGATCCGGGTTCAGTGCTTCATGTCCGACCGCAGGCTGCGCTCGAACGCCTTCACTTCATCGTGGGCGCGTTCGCGGTTCCAGCCGTAGCGTTCCTGCAGACGCCCTTCCAGATACTCGGCATTGCCCTCCACCACCTGGAAGTCGTCGTCGGTCAGATCGCCCCATTTGGCCTGGATCTTGCCCTTCAATTGCTTCCAGTTGCCGGCGATGATGTCCTGGTTCATGGGATGTCCTCTTGGTTTCGCGGCGGGGGATACCGCGCGACCAGCATCTCAGGCGAACCATTCCCTCGCGATCAAGGTGGCGTCAACGGCACATTATTTGCACTGTGGACATGCGTTCGCAGAACGCCATCGCACTCATCGCCGGATTCGCGATTCCCAACGGGAAAGGGCCGGCGAATGCCGGCCCTTTCGTCGCCTTGGCCGGCTGCGGCCGGCATCAGCGGTTCGGCAATTATTTGCCGGAAGCGTCCTCGACCTTCTCGCCGACCTTCTGTACGTCCTTGCCGAACCCCTTGACGGTGTTGCAGCCGGACAGCGCGGCGATCGAGAACAGGGCGATGAACAACAGAGCGGCGTAGCGCTTCATGGAAAACTCCTGGTAGTAAGTTGGCTCCACACGGGGGATGCGGCGGCGGTGCTTCCGCGCCGGCTTTCCCCTGCGGCGGCGAGTCTGATTAAAGCATGCTGCATCGGGGCTGACCAAGGTCCCCCGCAAACGAAAGGGCCGGCAATGCCGGCCCTTCCGGAAGGCGCGCCTCGTCGCTGCGCCCGAGGGGTCAGTGCGTCAGCACTTGCCGTCCTTGCAGTCCTGCGCCTTGTCCTCGACCTTTTCGCCGACCTTCTGCACGTCCTTGCCGGCGCCGGCCACGGTGTTGCAGCCGGAAAGAACAGCGGTGGAAAACATCGCCAGCATCAGCAAAGCCATCCAACGTTTCATGCTCGCCTCCTTGGTGAAATGTCCGGTGGAACCCTGCTGCTTCGGCGCGGGAAACCGCCTCGCAGCGTGGCTCCACCATGGACAGCGGGCCGTTCACGACACGTGAAACCGGCCGGCGGCATTCAGGCACAAATCAGTCTGGACGCAGGCGGGGTTCAGTCACGCATCAGGGTCGACTTGCCGAACAGGCTTTCGACCAGGTCCACGGTCAGCTTGGCGGTGCGGTTGCGGCGGTCCAGGACCGGATTGAGTTCGACGATGTCGAGGGAGCCCATCCGGCCGGTATCGGCAATCATTTCCATCACCAGCTGCGCCTCGCGGTAATTGGGGCCGCCCGGCACGGTGGTGCCGACGCCCGGCGCGATGCTGGGATCCAGGAAGTCGACATCGAAGCTGACGTGCAGGTGGGTATCGGCGTCCACGCCCTCCAGCGCCGCTTCCATGGTCCGCTTCATGCCGACCTCGTCGATGTAGCGCATGTCGTAGACGTCGACCGCGTGATCCTTGATCAGCTTCTTCTCTTCCGGGTCCACCGAACGGATGCCGATCTGCCGCACCATCGCCGGGGTGATCGCCGGACTGTCGCCGCCCAGCCGGGTCAGCGCATTCGGGCCGATGCCGCACAGGCAGGCCACCGGCATGCCGTGGATGTTGCCCGAAGGCGTGACGTCGCTGGTGTTGAAATCCGAATGCGCGTCGAGCCACAACACCCGCAGGCGCTTGCCCTGCTGTCGGCAGTGGCGGGCGATGGCGGTGATCGAACCGATCGCCAGGCAGTGATCACCGCCCATCATGATCGGCAACCGGCCCTTGTCCAATTCCGCCGCGGTCGCATCCATAAGCGCGCGGTTCCAGGCCACGACTTCATCCAGATGGCGGTAGCCGCGCAGGGGTTCGGTCCAGGGGTTGGGCGGCCCCTGCACGTTGCCGGTATCGACCACGTCCACCCCGCGCGCGGCGAGCGCTTCCCCCAGCCCGGCGATGCGCAGGGCGTCCGGCCCCATCCTCGCGCCACGGTGTCCGGCGCCCACATCGGTGGGTACGCCAATCAGGGAGACGGGAGGGAACGTACGGGCCATCGGCGACACTCGGTGATTCGGGAAAGCGTGAAGTCTAGTCCGATTTGGATGACCGGACTGTGGCGCTGCAGCAGCGGGACCCAAGCGCGAAGCGTCAGCGGGCGCCGGTGGCTGCCGGGAACGTCGCGCCATAACCGCTTTCGCGCAGGATCGCATCCGCGTCCTCCAGCGCGAGGATCGTGGCGATCGCCGCGCGCTTGTCGGCCTGCCGCTGATAGTAAGCGCCGATGATCCGGTGACCGATCCAGTAGCCCAGTTCGGCCGGCCATCCCGGTGGCGGATTTCCGCCGTTCCACATCCAACGGGTCGCCGCTTTCACTGCCGCCTCCTCCGGTTCCCTGCCGGCCGGCCAATGCGTGCGCATCGTATGCCTGTCGGCGACGAAATCGCGCCACAGCTCCGCTTCGCGCGCCATGCCCCAGGCATTGTCCGCACCGGTGATGTCGCCGCCGGTGACCATTGCCGCGAAGAAGTTCGCGGCGCCCTCGCGCAGTGCCCACGCAAGCAGATCCCGCTGGACTTCGCTGCCTTCCCGCATCGGCGCCTGCAATGCGTGGATGGTTTCGTGGGCGAACAGGTGGCGCATGGCGCGGTGGAACGACTCCGCGTCGGCGATGCCCTGGCAGGCCACTTCGAGGCCTATCACCTGGCTGCGCGGATCGGCGGTGCCGCCCGAGTTGGCCGCGCCGAATACCACCGCGACCGGCGGCATCCTCCGTTCCGGGAACAGCCCGCGGTAGGCCAGGTAGACCGCGCGCAGCTGGGCATTGGTCCGCTCCACTTCCGGCAGGCACAGGTCGATGGCGTGCTGGTATTTTTCCTTGTTGGCCGCGATGGCGCGGGCAAGGTTGTCGGCGTTGACGATGCGATCCGGAGTGAATACCTCCACGCCGAGGCCCGCGCCGGACAGGTAGCCCGCTTGCAATTGCGCGGGCGTGGGCGCCCCGTCGGTTTGCTGGAACACGCGGGCGAACCGCCAGGCGTCAACGGTCTCGACTTCGATCACCAACGGATCGTCCACAGCTTCCGGAGAGGCTCCCCATGCGGGAGACATCGCCACGCCAGGCAGCAGACACCACAGACAGATGGAGGAACGAAAGGCAGCCATCCTCGAAATCCGGTGACGTGATGCGTGTGATTCTAGCCAGCCGCGTCCGGAGGATGGCGTTGCATCGCGGTGAACCAGGAACGAGGGGAAGAGAAGTGGTGCCGCTTATCCGAATCGAACGGATGACCTACCGCTTACAAGGCGGTTGCTCTACCAGCTGAGCTAAAGCGGCACGAAGGGAGTCGGCGTTGCGCCGGCTCCCGGGATTCTACCGCAGTGCGGCAGGACAGTCCTGCGCGGCCACCGCGACGCCGCCGGCCAGCGGCTGCAACGCCGCCACGCGCGTGCCGGCAGGCGCGGCGACATCCAGCCACCAACGCGACGGGCCCTCCTCGCCTATCGCATGGATCCGGGCGGGAAAGCCGGCCGCCACCAGCTGCGACTGCCGACGCTCCGCGCCTTCGCGGTTGCGATAGCGCCCGAGCGCGATGCCGTTGGTTTCCTCGCCCTGGTTGATCACCAGGAAATCGTCGAAACCCGCCGCGCCGATACGCTCGGCGGTCGCCACCGCGGCCTCGCGCGTCGCCGCCGGCGGCAGCGATACCCGATAGCCGCTGGCGCCCGCGCCCTGCGCTTCGCGCAGGGTGGCGCGGCCGATCGTCGGATCGAGCCTGCCGCGTGATTGCTCGGCGACGGCGCGCTCGGCGAACGGCCCCACCCGGAAGCAGACCCGCGGGGCGACGGGCGCGGCGACCGTCGGCGGCGGGAGCACCGCAGGTGTTGCGGCGGGTGTTGCGGCGGCAATCGCGGCGCGTGCCGTCGGCGCCGCTTTCTCCTCGACCAGTGCCAGGGTGGTGACCCCGGCCGGAATCTCCGGCAACGGCGGCGGAGCGGGTTCAGGGCGGGAGAACCACCAGGCGGCCACGCCCAGGTTCAGGACGACCAGCAGGACGATCAGGGCGCGAATCAGCATCCGGGGATTCTATCCACGACCGTCATCCCGCCGCACCCGCCGGCCAACCGGCCCTGGCCCATTGCGCGAGGCCTTCCAGCACCAGGGACGGCGCGAACTCGGAAGCGGGCAACCCGGCCCGCAGCGGTTCGGCGCCGCCGCCATGCAGCAGCAGCGCCGGCGCCTCCCCCAGTTCCTGCGTGGCCAGGCGGAGGCTACGCTCGATCAGACCCAGGGCCGCGCCCTCGCAACCGGAGGCGAGCGCATCCTCGGTCTCGTCCGCGAATTCCCGGTAGATCCCTCCCGTTGCGGGCAGGTGCGCGGCGGCCTGATGCAGGGCGCCCCGCATCAGCGTCGGCGACGGGCCGATGCGTCCGCCCCGATGCCGTCCCCGCGCGTCGAGCAGGTCGAGGGTCACGGCGGTGCCGACGCCGACGATCATCCAGGCGCGTTTCGCGCGGGCATGCGCCGCAACCATCGCCAGGAAACGATCCACCCCAAGTTTCTCCGGACGCGCATACGCGATCCGCACGCCCGCGAACGCGGCCTGCGTGCGCGCGAGCGAGATGCGCTGGAAGCGTTCGGTCAGGGCGTCGAGCACCGCCAGGGTCAGGGCGGGCGAGGCCACGCTCGCCAGGCAGGCCGAATCCGCCTGCTCGGGCAGGTGCCGGCGCAAGGCGTCGACGAAATCGCGTTCGTCATGGCCGAACGCGGTCACCTCGCCCAGTCGCCCGTCGGCCTCCAGCCGCGCGCATTTCAGGCGCGAGTTCCCCAGGTCGAACAACCACTGCGTCATTGCGCCCTCACGCTGATTTCTCCCGCATGCACGCTTTCCCATCCGCCGTCGATGAGGACGCGCAAGGCGCCGTCGCCGGCCAGGCCGCCCGCGACGCCATGACGTGTCCGTCGCGGATCCTGGATCGCGACTTCCCGTCCCGCCAGCACGTCCAGCGAGGCGAAGCGCGGCAGGAACGGCGTCAGTCCCTCCTGATCGAATTGATCCAGCGCGGGCAGCAATCGCGACAGCAGCGCGGCCGCCAGCACACTGCGATCCATGGCCGCGCCGTCCAGCGTGGCCAGGTCGACCCAGGGCTGATCGATGCGCGCCGCGAACGCCGCCGGCATCCGCACGTTGAGGCCGATGCCGATGATCGCCCGCACCGGCCCACCGTGTTCGCCGCCGCCCTCGACCAGCACGCCGCCGAGCTTGCGGTCATCCACCATCAGGTCGTTGGGCCATTTCAGGCCGGTCCGGACAAAGCCCAGCGCGCGCAGGGCTTCGGCCGCCGCGATGCCGGCCACCAGGCTGAGTCCTCCCAGCCGCGCCAGGCCGCCGGAGAACTGGCGGGCCAGCGACAGGTAAAGGTTGGCCGCGACCGGCGAGGCCCAGTGACGGCCACGGCGTCCGCGTCCGCCGGTCTGCTGTTCGGCCAGCAGCACCGCCGTACCCTGCGCCGGGGTGTCGCGGCGCAGCAGTTCGCTGTTGGTGGAATCCAGCGACCAGGCGACCTCCAGTCCCGCCAGGCCGGCACGGCAGGCGGGCGCCAGCGCCCGCTCGATCGCGCCCGCGTCCAGCAGCGACACCGGTTCGGCCAGGGCGTAGCCCCGCCCGGCCTTGGCGTCGATCCGCACCCCCGCCTCGCGCAGCGTCTCGATGCGCTTCCACATCGCGGCGCGGGTCAGGCCGGCGTCCCGGGCCAGCGCATCGCCGGTGGCCGGGCCGGCGAGCAGGCGCGCCAGCAATTCGCGTTCGGCGCTCACCCGGCGCGCCCCCACCTCTTGGCGGAAGCGGGAAAACAAGGCTTTCGGGGAACGGAGGGGATGCGGCGCATGCGGCCATTATGCCGGGGCAGGCCGGGCGTCGCCGGGGCCCGGCCGACGCATCCCGGAAGCGGCCGCGCCTGTTCAGGCCGACAATCCGTTTTCCGGCTATATTCAGCCCGATGGCTACCGCCTGGGTGCCATCCGACAGGAGTCCTCCCGATGCTTCGCGCCAGCTCTCTCGTCCTGCTGACCTGCATCTGTGCGCCGGCGATGGCGCAGAACGGTCGCGTGCTGTCGACCGTGACCGCGTCGGCATGCCAGGAGATCGTCGACAAGGCCAACGATGCGGCGCCGCCCAGCGAAGCCTCCACGCGCGCCGCGCGTGCGTCCGTGCGCGACAAGTATGCTCCCGCGAATACCTCGACCAACACCGTGTTGCCCGTCGTGGGCAGCCGCGGCGGCGGTGGCGAGGACGAGAGCGATCCGACTCCGGCGCTGCCGCGCCCGCGTGCGCCGAAATGGCACAGCTTCCTGCCGGGCATGTTCCGCTGACCGGTGTTGCGCCTGTTCCGACGGCTTCGTCCGCCTGCTCCCCTCGATGACGCGATCTGGCAGCACGTCTGCCGCGATACGCCATGGATCGCGCGTCTGGATGACGTGCGCCGCTGGCGACTGCGCGCGCTGACCGAACGCTTCCTGCACGAGAAGACCATCACGCCGCTGGGCGATCTTTCGCTCGACCTGCCGCAATACGCGCAGCTGGCCGCGCTGTGCTGCCTGCCGCTGCTCGAATTCGGACGCCGCGGCTGGCGTGGCTGGTCGCAGCTGATCGTCTATCCGGACGCGTTCCGCGTACACCGCAGCCACACCGACGCGGCCGGCGTGCAGCACGAATGGGAGGACGATCTGGCCGGTGAGTCCTGGGATGCCGGCCCGCTCATCCTTTCCTGGGCCGACGTGCAGGCGGATCTGGCCGAACCCGATGCCGGCTTCTGCGTGGCCGTGCACGAAATGGCGCACAAGCTCGACGCCCTCGATGGCGAAATGGATGGCACCCCGCCGCTGCCCGGCGACTGGCATCGCCGCTGGGCGCACGATTTCCAGCGCGCCTACGACCAGTTGTGCCAGGAAGTGGATCTTGGGCGCGAGACCCGCATCGACGCCTATGCGACCGAAGGTCCCGACGAGTTCTTCGCGGTGGCCACCGAGTACCACTTCTCCGCGCCACACCTGTTGCGCCGGACCATGCCCGACGTGGCCGCGCATCTGCGCCGTTTCTACGGTCCGCCGCCGGAATGGTGAGCGCCCTGCGCTGACGCGAAGGGCCGTGCTCAGAGGCCCTGCGGCAGGGTCACCACGAACTGGGCGCCGCCCAGTTCCTCCGAACGACCGACCTGCAGTTCGCCACGATAGTCGCGGATCAGGTCCTGCACGATCGACAGGCCGATGCCGTGGCCGTGCACGCGCTCGTCGCCGCGCACGCCGCGTTGCAGGACGACCGGGATGTTCTCCTCGCTGATGCCGGGACCGTCGTCCTCCACCGACAGATACAGGCCCGCGCGCCGCTGCGGCGCCGCTGGCAATGGCCGCACGGTCAGCAGGACGCGCGAGCGCGCCCACTTGAACGCGTTCTCCAGCAGGTTGCCCATCAGTTCCTGCAGATCGCCGGTCTCGCCATAGAAACGCGCCTGGGGTTCGATTTCGAATTCGCACAGCACCCGCTTGCCGGCGTACACCTTCTCCAGCCCGCTCACGATCTCCTCGGCATGGGGCTCGATCGGCACCGGCGCGGAGAACAGCTTGTGGCCGCTGGAAGCGGCGCGGGCCAATTGGTAGGACACCAGGCCGTTCATGCGCTTGAGCTGGTTGTCCAGCTCATCGCGCAGCGCGGCTTCGCTGGCGCCACTGTCCAACTGGGTGCGCAGTACCGCCAGCGGGGTCTTCAGGCTGTGCGCGAGATCCGCCAGGGTGTTGCGCTGGCGTTCCAGGTTTTCGCGCTCGCTCTCGATGAAGGCGTTGATGCTGTCGGTCAGCGGCTCCAGTTCGCGCGGATGGCGTTCGCTCATGCGATCGATCTGGCCACCCTGCACGCGGGTAAGCTCGGTGATCACGCGGCGCAGCGGACGCAGGCTCCAGCGCAGCACGGCCATCTGCAACAGCAGCAGGATGAAACCGGCGCTGCCCAGATACACCCACAGCGCGCCGCGGAACACCCGCATCTGCGCGTTGAGCGCCTGCGCGTCCTCGAGGATGTAGATGCTGTAGGGAAATTCGGCTTCCGGGCCGCGTTCGGCCCAGACGAAGCCCACGCCATAGCGGTAGACCTGGCTCTCGCTGCCATCGGCGCGGCGGAAGGTGACCGGACCGTCGAAGGCTTCCTCCAGCGGGCCGAGCATCGGCGACGCCGGCAACACGGGGCCAAGGGTGGAATTCGAACCCCAGCGATCGTTGGGCAGGATCACTTCCGCATACAGCCCGCTGTCGGGCATGTCGAAGCGCGGATCGGGGGTATCGAACGGCGGAATCAGCGCTCCGCCGCGGGTGAAGTCGATTTCGTCGGTGTACTTGAGCGCATACGCCTTCAGGCGCTGGCGCAGGTTGTCCTCGGCCGTGGCGATGAACGCCCGGTCCAGCGCGTAACCGGCCAATGCGAGGAAAGCCACCAGGCCGAGACTGGCCGCCAGCAGCTGGCGCGCCCGCAGCGAGCGGGGACGCCAGCCGTCAAACGGCGTACGCCGCGGCTTGGCCGAAGGCTCGGCGTCCGCCGGGGACGCCATCAAGCCTCGTTGGTGCGCGGGATGGCGAAGCGGTAGCCGCGGCCGCGCACGGTTTCGATCGGCTTCAGTTCGCCTTCCGGATCCAGCTTCTTGCGCAGGCGGCCGATGAAGACTTCCAGCACGTTCGAATCGCGATCAAAATCCTGCTGGTAGATGTGCTCGGTCAGATCAGCCTTCGAGACCAGTTCGCCGGCGTGCATCATCAGGTATTCCAGCACCTTGTATTCATAGCTGGTCAGATCGACGTTGCTGCCGTTGACGCTGACCGTCTGCGCGGCCAGGTCCAGCGCGACCGGACCACACTCCAGGGTGGGCTTGCTCCAGCCGGCGGCGCGGCGCAGCAGCGCGTTGACGCGCGCCAGCAGCTCCTCGACGTGGAACGGCTTGACCAGATAGTCGTCGGCGCCCTGCTTCAAGCCCTCGACCTTGTCCTGCCAGCTGGAACGCGCGGTCAGGATCAGGATGGGGAATTTCTTGCCCTCGTCGCGCAGGGCCTTGATCAGCTCCATGCCGGACATCTTGGGCAGGCCGAGATCGATGATGCCCACGTCGAACGGGACTTCACGGCCCATGTAGAGGCCTTCCTCGCCGTCCTGGGCGGCGTCGACGGCGAAGCCTTCGCGCTTCAAACGGGCGGCCAGGGTTTCGCGCAGGGGGGCTTCGTCTTCGACCAGCAAGATACGCATGGACTCTCCTTGGAATGCGGACGGCGCCAGGGCCGTCACGAGCTTACGAGTTGATTCTACGTAAGACTACGGTTGAGGTGGGTTATCACCACGTGCAGACGCGGGCGCCTGTTCGCCCTCTCCCCCACGCGACGGCGCGCGGCGACGGTTGCCGCCGGCGTCGTCCATGTAACGCACGCGGCCACGCTCATCGATCACTTTCATGCGATTGATGTCGCGACCATCGAACGGCACGCGTTCGGCGCTCAGCACGCGGATGCCGGGTTCGCGCTGGGCGCGACGCACGGAATCGGACAGCGAGTCGTGGTTGTTGTTGTCACGGGCATCGTTCGAACGCGGAAAACCCCGCTCCCGGGGAGCGGAACGGTTGTCCTGATCCTCCTTGTCCTGGGCCTGCGCCCCGGCCACAACGGTCATGCTGCCGGCGAGGGCCAGCAGTGCCACGAACGCGATGGAAGAAAGTGTGCGATGCATAACGGAATCGTAACGGATCTCGGCTTCCCAAACTGAACGGAACCCGAAACCACTTCTAGACCAATGGAGGCAAAGTCTTGGCTCCGGGCAGTGAATCCGGTCTGAACTTATCCACAAGTCCGGCGGCGCCGTTCAGCTAACAGAACGGTCAGAAAATCTCGCCGACACAACACCTTAGCGAGCCTCCGCCGGCCTCGATGGCGGCCAGCGGGACGTCCCGGACCGTGAAGCCGGCGTCGTCTTCGAGTCGACGGCGCGTCACCGCCGCCAGGGCTTCCGACGCCCGGCGGCTCATCCAGACGCTGTCCGGGCGCAGGGCGATCGCGTTGGCGGCGAACGCCGCCTGTTCGTCCGGCGACAGCGCGATCGCCATCGGGCCATACAGCGCGGCCAGGACCGCGGGAACCTCCGGATCGGCGAAGCCCGCCGGAGACAGCAGGGCCGCGCGCCCGGCCAGGACCGCCAGCACGACGTTGGTGTGGTACTCGCCGGGGGCCAGATCGAACACCAGGGTGGCGCGCAGGCCGAAGGCGTGATGCATCAGCGCCGCGCCGGCCTCGTCGCAACGTTCGGACAGGCCGCAGAAGCCCAGGCCGCGCGCGCGATCGATCACCAGCGCGCCGGTCAGTTCGCAGGGATGCGGCTGGACGGAGAGATCATGTTCCCGGTAGCCGAGCGTGTCGCGGAAGAAACCACGGATGTCGTCGCGCGCCGCTTCACGCCGCCTGACCTCGTGGCGCATGCGGCCGACGATCAGGCGGCCGGGCGCGGTCGCGAACACGTTGTTGGGAAACACCGCGTCCGGCGTGGCCGGATCTCCGGCGAACGCAATCAACGGCAGTTCGCTGGACAAGGCGCGCTGCAGGGCGCGGTGCTCGGCCTGCGCGGCGCCGGCGTCGAAGTCCGCCGCGTCGGCCATGTAACGGTTGTCGCGCGCGGACTGTTCGGCGCGGACGAAGCCTTCCGGGGTGACCAGGAACGCCGCGCGCGCGGTGGCCGGTCCGAAGTCGGGACCGACGGCGCGCGCGATGCGCAGGAACGCCTCGCAGTCCCGCGTCGGCCCGATGCCGGACAGGTTCAAGCCGCCGGCTGCAGGCGCGATTCGGTCGCCGCCAGCGCCTGTTCCACCAGCGACCAGTCCGCGCCCGGGCGATGCGCGCCTTCGCTGAGGATCTGGCGGAACATGCGACCGCCCGGCTGGCCATGGAACAGGCCCAGGACATGGCGGGTGATGTGCTTGAGCGCCACGCCCGCCGCCAGTCGCGCCTCGACATAGGGGCGCAGCGCGCGCAGCAGCTCGGCGCGACCGCGCAGCGGCGCGCCCCACAGAGACGCTTCCAGCACGTGCAGCAGGTAAGGCTCGTGATAGGCGGCGCGTCCCAGCATCACGCCATCGCTGTGCCGGAGGTGGACCTGCACGTCCGTTTCGGTGGCGATGCCGCCATTGACCGCGATGGTCAGATCGGGACGCTCCTGTTTGAGCTGGTAGGCCCATTCGTAGCGCAGCGGCGGAATCTCGCGGTTCTCCTTCGGCGAGAGTCCCTGCAGCCAGGCCTTGCGCGCATGCACGAAGAAGGTCGTGCAGCCCGCCCCGGCCACCGTATCGACGAACGCGCGGAAGCGATCGTAGTCCTCCAGTTCGTCCACGCCCAGCCGGCATTTGACCGTCACCGGGATGGCGACCGTGGCGATCATCGCGGCCACGCTGTCCGCCACCAGCGCCGGTTCCTTCATCAGGCAGGCACCGAACCGTCCGGCCTGCACGCGATCGGAAGGACAGCCGACATTGAGGTTGATTTCGTCGTAACCCCATGCCTCGCCGATGCGCGCGGCCTGCGCGAGCAGATCCGGTTCGCTTCCGCCCAGTTGCAGGGCCACCGGATGTTCACCCGGATCGAAACCCAGCAGGCGATTCCTATCCCCGTGGATCACCGCCTGCGCGTGCACCATCTCTGTGTACAGTCGCGCATGCGGCGACAGCAGCCGGTGGAACACGCGGCAATGGGAATCCGTCCAGTCCATCATCGGGGCGACGGACAGGGTCACGCCCTCGGCAATATGCGGGCTGCGGGGCCTTGGCCCCGTCGGGACGGGTGTTTCCGGGGACTGCATTGCGGGTGTTCCGGGCTTGTTGGCGGAGGCGGAGGGGAGCGGGCGTCAAGGCCCGCAGGCCGCCCGCGCCCCGCATTATCGCCCGGATCCGCCCATGCCTGGCCGCTTGCCCGCTCCCCCGCTCCGCCACTCGCATGGTCCGCACCGGCTATCCGGCGACGGCCGGGCCGTCGGTATTGATGGATTCGGCGGTGACCACCCAGCGCGACCCGTTCCATTTCCAGGTGACCAGATGCTTGCCCTTGACCCGCATCCGCTTGCCTTCGGACAGCACCGTGGCCTCGAATTCGCCAAGTTCGTAGGCCATGTCGCCGACGGCCGCGACGATGATCTCGGTGGGCCGGAAGCGGGCCGAGTAGCCCGGCGTGTCCAGGCGCTCCCTGAACCACGCGCGGATCGCCGGTTTGCCGCGGATGATCGGGCTGCCATGGACCAGGAAAGCGGCGTTGTCATCGTAGTTCTCCATCACCTGATCCAGGCGGCCGGCGAACAGATCCTCTGACCATCGCGCATCCACTTCACGGATCGCCTCGATGGCGCGGCGATGGGCGGGTTCTTCGGCGCCGGCGGTGAACGTCGAAGCCGCCGCCGAAAGGCAAAGCAGCGCGCCAAGCAGGCGCATTCCGAATTTCCCGCGCATCATCCCGCCGCGCCCTCCCTGCGGCCGAAATGGGAGATCTTGTTCGCGATCTTCCATTCATCGCCGACCTTCAGCAGCAGGAAGTAGTCGGTGATCACCATGGCGCCATGATCCAGCGTGATCCGGGCGGTGCCGGCGCTGCCCGAGGCGTCCATGAAGTCGATGGTCCGCACGCGCGAGGCTTCGTTGGCCGCCGGCTGGCCCTTGAAGAACGCGCAGAATTCGTCGAGGGTCAGCGAGGTGACCTTGCCGTCGCGCACGCTCTCTATCCGCGCGCTCGGCAGGAACGCGCGGCGCATGTGGGAGGCGTCGCCGGTGGCCTGCCCGCGGAAGTAGTGATTGATCGCCTGGCGCATGCCCGCCTGCGCGGCGGGATCCTGCGCCGCCGCCGTCGAGGCCGCCTGCGCATCCGCGGGCGGTGCCGGCACGCTGGTTGCAAGGAGGATCAAGGCGCCCGCGAACAGGCCGCGAAACCGGTACTGGTTCATTGCAGATCTCCGAGGAATTTCCAGCCAGAGATTGGCTGGCGGCGCGCGTTCGGACAATCCCGCCCACCGCGGATTTCGCACGCTTCGGCGCAACCGCCGCGACGCGCGACGGTTCACTTGAACAGGGCCAGCCGATCGCGATAGCTGCGCGAAAGCTTGAGTTCCTGCCCGCAATCCAGGGTCAGGAAGTACTCGCCGTTGAGATGCGGGCGCAGCGAACTGACCCGCGCCGCGTTGATCAGGGTCGAACGGTGGATGCGCGGGAAGCGCATCGGATCCAGGCGCTTCTCCAGTTGCCCGAGGCTGGCGCGCAGTACGTGGGTTTCGTTATCGGTGTGGATGCACAGGTAGTCGCCGGCCGCATCGACCCAGCGGATGCTGGCGCGCGGCAGACGCACGGTGCGCGCGCCGTCGCGGATGGCCAGCGGCGCATCCGGATCCCGCAATTCCTGCGCGTCGCCGGCTTCCAGCGCCTCGTCCAGGCCCAGCGCCGGGCGACCGCTGAGCGCGCCGAGCAATCCGAGCAGCCGGGCGCGGTGATCGCTGGCCTCGCGGCGATCCAGCGCTTGACGCACGCGGAACAGCGCCTGGTGCAGCCGGCTGTCGTCCACCGGCTTCAGCAGGTAGTCCACCGCATTGGCTTCGAACGCATTGAGCGCGTAGTGATCATAGGCGGTCACGAACACCACCAGCGGCATCTGCTGCGCCGGAATCGCGCGCAGGGTGGCGAAGCCGTCGAGCCCCGGCATCTGCACGTCCAGGAACAGCAGGTCCGGTTCGTGCGCCGACACCGCGCGCACCACCGCCGCGCCGTCGCCGACCTGGTCGACGATGCGGATGTCGGCCTCGCCGGCCAGGCGCAGTTCCAGCCCGCGCCGCGCCAGCGGTTCGTCGTCGGCGATCAGGGTCCGGATCATCCGGTCCCGCCGGGGTTTGGACATGCTCATTCCCTGGGCACGCCCGCGGTTTCGAACGGCAGGGTCATCGTCACCTCGAAGCCTCCTTCCGGGCGGTTGCGCAGTTCGAAACTCTGCTGTTCCCCGTACAGCACGCGCAGCCGATCCCGGGTGTTGGCCAGCCCGACCCGGTTGCCGCGCGGCGCGCTGTCCGGCGGCGCGCCGCCGTCATCCAGCACGGCCCATCCGGGGCCATCGTCGATGACCGACAGCCTCAGTCGCCCGCCCTCGCGCGCGGCGCGCAGGCCGATCGTGCCGCCCTCCACGCGCCTGGCAATCGCGTACTTGATGGCGTTCTCCACCAGCGGCTGCAACAGCAGGCTCGGCAGCAGCGCGGACCAGCAGGCGGGCTCGATCCGCGCGTCCACCCGCAGCCGCTCGGCGAAGCGGGTCTTCTCGATGTCCAGGTACAGGCCAATCGCATCGAGTTCCTGCTTCAGCGTCACCCGCTGCATCGGGTCGGCGTCGAGCGAATGGCGCAGGAACGCGCTCAGTCCCTGCACCATCCGGTTGGCGGTGGCGTTGTCGCGGTCGAGCACCAGGGTGGAGATCGCGTTGAGCGTGTTGAACAGGAAATGGGGATTCAACTGGTAGCGCAGCATCTTCAACTGCGCCTGGTGCGCCATCGCGGTCGCCGCCAGTGCGGCCTCGGTCTGCATGCGCAGCTTGCGCCAGGTGGTCATGACCAGATACAGGCTGACCCAGCCCACCACCACGTACAACTGGCTGATGAGGTAGCTGAAGTAGCCGAACCGGGTGAACGGAAGGCAGGCCCGGCACCACGCCAGATCGGTGACCAGCTTGTAGGCCAGCGCCATCGCCGCGGCGGTGAGCAGCACCGGCAGGATCATCACGAGCGCCACCCGCGCCGGTGGCAGCTGGGCGCAGGCGCGCAGCAGCCGGCGCAGGCCGAGCGTGCCCAGGAATCCGGTCGCCGCCACCGCAAACAGCACGGTCCAGTATTCGGCGGGCTTGCCGTTGGCGAGCGCGGAGAAGTAGTTGACCAGGAACACCCCGCTCCAGCCGCCCACATGCAGCCACCAGAACAGCGCGCCCGGGGAGTCCGCGCGCGGGCGCCCGTCGCGCGGATCCGGCGTGGCGTGGCGTGTCAGGGCGGGATCGGGATTCATGGCGCGCGGGCGTTGGTCTGGATGACAGCATAAGGCGCGGGCGCATCGCCGAAGGCGGTCCTGGCTCGGCTCGTCGCGCGCGGGAAACGTTCCGGCGCAAACGCGGCTTCGGACGTCGCGACGGCGGCTAGCCTGACGGTCGGCGCGTGCAAGCTCCCTCCATCCACCCGGCGCGCCCGACAGGCGGCGTGGAACGATACCAAAAGGACATGTCGATGCTGTTCGAACTCGCGATGGTCGCGGCCATGGCCACGGCCCAGGTGGACACCACCACCGTCGCCACGGGACTTCGCCGTCCCTGGTCCATGGCGTTCCTGCCCGGGGGCGATTTCCTCGTCAGCGAGAAGGAAGGCGGGCTGGTGCGGGTCGGTCCCGATAGCGCGAAGCATCCGGTCGCCGGCATGCCCGCCGACATCGACAACATCGTGGCCAACCGCGGCGACAACAGCGGCCTGTTCGATGTGGTGCTGCATCCGGACTTCAGCTCCAACCGGCGCATCTATTTCTCGTACGCCTCGCGCGACGCGAGCGGTTCGACCACCCGGCTGGCGACGGCCCGGCTGCTCGATGACCAGCTGGTCGAGGTCCGTTCCCTGTTCGAGGCCACGCCGCGCTCGAGCGAACGCGTCCACTACGGCGGCGGCCTGCTCATCGACGACCGGCGCCGGCTGTACCTGACCGTCGGCGAGCGGCATTTCCGCGAAGGCAGCAACCCACCGCTGCCGGTGGCGCAGGATCCCGCCGACCGGCGCGGGAAGATCTATCGGTTCACCCTGGAAGGCGAGCCCGCGCCCGGCAATCCGGATTTCGGTGCGGGTGCGGTGCCCGGCCTCTATGCGCTGGGCATCCGCGCCGCGCAGGGACTGGCGCAGGAACCGGATGGCGGGCGCATCTGGATGTCCGAACACGGTACGCACCGGGGCGACGAGGTCAACGTGCTGCGGCCGCGCGCCAATTACGGCTGGCCGGTGCATACCTCGGGCCGCTACCGCGATGCCGGCTACCGGCCGCAGGCGTTGCCGGGCGCGATCTACACCGCGCCTGCCTGGACCTGGCTGGATCGCACGATCGCGCCGGCCGGGCTTGTGGTCTACAGCGGTTCGCAGTTCCCGGAGTGGCGCGGCGATCTGATCCTGGCGGGACTGTCGACCGGCAGCCTGCTGCGGCTGGACGTGGATGGCGACCGGATACTCGGCGAGGAGCGATTGCTCGCCGGCACCCGCCTGCGCAACGTGAAGCAGGCCCCGGACGGCGCCCTCTATCTGCTGACCGACGAAGACGACGGACGGCTGTTGCGGCTGGAGCGACGGCCATGAAGCGCATGCGCCGCGCGCCCGCGCGCCATCAGTGGGTGCCGTCGATGAAGCGCAGGCCCACGCCCGGTTCGGTGGCGATGTAACGCGGCGCGGAAGCGTCGTCGCCGATCTTCTGGCGCAGCTTGCCGACCAGGATGCGCAGGTAGTGGGTGTCCTGCTGGTGGGTGGGGCCCCACAGTTCGCGCAGCAGCTGCGGCTGCGTCACCACCCGGCCGGCATGGCGCAGCAGCAGCGACAACAGCGCGAATTCCTTGCGGCTGAGCGCCAGTGCTTCACCATCGAGAAGCACTTCGCGCCGGGCCAGATCGACATGCAGATGGCCATCGTCGAACACTACCGGCGCTTCCGTGACCGCGGCGGCCTGGGTGCGCAACAGGCCGCGGATGCGCGCCATCAGTTCCTGCACGCCGAACGGCTTGGTGACGTAGTCGTTGGCGCCGGCATCGAGCGCGGCGACCTTCTCCTGTTCGCCCGCGCGCACGGTCAGCATGATCACCGGCACCTGCGAGAAACCGCGTATCTCGCGCAGCACCTCGTGGCCGTCGCGATCCGGCAGGCCGATGTCCAGGATCACCAGATCCGCGCCGGACGACGCCAGCGTGGTCAGGCCGGACGCGGCATCCCCGGCCAGCAGCACCCGATAGCCCTGCGCGCGCAGGCTGATGTCGAGGAACTTGCGGATCTGCGGTTCGTCGTCGACCACCAGGATGCGGACCGGGGGCGCGGACGGAACCGGATTGTCGGCGGGATTCAAGGCGGGACCGGCGGAACTCAGGGATGCAGGAGGGGAAGCGTAATCCTGATCGTGGTGCCGCGGCCATCCGGCCCCGGCAGCGCCTCCACGCTGCCGCCGTGCGCGCCGATCATGCCCTGGCAGATGGTCAGGCCCAGGCCGGTGCCCTGGCGTCCGCGATCACCGCGCTCCACGCTGTAGAACATGTCGAAGATGCGGCTGCGTTCCTGCTCCGGAATGCCCGGGCCGCGATCGCGCACGTCGATGCGCAGTTGTTCGTCGACCAGGCGCGCCTCCACCTCGACCGGTTCGCCCTGCGGCGAGAACTTGGCCGCGTTCTCCAGCACGTTGAACACCGCCTGTTCGACCAGCGCCGGATGCACCCAGATCGGCGGAAGATCGGCGGCGATGCGGGTACGCAGCTGCACGTCCGGCTGGTAGCGCTGCAATCGGCCGACCGCCGATCCGATCAATTCATCGACGTTGATCCAGTCGCGGTTGAGGGTCAGCCCGGTGTGACCCAGCCGGGTCATGTCGAGCAGGTTCTGGATGTAGCGATCCAGCCGCTCGCCCTCGCGCTGGATGGTGTCCAGCAACGCCTTGCGATCCTCCGCGTCCATGGCGTCGGCGTAACTGGCCAGGCTGCTGGCCGAACCGATCATCGAGGCCAGCGGCGAGCGCAGATCGTGCGAAACCGACGACAGCAGCGCCGAGCGCAACCGTTCGGTCTCGCCGGTGATGCGCGCGCCTTCCAGATCCGCGACCAGCCGGGTGCGCAACGCGGCCTGGGCGATGTCGTCGGCCATCGCCTCGGCCATCCGTCGCTGCTCGAAACCCAGCCGCGGCAGTTCACGCGGAAAACGCACGCCGGCCACGCCCATCACCCCGCGCGCGTCGCGCAGCGGCAGGAACCACCAGGCCGACCCGGCCAGGGTGTCGGTGAAACGGCCGGTGGCCTGCGCATGCTGCTGCGCCCAGTCGGCGGCGGCCAGATCCTTGCCTTCCAGCACCACCCCGTTCGATGCCGCCACCTGCCCGTCCCAGCGCAGCCACGCCTCGGCGTCCATCGCCGTGGCGAGCGCGTCGCGGCCGGCGGCCAGCACCTGGCCCAGATCGGCCGCGCTGGTGAGTTTCCGGCCGAGCGTCTGCAAGGCGTTGGCGTGGGCATTGGCGGCGCGCAGCGCCAGCACCTGCATGCGCAGGCGCGAGGCCAGGCGGCCGGCGACCAGCGCGGCCAGCAGGAACAGGAACACGGTGGTGACGCCCTGCGAGGCGCCGATGTTGAAGGTGAAGCGCGGGTCGATGAAGAAGAAGTTGTAGGCCAGGAAGCTCAGCAGCGCGGCCACCACCGCCGCCGCCATCCGGGTCCGGGTCGCCACCAGCACCACCGCCACGATGAACACCATCGACAGATCGTCGATGCCGGTCCAGCGTTCGATCAGCCAGGACACGCCCACCGCCAGCACCGCCGCGATCACCGCGAACAGCAGGTCGTGGCGCAGTACCGGCACGTCGGCGCGGTTCCAGCGCCGGCGCGAACGCGCGCGCGCTTCCGGCGTGTTGATGATGACCAGTTCGTAGTGCGCGGCGCGCTGCAGCAGCTGCTGGGTCAGGGTGCGGTTGAACATCCGCGCCACCGGTCGCTCGCGGGTGCGCCCCAGCACCAGGGTGGACGCGCCGACCTGCGCCGCGTGATCGAGCAGCGCGTCGGCGATGCTGTTGCCGTGCACGACCTCGGTCTGCGCGCCCAGCCGCCGCGCCAGCGCGAACGCGCGATCCAGTTCCAGCTGGACCGCCTCGCCCGCTTCGCGCGCCTGCACGGTGACCACGGTCCACGGCGCGTCGCGGCGTTCGGCCAGTCGCCGCGCGACCCGTACCAGATATTCGGACTGGCCCATGCCGTCGACCGCCACCAGCACCCGGCGGCGCAGGGCCATGCCGGGCAGGCCGCGCGCGGTGCGGGTATCGCGCAGGTCGTTGTCGACGCGGTCGGCTACGGTCTGCATGGCCAGCTCGCGCAGGGCGATCAGGTTCGACGGCGAGAAGAACGCCTGCAACGCCTGCGCGGCCTGATCCGGCAGGTAGACCTTGCCCTGGTGCAGGCGCTCGATCAGTTCGCGCGGCGGCAGATCCACCAGCACGATGTCGCGCAGGCGGTCGAACACCGCGTCCGGCACGGTCTCGCTGACCCGCACGCCGGTGATCCGGTGGACCACGTCGTTGAGGCTTTCCAGATGCTGGATGTTGATGGTGGTGTAGACGTCGATGCCGGCTTCCAGCAGTTCCATCACGTCCTGCCAGCGGCGCTCGTGGCGGCTGCCCGGCGCGTTGCGGTGGGCCAGTTCGTCGACCAGCGCGACCTTGGGCCGGCGCGCCAGCAGCGCGTCCAGATCCATTTCGTCCAGCCAGCGCCCCTGGTAACCGACCCGCTTGCGCGGCACCACCTCCAGACCCTCGGTGAGCGCGGCGGTCTCGCTGCGGCCATGGGTCTCGACGACGCCGATCACCACGTCCACGCCCTGCTTGCGCAGTTCCCGCGCGCGCGAAAGCATCGTGTAGGTCTTGCCCACGCCCGGCGCCGCGCCGAGGAAGATGGTCAGGCGCCCGCCGGCCTCCCGGTGCAGGCCATCGATCAGGGCGTCGGCTTGGCGGCTGCGGGCGTCGGTCATGCGGCTATTGTGCCTGTTGCGCGGCGGACGGCAGCGCGTCCAGCGCCAGGTTCAGGCGCAGGACGTTGACCCGGGGTTCGCCGAACACGCCGAGCTGCGGCGATTCGGTGTTCCGCCGCACGAGTGCGGCCACGGTGGAAGGCGGCAGGCCGCGCGCGCCGGCGACGCGGGCAATCTGCACCTCGGCGCCGCGCGCGCTGACATGCGGGTCCAGACCGCCACCGGACTGGGTGATCAGATCGGCGGGCACATCGGCCGGCGCGATGCCGTCGCGCGCGGCCACCGCCACGCGCGCCTGGTCGATGCGCCTGCGCAGATCCGGATTGCCGCGCGACTGGTTGCTGCCGGCCGCCGCCATCGGGTCGTAATTGGCCGCCGAGGGACGCGGCTGGAAGTAGCGCGCATCGGCGAACGGCTGCGCCACCAGCGCCGAACCGACCGCGTGGCCTTCGGCCGAGACGATGGAGCCGGTCGCCTGCGCGGGAAACAGGCCACGCCCCAGTCCGGTGCCGGCCAGCGAATACAGCAGGCCGAAGCCGAGCAGCGACACCAGCGCCAGGCCGATGGAGGGCCGCCACAGACCCGCGCGGGCGATGTCGGGGGAGGCGACGATTTTGTAGCTCACGGGAGATTGCATGTCGGATGTCCTCAGGCGCCGGTCACGAACGAGAGCGCCATGTCGATCAATTTGATGCCCACGAACGGCAGCAGCACGCCGCCCACGCCGTACATCAGCATGTTCCGCCGCAGCAGCACGGTGGCCGACGCCGGGCGGAAGCGCACGCCGCGCAGGGCCAGCGGAATCAGCGCGGGGATGATCAGCGCATTGAAGATCAGCGCCGCCAGCACGGCATTGGCGGGACTGGACAGGTGCATCACGTTCAGCGCCGCCATCTGCGGCAGCGCGGCAGCGAACAGCGCCGGCAGGATCGCGAAGTACTTGGAGACGTCGTTGGCGAGCGAGAAGGTGGTCAGCGCGCCGCGGGTGATCAGCTGCTGCTTGCCCACTTCCACCACCGCCAGCAGCTTGGCCGGATCCGAATCCAGGTCGACCATGTTGCCGGCTTCCTTGGCGGCCTGGGTACCGGAATTCATCGCCAGGCCGACGTCGGCCTGGGCCAGCGCCGGCGCGTCGTTGGTGCCGTCGCCGACCATCGCCACCAGCTTGCCGGCGGCCTGTTCGCGGCGGATGCGCGCGAGCTTGTCTTCCGGCCGGGCCTCGGCGATGTAGTCGTCGACGCCGGCCTCGGCGGCGATCGCGGCGGCGGTCAGCGGATTGTCGCCGGTGATCATCACGGTCTGGATGCCCATCGCGCGCAGGCGGGCGAACTTCTCCTTGATGCCGTGCTTGACCACGTCCGACAGCTCGACCACGCCAAGCACGTGCCGGCCCTCGGACACCACCAGCGGGGTGGCACCGCCGCGGGCGACCTGCTCGACGCGCGCGGCCAGTTCGTTGGGCACGCCGCCGCCCTGGGCCTGCACGTGCCGGCCGATGGCGTCGCCGGCGCCCTTGCGGATGTTCCGTCCCTCCACGTCCACGCCGGACATGCGGGTCTGCGCGGTGAACTGCAGGTAGGTCGCCCGCTCCGGTTCGGCCAGGGTGCAGCCCTGTTCGCGCGCCAGCCGCACGATCGACTTGCCTTCCGGGGTCGGGTCGGCCAGCGAGGCCAGCAGCGCGGCGTCGCGCAGCTGGGTCCTGTCGATGCCGGCCAGCGGATGGAACGCGGTGGCCTGGCGGTCGCCGTGGGTGATGGTGCCGGTCTTGTCCAGCAGCAGCACGTCGACGTCGCCGGCCACTTCCACCGCCTTGCCGGACTTGGCCAGCACGTTGGCCGACAGCGCGCGGTTCATGCCGGCGATGCCGATGGCCGGCAGCAGGCCGCCGATGGTGGTCGGAATCAGGCACACCAGCAGCGCGATCAACAGCAGCGGGTCCACCTTCACGCCGACGAAGGCGCCGATCGCCGGCAGCGTCGCCACCACGATCAGGAAGGTCAGCGTCATCGCCGCCAGCAACAGGGTCAACGCGATCTCGTTCGGGGTCTTCTGGCGGTTGGCGCCCTCCACCAGCGCGATCATCCGATCCAGGAAGCTGTGCCCGGGCTCGGCGGTGATCTTCACCACGATCTCGTCCGACAGAACCTTGGTGCCGCCGATCACGCCGGAACGGTCGGTGCCCGCCTCGCGCAGCACCGGCGCGGATTCACCGGTCACCGCCGACTCGTTGATGGTCGCCAGCCCGCGGATGATCTCGCCGTCGGCGGGAATCTGCTCGCCCGCGGACACGATGACGTAGTCGCCGGGGCGAAGTTCGGCCGCCGGCATGCGGGTCTCGGCACCGCCCAGCGCGGTGTCCACCCGGCGCGCCACCAGATCCTTGCGCGCGCGCCGCAGCGACGCCGCCTGGCCACGTCCGCGCGCCTCGGCCACCGCTTCGGCAAAATTGCCGAACAGCACGGTCACGAACAGGATCACCGTCACCGCCGCGCCGAATCCGATGGGCGCCAGGCCGGCGAGCGTGATCACCGCCGACAGCAGGGTTCCGCCCATCACCACCGCCATCACCGGGCTGCGGATCAGGTGCTGCGGCGCCAGCTTGAGGAAGGCGTCGCGCAGGGCGGCGCGGAAGGCCGCGCCATCCATCAGCGCCGGATGATCCCGGCGGGTTTTTTCCTGGAAAGAAATCGTCGTCATGGGAGTGCTCTCATTGCGCCGCCAGCGACAGGTGATCGGCGATCGGTCCCAGCACCAGCGCCGGCATGAACTGCAGCACGGTGAGGATCACGACCACGGCCACCAGGGTCAGCGCGAAAGTGGGTGTTTCGATGTGCAGGGTGCCGGCCGACTCGGCGGCGCGGCGCTTGCCCGCCATGCGAGCGGCGACCAGCAGCGGGATGATCAGCGCCGGGAAGCGGCCCAGCGCCAGCGCCACCACGCAGCTCAGGTTCCACCAGTAGGTCGCGTCGCCCAGGCCCTCGAAACCGGAGCCGTTGTTGGCGAAGGCGGAGGTGTACTCGTAGAACACCTGGCTGATGCCGTGGAAGCCGGGATTGGAATTGCCGGTGATCGAAGGCACCGCCAGCGTGATCGCGGTCAGTCCCAGCACCACCAGCGGCTGCAGCAGGATCAGCAGGGCCAGCCAGCGCACTTCGCCGGCCTCGATCTTGCGGCCGAACAGTTCCGGCGTGCGTCCGGTCATCAGGCCGGCCAGGAACACGCTCAGCAGCAGGTACACGATGAACTGCTGCAGGCCGCAGCCCACCCCGCCCCAGATCGCGTTGACCAGCATGTTGACCAGCGTCACCAGCCCGGTCAGCGGCGCCAGCGAGTCGTGCATGGCGTTGACCGATCCGTTGTTGACCTGGGTCGTGACCGCCGCCCACAGCGCGGAGGCGTCGGCGCCCAGCCGCACTTCCTTGCCTTCCATCAACGCCGGGTCCGCGGCGGTAACCGAATGCGCCTCGGACCAGATCGCCGCGCCGGTGGACACCACCGACATCAGCATCATGCTGCCGAACACCAGCGCGGTGAATTTCCGTCGGCCGGTGAACGCGCCGACCATGAACACGACCGACACCGGGATCAACAGGATGCCCAGGGTTTCCAGCAGGTTGGACAGCGGGGTCGGATTCTCCAGCGGCACCGAACTGTTGGGGCCGTACCAGCCGCCGCCGTTGGAGCCGAGCTGCTTGGCCGCGACCATCGCCGCGACCGGTCCCAGCGGAATCTTCTGCTCCGTCATGCCGGCGGAGCGGTCCACCGGCGTGGCCACCGGGCCGGCCGCGAGCGTGGAAGGCACGCCCTGGCTGGTCAGCAGCAGCGTCCACAGCAGGCACAGCGGCAGCATGAAGCGCACGGTCGGGCGCACCACGTCGGCCCAGTAATTGCCGACGTCGACGCGCTCGACGGTCGGGTCCGCGCCGCCTTCCCTCACGGTGTCGGCGGGATTGCGGCCACCGAACAGCGCGCGCAAGGTCGCCACCACCATCGCCAGGCCCATCATCGGCGTGACCACCTGCAGGCCGACGATGCCGGTCATCTGCGACAGGTAGGACAGCTGCGCCTGGCCGGAATAGTGCTGCTGGTTGGTGTTGGTCAGGAACGACACCATCGTGTGCAGCGCGGTGTCCCAGCGCATGTTCGGGATGGCGTCGGGATTGAACGGCAACCACGCCTGGGTCATGAAGATGACCCACGTGATCAGGCCGACGATCAGGTTGCTGAGCAGGAACGCGCCGGCATAGCCGCGCCAGTTCATGCCGCGCTCCGCGCGCGTACCCAGCAGCGCGTAGATCGGCTTCTCGATCCAGCCGAACAGCCGATCGCCGCGCATCGGTGCGCCGCGCATCACCGCCGCCAGGTAGCGGCCCAGCGGCCAGCCCAGGGCGATGGCGAGCGCGAAGACGAGGAAAGCTTCAGTCATTGTCGTTCACCGCATCAGAATTCTTCGGGACGCAGGATCACGTACAGCAGGTAACCCGCCGCCACGATCACCGCGATGCCACACAACAGGGCCAGCCAACCAGGCATGGGAGTTCTCCTCAGAAGGACGCTTGCAGGGCCGCCTCGACGCGCGAGCCGGCCAGATCCGGAAACAGGCGCTTGGCGGAATCGTCGGTGGCGTGCGCGGTCACCCGCAGTTCGAACGGGGCCTTGAACGCCCATGCCGCGCCGAGTTGGCCGTGCGCATAACTGTCGCCATAGGCGTCGTCCAGCCAGTAGTGGCCGACCGTGCCTTCCAGGCGCCATTGCGCGTTCAGCGGCAGGCGCGCGCCCAGTTGCGCGTAGGTGCCGTGGTGATCGGTCGCCAAGGCGTCGTTGGACCAGCCGACCTGCGCCCAGTAGTTCTGCTTCCACGTCACCGTGCCGTTGAGTTCGGTCCAGTCGAGATCAACGTTGGCGCCGGGATAGCGGTAATGGGTGAGGTTGACGTCCAGCGCCCAGTCGTCGGCCAGCGGGCCGGCCCAGCCAACGACGAAGTCGAATTCGCTGGAGGCGTGGGTGTCGGGCGCGAATTCGACGCTGGAGCCCCACACCGATCCATACAGGCCGTTGCCGGCGGCGGCTTTCACGCCGGCCTGGATCGCGGGGTCGCCCTGGGTCTGGGTGGTACCGCGCCACACGTAGTCGGTGGTGAGGGTGGCGTTGCCGCCGAGGGTGCCGGCGGCGGCGGGTGTGGCCAGCGCCAGCAGGAACGCGCACGCCGGGAACGACGTGCGGAAGGAAGGGATGCGCATTGCGGAAGGTCCACGCGGAAACGGCTCCGCGGCTGCGGAAATCTTCCCGCCGGCCGGCGTAAAGCCTCCATTCGCGGTCCAGGTGGCCGCGTAAATTCGGCGTAAATTCCGCCCGTTATCCGTCGTTCCCCGCGTGAGTCCTCAGCGTGCGGGCGCCGCGCTGAAAAGCGAGCGGATGGTCCTGACCAGGGCTTTGCCCGCTGCCGTTCCGCCATACAGGGCGTGATCGATGGCGAGACTGCGCGCCAGCGTCATCAGGTTGCCGGCAAGTTCCAGGGTGGGTGCGGGCGGCGTCTGGCCCGCGAGCGAAAACAAGCGCGTCAACAGGGCCGCGTAGGCTTTGCGCTGTTCCGCCATCAGGGCCGCATAGGCCTTGCCGAACGCCGCGTTGCGGGCGGCGTGCAGGTGCAGTTCGGTGGCGAGCATCGCCTGTTCGGCATCCATGCCGAAACTTCTCGCCCAGCGTTCCAGTGCCTGCAGCGCGGCGCCGAAATCGTCACCCGCGGCGTCGATCGCGCCGAGGATGTGGCTGGCCTCCTGCTCCTTGTGCTGGCGCAACAGATCGAGCAGCAAGTCCTCCTTGCTGCTGAAATTGGAATAGAACGCGCCCTGGGTGTAGCCGGCAGCGCGCGCGATGTCGCGCACCGAGGCCGCCGCGAAACCCCGCTCGGCCACCTGTTTGCAGGCGGCCTCGATCAGACGCCGGCGGGTTTGTTCCTGGCTTTCTTCGCGGGTCAGGCGTTGGGGAGAATGGTCAGTCATGTGACATTGCAGATATCGATTGCTATCTGGAATTGACAGGGCAAGGCGACAAAAATACCATGCGCCATCCAGATATCAGTCGATATCTGGAATTCCCTCGCCGCTTCGAGAGCCTGTCATGTTTCCCCACCTGCCCTATCAACCGGCCCTACCGACTGGTGAAATCCTCCCCTCGCCGCCCCGGAGCCGGCAACCATGACGCTCCGGACCGTCTTCGTCACCGGCGCCACCGGGCTGCTGGGCAACAACCTGGTCCGTGAACTGGTCGCGCGCGGCGTGGCCGTGCGCGCCCTGGCGCGATCCGCCGACAAGGCACGCCGGCAGTTCTCGGACGTGCCGCAGGTGGAAGTCGTCGCCGGCGACATGAGCGACGTCGCCGCGTTCGCTCCCGCACTCGCGGGCTGCGACACGGTTTTCCACGTGGCGGCCTACTTCCGTGAGAACTACACCGGCGGCAGTCATTGGGACGCCCTGAAGCGCATCAACGTGGATGGAACCGCCGCGCTGATCGCCGCCGCCTACGCCGCCGGGGTGCGCCGCTTCGTGCAGACCTCTTCCATCGCGGTGCTCACCGGCCCGCCGGGCACGGTGATCGACGAGACCTGTGACCGCGATCCCGCGGATGCCGACGATTACTACCGCAGCAAGATCCTCGCCGATCGCGAAGTCCGGTCTTTCGTCCGCTCGCACCCGGACATGCATGCGTGCTTCGTCCTGCCCGGCTGGATGTGGGGCCCCGGCGATATCGGCCCGACTTCGTCCGGGCAACTGGTCAATGATGTGGCGAAGGGCAAGCTCCCGGGCCTGGTGCCGGGCAGTTTCTCGGTGGTGGATGCCCGCGACGTCGCCTTGGCGCAGATCGCCGCGGCCGAACGGGGTCGCTCCGGAGAACGCTATCTCGCGGCGGGACGCCACATGGTCATGAAGGACATTATCCCGATGCTGGGCAGGGTGGGCGGTTTCAAGGTGCCGACAAGGCAGCTTCCGCTGCCGTTGCTGTATACGCTGGCGGCCGCGCAGGAAATCTACGCGCGCCTGACCGGCAAGCCGGTGCTGCTGGGATTGGCGACGGTGCGCCTGATGGTGCGGGAGGCCGATCGCACCCGCTTCAATCCGGCCAAGAGCGAGCGCGAACTCGGCCTGCGTTTCCGGCCGGCCGAACAGACCGTGGCCGACACGGTGGACTGGTATCGCCGGAACGGCTGGTTCTAGCGGAGAGACCCGGCAGCGGCGCGGACGCAGCGCCGAAAGGCCCGTCCGCCGCCCGCTATCGCGATGATGACTCGGCGGTTTCGGTGGCCGCCAGCACCTCGTCGGTGTGTTGATCGAACACCGGCGCGGCGAACGGCGCCGGTCCCGGCGTGCGGCCGAACGCGATCGGCCGGGTCACGCCGCGATAGCGGCCCACGGCCGGGTGCTCGATGCTGGCGACGATGTCCTCGGCCAGCACCTGCGGGTGGTCGAACATGTCCTCGATCCGGCGCGCGGCCGCGCACGGCACCTCGTCGCCGAACAGCGCTTCCCATTCCATCGCGGTGTGGGCGGCCAGCGCCTCGTGCAGCAGCGGCACGATCTCGTTCGCGTGCTCGGCGCGCTTGCGCACGCTGTCGTAGCGCTCGTTCCCGGCCAGCGCGTCCAGGCCGGTCTTCCCGCACAGCGCTTTCCAGAAGCGTGGCGTATTGGCCGAAATGTAGATGTATCCCTCGCGCGCCGGATGGATGCCGGTGACGCCGCCGGAGCGCATGTCGCGGCCGATGTCCAGCGATTCGCCTTCGGCCCAGATCATCCGCGCCGACTGCATGGTCAGCGCGCTGCGCAGCAGCGACACACCGACGAACTGGCCGCGGCCGCTGCGCTCGCGCTCGTACAGCGCCGAGGACACGCCCGCGGCCAGCAGCGCGGCGGCGTAATAGTCCACCACCGAGCCGTAGGTGATTTCCGGCGCGCCACCGCGCTTGCCCTGCAAGGTGCACATGCCGGTCATCGTCTGCAGGACCTGGTCGTAGCCAGCCTTGTCCTTCATCGGGCCATGTTCGCCGTAACCGGTCACCGCGCAGTAGATCAGGCGCGGGTTGATCAGCGTCAGCCGATCGAAATCGATGCCCAGCCGCTTCGGCACCGAAGGGCGGAAGTTGTGCACCAGCACGTCGGCCTCGCGCACCAGCCGCAGCAGCGCGGCCAGGCCGTCGGCGGTCTTGAGATCCAGGACGATGCCGATCTTGCTGCGGTTCACGCCCATGAACGCGCGGCTTTCGGCCGCGAGCGTGGAAGGGTACTTGCGCAGGTTGTCGCCGTCCGGCGGCTCGATCTTGATCACCTGCGCGCCCTGGTCGGCCAGCAGGGTGCAACCGTAGGGCCCGGCGATGTAGGCGCTCAGATCCAGCACCTTGACGCCGCTGAGCGGTCCGGTGGGGCCCTCGCGCCGCACCAGGCCGAAGGGAGACGGGTTATCCATGCGTGAATTTTCCATCGGGTGCCGCGAACCGTGCCGGGGCCAGTCTCCCGCATGCCCCGGAGACGAAACAGCGGGGCCGCGTACTTTCAGCGGCGACAAATTCTTGCTTGCCCGGCGCGTGCATGCGAGATCCCTTCTCCCGGCTCAGGCATCCGCTTCCGGATCCGCGCGCCAGCGATCCGGCGCCAGCGACAGCCAGCCCAGGCGCCAGGCGCCATCCTCGCGGCCGCCGGCGCGGTAGTAGGGACCGAAGCGCAGCGGCGCGCGGCAGGACAGGCGCATTTCCACTTCCACGCCGGGCCCTCCATCGGCGGCCGGCGACTCGTGCAGCCACTCCGCGGGCGCCGCGTCCGGCAGGCGAATCGCCTCTTCATGCTTGAAGCCGTCGATGAGGCCGGTCGCGTACGCCAGCGGGCCGCGGGTCAGGCCCACGTAGTCGTAGCGCAGCACCTGCTGGCGCACCGGTGAGCCGTCCGGCGCGCGTGATTCCTGCACGTTGCGGCTGCGCCGATGGTGCAGGACCGGCGTCATCGGCAGATCGAGGGAGATCGCATCACCGGATTGCCACTGGCGGGTCAGGTCCAGCCACTCGCCGGGGACGACGGTGGCCGGCACGGATTCGCCATTGACCGCCACCCGGGCGCCGTCGGCCCAGGCGGGAATGCGCAGTCGCAGGGTGCAGGTCGTCGCCTGTTTCAACTCCACTTGCAGGCGCACGTCGCCGGCGAACGGATAGCCGCCGGACTGGACGATGCCGACCTCGCCCTGCGCCAGCGCCAGCCGCGCGTGTCCGGGACCGTAGAAATTGATCTGCAAGGCGCCATCGTCGGCCACGCCGCAGGCCAGCGGCGGCAGTTCCTCCCACGCCATGGCGCCGCTGGACTTGCAGCAGCGCCAGTAGGTGGTGTGCACGCGCGGACCGTTCGGGAACGAGTAGTAGCACCAGTCCTCGCCGTTGGGCGCGGCGGCGCCGAGCAGATCGTTGTAGGCGATGCGCTCGATTTCCTCGGCGTAGCGGGCCTGTCCGGTGACGCGCAGCAGTTCGCGGTTGAGCTGCAGCCAGGCCAGCACCGAGCAGGTTTCGACATAGGCCTGCGGGCTGAACACGCCGGCCGGGTTGAACACTTCGCGCGAGCGGTGGGCCACCCCGCCCCATGGACCGCCGCCCAGGGTCAGGTGGTGGTCGCGGATGTTGCGCCACAGGTGATCGACCGCGTCGCGATAGCGCGGCTTGCCGGTGGCGCGATGGAGCTTGGCCAGCCCGACCAGGTTCCAGGCCAGCTGATAGGCCTTGCCGGTGGCGATTTCCGACGCGTCCGCGCCTTCCAGCGCGCGCCGGATCAGGGCCAGCCGCGGTTCGGCATCGGCCTGTTCGGCGATGCGTTCGGCCAGCTCCAGGTAACGCAGATCACCGGTCGCCAGGTGCAGTTCCACCGCCGGATCCATCAACACCGTGGCCGACATGCCGAAGTGGTTGCCCAGCGTGGTGATGTCGATGCCGCCTTCGCCCAGCGTGCGCCAGCACAGGTCGCCGATGCGCTGCGCGGCGGCCAGGTAGCGGTCGTCGCCCAGCGCGCGCCAGGTTTCGATCAGGCCGAGGATGAGATAGCTGTGGGTCCAGATGTCCCAGGTGCGCCACGCCGGCGCGCCGTCCCAGCTGACCGGCTTGGGCGGTTGCGGACGCATGAAACGGCGCTCGGGCGCGTAGTTGCCCAGATAGCCGTCTTCGGCCTGGCGCGCCAGCAGATAGTCGGCCACTTCGCGCAGGTTCTCGCGCAGGTGGGCATCGCCGCTGCGCGCCACCGCGCGCGCGGCGGCGTACAGCCATTTGCCGGCGTGCTCGCCGTACCAGTCGCCTTCCTGGTTGTCGCGGGTGTGCTCGGGCTTGAAGATCGCGATCGCCGGGCTGTCGGCGCCGGTGATGAAGTGGCTGAGCCGGCCGCGCCGGCTGGCCTCGATGGCCTCGCCGAGCACGCCCTCCAGCACCACCGCGCCGGCGGCGGCGGGCGCGAAGCGATCACCCTGCGGATGATGTCCGTCCATCGCCATGCCCTACTCCGCGTCCACCACGCAGCGGAAACCGAGCATGCCGGAACGATCTTTGCTCGGCGCCATCAGCAGGTACTTGCCATGCTGGTCCAGCCGGTAAGCCTGCGGGAAATACCAGTGCGAGGTCTGCGGCTGGTAGGCGCTGCCGCCGCGCAGGATCGCCGCGCGGGTGTGCTCGTCCGCGTACTCGTCGGTCCACTGCCAGACGTTGCCGATCAGATCCTCCACGCCGAACGGACTGGCGCCCTGCGGATGCGCGCCCACCTCGGCGGGCGGACGCAGGCGGCGTTCGCGGTTCACCGGCGGCACCGCGTCTGCACGCCAGTCGTTGCCCCACGGATAGAGCCGGCCATCGCCGCCCTGCGCGGCGTACTGCCATTCCCATTCGTGCGGCAGGCGTTTGCCGGCCCAGGCGGCGTAGGCGCGCGCGTCCTCCAGCGACACCCAGGTGACCGGCCGGTTCTCCCAGCCCGGGCGCGGCGCGCCGTCCTGCCAGTCGCGCAGGAAGTTGTGCGCATCGCGCGGCGCATAGCCGCTGGCATCCAGGAACTGCCTGAACTGCGCGTTGGTGACCGGATGGCGATCGATGTGGAAGGCCTTCATCGCCATCCGCCGGCGATGATGGCGACGCGCGCTGCCTTCCCACGGATACTGCACGTCCAGGCCTTCCCAGGTCTGGCCCTCGATCTCCACGCCGCCGACCACGAACACGAACTCGCCGGCCGGCACCGTCACCATTCCCTCCGGCGCCTGCGCGCGCACGGCGGTCGGCGCGATCGGCGTGATCCGCTGCGGAATCGCATGCCAGCGATTGGACAGGCTGCGCAGCGGCACCCGCGCCAGGCCCGCCATCAGCGACAGGAACGCCGGCAGGCCATCGGCTTGAACATCCGCGTCCAGCGCCAGCACCGCGCCGAACCCGCGTCCCTCCAGATTCATTTCCAGCACCGCCCGTTCGCCTTCGACCAGCGGTTGCAACTGCACGCCGTGCCAGACATCGAAGTATTGACGGCCCGGCGCGTGCGGCAGCGCCAGTTGCTCGCCCTCGACGTCGTACTCGTTGCGGTTGACCAGCGTCCACAGCGCCTGGCCCTCGCCGGGGAAGCGGCTGGCGAACACGCCGGCCTGCAGGGTCGGGAAGTACGGCGTCCAGTCGCGGCTGACCATCAGCGGCGCGAAGCGGCGCTCGATGGTGGCGATGCGGCGCAGCGATTCGGCGTCGCGTGGGGTGAACTGGTTCCAGATGCCCCAGATGTTCTCCCAGGCGTTGTAGCCGATGCCGTTGAAGAAGATGTACTGGAGATCGTGGTTGCGGTCGCGGCCCCAGCGGTTCTCGTAGTTGATCATGTGGCGAGGTTCCAGCCACTTGAACTTGGCGACCGGCGGAATGACTTCGTTGGGCGCTTTCTTGCCCCAGCTCTGCACGTTCCAGATCAGGTGCTCCTCGGCGCTGATCGTGGATTCCGGCTGCACCACCACCGGCCGGCCCAGCGCGTCGCAGGCATCGAAGAACGCGCGCGGCACGCCGTTGTAGGTGTCGCCGTTGATGCCGTCGGCGCCGACTTCCTTCACCAGCCGCGCGATCGCCTGCCAGTCGGCCTCGCCCTGCGCGCGGGTGCCGTTGTCCCAGGGCATGGTCGGCAGGAACACCTTGACGCCACGGCGATGGAAATCGTCCACCGCGCCCTTCAGCCCCGCCAGCCCGCCGGGCAGGTCCGCGGCCATGTCGAACTGGTTGCGGTCGTCGATGCCGATGTTGGGGTAGACGTACCAGAGCAGCACGCTGTCCAGGCCGCCGAAGCGCTGCTCCAGATCATCCAGGTAGCGGTCCACGGTGTAGTGGCCGCCCACGGGATCGTAGAAGTAGCGATCCTCCACCATCATCTGCGCGTGCACGAAATTGCGCTGCGCCCATTGCAGTTCGGGCCGCCGGTAGTTGGCGTCGTCGTAGCCGATGCGGGTCAGGTGCTCGCGGCGCCAGTCGCGCAGTTCGGCGATCCAGTCGGCCGAGGTGGCGTTGACGTCGATCTTCCAGTGGCCGATCTCGGCGAACGGCCAGCCCGGCGCCTTGCCGGGCGTCGGCAGGTAGCGCTGGGTGGTGACGTGCGAGAACTTGTACTCGGTCTTCGGCACGTGCCGCGGCGTGTCGTCGTCGTGGGCGGAAAGGAACGGATCCGGAGCGGCAGTCATGGCGTACTTCTTTCGGTAGGGGGATTCAGATCAATCCGCAGTGCGCGGCCAGGGCCTGGCGCGCCTGCGGCGGGTCGGCCGGCGCGTCGCGCAGGAAGGCTTCGACCGCCTCGCGTGCGGGAATGGACGCCTGCGCGCCCAGGCGCATGCAGGCCAGGGCCGAAGCCGCGCAGGCGTAGCGTAATCCATCGGCCAGGCGGTCGCCGTGGGCCAGGCGCGCGGCCAGCGCGCCGCAGAAGGTGTCGCCGGCGGCGGTGGTGTCGACGGCCACGACCGGGAATGCCGGCTGCACGATGATCCCGCCGTCGCCTCGCGCGATGCAGCCGCGCGCGCCCAGAGTGACCACCACGCAGGGAACGGCGAGGCGGTCGAGGCGATCGGCGATGCCGCCCTCGGCACCGGCCAGGGTTTCCAGTTCGCCTTCGTTGACGATCAGCACGTCGACCGCGCGCAGCAGCGCGTCGGGCAACGGGCGCGCCGGCGCGGCGTTGAGTACCACGGTGACCCCGGCGAAGCGCGCGGTCGCGGCATAGGCGCTGACCGTTTCGACCGGCGTTTCCAGTTGCAGCAGCAGGTGCGAGACCGCCGCCAGCGGCGGCAGATCGCTGGCGCGCAACGCGAGGTTGGCGCCCGGCGCGACGGTGATCGCGTTCTCGGCGTCGTCGGACACGCAGATGAAGGCGGTCCCGGTCGGCGACTGCCGCGAGCGCACGATCACCGGTTCCACCCCGGCGTCGCGCAGTGACTGTTCGATGGGCGCGGCGTACGGGTCATCGCCCAGCGCCAGCAGCATCCGCGTGGACGCGCCGCCGGCCCGCGCCGCCGCCACCGCCTGGTTGGCGCCCTTCCCGCCCGGAAAGGTCACGAACTCGCGTCCCAGCACGGTTTCGCCGGGCGCCGGCACGTGCGCGGCGCGGACGACGAAATCGAGGTTCGCCGAACCGGCGACGAGGATGGACGATCTGCGCGGGGACATCATGGCAACGCCTGGTACACGAGATTGAAGAAAGGCACCGAAAGCCGGGGCAACGCCGGTGCGTCGCCCTCCGGCAGGTACTGCGCCATCAGGATCGCCACCAGATGCTCACTGCGATCGACGGTGAAATAGGTGGAGGCGGCGCCGGACCAGCCGAACTGGCCGACACTGCCCAAGCGACCGCGCCTGGCCACGTCGGTGACGACGTAGCCGCCCAGGCCGAAGCCCTCGCCCGGTCCCGGGCCGGCCAGCGGCGGCTGCATCGCGCCCAGCTGGTCGGTCATCATCAGCGCGACGGTCTTGCGCGAGAGCAGCCGGACGCCGTCCAGTTCGCCGCCGTTCGCCAGCATCTGGGCGAAGCGGAAATAGTCCGACGCGGTGGAGTACAACCCACCCGCCCCGTTGTCGTACGCGCTGATGCGCTCCCCCGGCACGCGCGCGCTTTCGGTATCGGCGAGCGCCCATTGTCCGGCGGTGGTACGCACGCCCAGATCGACCACGCGCGCCCGTTGCGCGACCGGCACCTCGAAGCCGGTATCGCGCAGCGCCAGCGGCGTGAAGATCCGTTTCTCGAGGAAGGCATGAAACGGCATGCCCGCGATCACCTCGACCACCCGCGCGAGCACCTGGGTGTTGGTGCCGTCGTAATGGAAATGGGTGCCGGGCGATTCGGCGAGCGGAACGGACGCCACCCGGCGCACATAGCCGGCAAGATCCTTCGCCTTTTCCGGCGCCGCCTCGGCGAGCCGGCGGGCGGCTTCGGGATGCTCGCCGGCGTCGGTGGCGAAACCCGCGGTGTGGGTGAGCAACTGGCGCACGGTGGGCACCGCGCGCGCGCCGGCCGGGGCGAATTCCGGCAGGTACCGGGAGATCGGATCGTCCAGCGACAGGCGACCTTCCTCGACCAGCATCAGCGCGGCCACCGAGGTGATCGGCTTGGTCATCGAATAGATCCGGAAGATGGCGTCCGGCGCCATCGGCCGTCGCCGTGCGATGTCCTCATGGCCGTAGGCCCGCAGGTCCACCACCCGTCCATCGACGGCGATCAGCGACACCGCGCCGGGATAGCCGTCGCGGCCGGTGGCCTGCTCCAGATAGGCGTGCAGACGCTCCAGCCGCGCCCGCATGCCGGCTTGCGCCGGCGCGACATCCTGCGCCGACGCCGGACCGGCGAGGCATGCCAGCAACAGTGCCAGCCGGCACAGCCCACCGGCGCGTCCGGAAACCGGAACGCGCCGATGCTCAGCTTGCCGCGATCTGCATGACTTCACGCGTGCATCGATCAGAACGTGTACTCATAGGTGAACGAATACATCCGGCCGCGGCCGGCCCAGTAATTGCGGAAGCCCGGCACCTGGGACCAGCTGAGGATGTACTGCTTGTTGAACAGATTCTCCACGCCCAGCGAGAAGCGACCGACGTTCTCGATCCGGTAGTTCACGCCCAGATCGTAGAGCGTGTAGCCCTTGGTGTGTTCCTCGTAGGAGAACCGCGCGCCGTCGAACGCGCGCGTGTCGCGCCCGCTCAGATCCCGCGACAGCAGGGTGGTCGAACCCAGGGTCACGTCGCCGTTGGGCAGGAACCGCCAGCGCACGCTCAGCGCGATCTTGTCCGGGTTGACGTCCAGCGCGCCCATCGGCTTGTTGAGGGCGCCGGCGCCGAACCGGCCCGCCGGATCCTCGGTCCAGAACGCGGTCTTGCCGCGGATGCGCGAATACAGCGCGGTCACCTTCCAGTCGTCGTTGATGTTCCAGTCGCCGGACGCTTCGAATCCCTTGATGCGGGTCGGCGCGCGGAACAGCACGTAGTCGTTGGTGGCCGGATCGATTGCGAACGAGGTGCCGTAATCCGAGCGCGAGTCGTAGTACGAGGCGCTGAACGTGGTCGAATCGCCACGCCAGTTGACGCCCAGCTCGCGGTTGTCCACCACCACCGCCTTCAGCTCGCGGAAGGTGGAATCGACGGTGGCCGGCGGATCACCGGGGCAGCCGTCGGGCTTGGTGTCGTTGGGATCGTTCGGGCAGGAGATGTTGCGCAGCGGGATGCCGACATTGGGAAGGCCGAAGCCCTCGCCGTAGGCGGCGAACACCGACCACTGGTCGGTGATCCGCCAGATCGCGCCCAGGTTCATCAGGTTCTCGGTGTACTCCAGCTTGCCACCCTGGACGAACCGGCGGTCACGGTACCAGGTGGTGGTGTAGTCGTTGACCTTCAGCTCGCCGTCCTCGCGGCGGATGCCGGCGCTGAGGGTGAAGTCGCCGATGTCATAGCTCAACTGCGCGTACGGGGCGATGCTGGTGTATTCCATCGGCGGCACCCACACGCGATTGGTCAACGCCAGGCGCTGATCCGCCTTGTCGCGGACCCAGTCGATGCCGGTGCGCAGTTCCAGGCCATCCACGCCGAACAGCGAAGAGCGCGTCCACGAGGGGCGCAGGCCGACCTTTTCGGAATTGATTTCGGACTGATCCCAGATGGTGCCGTCCGGTCCGTTCGGCGGAATCAGCGGATCCTGGCGGTCGCTGCCATTCTCGGGGGGATAGCGCATCGCCTGATCCGCCCAGTAGGCATTGATGCCCAGCGTGCCGCCGAAGAAATCGGCGTCGGTGTACTGCACGTTGAATTGCCTGAAATCGTTGAACTCGGCCTTGCTGCCGAAGATGTGGCCGCGCTCGGACGTATTGGGACGCGGGTTCGGACAGTACACCGGATCGAAGCGGCAACCGTCGATCTGGATGTAGTTGCCATTGCCCTCGATCTTGAAATGGCTGTAGCTCGCCTGCAGGCGCTTCTCGCCGTTCTCGCCGAAGTTGACGCCGCCCTTGAGGAAGATGTTGTCGGCGACCGAGTCATTGACCGAGCCGCTGGTGTTCATGCCCAGGCGGACGCCGTCGGCGTCGTATCCCATGCCGCGTTCGATGCGGGCCAGTCCCACGACCATGTCGTAGTTGTCCTGCTTGCGCATGAAGTTGAAGCCGACCTTCCAGCCGGCGCTGTCGTCCTTGAACTGGGTCGAATAGCGGGTCAGCAGGCGGAACTCGTTGCCTTCCTTGCGCGGCACCGCGGAGATGTAGTTGATGATGCCGCCGGCCGCGCCGATGCCTTCGGAAGCGGAGGGACCGTTGATCACCTCCACGCGATCGACGATGCCCATGTCGGTGAACGTCGCATTGCGGCTGCCGTCGCGCAGCGGCGACCCCTGCGGGACGCCGTCGAACAGGCGCAGCGCCACGCGACCGCGCAGGGTCTCGCCGCTGTTGCTCATCGCCTGCGAGGCTTCCGCGTAACCGGGCACGGTGCGCGCCAGCACGGCGGTCGCGTCTTCGGTGAGCAGCAGGGTGTGGGCGACTTCCTCCTTCGATACCACGGTCACCGCGCCCGGAATCTTGTCCACCGCCTTCGGCGTGCGGACGCCGGTGACGATGACCTGATCGAGATTGGTGGCTTCCACCTCGCTCTTGGACGCGTCGTCCGGCAGCGGGGCGTTCTGTTGGGCCTTGACGCTGGCGCTGACGGCGGCGGCCAGCAGGAATACGCCGAATGCGGCGGGCACGTGCTTCATGGTTGTTCTTCTCTGAGATGGTGGCTGCAAGAACCGCGGCGCAGTCGGCTGCGCGGCTCCCCGATGGCGTTCTTGTGTTTTCGCATCCGCGGGCGGCAGGAAAGGCGCCCGCGCTGCCAGGCGTTCCTCCCAGACGCCGGCGACAGCCTCGACAATGTCGACAGAGCCTAGGTGCACGCCGTCACGGAAAGAATCCTCCGCGCCTATGTTCAGAGCCTAGTTTTTGTTGGGTGATCCGCGTCGCGGTATCGATGCGGTGCAGCATCGTCCGTGTTCAGGACAGCCGGGAAACCGCCTGGCTTTCCTGCAGCAGCACGGTCACCAGGCGGATGCGCACGGTCGAACGCGACCAGACCATGCCGATGCGGCGCGGCACGCACTCGTTCGGCAACGGAATCCGGACCAGATCCAGTCCTTCCGGCCAGGGCCGGGCCCAGTTCGGCACCAGCGAGACGCCCAGTCCCCGATCCACCATCACCGCGATGGCGTTCAGCGCGTTGAGCTCGAAACGCTCGTGCGGGACGATGCCGGCGGTCCGCAGGTACTCGTCGGCCTGGCGGCCGCCCCACTGGTTGCGGTCGTAACGGATCAGTGGCTGGGTGGCGAGCAGTTCGTGCGGATCCCGGCCGGCCATCGCCGCCGGCGCCAGCACCACCAGCGGCTCCTCGCGCAGCAGTTGCCACTGGCAGGTCTTGGGCAGCGAGAACGGCGCCTGCAGCACGATCGCCGCGTCCAGTTCGCCCGACTCCACCGCGCGGTACAGATCGGCCGAGTAGCCCGGCTTGATGAACACGTTGATCTGCGGAAAGGTTTCCACCATCCGCGCCAGGATGTCCGGCAGCATGCCGGCCAGCGCGGTCGGGCAGGCGCCCAGGCGCAGCTCGCCGGAGACCGCGCTGTCGTTGGCGACGCTGCGCATGTCGGCGACGTCGCGCAGCAGATCGCGGGCGCGCTGGAGAATCCGCGAACCTTCCTCGGTGACGCTGACGGTCCGGCCCACCCGCGCGATCAGCGAGGCGCCGAGTTCGCGTTCCAGCGTGCGGATCTGCTGCGCCACCGCCGCCGGGGTGATGTTCAGCTCTCGCGCGGCCGCCGCCATCGAGCCCCGATCGACCACGGTGACGAAGGTGTTCAGGAACTGGGTATCCACGATTCTCCCCCTGGCAAGCGCTCAGCAGGCTACCGCAGCCCCGCCGCTTTCGCGACAGGACCAACGGCAGGGGCGAACGGCACGCTCAGTCGGCATCGCGGTAGATGGTCAGGCCCTTGAGCGAACGCCGCGGCGCGGGGAACAGCAGGCTGGCCAGATAGCCGATGACGATGCACAGCAGGATCGAGATGGCCAGGTAGAAGTACGGATGGACCAGATCCGTCGACCATGCCAGGAAGGTCAGCACGATGCTCGAACCGATGCCGATCGCCACGCCCGGCGAGTTGGCCCGGCGGGTGAACATGCCCAGCGTGTACGCGCCGGCAAAGCCGCCGCCTAGCAGGCCGGCCAGTTCGATGGAGATATCGAATAGGGAATGGATGTCGTAGCGCGACAGCAGCAGGGCCAGGCCGATGCCGACCAGGCCGACCATCACCGTGGTCACCTCGGCGAACAGCACGCTCTTCTTCTGGTCGGCCTTCTTTGACAGCTTCTCGTAGAAGTCGACCGAGATCAGCGTGGCGACGCTGTTCATGATGCTCGACAGGGTCGCCATCGCGGCGGCGAAGATGCCGGCGATGATCAGCCCGGTCACCCCCGGCGGCAACTCGGCGGCGATGAACAGCGGGAAGGTGGCGTCGATGGGCAGCAGCGGATTCAGGCGCTCGGGATTGTTCTTGTAGTAGACGAACAACGCCGTGCCGATGCCGTAGAAGATGAAGCCGCCCGGGATCATGATCGCCGCGAACGCCCAGATCGAACGCCCGGCCTCCTTGTCCGACTTGGTCGACAGGGTGCGCTGCATCAGCACCTGGTCCTTCGGGAAGGTCAGCACCACGTCGAAGATCACCAGGAAGATGAAGCCCCACACCGTCGCCTTGGTCAGGTCGAAGCTGAAGTCGAGCGTGTGCATCTTCTGCTCGGCCATCGCGGTGCTGAAGAACTCCGGCGCCCCGCCCTTCAGGTGCCAGATGATGAAGCCAATGGCGAACATCGCGCCGCCCATCTTGACGAACACCTGGACGAAATCGGTCCAGATCACCGCCTTCATGCCGCCCATCGCGGTGTAGATGATGGTGAACACGCCCATCAGGATCACGCTCCACACCACGCTGATGCCGGTGATGGTGGCGATCGCCAGCGCGGGCAGGAACAGGATCACGCTCATCCGCGCGCCGACCTGCATGGCGATGCACAGCGCGCTGGCGAGCATGCGGATGGCCGGGTGGAAGCGGGTTTCCAGGTACGAGAACACCGACATCAGATCCAGACGACGCAGCAGCGGCACGATCCACACCGCCACGAACATCAGGCCCAACACCGCGATCAGGTTGTTGGTCATGTACTGCCAGTTGGTCTCGAACGCCTTGGCCGGGATGGCGATGAAGCTGATCGAGCTGGTGTTGGTGGCGTACAGGCTCACCCCCGCCGCCCAGAACGGAATGCTGCGACCACCGACGAAGAAGTCCGAGGTCGAGTTGCGCTTTTCCTTCAGGTAGAAATACATGCCGATGCCGATCATCGACGCCAGGTAGACGATGATCACCAGCCAGTCCATCCACTTCAGCAGATGCTTGCCGGAGGTCAGCTGCGCGGATTGCAGGGCCTGGTTCCCCTGGCCGTCCCGCGCGGTCCAGACCAGGCCGTTGCGCCAGCCGGTGGCCAGCAGCACGTTGTCGCCGACTTCCGTCGGCAGCGTCGCCCAGGCGCTGGTGATGGTGTGATAGGTCATCAGGCGGGTGCCGCTGGCATTGCGCACCAGCATCAGCAGGTGGGCCTGGCCCAGCGCGCGCGCGCTGCCCGGCAGATGCAGGCCGGGCACCGGCGGCTTGGCTTCCCAGCCACGGTCGGCCGACCATCGCCACAGCGGCTGGGACGTGTCGCCGGTGCCTACCAGATAGAGCGCATTGGTCTGGGCCAGCAGTTCGCCAACCGGGGCGCCCTGCGGCCATGCCGGCCCATCGGTCCACGCGGCCGGCCCGGTCAATGGCGTCCGCCACAGGCGCGGCGCGGTGTCGCCGATGCCGGCCACGTACAGGACGTCGCCCAGGATCGCGAAGCGCGCCCCGGTCAGCGCCTGCGGAAGCGCGGGAAATGGCTGGCGCGCCAGGGTGTTCTCGCCGGTCAGCCTGAGCTGCTCGATCCGCGCCGATGCCGAGGCCCCGGCCACCAGCACGAACAACCGACGCCCATCACCGCCGGCGTCCAGCACGCGTGGCGGCGTGCCGCCCTGCCAGGACAATGCCTGCCATTGGCGGCCGTCGGCGGACAGGATCCAGGCCCGCTCGCCACCCAGCGCGATCGGACGGTCGTCGATCGAGCGCAGCATCTGCACGGATGCGCCCGCGGGCAGCGCCGGCAGCGCGCCGCGTTCGACCGAGGCCAGGCTTTCGGCGCGCAGCCCCGGAATGCCGGCGCACAACAGCAGCAGCAGGCAGAACAGGGACCGCAGGAAGCCGGACGCCCCCTGGGATGCGGGCAGGACGGCGGTTCGGCTCATCGTGTTTCCATGCTTTCGATTGTCAATAGGGCGGCCACCTGCGGCATGCCCGCCCGGATGCGCCGCGGACGGCGTTCCCCATCGCTCCCCCGCGGACCTCATGCGTCCGCCGCCGCGACGATGGCCTGTGCGCGATGCAGGTAGGGAAGATCAATCATCCGCCCTTCCAGCAGGAAGGCGCCACGACCTTCGGCGGCCGCATCGGCGGCGGCGGCGATGATCCGGCGCGCGCGCGCGACTTCGTCCGCGGAAGGCTGGAACACCGCGTTGGCCAAGGCGATCTGGCGTGGATGGATGCAGCTCTTGCCCAGATAGCCCAGGCGGCGGGCGATGCCGGCTTCGATGCGGAAACCGGCTTCATCCTCGATGTCTGGATAGGCGCTGTCGTAGGCGAACACGCCGGCTTCGGCGGCAGCCATCCGCAGGGTGTACAACGCGGCATGCAGGTTGGCGGGATCGCGGCGATCGATGGCCAGGCCCTCGAACAGATCCCCCAGCCCCATCTGCAGTCCGGCCACGCGCGGATGCGCGCGGCCGATGTCGGCGGCGTTGCGCAGGCCCATCGGCGTCTCGATGTTGATCAGCAGTTCCGGCGCCTGCTCGGTCGCCAGCAGCGACGCCATCGCGACCACCGCCGCGGTCACGTCGCGTGCGTGATCGACCTTGGGCAGGTTCAGCAGATCCACCCGGCGCCCGGCCAGGGCGACCAGATCGGCTTCGAACTCCGCCGACGACGGCGCATTGGTGCGGACGATGATCAGCTTGCCGGCCGGCAGATCCGGGCTGCCGAGGAACGCGGCCAGGTTGGCGCGCGCCTCCGCCTTGCGCGCCGGCGGCACGGCGTCCTCCAGGTCGAAGGAAATCGCGTCGGCACCGCTCGCCATCGCCTTGGCGAACAGTTCCGGACGGTTGCCGGGCACGAACAGCTTGCTACGCATGGACCGCACTCTTCATGGCGAGGCAGTTTCAACGATGCGGACACAAAGAAAAGTCGTGCCCGGCATCTTCAGACCCAACATTTGCTTGCGATACCCGACCGTGCGCCCGCCACGCCTTGCGGCACGGCGATCAATGCGCCACGCCGCGAGGTCGCCCCTGGCCCGTTTCCCCAGCGGTGGATACCGTCGGCGCGCCGAATTGCTGCGATGCAACCCGCATCCGCCGCGATCAGCGACGGACGTCGAACCCCGCCTGCGCCAGGAAGCCTTCCACGTCGGCGATCCCCAGGGTGCTGAAATCACCCGGCAACGAATGCTTGAGGCAACCGGCCGCGAGCCCGAAATGCAGCGCGTCGGCATCCGCGTGTCCGCTCATCACGCCGTGCAACACGCCGGCGGCGAACGCGTCCCCGGTGCCGATGCGATCTACGATGCCCGGAATCTCGTACTCCGGCGTGCCCTGCGGGCGTCCGTCGCGCCGCAGCGTCACCGCCGACAGCGCATGATGATCCACGCTGCGCTGGATCCGCACGGTCGCGGCCATCTGCCGCAGATTCGGGAAGGCGGCGAACGCGGCCTGCGCGCCGGCGGCGAAACGCTCCTGCGCGGTCCCGCCATCGAACGTGCGGCCCAGCACCACCTCGATATCGCGATGGCTGGCGAACATCAGATCGGCTTCGGCCATCAGTCCGCGCAGCAGCGTCGCCGCATCGCCGTCCCAGGCCTGCCACAGCTGCGGACGATAGTTGCCGTCGAAGGACACCTTGACCCCGGCCGCGCGCGCGGCCCGCATCGCCTCCAGCGTTCCGCGCGCGGCTTCCGCGCCCAGCGCCGGGGTCACCCCCGACACATGCAGCCAGTCGGCGCCGGCCAGCAGCGCGGGCCAGTCGTGGCGCCCGCCACCGGCCACGGCGAACGCCGAGCCGGCACGGTCATAGAGCACCTGCGAAGGGCGATGAACCGCGCCGGTGGTCAGGAAATAGAGTCCCATCCGCCCCGGCGACAGTTGCACCGCCGCCGTGTCCACGCCCTGTCGCCGCAGTTCGCCCGCCGCGGCCTGGCCCAGCGGATTGTCGGCGACCACGCCGACCATGCGCGCCGCGTGGCCGAACCGCGCCAGCGACACCGCGACATTGGCTTCCGCGCCACCGACATGGACTTCCAGCGCAGGCGATTGCAGCAGGGTTTCCCGACCGGGCGCGCCCAATCGCAACAGCAGCTCACCGAAACAGACGACCTTCCCCACCCTGGTTCCTTTCCCTGTCATCGCACATGCGGACACGGAGTGTACGGCGGCCCCGCGCTCCGCGCCCGCCCGGCGCGGAAAATCGGGAAGGCGGCGGATGCACGACGACCGGATCGCCGCGCCCCGACCCGGGCTCAAGGCGCGGGACGCTCCCAGCGCCGATAGGTGTCGTCCAATCCCTTGCGCAGGCGCCGGTAGCCCGCGGTGCCGGGACGCACTTCCAGGCGCTCGGCCACCGCGCGCCAGCCGCCGGCATGATCGCGCGACCATTCGCGCACCACCGCGCGGCAGGGTTGCCCGGCCACCTGCGCCAGCGCGCAGGCCATGTAGATGTCGCCGGCGGACCAGTCGGGCTGTTTCATCATCGCTTCGACGTATGCGCGCGGCACGCTGTAGTAACGCGCCATCTCGTCGGCGAACGCGGCCGGATAGCGCGCCGCGTAGTCGTTGACGTCCTTCAGATGCCGATCCACGAAGGCATCGCCACTGCCGGGCCATTCGGCCGGTGGCTGCACCGGCCCGGTGGCATGGCCCGCCGCGCACACCACCAGGCCCAGGGCGAGGCCCAGCCGGGCAAGGAAGACGCGAGGGCGGGAAGGCGCTGGCATGCGGGCATTGTGCCGCAGTGGTCGCCCAAAAGCAGGCGGCCGGCAAATGCCGGCCGCCTTCCATTCCCAACGAACGATCGTCTCATCAATCGTCATCGTGGTGACGACGCCCGTCATGACGGCGCCAGCGGCGATCATCGTCGTCCCAGCGATCGCGGCGATCATGGCGATCACGGCGATCGCGGTCGTAGCGGTCATACCGGTAGTAACGATCGCGATCCACGTAGCGCACGTAGTGCGGGTTGTTGCGGTAGTAGCCGTAGGCGTTGCCGCGCGGCGGGGTGCGGTAGTACTGGCGCGGCACGTAACGGTAGTAGGTCGGACGATGATAGCGATCGCGCACGATCACCACGCGATTGCCGTAGCCGTAGCGATCGCCGTCACCGTAACGGTAGTACGGCTGTCCGCCGTGGTAGATGACATCGGCCACGTCCACGATGACCCGGACCAGGTCGTCGTCCGCGCGGGCCGGCGAAGGGGCCAGCGCCGCCAGTCCCAGGCCGGCGGCCAGGACGGTGGGAGCCAACAGACGCGTGAGTGAGAAGCTTGCCATGACATCCTCCGGTGACCCGTCTCGACGGGTCTGTAGTGAAGGCCCCTGTCCCAGGGACCTGTGCGTGAAAGATGTCGCCTGTCGCGTGAACCCGGATTTAACCCCATGGGGACCGCGCCCACGGCGGTGACGGTGGACACATTCCGTTCAACTCGTGGCGCCCATCCATCCCGGAACGCCCCGGCGGAGCGGGCGCGAAGGAAGCTCGGTTCAGCCGGCGCGGCCTTCGATGTCGGCGAGCGCGGCGGGCAGTTCGACCGCACCGGTGACCGAGACCAGGTTCGGCACGTCCTCGCCCAGGCCATGCTCGGTTTCCAGTGCCCAAGTGACGTGGTAAGGCATGTGGATGCCCCAGCCGCCGAGCTGGATCACCGGTTCGATGTCGGAGCGCAGCGAGTTGCCGATCATCACGAACTGCGCGGGCGCCACTTCCAGTTCCTGCAGTACGCGCGCATAGGTGGGCACGTCCTTCTCGGACACCACCTCGATGCGGTGGAACAGATCCGCCAGCCCCGACTGCGCGATCTTGGCTTCCTGGTGGAACAGATCGCCCTTGGTGATCAGCACGATCTCGTGATCGCGGGCAATGGCCTCCACCGCCTCGCGGATGCCGGGCAGCAGATCCACCGGGTGTTGCAGGGTGGTCCGGCCAATCTCGATCACCCGGTGCAGATCACGCGCGCTGATACGCTCGTCGGTGAGCTGGATGGCGGTCTCCAGCATCGACAGCGTCATGCCCTTCACGCCATAACCGAACACCTTGAGGTTGCGCCGCTCGGTATCCAGCAGGTGCTGCTGCATGCGACGGTCGCCCAGGTCGATGTACCCGGCGAGGATGGCTTCGAAATCCTGCTCGGCCTGCCGGTAATAGTCCTCGCTCTTCCAGAGCGTGTCGTCTCCGTCGAAACCGACCCAGCGGATGCCGCCCATGCCTTACTGCCTCTTGTTCTCGTGGGGGCGCGCAGCATACCAGCCGGCGGATGTGCGCAGGGCGGCCCTCGGGCCGCCCTGTTCCTGTTCCACATCCCGCCAATGGACGACGTGATGATCGGATGCTCCGCCCGTTACTTGGCGGGCGGCGTGGCGCCCGAATCGCCCGGTGGCGTGGTCTGATCGCTGGCCGGCGGCGTGGTGCCGTCGGCCGGCGGCGGTGTCGTCGTCGGGGCATTCGGATCCGTGGTCGGCGGAGCGTTCGGATCGGCCGGCGGCGGCGTGGTGGCCGGTTCCGCCGGAGGCGGCGAGGTTTCGGCCGGAGGCGCGGTGTCGGTCGGCGGCGGCATGGTTTCTTCCTCGGTCTTGCTGCACGCGGTCAGGGCCAGCGCGCCGCCCAGCATCGCCACCAGCAGCCAGGCGGGCCGCGGGCGGTTCTGTGCATTGCCATGGAAAAGGGAGTTCATTCATTTTCTCCTTTGCCGCGCCAATCCGCGGATCGTGCGGCGACGGGTAAAAGGATCAGCGGCCGTTGCCGGCCGGCTTGTAGGCGGCGTACTCGGCCGGCGCAAGCTTGCCGTCGGCATCCTGATCGAGTGTGCCGAAGGCCTGGGTCAACGCGGGATCGACGGCGGCTTCGTCCTTGCCGATGCTGCCATCGCCATTGGCGTCCAGTTCCTCGAAGGGCCGTGGCGCGGGTGCCGCCGCATCGTTCGCGGGTGGTGTGTCGGCCTGCCGCGGCGGTGTTTCCTGGCGCTGTTCCTGCGCGTCGCGTTCCTGCGCCAAGGCGAAGGTCGATGCGGTCGTCGCGGTGATGGCCAGCAGGGCCAGCGACAGCGGGAACCGGCGGAATGCTCGTTTCATGCGCGTCTCCTTTTGCTGCGTGTGCATTTCCCGTTCGCATGTCGCCGGATATCGCCCCAACGGCGATCCCGGCAGGCGGGAAGACGACAACGACTCGCGGGAGGCGGAGGGCGGCCTGGCCGCCCTCCGCGGGCGCCGCGCGACGACGCCCTGCGTCATCGCGATGCGGTCATGCGGTTGACCGCGGTGCGCGTCTTACTTCTGCGGCTCGCTGTAGTTCTTTTCGACGAACGACTTGTACTCGTCGGCGGTCAGCTTGCCATCGGCGTCGGCATCAGCCTTGTCGAAGATCTGGGAAAGGCCGGCGTTGGCCGCGGCCTCTTCCTTGGTGATGTTGCCGTCGCCGTCCTTGTCGATGTCGGCCCAGCCCTGCTGGCTGCCCGACTGGGTCGACTGCTGGGCGGACTGTTCGGCGCCGCCCGCAGCCTGATCCTTGGCCGGTTCGGCCTGCTGGGTCGGCTGCGGCTGCTGCTGGGCCTGCGTGTCCTGCGCGAAAGCCATCGGCATGGCGACGGCGGCACCCAGGGCGATCAGGGCAATCAGCGGCTTGCGGGTGTTGTTCTTGGTCATCGTCGTTTGCTCCGTTATGGAAAGTAGGAAGTGCGTCCTGTAGCGCACGATGCCGACGATGCCTTCGTGCTTCTGAATCAACCCTGCGGGCTGAAATGAATGTGCACGCTGGCTTAACCACACACTATTTTTTTTCGATTACTTCGTTCGTTAGCGATACGTGACGGCTATGTGGAAGCCGTATCGCAGCGTGATGCACGCGTCAGATCAGTGTTCAATCCGCGTGTTTTTTTCTTCCCCGGCAACGACTCCTTCACGCCAGCCTCGGCTGAACCATTGCCAACCTATTGCCACTCCGGTGAGCGCGCCGACGATTTCAAGCACCACCCGCGTGCCCAGCGCGTCGGGATCATGGATCGCCTTCAACGCGATGCGCGCGTACAGCGGCGACTCCAGCTTCACCATGCCGATGTAGAACAGGTTCCAGGTGTCCACGCCGGCGCCGATGACGACCGCGATCACGCAGGCCCACCCCACCGCGTGTCCGATCGACCAGCCCAGCGCGCGGCAGATCGCCTGCCAGCCGGCATAGACCAGCAGGCCGACGACGAAAGCGATCAGGCAGGCTTCCAGGGCACCGAGAAATCCAAAATGCAGCGGCAGGTTCATGGGTCCGTGCGTGCTCCCGTCACGCGGAGGATCCGCGCATGCGGATCGCGATGTGCCGGCCATGGCCGGCGAACGATGGCATAGGATACGTGAGGCGCGCGGACGACGTGGCTCCGGCCAAGGGAGGAAGGATGGAACGCTTGCTATTGGCGGGGAGCACCGGACTGGTCGGCCAGGCGGCGCTGGCGCTCGCATTGGCGGACGGGCGCGTCGGCACCGTCATCGCGCCCACCCGGCGCGCGTTGCGGCCGCATCCGAAGCTGTTGAACCCGATCGTCGATTTCGAACGGCTGGATCCGGATGCGGATCACTGGCGCGCCGATGCGATGATCTGCGCGCTCGGCACGACCCTGCGCGAGGCCGGTTCCCGCGCGGCGTTCCGGCGCGTCGACTTCGATTATCCGCTCGCCCTCGCCCGCCTGCTGCACCGGCACGGCGCGCAGACACTGGCAGTGACATCGGCCGCCGGCGCGCGGCCGGATTCCCGGATCTTCTACAGCCGCACCAAGGGCGAACTCGAACAGGCGCTGGCCGCCTGCGGTTTTGCCTCGCTCACTTTCGTCCGCCCCGCCCTGCTGGGCGGTGATCGCGCGCGCCGGCGCGCCGGCGAACACCTCGCGCTGCGCGTGCTGACCGCGCTCGACCCCATGGTGCCCGCACGCTATCGGGTGGTGCCGGCGACCGCGGTGGCCGCCACGCTGCTGGAAGCGGTCCATGCGGCGACACCCGGCGTGCGGATCATCGAATCCGAGGCGATCCGCCGCTGACGGTCCAATCAGCCGGCGGCGGCGTGCAGACGCCGCATGCGCCACAGCAGCCCGCTGTTGAGCAGCAGGTAGTAGCCGACCAGCGCGCCGGCGAACGCCATCGTCAACGGACTGGCCTGCTGCGCGGTGGCCGCCGCGCCATCGGCGAACGCGCCGTGCGACCAGCGCCAGGCCAGGCGCCCGATCAGCAGCAGGGTCAGGATTCCGCCGAACCACGGGTTGGGCACATAGGTGGGATTTCCTTCGTGCCACTCCACCCGGGTGTGACGGAGCGCGAACGCGCCGAGCACGAGTCCACCCGCCAGGCCGGCGGCGATGCCGACCGCCACCCCGGGCAGGAACACCGCGGCGGTCGTGAGCATGCCCAGCAGCAAGACCATCAGGATCAGGCGAACAACCGTGCGCTTGGGCTGCCAGGGCTGGCGGCCGAAGCTGCGGCGGATACGGCGGTACATGATCCAGCCGATTCCGGCGGTGACGAGATAGGGGGTCAGCGCGGGCAGGGCGACGGCGGGCATGGCGTGCGTTCCGGAGTTTGGATGGCGCACACCTTAGGTCCAGGCATGGCGCCTGGACCAGTGACAGTTGTCATCAGATAAGGGGGCCCCGGCTCAGCGCAGCAACCCGTGCGGCACCTGGCGCAGCGGCTGCATGCCGTCGGTGGCGGCGATCGCCTGGCCGGCCCGATCCAGCAGGGTATCGTCCTCGCCGTCGATCACCACCAGCAGCCGGCCGGCCGCAATTTCGCGCTCGTAGTCGCGCCGCACTTCGCTGGGCACGGTGGAGCCGGCCAGCGCCGCCGACCAGCCGCCGACCGTCGCGCCCACCAGGGTGGTGATGATCACGCCCAGCGCGTGGAAGCCGGCCTGCGGCAGCCACATGCCGATCAGTCCGCCGACCAGGCCGATCACGCCGCCCCCGACGATGCCGCGCCAGGCGGCGGGCATGAAATCGGTCGGCGACGCTTCCTTCTCCGCGTCCGGCACCTGGGTCATTTCGATGTCGGACTGGGCCAGGACCGCGGCGTGGCCGGGACGGATGCCGAGTCGGAGCGCGGCACCCATGGCCTGTTCCGCGGTGCCCAGATCCGGCGCGCTGAAAACTCGTCGTTTCATGGCGGACTCCCGTGGGCGGCTGTCATCCAGCCTCGCCACGACGATAGGCCCGCGAAGGGGATGCCGAAGTGAAGAAACGCCGCGCCCGCGCGCTGCCGGCGGAGATTACTGCGCCGGGCGTTCAGGCGCGCTCTTGCGGCCCAGCGCCCGCAGGTAGAGGTCGTACAGGGCGGTCACCTTGGCCACGTACTCCCGGGTTTCCGCGTACGGCGGCACGCCGCCATAGCGGGTCACCGTGCCGATGCCGGCGTTGTAGGCCGCCGCGACCAGGGTGAGATCGCCCTTGTAGCGGCGCATCAGCAGTTTCAGGTGGCGCGCGCCGGCGTCGATGGACTGGGTGGACGAAAACGGATCGGTCACCCCGTATTCGGTGGCCACTTCCGGCATCAGCTGCATCACGCCCTTGGCGCCCTTCGCGGACACCGCCGCCGCGTCGAAATCGCTTTCGGCATGGGCGATCGCGCGCAACCAGGCATCGTCCACGCCGGTCTTCCTGGCCGCCGTGCTGAAATCCTTGGGATACATGTTCAGGCGGGGCTTGCCGACCTTGCCCAGGCCGGGATGGGCGGGTTCGCCCGGCGGTGTGGCGACGGTGAACTTCAGGTACACCCGCGAGCCGGGCAGGTTGCGGGTGCTATAGACCTGCTGCCCGTCCTGCTCCCGCTCGTAGAGGGTGCCGCTGAAGACCCCCATCCGGCCCCACAGGTTCGGCAACTGGACCGCGTCGTCCTCGATCTGGCGGGCCTCGCAGCGGGAACCCGGTTCCGGCGCGGTGGCCAGGCTGACGGTGCCGTCGCGGACGCAGCGATAGACCGTCCGCGCCTGGGCTTCGGGCAGCCCGAAACCGGCCAGAACAGCCAGCAGGCAGACCAGGGCAAGGGCGGAGGACGGGCGCATGGGAGCGGATTCTAGGGCTGGCAAGCTGAGCGGCAACCCCCTGAAAACGGCCTTTGGGGCCTCCGGCGGACGACCGGCGGGCCCCTTCGCCGGTCCCGGGAGGCCCGCCCGGGAGCCACCGCTGCTGCGCCGCAGCAGGCAAGCGCGTAGAATTGCCGGCCCTGTCATTCCGCACGCTCTGGAGCACACGCATCATGGGTCTGGACCACGTTTCCACCGGCAAGAACCCGCCGGAAGAAATCAACGTCATCATCGAAATCCCGAAGGATTCGGAACCGGTGAAGTACGAAGTGGACAAGGAAAGCGGCGCGATCTTCGTCGATCGCATCCTTTCCACCCCGATGCGCTACCCCTGCAACTACGGCTATGTGCCCAACACCCAGTGCGGCGACGGTGATCCGGCCGACGTGCTGGTGGTGCTGCCGCTGCCGCTGATCCCCGGCTCGGTGATCCGCTGCCGCCCGGTCGGCGTGCTGCGCATGAGCGATGAAGCCGGCAGCGACGAGAAGCTGCTGGCGGTGCCGGTGGAGAAGGTCTTCTCCGGCTACAAGCACATCACCGACATCGATCAGGTCAGCCCGCACTGGCTGGAGCGCATCGGCCACTTCTTCGAGCACTACAAGGATCTGGAGAAGGGCAAGTGGGTGAAGCTCGATGGCTGGGGCAACGCCGCCGATGCCAAGCAGGTGCTGGTCGACGCCATGCAGCGCTACGCCGATCTGAAGAAGTAACCGGCTCCCGCGCCCGAATCAAAAAAAGCCCGCCATTGGCGGGCTTTTTTTTCAGTCGTCCTTGCGCATCCCCATCCGCAAGGTGGTCAGGCCGATCAGGCGCGACACCACCAGCGCGATGTACATGACGCCGGCGAACTGCTCCAGCATCACCAGCGCCCTCGCCTCCGCCTGCACCGGCACGATATCGCTCAGGCCCACGCCCGACAGCACGCTGAAGCTGAGGAACAGCAGTTCCATCCAGGTCCGCGGCTGATCCGGCGCCACCGCGGCGATGAAGCTGCCCGGATACCATTGCTGGCAGACCGAGAAGGCGAACGCGAACGCCCACGCCAGCAGGGTGAAGGTCGCCCCGGCGGCGAACAGTTCGTCGCTGGTGACCTGGTGGTCCTGCAGCATGTAGGCGATCAGGCTGGCGGCGGTATAGAAATACAGCCCGCTTTCCAGCAGGTGCGCGAACACGCCCAGGGCGGCATTGTCGAAGGCCGCCGCCAGCAGCGACAACGCCATCGCCGGCACCGCCAACGCGAGCGCGATCCACAGCCGCGACGGGCTGCGATCGACCACCCACAGGGCCAGCGCCAGCACCACGATGCCGAACACGCCGAACACCGCGCGCCCGCCCGCGGTGTCTTCCATCAGCGGGTACAGCAGCACGCCGAGCAATTGCACCAGCAGCAGCCACGCCGACGGATGCCGGCGCGCGGTGACCAGCCAGCGGAGCCAGGTCATGCCCATTTCAGCCCTTGAAGTGGTAGACCAGTGCGTAATAGATGACGTAGATCCATGACAGCAGGCCATGGATCACCGCCCACAGCAGCGACTTGTTGGCGCTCCAGGAAATGGTGATCGCCAGCGCCGTGCCGAAACCGATGCCCGCCCGGGCCGCGCTCGCCGCGCCGCTCATTTGCGCGGCGCCACGGGCACAACCGGCGTGCCGCTGCCGGCCCGGTAGGGATAGCGCGCGAAGATGTCGGCGACCGCCTGATCCAGCCGCGCGGCGCGCTCGGCCGGCTTGGCGTTGGCGACGCGGCCGACCGCGATGCCTTCCCAGACCAGCTGGTTGCGCTTGGCGTCGACCAGATCGAAGTTCAGCGTGCCCTCGGTGTACTGGTAGACATTGGTGCGGTCATACCAGTACGGCACCGCGACGTACCGGCGGGCGCGATAGCTGTAGTAATAGTTGTAGTCCACGTCCGGCATGCTGACCACGTCGGTCTTTTCCTGCATGTAGGCGTTGATGTTCAGCCACAGGTCGGGCGACTTCTCGTCGTAGACGTAGCCGCGCGATTCCATCTGCGCGCGGGCCGCCGCCTTGAGCCGGGCGCTGGTGATGGTGGCGTAGCCCTCGCTTTCCACCGCCAGCGGCGAATAGAACGAGAAGCTGCGGTAACCCGCGAAATCGGCGGAAGGGTCGGCTTCGCTGCTGATGCGGGGGCCGGTGGCGCATGCCGCCAGCAGCAGGACCCACCCCAACAGCAGGGCGCGGGTGAGGAATGAAGTGGCTTGGCGCATGTTCGGCATTCTCCTGTCCGGGATCCCAAGCGTCGCGCGGGCGCGGCGGCGGCACAAGCCCCGCCGCCCCGGAAAAGCGGCGAACGGATGCATCCGCCCGCCGCGTGGTTCAGCCCTGGTGGTAGACCTTCGCGCCCTGGGCCAGGAATTCGGCCGATTTCTCCGCCATGCCCGCCTCGATCGCCTGCTGTTCATCCACGCCGTGCTCGGCGGCGTAGTCGCGCACGTCCTGGGTGATCTTCATCGAGCAGAAGTGCGGTCCGCACATCGAACAGAAGTGGGCCAGCTTGTGCGCGTCCTTGGGCAGGGTTTCGTCGTGGAATTCCTTGGCCTTTTCCGGATCCAGGCCCAGGTGGAACTGGTCCTCCCAGCGGAACTCGAAGCGTGCCTTGCTCAGTGCGTTGTCGCGCACCTGCGCGCCCGGATGGCCCTTGGCCAGATCCGCGGCGTGCGCGGCGATCTTGTAGGCCATGATGCCGTCGCGCACGTCCTGGCGGTTGGGCAGGCCCAGGTGTTCCTTCGGCGTCACGTAGCAGAGCATCGCGGTGCCGAACCAGCCGATCATCGCCGCACCGATCGCCGAGGTCAGGTGGTCGTGGCCGGGCGCGGCATCGGTGGTCAGCGGGCCCAGCGTGTAGAACGGCGCGTCGCTGCAGGCCGCCAGCTGGCGCGTCATGTTCTCGCGGATCCTGTGCATCGGCACATGGCCCGGGCCTTCCACCATCACCTGGCAGCCGTGGCTCCAGGCCACCTTCGTCAGTTCGCCGAGGGTGTCGAGTTCGGCGAACTGGGCGGCGTCGTTGGCGTCCGCAAATCTGCCGGGGCGCAGCCCGTCGCCCAACAAGAATGCGACGTCGTAGCGGCGCCGGAGGTCGCAGATCTCGTCGAAGCGT
>NZ_JBQCIJ010000015.1:0-21630 GCF_051953815.1 Pseudoxanthomonas sp. | reverse complement strand
CTTGAGCTGATCATCGTATTCGCCCTGGTCCTGCTGAACGGCTTCTTCGCCATGTCCGAGATGTCGGTCATGACCTCGCGCAAGAGCCGACTGAAGCAGATGGCGCAGACCAGCCATCGCGCCCAGCGCGCACTGGACCTGTCCGAGAAACCCGAGAGCTTCCTGTCCACGGTGCAGATCGGCATCACCCTGATCGGCGTGCTGACGGGCCTGTTCGGTGGCGAGGCCATCGGCATGGCCATCGCCGAGCGGCTGCAGGGCCTCTTTCCCTCCCTGGCCGCCAGTTTCACCCTGGTCGGCGAACCCCAGCCCTGGTCGGAGTTGATCGGCAAGACGCTGGCGGTCGCCCTGATCACCTTCATGACGCTGATCTTCGGCGAACTGGTACCCAAGCGCCTCGCCATCACCGCGCCGGAGACGATTGCCGGCGTGGTGGCGGTGCCGATGGGCTGGCTGGCGAAGGCCGCCTTCCCCTTCGTCTGGCTGCTGTCCCACAGCACCCGCCTGGTCCTGCGCATGCTGGGTCTGGGCAAGGACGAGGCCACCACCATCAGCGAAGAGGAAATCCGCATGCTCGTGTCCGAAGGGCACGAGGCCGGCGTGATCGACGCCGACGAACGCAACATGATGAACCGCGTGCTGCGCCTGGGCGACCGCACCGCCGACAGCCTGATGACGCCGCGCAAGAAGATCACCTGGCTGGACGCCGCGGCGTCCTACGAGGACAACCTGCAGACCATGCACGAGTCGGCGTTCTCGCGTTTCCCCGTGTACCGCGGCGACGACCAGGACGTGATCGGCGTGCTGGAGGTGAAGTCGCTGCTGGACCGCTTCGGCGTGGAGAAGCCGGACCTGTTCGTCAAGCTGCGCGAGCCGCTGTTCGTCTCCGAGTCCACCCATGCGATGAAGCTGCTGGAGATCTTCCGCGAGGAGCAGCAGTCGCTGGCGCTGGTGGTGGACGAGTACGGCGAGATCCAGGGCCTGGTGACCATCAGCGACCTGATGGGCGCGGTGGTCGGCCGCCTGCAGGCCGCGGAGAACACCGAGGAAGACGCGCTGGTGGTGATGCGCGACGACGGTTCGCTGCTGGTCGACGGCTCGCTGCCCAACGACGACCTGCGCGAACTGCTGGGCGGGGTGAACCTGCCCGACGACGACGAGTACAACACCATCGCCGGCCTGGTGATCGAGCACTTCGGGCGCATCCCCCACGTGGGCGAGTCGTTCGAGCTGGACGGCTGGCGCTTCGAGGTCGTCGACCTGGACGGCGCCCGCGTCGACAAGCTGCTGTTGCAGCGCCTGCCGGAGGAAACCGGCGAAGACGCGGCGGCCTGAACGCGATGGATGCCTCCCACCGTCCCCCGCCCCACGCGGGTATCCGCGGCCTGCTGGATGATTTCGCGCTGGGCGACCCCAACCAGGTCCTGCGCCTGGGCGATCTGCTGTCCGGCTTCGGCCAGAGCGCGTTCGGGTTGCTGCTGTTCATCGCGGTGCTGCCGGCCTTCATCCCCATTCCCGGGGTCGGCGGCGCGATTGGCGGCCCGCTGGTGATCCTGGTCGGCGCGCAGTTGCTGGTCGGCCTGTCGAAATTGTGGCTGCCCGGCTTCATCGCCCGGCGCGGCCCGCACCGCAGCGCGCTGATCACCTTCCGCACCCTGCTCTCGCCCTGGCTGGCACGGCTGGAGAAGCTGATCCGCCCACGCCTGCACGTCGTGCTGGATCACAAGCTGGCGCTCTCCTTCACCGGCCTGCTGCTGGTGCTGCTGGGCCTGCTGCTGGCCCTGCCGATTCCCTTCACCAACTATGTGTTCGGCGTGCTGCTGCTGTTGTTCGCGCTGGCGCTGCTGGAACGCGACGGCGCGCTGATGCTGGTGGCCTGGGTGGCCGGCGGCGCCGCGGTCATCGTGTTCGGCTTCCTGTCCGGGCACCTGGTCGCCGCCACCACCGAGTTCGTCGGCCGCTGGTTCTCCTGACCCGCGGAACCCTCTCGCAGGAACGACGTCAGTCGCGACCGTTGGCCCAACGGGGCCAGGAAAACCGGACACCGTCCGCACCGGCAAGCGCAAGCGCACGCGCACGATCGCGACTCACGTCGCTCCTACCCCTGGCGCGGCTCAGGCGATGAGCTGGCCGAATTCGGCGGCCGTGACCGGATAACCCAGCCAGTACCCCTGCGCCAGATCGCAGCCGCGCTCGCGCAGGATGTTGAACTGGCCTTCCTTCTCCACGCCCTCGGCGACCACGGTGATGCCCAGCGAGTGGGCCATCGCGATGATCGCGCTGGTCAGGGCCAGATCGTCCGGATCCCGCAGCATGTCGGCGATGAAGCTGCGATCGATCTTCACGCCGTCGACCGGCACCCGCCGCAGGTGGCTCAGGCCGGAGAATCCGGTGCCGAAGTCATCCAGCCAGACCTTCACGCCGGTGCGGTGCAGGGTCGCCAGCAGCGCGCTGGCGTGCGCCTCGTCGGCGATGACCGCGGTCTCGGTCAGTTCCAGGTGCAGGCGCGAGGAAGCCAGGCCGGTCTCGCGCAGGCATTCGGCCACCACTTCCGGCAGATCGCCGCTGCGCAGCTGGCGCGGCGAGACGTTGACCGACACGAACAACTGATCCATCGGATCCCGATCCACGCTCCAGCGCGCGGCGGCCGTGCACGCCGCGCGCAGCACGCGCGGGCCGATGCTCTCGATCAGGCCGCTCTGTTCGGCCACGTCGATGAACACCGAAGGCGCCACCATGCCCAGTTCCGGATGCTGCCAGCGCAGCAGCGCCTCGGCGCCGACGATGCGGCTGTCGGACAGGCGGAACACCGGCTGGTACAGCAGGCTCAACTCGCCGCGCTCCCAGGCGCCACGCAGTTCCTGCTCCATCCGCACCCGCCGCTCCACTGCCTGGTCCATCGCGCGGCTGTAGAAGCGGTAGCAATTCTTGCCGGCCACCTTGGCCTGGTACATCGCGATGTCGCCGTTCTTCATCAGCGCGGTGGCGCCGGAGGCATCCTCCGGGAACAGGGTGATGCCGATCGAGGTGCCCAGGAACACCTGCCGATCCTGGATGACCAGCGGCCGGCCCAGTTCGGTGACCAGCTGCTCGGCCAGGCGGGTGGCGACCGAGCGCACGTCGCCGTCCTGGATCAGGATGACGAACTCGTCGCCGCCGAAACGCGCCAGCAGGGCGTCGTCGCCGCCCAGGTGCTCCACCGCCTCGCGGATGCGGTTGGCGAACTGCTGCAGCACCTCGTCGCCGGCCTCGTGGCCGAGGGTGTCGTTGACCCGCTTGAAATCGTCGATGTCGGCGAACAGCAGCGCGAGCTGGCGCCCGGCGCCCCGCAGCATCATCAGCCGGTGATCCAGGCTCTCGCGGAAGGCCAGCCGATTGGTGAGGCCGGTGAGCGAATCGGTGTAGGCCATGCGCCGCACGTCGCGGTCGTGGCGGGCGATGCTGTCGCTCATGCTGCTGAACGCGCGCACCAGTTCGCCGACCTCGTCGTTGCGATGGCTGACCGGACGTTCGCTGTTGTAGTTGCCCACCTCGATGGCGTGCGCGGCCTCGGCCAGTTGCCGGATCGGGCGCACCAGGGTGCGCTGGGCGTACACCATGATCGCCACGCAGGCCGCGACCAGCGCGGCCAGCAGCGCCCACACCCAGATCAGGTGGCGCTGGCCCAGATCTTCCAGGCGCGCCCTCGCCGCGGCCACCGCGCGATCCTCGTGCCCGCGCACCGAATCCAGCGAATAGCCCACCCGCACGCCGCCGATGCGCTGGTTGCCGATCATGATCGGCTCGGAGATGTCGACGATCTGCGGCGACCACTGGGTATGCAGTTCCGGCGTGCTGATCGCCTCGTAGGCCAGCGGATCGCTCATCTGCTGGCCATAGACCGCGATCTCCTCGGAACCGTCGTGGATGATCCGGCCCTGCGGGTCGTAGACCAGCACGTAGCTGACATCCGGTTCCTTCTGCGCGGAACGGACCAGCGTGCCGATGGTGTCCAGATCGAAGTAATAGAGCGGATTGGCCAGTGCCTCGGCGAGCTGATCGACGGTCGCTCCGCCGTGCCGGCGCAGGCTGTCCTCGGCCATGCCGTGCATGGCCTCGCGGGCCACGCCGGCCACCTCCTGCTGCATCGCCTTCTGGCGGTGCAACAGGGTCGCCAGCAAGCCGATCACCACCGCCAGCATGATCGCCATGGCGGTGAGGAAGCGCGCTTCCAGGCCGAAACGGATCTTCTTCATTCGACCTGCTCGCGTACCCGGCCCACGCCCTGGCGCAGATGCTCCAGTGCGCGCCGCGAGTCGGGATCCACCGGCAGGAAGGCGGTGGTGCGGAAGAACAGCCGCATCGCTTCGCGTGCCTGCGGATCGTTGCCGGCCTGCAACAGCACCTCGCGTAGACGGGCCTCGACCTGCGGCGACAGGTCGCCGCGCACCATTTCCAGCGCGCGCGGATACTCCGGGGTCTCGTGGATGATCCGGAAATCGTTGCGGAAGGAAGGCGGGATGCGGCGCGCGTCGTTCCAGTCCAGGCTGCTCACCACGCCGGCGTCGACCAGGCGCTTGTGGACCCAGGCGGAGATGTTCAGCTCGGTCCGCGCGAACACGTAGCCGACCGAGTCCGCCCCCGGGCGGTCCATCGGCGAAAGCAGGATCTCCAGCCGCTGGCCGGCGTCGAGCAGTTCCACCGCCGGCGCGAAATAGGCGCTCGTGGAGGCGGTGTTCTGGAACGCCACCGCGCGCCCCTTCAGATCCTGCAGCTTCTCCAGCCCGCTGTCGCGGCGGACGAAGAACACCCCGTGATAGCGCCCCACGCCGCCGCGTTCGGTCAGCAGCAGGGGCCGTGCCCCGGCGCGGTCCTGCAACCGCATCGCGGTGCCGGCGGTCTCGGTCACCCAGTCCACCCGGCCCCGCCGCAGGTAGCTGATCATCTGCTGCGCGTCCCGCGCCATCAGGATCCGTCCCTCGGTGATGCCGACATCGCGCATGCGCGGGATGACGTAGTCGAGCAGCGGCTTGAGCTGTTCGTAGTGGGCCTTGGGGTCGTCGCTGATGCGTCCCAGCACCAGGACGTGATCATCGCCACCGGCAGCGCTGGCCGGTGCGGTGGTGCCCGGCAAAAGGAACGCCCCGAGCAGTGTCAGGACGAGTGCGAACCGGGACCTGGGCAACGAGGAAGTCCTTCGAAAAGGTGGTGGGAGCCTAGCCGAAAATGTGACGTAGCAACAGTAGATTACCCACGCCCCTCCGCCAGCCTCGCCATCCGCTGGGCATCGGCCAGAACGCCGCGCAGCAGCCTGACCTCCTGCTCGCTCGGCTGCGCGCGCAGGAACAGGCGGCGCAGTTTGCGCATCGCCGAATCGGGCGTGCGGCCTTTATGGAAATCGATCTCGTCCAGGGTCTGCCCCAACTGGGCGAAGAACCCTTCCAGTTGCGCATGGCTGGCCGGCGCCTCGTCCGGGTGGCGGTTGTCCGGCGCGGCGGGCGGACTCTGCTCGCGCAGGGCCAGGCGCAGTTCGTAGGCCAGCACCTGGACCGCCGCGGCCAGGTTCAGCGAGCTGTACTCCGGATTGGCCGGGATGTGGACGGCCGCGTGGCACAGCTGCAGTTCCTCGTTGGTCAGGCCGGTCCGTTCGCGGCCGAACACCAGCGCGACCTCGCCGTCGGCGGCCATCGCCACGGCCTGCGCGGCGGCCTGGCGGGGCTCGAACTCCTCCAGTTGGACCCGGCGGCTGCGGGCGGTGCAGCCCAGCACGTAGCGGCAGTCGGCCACGGCTTCGGCCAGCGTCGCCACCACCCCGGCGGCGGCCAGCAGGTCGTCGGCCCCGGCGGCGCGCCGGAACGCCTCGTCGGCGGGGAACTGTTCGGGCGCGACCAGCACCAGCCGGGCCAGCCCCATGGTCTTTAGGGCGCGCGCGGCGGCGCCGATGTTGCCGGGATGCTGGGTGCCGACCAGCACGATGCGCAGCCGGGCGGCGGCGGGAAGCGGAAATGCGGGAGTGTTCATGGGCGCAGATGTTAAACTGTGCGCGCCGGCCCCTGCGCCGCGCCGCTCTTTTCCACCGTCCATACCGCCCCCTGCCTGTTCCGAGGTCCGAAGCCATGCAGAAACCCGCCGTCACCGTCATGGTCAAAGCCGCCCGCCTGGCAGGCAACGTCCTGTTGCGCAACATCAACAAGCTGGACGCGCTGAACGTGGTGCAGAAGGACCGGATGGACTACGCCAGCGAAGTGGACGCCGATGCCGAGAAGGTCATCGTCAAGGAGCTCCGGCGCGCCTACCCGGACTACGCCGTGGTCGGCGAGGAAGGTGGCATCCAGGGCCAGAGCCGCTACACCTGGGTCATCGACCCGCTGGACGGCACCAGCAACTATCTGCGCGGCTTTCCGCACTATTGCGTATCGATCGCGCTGGTCGAGAACGGCGAGCCGACCGACGCGGTGATCTTCGACCCGCTCCGCAACGACCTGTTCACCGCCAGCCGCGGCGCCGGCGCCCAGCTCAACGAGCGCAAGATCCGGGTGGCCGAGCGCAAGGACCTGGCCGGCACCGTGATCTGCACCGGCTTCCCGCCGCGTGAGCGCGCCCGCGCCGGCGCCCAGCTCGAATGCGTGCGCGAACTGCTGGTCCAGGCCGAGGACGTGCGCCGCACCGGTTCGGCCGCGCTGGATCTGGCCTACGTGGCCTGCGGTCGCCTGGACGCCTACTTCGAAGCCGGCGTGAAGGATTGGGACATCGCCGCCGGCGTGCTGCTGGTGCGCGAGGCCGGTGGCCGCATCTGCGATTTCCGCGGCGCCCCCACTCCCCGCCTGGACGGCCGCGGCCCGGCCTCCCGCCAGATCGTCGCCGGCAACATCAAGGTGGCCGAAGCCCTGCAGAAGGCCATCGTCTCCTCCGGCTACGCCGCCAGTTTCGACCCGCCGAAGGGCTGAGCCCGGCCGCCCGCCGCCAGGGACCGGAACGTCGAAAGCAAAAGGCCGCGCGATGCGCGGCCTTTTGCTTGTCGGGGACCGGGAACGAGGATCGCTTCCAATCCCCAATCCGGCTTTCGACGGACGCATGGGCGGTCATCCCCCGCTTTCAGCCGGGCGGGACTCACCGTCGACGACCGGAACGTCGAAAGAAAAAAGGCCGCGCGATGCGCGGCCTTTTTTTCTTCCGGGAATGGAGACTTCTCGAATCCCCAATCCCGAATCCCGGCTCTCAAGGCCTGCGCGCCAGCGCCGCCTCGTCCTTGGCCTTGGGCATCAGGTCCTGCTTGGTGACCTTCATGAAGCCCATGGTCAGCAGCGGACAGGCGATGAAGATCGAGGAGATGGTGCCGATCACGATGCCGATCATCTGCGAGATCGCCATGCCTTCCAGCGAGCCGCCACCGTAAATGTACAGCGCCAGCACGGTCAGGAACGCTACGAACGAGGTGATGATGGTGCGCGACAGGGTCTGGTTGACCGAGCGGTTCAGCACTTCCACGGGGTCCACCCGCAACGAGCGGAAGTTCTCGCGCACGCGGTCGAACACCACGATGGTGTCGTTGATCGAGAAACCCATCACCGACAGCAGGCCCGCCAGCACGGTCAGGTCGAACTCGCGGCCGGTCAAGGCGAAGAAGCCCGCGCAGATCAGCACGTCGTGCAGGGTGGTGAAAATCGCCGCCAGCGCGAACTTCCATTCGAACCGGAACGCGATGTAGATCAGGAAGCCCACCACCACGAAGATCAGGGCGTACAGGCCGTTCATGGCCAGTTCCTTGCCGACCTGCGGGCTGACGATTTCGCTGCGCAGCTTGGCGGCCGGGTTGTCGGCCGAGGACGCCAGCTTCACCACCTCGGCGGCGGTGCGGTTGGCGGCTTCGGAGTCGGTCTGGCCTTCACGCGGCTGCAGGCGGACCAGCAGATCGCGACCGGTGCCGAAGGTCTGGACCTGCGCGCCCTGATAGCCGGAGGCTTCCAGGCGTTCGCGCACGCTGTCCACGTCCGGCGGATTGTCGAAGCGCAGTTCCACCATGATGCCGCCGGTGAAATCGAGCGCGTAGTTGAAGCCCTTGAACGCCATGGCGCCGACGGCGACCACCGCGAGGATCAGGGCCACCGCCAGCGACACCCAGCGCAGGCGCATGAAGTCGATGTTGGTGTCGTTGGGAACGAGATGCAGCGGGAAGAGTTTCATGGTTCGGTTGCTCTCGTCAGATGGCCAGCGACTTCAGCTTGCGGCGACGGCCATAGATCAGCGTGGCCAGCGCGCGCGAGACGGTCACGGCGGTGAACACGGAGGTCAGGATGCCGACGATCATGGTGACGGCAAAGCCCTTGAGCGGACCGGTGCCGAAGGCGAACAGCGCAACGCCGGCCAGCAGCGCGGTCATGTTCGAGTCGAAGATGGTTCCGGAGGCCTTGTCGTAACCGGTGGCAATCGAGGCCAGCGGTGGCACCCCCGCCCTCAGCTCTTCGCGGATGCGCTCGTTGATCAGCACGTTGGCGTCCACCGACATGCCGATCGACAGCGCCAGGCCGGCGAAGCCGGGCAGGGTCATGGTGGCGCCGAACAGCGACATCACCGCGACCACCATCACCAGGTTGAGCAGCAGCGCCACGCAGGTGATCAGACCGAACATCCGGTAATAGACCAGGAAGAACGCCAGCGCGAACAGGAACGAGAACATCACCGCCTTGGTGCCGCGGGCCACGTTCTCGGCACCCAGACTGGGACCGACCACGCGCTCGTTGATGAAGTCCATCGGCGCGGCCAGCGAGCCGGCGCGCAGCAGCTTGGCCAGGCCGTCGGCCTCGGTCTTCTCCAGGCCGGTGGTCTGGAAGTTCTTGCCGAACACGCCGTTGATGTTCGCCACCGAGATCACTTCCTCCTTGATCCGGGTGCTGCGGACTTCCTCGCCGTTGACGATGTCCACCTGCGGGATGCGCTCGATGTAGACCACCGCCATCGGCTTGCCGACACTGGCGCTGGTGAAGTCGAACATGCGCTGGCCGCCGATGTTGTTCAGGGTGACGTCCACTGCGGGCAGGCCATTGCTGTCCGTGCCGGTCTTGGCGCCCACCATCTGATCGCCCGCGACGATCACGCGCTTGTTCAGCAGCACCGGCACCGGCTTGCCGTCCGGTCCCACCTCGCGGCGGTAGTACACGCGCGCTTCCGGCGGCACGTTGCCGCTGGCGACGGCGTCGTAGGCATTGCCGTCGACCACCGCGCGGTATTCCAGGGTGGCGGTCGCGCCGATCATGCGCTTGGCCTCGGCGGTGTCCTGCACGCCCGGCAGCTGCACGACCACGCGGTCGTTGCCCTGGCGCTGGATGATCGGCTCGGCCACGCCCAGTTCGTTGACGCGGTTGCGCAGGGTGGTGATGTTCTGCTCGATGGCGCTGCCGGCGATCTGGTTCAGTTCGCTCTCGGGCAGGCCGATGGTGATGCGTTCGCCTTCGACGTCGTAGGTCAGGGCGCCGCCGCCGACCAGCGCGGCGCCGCCGGCGTTGGACGAGGCGACCAGCGTCTTTGCCAGCAGATCACGCGCCTTGTTGGCGTTCTCGCCCGGCGCCAGGGTGATGGCGATGCTGTTGTCCGGACGGCGTTCGACCGACTGGTACTTGATGCGGTTGTCGCGCAGGGTCAGCCGGGCGTCCTCGACGTACGCATCCACGCGCTTGTCCAGGGCCGCCTTCTGATCCACCTGCAATTCGAAGTGCACGCCGCCCTGCAAGTCCAGGCCCTGCACCATCGGCCGCGCGCCGAACCGGCTGAGCCAGTCCGGAACGGTCGAGGCCAGGTTCAACGCCACCACGTAATTTTCGCCCAGCGCGCCGCGCAGGACGTCGTTGGCCTTGGTCTGCGCGTCCAGGCCCGGCAGGCGGACGATCAGGTTCTTGCCGTCCTGGTCATCCAGCGCCTTGGGAGTGACGCCGGCCTCCTTGAGGCTGGCCTCGACCTTCTGCCGCAATGCCGCGTCGATCGCGTAGCCGCGATTCGGCGTGATCTGTACCGAGGGATCCTGCGGGTAGATGTTGGGCAGGGCGTAGAACACGCTCAGCGCAACGACCAGCAGGATGACGACATATTTCCAGCGAGGGAATTCAAGCATTGCGGCAACCCGCGCACGCCCTTCCCGGGCGCACGCTCAACGGTGGTCGGAAAGGGATCAGGCGGACTTCAGGGTGCCCTTGGGGAGGACATTGCCCACGGCGGCCTTCTGCACGCGCACGCGCACGTTGTCGGCCACTTCGATGGTGACGAAGTTGTCGCCGATGTCGGTGACGGTGCCGGCGATGCCGCCGGTGGTGATGACTTCGTCACCGCGCGAGAGCTTGTCCAGCATGGCGCGATGTTCCTTCGCACGCTTCATCTGCGGGCGGATCATCAGGAAGTACATGATGGCGATCAGGATGATCGGCATCAGCAGGCCGAAACCACCCAGGCCGCCCTGGGGAGCGCCGGCGGCCTGGGCATGCGCCGGGGCGATCAGAAAGTCGAGCAGATTCATGGAGTTATCCGTTCTTATGCGAAAGCAGCCGGGAATTATGCCACGCGCTGGGCATCCCCGTCCCGGCGCGCTGCCGGCCCCAACGGGCGCCGGCGTGGACGTGTGAAGACCGCCGTCCTTCCGAAAGGTTCCGCCGGCCCCCGGGAAATCCGCCCGGACGGGGCGAATCCAGGGTTCAGGCCAGCGGCGCGTCCACGTCCCGCGCCGCATAGAACGCCTGGCGGAAATCGTCGAAGCGGCCCTGCTCGATGGCCGCGCGGATGTCCGCCATCAGCTTCTCGTAGTACCAGAGGTTGTGCAGCGTGCCGAGCATCGGCGCCAGCATTTCGTTGCAGCGATCCAGGTGGCGCAGGTAGGACCGGGTGAAGCCGTTGCGGCAGGCGTAGCAGCCGCAGCCCGGCTCGATCGGCTGCATGTCCTTCTCGTACTTCGCATTGCGGATGCGCACGGTGCCGAATGAAGTGAAGTAGTGGCCGTTGCGGGCGTTGCGGGTCGGCATCACGCAATCGAACATGTCGACGCCGCGGGCGACGCCTTCCACCAGGTCCTCCGGCCGCCCCACCCCCATCAGGTAGCGGGGTCGATCCTGCGGCAGGATCGGATGCATGTGATCGAGGATGCGGTTGCGTTCCTCCTCCGGCTCGCCCACCGCCAGCCCGCCGATCGCATAGCCGTCGAAGCCGATTGCCTGCAGTCCGGCGGCCGACTGCTCGCGCAGCGGTTCGTGCACGCCGCCCTGGACGATGCCGAACAGCGCCGCGTCATTGCCCTCGTGCGCGCGCCGGCTGCGCTCGGCCCAGCGCAGGCTCAATTCCATCGACTTGCGCGCGACCGCCTCGGTGGCCGGATATGGCGTGCACTCGTCGAAGATCATCACGATGTCCGAATCCAGCACCTTCTGGATGCGCATGCTCTCTTCCGGACCCAGGAACACCTTGCTGCCGTCCACCGGCGAGGCGAAGGTCACGCCCTGCTCGGTGATCTTGCGGCGATGCGCCAGCGAGAACACCTGGAAGCCGCCCGAGTCGGTGAGGATGGGCCGGTTCCAGCACGCGAAGCCATGCAGGCCGCCATGTTGCGCGATGACCTCCAGGCCCGGGCGCAGGTACAGGTGGAAGGTGTTGCCCAGGATGATCTCCGCGCCCAGCGCCTCGATCTGGTCGGGCAGGATGCCCTTCACCGAGCCATAGGTGCCCACCGGCATGAAGGCCGGCGTTTCCACCGTGCCGCGCGGAAAGGTCAGCCGGCCGCGGCGGGCGCGGCCATCGGTGGTCTGGAGCTGGAACTGGAGTCGGGACATGGGCGGACGGGGAAAGAGGGAAAGCCGGTTTGGGGCTGGCGGTGCGGGAGCGGCGTCAATCGCGACGATGGTGTTTCCCGGACCTGGAAACCATCGCGACCGGCGTCGCTTCCGCGCTCACGGCGCCTGCGGAAACAACAGCATCGCGTCGCCGTAGGAGAAGAAGCGGTAGCGTTCGCGCACCGCGTGCTCGTAGGCGGCGAACACCCGCTCCTTGCCGGCGAAAGCGGACACCAGCATCAGCAGCGTGCTTTCCGGCAGGTGGAAGTTGGTGATCATCGCGTCCACGCTGCGGATGCGGTAACCCGGGAAAATGAAGATGCGGGTTTCGCCGGCGAACGGCTGCAGTTCGCCGCCGCGCATGGCCGATTCCAGCGCGCGCACCACCGTGGTGCCCACCGCGATCACGCGACCGCCACGGGCACGCGTCGCGTGGATGCGCTCGATCAGCGCGGCGCCGACGTTCAGCCATTCGCTGTGCATCTGGTGCTGGCGCACGTCGTCCACCCGCACCGGCTGGAAGGTGCCCGCGCCCACATGCAGGGTGACGTGGCCGAACTCCACGCCGCGCTCGCGCAGCGCGGCCAGCAGCGGCTCGTCGAAATGCAGGCCGGCGGTGGGCGCGGCGACCGCGCCCGGCTCGCGCGCGAACACGGTCTGGTAGCGCTCGTCGTCGTCCGCGTCCGCTTCGCGCTGGATGTACGGCGGCAGCGGCAGGCGACCGGCCTGCAACAGCCAGCTTTCCAGCGCGGTGGGCACGTGGAAGCGCAGCCGGTAGAACTCGCCGTCGCGGCCCAGCACCTCGGCCTCGCCGCCGGCGTCCAGCGCGATCCGGCTGCCCGGCTTGGGCGGCTTGCTGGCGCCGACCTGGGCCCGCGCCTCGTTGTCGGGCAGCAACCGCTCGATCAGGATTTCCACCCGCCCGCCGGTTTCCTTCTGGCCGAACAGGCGCGCGGGAATCACCCGGGTGTCGTTGAACACCAGCAGATCCCCCGGCGCCAGCCATTCCGGCAGATCCCGGACCTGGCGGTCGGCGAACGCGGCATCGCCCGGCGGCACCACCAGCAGGCGGCTGGCGGAGCGTTCCGGCAGCGGCGCCTGGGCAATCAGGGCCTCGGGCAACTCGAAATGGAAATCGGACTTCTTCACGTGGGGGCGGCTCGGGGAAGCCGTCCATTGTAAGGGAGCGGGCCGAGGCGGGCGCTCCGGCCCCTGTCCGGGTCCCGCCGGGGTTCAGCGCTCGAACTTGGTCGACAGCACGATCGAGGAGGTGGTGCGCTCGACCCCGTCGATGGCGCCGATCCGGTCGGTCAGCAGATCCATCCCGTCGACCGACGGCACCACCCCCACCGCGATCAGGTCGTAGGCGCCGCTGACCGACTGCAGCAGGCGCACTTCCGGCATGGCGCGCAGCGAGGCCACCACCGAAGTCATCTGCTTGGGATGCACGGTGATCATGATGTGCGCGCGGATGTGCCCGCGCTCGTAGTCGTCATGCACCCGCACCGTGTAGCCGCTGATCACGCCCTCGCGTTCCAGCCGCTCGATCCGGCTCTGCACCGTGGTCCGCGACAGATTGAGCCGGCGGGCGATCTGGGCGGTCGAGGCACGGGCGTTGTCGCGCAGCAGGCTGAGCAGCAACTGGTCGGTCGCGGAGATCTTCATTTCAGGGCACTCGCCTCGTCGATTCGACGAAATCTACAGAAAATTCGTGCAAATCATAACTGTCAAACGACGAATTTATCCACATAATAGAGGTTTGTCGTCCATCCGGAGAACACCATGGCCCTCCTCGACCTGCTCGCCCCCCTCCGCGCCCATGCGGGCAAGCGCCTGACCACCGGTCTGGACGATGCGACCCTCGAACGTTTCGCCGCCGGCCATCCGGCCCTGGTGGCCGCCATCGAGGCCGCCGCCGCCGAGCACGCCCGCCTGAAGGACGAGTTCGCCGACCTGCTGGATCTGGACGAGGAGGCGCAGCTGCGCGCCGTCCAGGCCGGCTACGTCAATTTCTACCCGGACGACGCGGTCAATCCCTACATCGCCCTGGCCGCGCGCGGCCCGTGGGTGGTCACCCTCAACGGCGCGGTGCTGTACGACGCCGGCGGCTACGGCATGCTCGGTTTCGGCCACACCCCCGAGCCGATCCTGGCGGCGATGGCGCGACCGCAGGTGATGGCCAACATCATGACCCCCAGCCTGTCGCAGCTGCGCTTCGAGCGCGCCCTGCGCAAGGAAATCGGCCAGACCCGCGGCGGCTGTCCCTACGCGAAGTTCCTGTGCCTGAATTCGGGCTCCGAGTCGGTAGGCCTGGCCGCCCGCATCGCCGACATCAACACCAAGCTGCAGACCGATCCGGGCGCCCGCCACGAGGGCCGCGCGGTCAAGCGCGTGGTGGTGAAGGGCAGCTTCCACGGCCGCACCGAGCGTCCGGCGCTGTACTCGGATTCCTCGCGCAAGACCTACCAGCAGCACCTGGCCAGCTATCGCGGCGAGGATTCGCTGATCGCGATCGAGCCCTACGACGTCGAAGCGCTCAAGCGCGCTTTCGCCGACGCCGAGACCAAGGGCTGGTTCATCGAAGCGGTGTTCCTGGAGCCGGTGATGGGCGAAGGCGATCCGGGCCGTTCGGTGCCGCCGGCGTTCTACGCCGCCGCGCGCGAACTCACCCGCCACCACGGCAGCCTGTTCCTGGTCGACTCCATCCAGGCCGGCCTGCGCGCCCACGGCGTGCTGTCGATCGTCGATTACCCGGGCTTCGAAGGACTGGACGCGCCCGACATGGAAACCTATTCCAAGGCGCTCAACGCCGCGCAGTACCCGCTGTCGGTGCTGGCGGTCAACGAACGCGCGGCCGGCCTGTACCGCAAGGGCGTGTACGGCAACACCATGACCACCAACCCGCGCGCGCTGGACGTGGCCTGCGCCACCCTGGAACAACTCACCCCGCAGGTCCGCGAGAACATCCGCGCCCGCGGCGTCGACGCGGTGGCCAGCCTGGAAAAACTGAAGAGCGAACTGGGCGGGCTGATCACCAAGGTGCAGGGCACCGGCCTGCTGTTCTCGTGCGAGCTGGCGCCGCAGTTCAAGTGCTACGGCGCCAACTCCACCGAGGAATGGCTGCGCCAGCACGGCATCAACGTCATTCACGGCGGCGCCAACTCGCTGCGCTTCACGCCGCATTTCGCGATGGGCGCTGACGAACTGGAGCTGCTGGTCAGCCTGGTCGGGCGCGCACTGCAGGAAGGCCCGCGCAGCGCCCAGGCCGCCGCGGCCTGATTCCGCTTCCCAAGGTTTCCTCGTGGGCGGGCATCCCTGGCGGTGTCCGCCCTTTTCTTTGCCGGTTCGTTACCTTTTGCGCACGGGCGCGACGGCGGCGCCACCGGCCCGGGACGGGCCGGGTGACACGCGCTACGGGGCTTCCCGCACTTCGGTGAACCGCCGCATCGCCGCCTGGATCAGCCCCCTGGCTTCCGTGGCGTCGCCGTAACCGTTCAAGCGCACCGGATTGCGCCCCTTCGGCAGATCCTTGTAGATGCGGAAGAACGCTTCGATGCGGTCGCGCTCGATGGCCGGCAGATCGGACAGATCACGAATCCCGGCGTATGTGGGATCCACCTTGTCCGTCGGCACGCCGATGATCTTTTCATCGGCCTCGCCGTCATCGACCATCCGCAACACGCCGATGGGACGGAACCGGAGCAGCACGCCCGGATGCAGCGGTTCGCGGGTCAGCACCAGCGCATCCAGGGGATCCCCATCCCCCGCCCGCGTGCGCGGCATCGACCCGTAGTTGGCCGGATAGGCGACCGGCATCGACTGGAAACGGTCCACGAACAGCAGACCTTCCTCGTTGATCTCGTACTTGGTGAAGCTGCCGGCGGGAATCTCCACCGCCAGCACGGCTTCCTCCGGCGCCTTCGGCGACTGCGCGGCGAGGAACGGGTGGACGACCCCGTCACCGGTCCGCGCCGGCGATGCGGTGGTCAGCAGCCCCAGCCCGAGCAGGGCGACGACGCGCTTCATTGCGCGGGCCTGCACGCGGGCAGCTTGAGCGCGCGGGCAATCGCCTGCCAATCGAACGCGGCCACCGCCTTGTCATCGTCCACCGCGTAGAAGACGCCTTCCGGAAAACGCTTGTCGACCGTCTGGTCGAGCCAGACGCCATCGGTATTGGCGGTGCGCTCGCCGGTGAAGGCGCCCAGGTGCGCCAGGCTGAGGCGATCGAACACATGGAACACGCTGCGATCCTTGAACTGATCGGTGGCGATCCAGAAGCCGCCGCCGCCTTCGCACCGCGCCAGCGCCATGCCCTCGGCCTGCGCCTTGAACAGATCCGCGCCGATGTCGCGGCCACGATAGCGCCCGTCCAGCCCGTACTCGCGCAGGCGGGTGCCGGTGGCGACGTCTTCTTCGGCCAGCAGCAGGCGATCATTGGCGACGTCGCCGAACACCGATTCGGCGATCCGGATCGCGCCGGCGGCCGTGGTGTCGCCAAAGGTTTCCGTCAGCGTCGCCGCCCAGCCCTGCGGCACGCGCCGCAGCTGATAGCGCTTGAAGCGGCGATCCAGTTCCGCCAGCGGTGGCGGCAGATCCTCGTTCCGCGCCGACATGTAGTTGTCGCTGACGATGACCTCGTAGCTGTCCTTCTGCGGGCGTACCCACAGGCCGTAGGGCTGCTTCAGATCTTCCGCACCGAAGCTCAGCAGCGGCTGGAAGCCCGGCAACTGGAACACCTGCACCCGGTGGTTGTCGCGCTCGACCACCAGCACCAGGTCATCGATGACGGCGATGCCGTTGGGACGCCGCAGCTGGCCCGGGCCTGTGCCCGGTCCTCCGACCGTGCGCAGGCGCTCGCCGCTGACCCCGTCATAGACGATCAGCTGGTCGGTCGCCTTGGCGGTGGCGATGAGCCAACGCTTGCCTTCCGGACTGCGCCAGCTCGCCGGCGAATCGACGTTGTCGGCCGGGGTATCGGCGGTCAGGAAGGCCTCGGCAACGACCACATGCGGAATCTTCGCCTCGCTCAGCAGCGGATCCTTTTCCACATGCTCGTCCGGTTCCCGGTCCACCGGCACATTGCCGGCGCAACCGGCCAGGGACACGAACAACAGACTGGCGAGTGCGTTCAAGCGATAGGACATGCGATTCCCCTGCAGCGATTTGGCGGTCAACAAACCGCAACGTTCTACGCATCGATTGTGACGCTTTGGTTGCGCCCCGGACAGGTTCGCCATCCTGCCACGCGCCGGTCACATTCCCGCCATCTAAGCCCCGTAGAAATCGCCGTTTATCTTCACCTGGGGAAAACACGACGATGAAACGCACCGCCCTGGCCATCGGCCTGTCACAGGCCATGCTCTGCGCGGGCCTGATCGCCGCCAGCCCGCTGGCAAGCGCGCAGGCCATGCCCGACGGAAGCGCCGCCGGCGCGCCGGCCAACGATCCCAAGCAACTGGACACCATCGTGGTCCAGGGCGAGATCACCTACCGCGACCGCACCGACGACATCGCCCCCACCCTGTCCTACGACCTGGAATACTTCCAGCGCTTCGAGCCCAACACCGTCGGCGACATGCTCAAACGGGTACCCGGCGTGACCTTCGTCGGCTCCGACATCATGGAATTCGACGGCGCGATGATGCGCGGCATGGCCGCGGGTTACACCCAGGTGCTGATCAACGGCAAGAAGGTGCCGGGTGCCGGCGACGACCGCTCGTTCTGGGTCGACCGCATCCCGGCGGAAATGGTCGACCACATCGAAATCCTGCGCAGCAACAGCGCCAACCGCAGCGGCGACGCGATCGCCGGCAGCATCAACATCGTCCTGCGCGATGCCTACGTGTTCGACGGCAGCTATCTGCGCATCGGCGCCAACCGCTGGTACGACGGCGAAGTGAATCCGACCTTCGGCGCGGTGACCAGCGTCGACGCATTGGGCGGCCGCCTGCTGGCCGGCATCAACGTCCAGGACCGCTACCGCTCCAAGCTCAAGCGCTCGGACCGTTTCGCCGACCCGACCCGACAGGAACTGCTCAGCTGGGAAGACCAGACCGAGGTCAAGGACGGGCGCGACTATTCGGCCAACCTCTCCTACACCGCCGATGTCGGCGAGACCGGGCGCATCAGCATCGACGGTTTCTACGTCAAGACCGACCGCGACGTCACCGAGGTTTCGCATGAGGTCGAGTACGACGACGGCGACGTCATCGATTCGCGGGTGCCCGGACTCAATCCCATCGACCAGCGCAACTGGGGCATCGGCGCCGAATACAAGTTCGACATGGCCGGCGGCACCACCGAACTCGATCTCGACTACGCGCGGTTCGAGGACGACAGCGCCGAGAGCGAGGAGAAGCACGAGTATGTGAACGGCGAATGGGATGCCTCCGAGGCCGAATCCCAGGCCGTGGACGCGCAGGACGCCGAAACCAGCTTCAAGATCGCGCACCAGCGCGCGGTGGGTGCGAGCGAACTCGAATTCGGCGTGGATTACCGCCGCAAGAAGCGCGACGTCGCCTACACCAACTACGCCTGGGAAGCCGAGGAAGAAGGCGACCCGGTGGCCTACGAACCGGACGGCGTGATCGGCTCGCTGATCAAGGAAACCCGCGTCGATCCCTACCTGATGCTTTCGGGCAAGGGCGAGGCGTTCTCCTGGGAAGCCGGCCTGCGCTACGAGACCACCCGCTCGGACATCCGCTACCAGGAAGATGGCGACGTCGCCGGCTCGGCAAGCAAGGATTACAACGAACTGCTGCCCTCGCTGCACCTGAAGTGGGATCTGGACGAGGCCACCCGCGTCAGCCTGTCGCTGGCCAGGAGCGTCAAGCGGCCGAATTTCAACGAACTCATTCCGGCGCTGTTGGACGGCGAGTTCGGCGACAACGACTACATCGGCAATCCGAAGCTGGATCCGGAAACCGCCAACGGCATCGACCTGGGCTTCGAGCGTCGTCTCGGCCAGCACGGCGTGGTGGGCGTCAACTTCTTCTACCGGGACGTGAAGAACTTGATCGAGCTGGTCAACACCGGCGAGATGAGCGAGGACGCACAGGACAACTACGCCGACGAGCTGGAGGAATTCCTGGCCGACAACCCCGGCGCGACCGAGGACGACTTCCAGTTCGATCCGGAAAGCTGGCTGTTCACCTCGGCCAACGTCGGCGACGGCAAGGTCTATGGCGTCGAGTTCGACCTGTCGACGCCGTTGACCGCGCTGGGCATGCCCAATACCGGCGTGTTCCTCAACTACTCCTACCTCAACAGCAAGGTCACCGATTTCCTCGGCGAGCGCCGCTTCAACGACCAGGCCAGGAGCGTCTACAACGTCGGCTTCATCCAGGACCTGCCGTCGCTCGGCGCCACCTTCGGCGCGACCTACCGCAAGCAGGGCGATGCCTTCAGCCGCATCCTGGCCGAGGAAGTGACCGTCAAGTACGGCGACGACCTGGAAGTGTTCGTCGAGAAGCGCTTCGGCAAGACCCTGTCGGTGCGACTGACCGCCGCCAATCTGCTGGACGCATCCAAGGACGAGTTCTTCCACAAGTTCGACAACCTGGCCGACCAGATCGATCGCGACTACGACGAGTACGAGCTGGAAACAGAAGAGGCCGGACCGAGCTATCAGCTGGTCATGCGCTGGGCGTTCTGAGCCCGGACATGCCCTGGCGGGCCCCACGGAAGCCGGCGCAGGCCGGCTTCTTTTTTGTGGGACGGACGGGATTGATGCAGACTTTCGCCATCCGAACACCGCCGCAGGCCGCCATGAAGACCGTCGAAGTCCGCCATCCCCTCGTCCAGCACAAGATCGGCCTGCTCCGCGACGCCTCGCTCAGCACCAAGGGTTTCCGCGAACTGGTCACCGAACTGGGCACCCTGCTGGCCTACGAGGCCACCGCGGATCTGGAGACCGAGGAAGCGACCATGCCCGGCTGGGCCGGACCGGTCCAGGTGCGCAAGATCGCCGGCGCCAAGATCACCCTGGTCCCCATCCTGCGCGCCGGCCTGGGCATGCTGCCGGGTGTATTGGCGCTGATTCCCGCCGCCAAGGTCAGCGTGGTGGGCCTGCAGCGCGACGAGGAAACCCTGCAACCGGTACCCTACTTCGAACGCCTGACCGGCCGCCTGGACGAACGCGACGCGCTCATCCTGGATCCGATGCTGGCCACCGGCGGCACCCTCATCGCCACCATCGACATGCTCAAGCGCGCCGGCGCGAAACGCATCAAGGGCATCTTCCTGGTCGCCGCGCCCGAGGGCCTGGCCGCGCTGGAAGCGGCCCACCCCGACGTCGAGGTCTATACCGCCGCCATCGACGACCATCTCAACGACAAGGGTTACATCCTGCCGGGCCTGGGTGATGCCGGCGATCGGATCTTCGGCACCCGGGTCGGCTGAGCCTCAGCGACGGATCCAGCGCTCGGCGTCGGCCGGGCCGGCGGCGTCGACGGAAAACACGCGGGCCGCTTCGGCGTCATCCAGCGCTTCCGCCTTGAGGAACGCGGTACCAAGTTCGCGCGCGCGCCGGTACGGCGCTTCCGGTTGGCCGCCGATCAGGTTGTGGTCGCCTCCTGTCAGCACCACCGCGTACTTGTCGCCTTCGGGCGCGCTTTCGACCGGATACAGGTGGTCGCGCGGATCGCTGACGAAACCCGGCACAAGATCCTGGTCGCCGGTCACCAGCAGCACCGGCACCGCGACCGATGCGTAGGCCGAGGGCGTGACCAGTCCCGGAATCCTGCCCGGCGAGGAATAGCCCACCACCGCCACCACGCTGGGATCGCGCAGCGGCGCCAGATCGGCCAGCGCGCCGCCCAGGACCAACGACACCAGCGTGCCGTAACTGTGTCCGGCAGCGGCAACCGGCACGCCGGGCCAACGCGCGGCCACATAGGCGCTGGCGGCCTTCATGTCGGCCAGCCGCTCGCCGAAACCCTGCTGCATGGAGAACTTCTCGCGGTCCGGATGCTTCACCGAATCCACGTGCAGCGGCGCGACCACCACGAAGCCGGCATCACGCCAGGTTTGCAGCAGATCGTCATAGCGTTCCGGCCACGAGCCGTGTCCGCTGGAAAACAGCACCACGCCGCGAACGTTTTCCGGTTCCCATACCGCCATCGAAGTGGCGCGTTGCGGCGAGACCTGCAAAGGCACCGTGGCGGTCGGGGCGGCGAAGGCGGCCTGCATGCCGGCAAAGGACAGCAGCACGGCCGCGACGGCGCGGCGGAACAACGAAGGCTGGTTCATCGGAAAGATCCCCTTGGAAAGTGGGATCAGTCTGTTGGCACCCGCCGCTCCGGACAGGTGCCTGTTGTCATCAGTCCGCAGTGCCGGAAGTCATTTCATGCCGCCAGCGGACGGGCATGCAGTTCCGCCACTTCGCGGGCCACGCCGAACCTGCCGCGCTCGTCGCGGGTGACCTGGGCCAGCGCGCACTCGGGATCGTGAGTGAAGAACAGATGCACGTTGCGTGCGAGCTTGTCTTCCAGGAAGGCGCGCTTCTCGTCGATCAGCAGTTCCGCGTTACGGTCGTAGCCCATGGTGATGGGCACGTGCACCCAGGAACGGCCCGGGATCAGGTCGGCGCAGAACACCACGCCGCCGTGCGGCTGGCCGTCGATGCGTTCGGCGCCGACGATTTCGGCCAGCATCAGCCCCGGCGTATGACCGTCGCTGAAGCTGAAACGGACCGCGTCGCCCAGCGCGTGCGAGTACTCGCCCGACACGAGTTCCAGCCGCCCACTGGCTTCCAGCAGCGGCTGCAATTCCGGGATGAAACTGGCGCGGTCTCGCGGGTGCGGCTTCAGCGCACGCTGCCAATGCTCGGCGCCGACGATGAAAGTCG
>NZ_JBQCIJ010000014.1:0-113708 GCF_051953815.1 Pseudoxanthomonas sp. | reverse complement strand
GGTTCCTCGCGCGCATAGGCGGCACCGTCGATGCGTTCGCTGGCCACGCCGAGCTGGGCCAGCGCGGCGCGCTCACGCTCGTACGCGTCGAGCTCGCGCGGATCGCGGAAGACGTGGTCGGTCCCGAGCTGCTCGAACTCGCAGTCGATGCCGTGGCGCGCGAGCAGATCCGGGAACGCCGCGCGCGAGGCCAGCAGCAGTGCCGCACGGGCGCGCCCGGCGCGCAGCGCGGCCTGGCCGCCGCAATTGCCGGCGAAGCGCAGCAGCCATTGCCACAGCAACGGATCGGGCCGCGGCGGCACGTACAGCGGCGCGTCCGGGGTCAGCATCCAGCGCAGCGCGCGCGGCACCGCGCCCGGCCCCGCCAGCGGCAACGCGTGGCTGGGCGTGAGCGTGCCGCAGTTGCCGTGCGAGCTGCCCTGCCCGACCGCGCCGGCGTCCAGCACCCGCACCTCGCGTCCGGCTCCGCGCAGCGCCAGCGCACAGGCCAGGCCGACCACCCCGGCGCCGACCACCAGCACGTCCGTCCGATCCTGCATCGCGTCTCGTTCCTTTCGTCAGCGGCGGCGCCGGCGGCGCAGCAGCACCCATCCGATCAGCAGCGCGCCGCCGAACGCGCCCAGCAGCCACGGCGACCAACCGCGCCTGTCGTCCGCGCCAGCGGCGACGGGCGCCGGCGCCACCGGCGCCGGGTCCGCGACCTGCGCCTTCAGCCGCCACATGCCGCCGCGCAGTTCCAGCTCGCCGCGCAGCGGCGGCAGCACCAGCTCGCGCCAGCGCACCCGCAGGTCGCCCACCCGCGGCGCGAGCGGATCGTCGGCGCTGCCCAGGCCGTCGCCCTCCGGCTGGAAGGTCGCGGCCAGGTTGGCCGGCAGGCGGCTGAAGCCGGGGCGGAACTGCCGCCACTCGCCGAGGGCGAGGATCGCGGCGGGATCGACCGGCCTGCCGTCGAGCGTCGCCGGCGCCAGCCAACGCCGGTTCGGCAGCGGCCACTCGGCGGGGTTCTGGCGGTCGGGCGGGAAGCCGCGCGAGTCGATCGGGGACCGGCTCCAGGCGCGCTCGTAGCCATGCCGGATCGCCCGCCATTGCAGCATCTCGACCACGCGCTCCAGGCCGAACGCGTCGGTGCCGACCCGGAAGTCGGGATCGCGCACCGGCGCCTCCACCCGCGGCTGCGGTCCTGGCGGCGGCGCCTGCGCGCCCAGCGTGCCGGCGGGCAACAGGGCCGCGGCCAGCAGCAGCGCGTGGCGCATCAGGCCAGCGCCCGCGCGTGCAGCTCGGCGACCTCGTGCGCGGTGCCGAAGCGGCCCTTGTCGTCGCGCGTCACCTGCGCGAGGGCGCAGCCGGGGTCGTGGGTAAAGAACAGGTGCACGTTGCGCGCGAGCTTGTCCTCGAGGAAGGCGCGCTTCTCGTCGATCAGCAATTCCGCGTTGCGGTCGTAGCCCATCGTGATCGGCACGTGCACCCACGAGCGGCCGGGAATCAGATCCGCGCAGAACACCACCCCGCCATGCGCCTGTCCGTCCACGCGCTCGGGCCCGGCGATTTCGGCCAGCATCAGGCCCGGCGTGTGGCCGTCGCTGAAACTGAAACGCACGCTGTCGCCCAGCGCGAGCGAGTGTTCGCCGTCCACGAGTTCGAGCCGCCCGCTGGCTTCCAGCAGGCCCTGCAATTCGGGAATGAAACTGGCGCGATCGCGCGGATGCGGCTTCAACGCCCGCTGCCAGTGCGCCTTGCCGACCACGAAGGTCGCATTCGGGAACAGCAGTTCCGGCGCCCTGCCCTCCGCCCACGGCGCCAGCAGGCCGCCGGCGTGATCGAAATGCAGGTGGCTCAGCACCACCACATCGATGTCTTCATGCCCGAAGCCGGCCTCGCGCAAGGAATCCAGCAGGACATGCCGCTCTTCCTGCACGCCGAAGCGCTCGCGCATCTTCGGATCGAAGAACGCGCCGATACCGGTCTCGAACAGCACGGTCTTGCCGCTGAGCGGGCTCGCCAGCAATGCGCGGCAAGCCAGCGGCACCCGGTTCTGATCATCGGGCGCCAGCCATTTTGACCACATCGCGCGCGGCGCATTGCCGAACATCGCGCCGCCGTCGAGCTTCTGGGAATTGCCGAGGATGGACCAGAGTTTCATGGCGCCGATTCTACTCCCGGAGACGCAGGCGCACCTGAAGACGGGTCCGGAGACTCCGCGCTCCCGGGACGCAGGCCCGCATAAATCCGGATGCCGGTTTCCCGCACGGCGGAGCGCGCACCGCCATGCGGGATGAAGCGCGCACTCAGCGCGCGGCGGCTTCGCTCAGTTCGACTTCGGCCTTGCCCACCGGATTGCGCGGATCCGCGCCGCCGGTCAGGGTATTGTCCTTGCGGTCCCAGAGCACTGTCTGCAGGTTGCCCCAGACGTGGCTGGAACCGCGGCCGCCGGCGGCGGTGTCGCCGGGCAGATCGACCTGGTGCCCCATCGACCGCAGCGCCTCGGCGACCTGCGGCGTGAACGCGCCGCTCTCGGCGGAGATCACGTCCGGCAGCCACTGGTGGTGGAAGCGCGGCAGCGCCGCGACCTGCTGCGCGTCCAGGCCCTGGTCGTAGCCCAGCATGCCCAGCAGCACCATGGTGATGATGCGGCTGCCTCCCGGGGTGCCGAGCACGGCAACGCGATCCGGCGATTCCATGAAGCTGGGCGTCATCGAACTGAGCATGCGCTTGCCGGGCTTCGGCGCATTGGCCTCGAAACCCATCACGCCGAACGCGTTCGGCGTGCCCGGCTTGAGCGCGAAGTCGTCCATTTCGTTGTTGAGCAGCACGCCGGTGCCCGGCGGAATCAGGCCGGAACCGAACAGCAGGTTGACCGTCTGGGTCGCGGCCACGCGATTGCCGTCGGCGTCGATGATCGAGAAGTGGGTGGTCTCCTCGTCCTCCAGCGGCGTGGGCTTGCCCGACAGCAGATCGCTGGGCGTGGCCTTGTCGGGGTTGATGGTCGCGCGCAGGCCGGCCGCATAGTCGCGGCTGGTCAGGGTCTTGAGCGGGATGTCGACGAAATCGGGATCGCCCAGGTAGAACGTGCGATCGCGGAACGCGCGGCGCATCGCTTCGACCGTCAGGTGGGTGCGGTGGGTTTCATCGAGCTTGGCCAGATCCCAGCCTTCCAGGATCTGCAGCATCTGCGCCACCGCGACGCCGCCGGAAGACGGAGGCGGCGCGGTGGTGATCTGCCAGTCGCGGTACTTGAACTTCAGCGGCTCGCGCTCGCGCACCTGGTAGGCGGCCAGTTCGGCCGCGGTCCAGCGGCCGCCTTCGGCCTTCACGCCCTTGAGCAGCTTGCCGGCGATTTCGCCCTTGTAGAAACCGTCGTGGCCGCGCTCGGCCAGCAGTTGCAGGGTACGGGCCAGATCCGGCTGCTTGAGGATTTCGCCTTCCTTGGGCGGATCGCCATCGGCCAGGAACACCGCGCGGGTGCCGGGATAACGTTCCATCACTTCGCGGCGCGAGGCGTAGCCACGCGCCAGCCGGCCATACACCGGAAAGCCCTCGCGGGCGATGCGGATGGCCGGACCGAGCGAGGTCTTCAGCGGCAGCTTGCCGTAGTTGCCCGCCAGATGGACCAGCGCGGCCGGCAGGCCGGGGATGCCCGCCGCCCAGGGTCCATTCTCGGCGCGGTCGCGATTGAACTCGCCGTTCGCCAGCAGATAGGCCTCGGGCGTCGCGGCCGCCGGCGCGGTCTCGCGCGCGTCGACGAACACGTCCTTGCCCGTCTTCGCATCATGCAGCAGGAAGAAACCGCCGCCGCCAATGCCCGAACTGATCGGCTCGACCACCGACAGCACCGAAGACACCGCGACCGCCGCGTCGAACGCGTTGCCGCCGGCATGCAGGATTTCGAAGCCGGCTTCGGTGGCGAGCGCGTGCGCGCTGGCGATGGCCGAACCGGGCGGATGGGCGGGTGCGCTGGCGGAACGCTCGCCGGCGTCGGCGGCGTGCAGCGCCGGAATGAAAAGACAGAGCGCCAACAACAGCGCGGTGGCTCGGCGTGCTTTCACGACATCTCCTGAAGGGTGCGCAATGGGCGGCCCTCCCGCGTCAGCCGCCCTGCAGCTGGCGCAACTTGGCCAGCAGTTGCTCCTGGGTCTCAGGATACGCCGGATCCGGGTCGATGCACTCCACCGGGCAAACGACGACACATTGCGGTTCGTCATGATGGCCAACGCACTCGGTGCAGCGCGCCGGATCGATCACGTAGATGGTCTCGCCCATCGAGATCGCCTGGTTGGGACAGGCCGGCTCGCAGACATCGCAGTTGACGCAGAGTTCGTTGATCTTGAGTGACATTGCGGGGGAACTTCCCGATACCTGGAGCCCCGCTTCCGCGGGGACAGCGTCCCCGCGAGGCATGGCCGTCATGACGACGGCCATGCGCGGAGCGTATTACTTGGCTTCGACGAAAACGTAGTCCACGCCGGCCGGCGCGACGGCCGCCTTGACACGCTCGCCATCGGCGGCGTCGCCGATGAAGACCACGCGCACGCCCTTCATGGTGTCCGGCTCGACGCCCTGGAACGAGGCCACCACCAGATCGGCCATCCGCGAGGATGCCGAGGAACCGAACGCCAGCAGGTTGCCGCCGACGATGCCGCGCGCGATCGCGTTCTTGGCCTGCTCCAGCGAGCGGTCGTACTTGGCCTGGAACTCCGGATCCGATTCCGGCGGGAGGTAGTACAGGAACGGGGTGTTGGTGATGGTGCCCATGTTGCGGGTCACCACCTCGGACAGATAGGTGCGCCAGCCCGCGTCATCGTCCTTGGCAGGCACGACCAGCGCCGCCTCGGCGGCTTCGACCGGCTTGGCCTCTTCCTTCTTGCACGCGGCGAACGGCACGACCAGGCAGGCGATCAGCAGCAGTCGTGTGGCGATGGTGGTCATGGTTCTGTCCCCTCAAAAAGTCGGTGTAGGAAGGATCGTGCCACAAAAGCACGCGGTTCAGGTGCGGCGCCACTGCGCCTTCATGGCGGCGGCCACGTCGGCGGTCACGAAACCGGACACGTCCCCGCCCAGCCGCGAGATTTCGCGCACCAGCGAGGACGAGATGAAGCCGTACTGCTCCGCAGGGGTGAGGAACAGGGTTTCCACTTCGGGAATCAGGTGGCGGTTCATGCTCGCCAGTTGGAATTCGTACTCGAAATCCGAGACCGCGCGCAGGCCGCGCAGCAGCACGCCGCCGCCGATGTCCTTGACGAAATGGGCAAGCAAGCCATCGAATCCGCGCACCTCCACGTGCGGGTGATGCGCCACCGCCTTGCGGGCCAGTTCCACCCTCAGTTCCAGCGGCAGTGCCGGTCCTTTGCCCGGGCTCTCGGCCACGCCGATGATCAAGCGCTCGAACAGCGGCGCGGCGCGGTCGATCAGATCGATGTGCCCGTTGGTGATCGGGTCGAACGTGCCGGGATAGACCGCGGTACGGGTACGGGACACGCTCATGCGGAATCGGGTCGATGGGAGTCGCCGCGCAGTGTAGCAGCGCCCTGCCCGCCGGGGACCCGGTAGAGCGCGTAGCGGACGTCGCGGGTCCGGCCCTCGCGGTGCGGCAACCAATGCGGCGGGACCGCCGGCGCGTGTTCCACCGGGGATTCCACGTACACCCAGGCGTCCACCGCCAGGTGACCGGGCAGCGCGCGCAACGCTGCGTCCCACAGGCCCGCCGCGAACGGCGGATCCAGGAACACGATGTCGAAAGGCTCCGCCGGTGCGTCTGCCAGCCACGCCAGCGCGTCCACGCACACCACCCGCGCCTGCGTCGCGGCGCCCAGGCGCTCCACGGCTCCGCGCAACGCCGCGGCCAGGCCGGCGTCGCGCTCGAGCAGCACGGCGTGCGCGGCTCCCCGCGAAACCGCTTCCAGACCCAGCGCGCCACTGCCGGCGAAGGCGTCGAGCACCCGCGCGCCGGCCAGTTTAGGCATCAGCCAGTTGAACAGGGTTTCGCGGACCCGATCCGAAGATGGACGCAATCCGGGCAGATCCGGCACCGGCAAACGGGTATTGCGCCAGCGCCCGCCGATGATGCGGACGCTGCCGGTCGGTCCCGGCGCGGCGCGCGGGCCACGTGCGAGCGGCGTGCGTCCGGATTTCATCGGGGCGGAAAGAGGGCGGGTGCTACCATGGCGCCCATTCTCCGCGATTGCCCGTGTCATGGTCAGCTGGTTCCGACGCAAGAAGCCTGACGCGCCCGTGAGCCTGCCCGAGACGCAGCGCCCGGCGCCCCAGGATCCCGTTCCCGACAACGCCTCTTCCGCCCCCGCGCTCCCGGCGGAGCCCGTCGAGCCGACACCCGCGCCCGCCGCGGTCGTCCCGGCTCCAGCGGCTCCGTCGGTGCCCGGGAACGCGCCCGCCCCCGCGCCGGCCGGCAAACCGGGTTGGCGCGAGCGCCTGCGCAACACCAGCTTCGCCCGGGGGCTGGGCGGCCTGTTCTCGCGCAATCCGCGCCTGGACGACGATCTGCTCGACGAAATCGAGACCGCGTTGCTGACCGCCGACGTCGGCGTTCCCGCCACCACCGCATTGATCGAGGGTCTGCGCAAGCGCATGAAGGTACGCGAATTCGCCGACGCGCGCGCGCTGCTGGCCGCGCTGCGCGCGGAACTGATCGCGATGCTCGCGCCGGTGGCCAAGCCGCTGGAAATCCCCCGCGACGCCCGTCCGTTCGTGCTGCTCACCGTTGGCGTCAACGGCGTGGGCAAGACCACCACCATCGGCAAGCTGGCGCGCCGCTTCAAGGACGAAGGCCGCAACCTCATGCTGGCCGCCGGCGATACCTTCCGCGCCGCCGCCGTGGCGCAGTTGCAGGCCTGGGGCGAGCGCAATGGCGTGCCCGTGGTGGCGCAGGGACAGAACGCCGATGCCGCTTCGGTCGCCTTCGATGCGTTGCAGGCCGCGCAGGCGCGCGGCACCGAGGTGCTGATCGCCGATACCGCCGGACGCCTGCACACCCAGCAGGGCCTGATGGCGGAGTTGGGCAAGATCAAGCGCGTGCTGCAGAAACTGGATCCGGCCGCGCCGCACGAAGTGCTGCTGGTCATCGACGGCACCACCGGCCAGAACGCGCTGTCGCAGCTGCGCCAGTTCCACGCGGCGGTGAATGTCACCGGCCTGGTGGTGACCAAGCTGGACGGCACCGCCAAGGGCGGCGTGGTGTTCGCGCTGGCGCGCGAGTTCGGCATTCCCATCCGTTTCGCCGGCATCGGTGAACGTTCCGAGGACCTGCGGGTGTTCGACGCGGAAGCCTTCGTCGACGCGCTGCTGCCGGAAACGCTGGGCGCGTGAGCCGGCGCCGCCGGCTGGCGCTGCTGTCCCTCGCGGTCCTGTTGCTGGCGGGCGCCGCGCTGCTGCACTGGCTGCTGCAACCGCAACGCCTGGCGCCCGCGCTGCTGGGCATGGCCGGCAATGCGCTGGGCCTGGAAATCACCGCCTCGGGCGTCGGCGAATATCGCCTGCGCGGAACCCCGCAGTTGATCGTCCGCGGCGTGGTGGTGAGGGAACCGGGGGCCGCCACGCCCCTGTTAACCACCGAGCGCGCCTTCATCTCAGTGCCCTGGTCGACCTTGCGCGCGCGCGGCCGCGAGTTGACCGCGATGCGGCTGGAACTGGATGCGCCGGTCTTTGATCTGGCGGCGTTCCAGCATTGGCTGGCCCGGCGCCCGCCAGGTGAAACCCGCATCCCCACCCTGACCGACGGCATCCGCATCGTGCGGGGCCGGATCCAGGGCGAGGGCTGGACGCTGGAACGGATCGAACTGCGCATCCCGCACCTGGCCCCGGCCCGGCCGCTGCGCGGTCAGTTGCAGGCGCAATACCAGGCTTCCGGCCTGCGGGCGCCGGTGGATCTGGCCTTCCACCTGGCTCGCCCGGGCGAGGACGGCGGCATCGGACTCGCCGGCCTGGCGACTCCCATGGGCCAGGATTGGCGATTGCCGGTCCGGATGCGGCTGTCCGGCTATCTGCGCCAGGCCGAATCGCGGCTGGACCACGCCGTGCTGGGCGCCGCGGCGCAGTACATGGCCGGCGCGACCCGGCAATCCTTCGCGCTCGGCGCGGCCGGTCCGCTGGCGTTCGCCGAGGGCCTGCAACTGCGATCGGGCGCCTTCGCGCTGCGCGGCCGCGACGCCATCCCCTCGCTGGACGCCACCGGCGATCTCGGGCTGGGCGATGGACTGACGCTGGACTGGCGCGGCCAGTTGGCCGGTTGGCCAGCCGCTTGGCCCGCCCTGCCGCCGCCGCTCGGCCGTTCCACGTCGGCACTCCCGTTCGCGCTGGCCTATCGCGGCACCGCCGACCTGGCCGATATCGCGCACCTCCGTTTGCAACGCGACGCCACCCGGTTCGACGCCCGTTTCCGCCTGTTCGAAGTGATGGACTGGCTGGATACGTTGCAGACCGGGATCGGCTCACCGCTGCCACCCCTGAGTGGCCGCCTCACCTCACCGCGCATGGAGGTCTCCGGCGCCACCCTGGAAGGGGTGGATCTGCGCCTGGACGATCCCGCCGTGCCCGCGAACGACTCCGCCCCATGACGCCCGCTTCCGAAGACCACTTCGCCTCCCGCCTGCTGGGCTGGTTCGACCAGTCCGGCCGCCATGACCTGCCCTGGCTGCATCCGCGCACGCCCTACCGCGTGTGGCTTTCGGAAATCATGCTGCAGCAGACCCAGGTCAAGACGGTGATTCCGTACTTCGCCCGTTTCCTCGAAGCCTTCCCCACCCTGAAGGATCTGGGCACCGCCTCGCTGGACGAGGTGTTGGCGCAATGGTCGGGGCTCGGCTACTACGCCCGCGCCCGCAATCTGCACGCGGCCGCGCGCGCCTGCGTGGAACTGCACGGCGGCGATCTGCCGCGCGATTTCGACGCACTGCTGGCCCTGCCGGGCATTGGCCGCAGCACCGCCGGCGCGATCCTTTCGCAGGCTTGGGGCGATCGTTTTCCGATCCTGGACGGCAACGTCAAACGGGTGCTGTCGCGCTACCACGGCGTCACCGGCTGGCCCGGCGCGCCCGCGGTGGAAAAACAGCTGTGGCAGTTCGCCGCCGCCCATCTACCCGCCACGCGCATGGCCGACTACACCCAGGCGCAGATGGATCTGGGCGCCACCCTGTGCACCCGCCACGACCCGGCCTGCATGCTGTGCCCGGTGCAGGAAGACTGCGTGGCGTTGCGCGAGGGCCAGGTGGATGAGCTGCCCACCTCCAAGCCGGGCAAGCCATTGCCGGAACGCATCGCCATCATGCTGCTGGCCGAAAACGACGCCGGTCAGGTCCTGTTGCAACGGCGTGCTCCGACCGGCATCTGGGCTTCGCTGTGGTCATTGCCGGAAGCCGGCGATCACGACGCCGCGCGGCGCTGGTTCGAAACCCACCTGCAAGGCGATTACGACCGCGCCGAGGCGTTGCCGGAACTGCCGCACGTGTTCAGCCATTACCGCCTGCGCATGCATCCGCTGCACTGGCGCGGAATCGCGCCGCGCGCCAAGGTGGGCGATGATGCCGACCTGCGTTGGGTCGCGCGCGCGGATCTCGCCCAACTGGGTTTGCCGGCTCCGATCCGCAAGCTGCTGACGGGTTGAACCCCGCCGGCCTTCTCCGGGGCGCAGGCGCTATCCTGTCGCCTCCCACCGCTTCGCATCTCCAAGTACAAGTACATGCCACGCACCGTCTACTGCGAATACGAAAAGCGCGAAACCGAAGGTCTGGATTTCGTGCCCTACCCGGGCGAGTTGGGCAAGCGCGTGTTCGCCCACATCGGCAAGACGGCCTGGGCGGCCTGGCTGGCCCATCAGACCATGCTGATCAACGAGAACCGGCTGTCGCCGCGCGATCCCAGGCATCGTGCCTTCCTGGAGGCAGAACTGGAGAAATTCCTGTTCGGCGGCGGCGCCGACAAACCGGCCGGCTACGTGCCGGAGGCATGAAAAAAGGCGGGGAACATCCCCGCCTTTTTCGTGGTTCACGGACCGCTGCTCAATTGGCCGGCTCGCCCTCCTGGCGCGCCTCGACCTCGGCCTTGCGCAGCTCCTTCTCGGCGGCCTTCAACGACTTCAGATCCAGCGGACTGATGGTCTTGATCCGGCAGGACATCCGCATCACTCCACCGCCACCGCCCAGCGGGCGCACGCGGTCGAAGTTGGTCACCCGCCCCATCATGCTGCTGATGGTGATGGCCGGCGCGAACTCCAGATCCTGGCAGGGACCGGCCAGATCCAGCAGGTAGGCTTCATTGGGCTTGGTCCAGACCGCCAGCGCGGAATCGCCCAGCGGCTGCCAGCCATTGAGGCTGCCGAAATAACTGAAATCCTTGACCGGCGCGGCCGCGTGATCGCGGTACAGGGCAAGCCGCTCGGTGGAACTCATTTTGGTGCTGGCGCACGCACTCAGCGCGGCCAGGGCACACAGCAGGAACAGACGTTTCATGGCGTAACTCCCGGTCGGGTCGACGTTTTTTCTCTTCCCGGCGGCATCATGCACCAGCCGCCGAGCACCGGCGCGGGGTCGCCCTGGGCACGTTCAGCCATCGTGCGGCTTGCCAGCCCGCCCGGCCTTCCCGTATCATGCGCGGCTCGCACCGGCCACGTAGCCGCAACGCGATAAACCTTGGCCGGGTAGCTCAGTTGGTAGAGCAAGGGATTGAAAATCCCTGTGTCGGGGGTTCGATTCCCTCCCCGGCCACCATTTCAGGGGCCTGCAGAAATGCAGGCCCTTTTTCTTTGGCTGCGTAAGGTTTTGGCGCCTGCTGGGTGCCTACAAGCATCGTTAGACCCTACTGGAAGGAATCGTCTCGAGTCCGGCCTGGGCATGTTGTAGCGCAACGAGGCGAATGATCGTCACCAGGCCCTATAGGCTGTGGGCCGGCGAGAGCTGATTTCTCCTTGGGCGCCACCTTCGCGCTTTGCCCCACCTATTACATGGGACTAGGCCCAATCCCACTAAGAACGGTTCAGGCGGAAACGAGTTTCCAGTTGGCCACGGCTTTCCACGACAAAAGGCGGCACTACACCACCTTGCCACACAAAACCAAATCAAGCCCTCGCCCGCGTGTTTCTAACGTGAGTACGGCCGCCGCACTTCTCGCTAACGACAGCACCGACGCCTCCATCGCGCGAGCAACAAAAAGCCCGCCCGGTGAGCAGGCTATTGTATTTCTTAGTCTGGCTGGTCACGGACTGCATCAGTGAGGTTCGAATCTCACGTCCACCGCATGGCCCTACTAATCTACACTCTCAAAAGTCATCGATACCTTGGCCTCACACGGAGAGCTGACGCGAGGAAAGCGCCATTCCAACAGCGCTTTTCGAGCCGCATCCTCATACTGGCTCGATTCATTACGACCACTACCCGCTCTTTTCAGCGCAGAGGAATCAAGCTTCACCGATTTCACGCTTCCATCCGTATCGACCAGAACTACAAACTCGAGATCTCCACGAAAGTCGTTCTCGGTCTCTTTCAGCAAACTAGGTGGCTTGGTGGAGATTGGCTCATAACCAGGTGGGCACGACAAAACTTCGGATGACGCTGAGCATGCCGGCAGAGCCATACCCAACGTTGGCACCAGCATCAGGAAGCGCTTCATTCGCATTCTCCTAGCATTGCTTGTTACTGGTCGGCGAACACGCCAGAACAGGACCTGATTGGTCATCATAGTTCTTGCGGGTTGGCTCCCCCAACTCCTTCCACCTTAGATTCCACCTCTATCGCTCGCGCCTCCTCTACAGATATTCCCACCTTTGCGGTGTAGCAATACGGGATACATCCAGCTCACGATACCAGCCATTTGATTTCAACTCGAACGTCATAAAAAAGCCGAGAAACATCCACGGACACCGCCGAAACTCTCATTCGGGAGAAGGCGTTTCGCCAAGAACACCGAGCCGATATTGATTGCGGCCACCCTCCTTGGCTTCGTACAGCGCGTCGTCGGCGGCAACCAGCAAATCGTCCTGTTCCCTGACTTCATGCGCGAACGCGACACCTATGCTGGTGGATATGGGCAGCGTCAGGCCATCCAGTTCCATCGGCTCACGCATGCTGGCCAGGATCTTGCGGGCGGCGGCCCTCGCCATGTCGGGATGATCCATCTGCTCGAGCAGGATCACGAACTCATCGCCCCCCAGCCGCACGACCAGATCGGTGGCGCGAACGCTGGTGGTCAGGCGTCGTGCGAACTCCCGGATCACCCGGTCTCCGATGGCATGTCCATGTGTATCGTTGATCCGCTTGAAATGATCGATGTCCAGATACATCAGCGCGATCGCTTCACCGCTGCGGGCGATGCGCAACAGCGCCAGCGACAGCCGTTCCTCCAGTTGCCGACGGTTCGGCACGCCCGTGAGCGCGTCCACCCGGCTCAGCCGTTCCAGTTCCCGCTGGCTGGCTTCCAGCGCCTGCTCGGCGGCCACCCGCATGCTGATGTCACGTCCCGAGAGAATCAGATCATTGGCCGTCGGATCGTTCTCTTTCGGAATGGTGCGCATCACCACCTCCATCCAGAGGTAATGGCCCTCGCGGTGACGGACCCTGTATCGAAGCGTCTGCGGCACTCCCGAGGCGAGCACTTCGGCCATTGCCGTGCGCTGCCGCGGCTGATCTTCCTCATGGACCAGGCTCCAGCGCTGGCCGAGCATCTCCGACGGTTTCCAGCCCAGGATTTCCTCCGCGGCCGGCGAGACATAGACACGTTCGCCATCCGGCCGCAGCCTCACCACCAGATCAGCGGAATGGTCCGCAAGCAACCGATAGCGATGCTCGCTTTCGCGCACCTTCGAGGTCAGTTTGTCCCGCTCGGCCATTCCCAGCACGACGGGAATCGTGATCAGGCAGCCCCCCGCCAGATACAGCTGCAACAAGGTAATGCGGCCCGCGTTCTCGAGATCACCCGGCCCCCACAGCGGTCCCTTGCCCGCCGCCGTGAGCACACCTCCAATGATCGCGAGCAGGATGACGCCGACCGCGACTCCGGGAAAACGATGCTTGAACGCCCCCAACAGCAGCGGTGGATAGGTCAGGAACAGGACCGGATAGGGAACACTGAACGCCAGCAGGCCCACCGCCACGATGAGGGCCATGCTGATGGTGAAGCTGCGTCCCCGGCCGCGCGGCGCGATGGCGCTCCATCCCTCCACATGGATCACCAGCGTGGCGGTGGCGAAGATCACCATGCCGACCACGTGTGCCGCATACCAGCCCAGGAACACCTGGGAAAAACCGGCGCCACCGGCAAGCCCGGCCATCCACGCGGCCAGCACGCCGGACAGCGCGCATCCCGCGAGCGTGCTGGCAGTGGCGACGCCACCGAGAGTGAGCCAGCGTTGCGGATCGCCGATGTTGGGCACGACCCGGCGTACCGGCCAGGCCACAGCCAGCACTTCAATCAAGTGGCAGATCACCAGGAATCCGGCTTGCCCCGCCGGCACGCCCGCCATCCATTGCCCGGCCAGGTCCGCCGCGACACCCACGCCAAGGTAGGCCGGCCACGCGCGTGTTTCCCGCGCCAGCAACCATCCCGTGAGAATCCCGCTGGATATCCAGACCGCGGCCAGTTCATCCGCCGTGCCCTTGGCCAGTTTCAGCGAAAGCCAGGCGGTGCCGCCTACCAGGACCGCAAGGGCGGCCCCGTCCATCCATCCGCCGATTTGCTTTCGCGCGCCCATAGCGCCACCCATCCACGCGGCCGGCCAGTCATGAGGCTGGCCCCCCTCCCGTCATCGACATGTCGATGCCCCGCCGCAGTGTATCCGCTCCCTTCGCGTGGATCCCCACGTCGCCACCTCGTGCCAGCCGTCGCAACCGTACTATCCTTGGCATCCACTGGAATGGAGCGACAGCATGATTCGGCGCGGTCTGACGGCGATGGTTCTTCTGGCAACGGCCCTGCTGGCCGCGTGCAGCGGCGGCCCGGTGCGGCGCGTGTCCGAACCGGCGGCCAGCATCCAGCAATTGACCGTGCATGCCAACGGCAGCTGGTCGGTGGATCTGCGCCTGCAGAATTACAGCAGCATTCCCATGCGCTTCGACCGCGTCAGCCTGTCGCTGGAAGTGAACGGCCATGACGCCGGCAAGCTCGACGCGACGCCTGCCGTATCGGTGGGACCGGAATCGGCGGACGTGGTGACCCTGCCGTTCACCCCCAGCGCCGAGGCCAAGATGGTGCTGGCCGACACCCTGGCGGGCCGGCGTCCACTGCCCTACAGCCTCAAGGGCACGGCCAACGCCACTCCCGAGGACGCCAAGCCGCGCGACTTCCAGATCACCGGGCACAGCACCCTGAACCCGGTTCCAGGACTGGATGGCGTATTGCGCTGAACGCCGCTCTCCCGCGTTATCGGAACGGCCCCGCAAGGGGCCGTTCGCGTTTCGGGGGCGATGGATGCTGCGTCGCGGCACCCTCATTCCATACGCCGTAGTATGCTGGCGGCTTCCGGCCTCGGCCGCCGCCTGAAATCCCCCATGAGTGCCTATCGCGCCCCCTTGAACGACATCCGCTTCGCCCTGTACGACGTGCTGGGCGCCGAAGCCCTGTTCGCCCGGCTTGGCTACACCGACGCCACCCGCGACATCTTGGACGCTGTGCTGGAAGAAGCGGCGCGTTTCTCCGAAACCGTCCTGGCGCCGTTGAACAGCGTCGGCGACGAGGTGGGCTCGATCTACGACAAGGCCACCCGGGCCGTCACCACGCCACCGGGTTTCAAGGAAGCCTATGCGCAGTTCACCGAAGGCGGCTGGACCGGCCTGACCGCGTCGCCGGACTTCGGCGGCCAGGGCCTGCCGCACGTGATGGGCGTACCGCTCAACGAGATGGTCAACGCCGCCAACCTGGCATGGGGCAACTTCCCGCTGCTTTCGCATGGCGCGGTCGAGGCGCTCAAACAGCACGGCGAGCCGTGGCAGCAGGAGGTATTTCTCAAGCCGCTGGTGGATGGCCGCTGGACCGGCACCATGTGCCTGACCGAACCCCACTGCGGGACCGACCTGGGCCTGCTGAAAACGCGCGCGGAACCGAACGCGGATGGCAGCTATGCCATTACCGGCACCAAGATCTTCATCACCGCCGGCGAACATGATCTGACCGACAACATCGTCCACCTGGTGCTGGCCAAACTGCCGGACGCGCCCGCTGGCGCCAAAGGCATTTCGTTGTTCGTGACCCCGAAGTTCAAGGTCGATCGCGACGGCAAGGTCGGCGAACCCAATTCACTGCATTGCGGATCCATCGAACACAAGATGGGCATCAAGGGTTCGGTCACCTGCGTCATGAATTTCGACGGCGCCCAGGGGTATCTGGTCGGCCAACCGCACAAGGGTCTGCAGGCGATGTTTACCATGATGAACACCGCGCGCCTGGGTGTTGGCCTGCAGGGCATCGCCCTCAGCGAACGCGCCTACCAGAACGCACTGCGCTACTCGCGCGAACGCCTGCAGACGCGCTCGCTGAGCGGCCCGAAATTCCCCGACAAGCCGGCCGATCCGATCATCGTCCACCCCGATGTGCGGCGCATGTTGCTGACGGTGAAGTCGCTGGTCGAAGGCAGCCGCCTGCTGGCGCTGCATGCCGGCACGCTGATCGACGTGGCCGGTCATTCGCCGGATCCCGCCGAACGCGAGCGCGCCGATACGCTGGTGAGCTTCCTGACGCCGATCTCCAAGGCGTGCCAGACCGAATGGGGCATCGAGAACACCTACCACGCGCTGCAGTGCTTCGGCGGCCACGGCTACATCCACGAACACGGCATGGAGCAACTGGCGCGTGATGCGCGCATCACCACGCTCTATGAAGGCACGACCGGCATCCAGGCACTGGACCTGATGGGGCGCAAGACCGCGTCCACCCAGGCGGCCGGCCTGAAGATCTTCCTGGCCGAGATCGAGGCGTTCCTGCGCGAACACGAGGGCAATACGGCGATCGCCGAATTCGTTGGCCCCCTGCGCGAGAAGACCGCCGAATGGGGGGACCTGACCCGTGGAATCCTGCAACGGGCCAGCCAGGATCCGGAGGAAATCGGCGCAGCCAGCTACGACTACCTGTTCTATTCGGGCTACGTCACGCTGGCTTACTGGTGGGCGCGCAGCGTGGCCACCGCGGAGGCATCGTCCCAGTCCGAGGCGTTCAAGCAATCCAAGCGCGAAACCGCGCAGTTCTACTTCGCCCGCATCCTGCCGCGCACCCTCGCCCATGCGGCGGCCATCAGGTCCGGCGCGGCGCCCCTGATGTCCATGGCCCCGGAACGGTTCGGCGAGTAACGGCCTTCACGTGATGGCGCTCCTTCCCCGAACCATCGGGTGGGAGCGCCCCACGTTCGCGACGGGGCCACGATAGTCGGCGACAACAGCGAACCGGCGCTATCCAAATTGTCATCAATCAGGTATAACCTGATTCCCCATGGAAGCAGACAGAGCTCAGCTTCACCTGGTTGAAACCGGCAGCGCATCCGGCCCGACGGTCATTGCTCCGCAATCCCCCTCCCGCTTCACTCCGCGCCTGCTGTCGCTCGACGCGCACGGCCGTGTTCTCGACTGGATCAACTGGCAGGACGCGACCTGCCTGTACGCGCGTGGCGCGGTCGCCTGGACGCTGGGAGATCCCTGCCTGCGGGTGCATGGCGGTACCTGCCGGATGACCGGCGAGCAGAGCGTCATCGAGCTCCATCCGATCGTCGCATCCCGCGGACACGCCCGGGCCCACGCGCTGTCGCCCACGCCCACGTTGACCAATACCGCGCTGTTCGCCCGCGACGCGTACCTGTGCCTGTATTGCGGCCAGGACTTCAGCCGCCAGCACCTGACCCGCGATCACGTCCTGCCGCTGTCCAAGGGCGGGCGCGATATCTGGGAGAACGTCGTCTCAGCCTGCTTCCACTGCAATTCGCGCAAGAGCAACCGCACCCCGCAGCAGGCCAACATGCCCTTGCTGGCGGTCCCCTACCGGCCCAGCTGGATCGAGCACCTGATCCTGTCCAACCGCAACATCCTGGCCGACCAGATGGCGTTCCTGAAGGCGCATCTGCCCAAGAAATCCAAGCTGTCCGCCTGAGCGGGCGCCCGTCCCTGCATTTGGCGCCCCCGGGGCGCCTCCTGCCGTCGCGCGGATGAACAGCCCGTGAGGCCGGACGCCTGATTCCCGCCCTTCCGCCCGGCTTCACCTGTTCGCTTGCCCCGCCTCACACAAGGGGGGGAAAATAGCGGGCCAGATGAAATCAAGCCCATGATCGATCCCGTCCGCTATCCCCGCCTTTCCCGTATCGAGACCCCGGCCGACCTGCGTCGGTTCGAGGAGTCCGAACTGCCGGCCATCGCCGAGGAACTGCGGGGCTACCTGATTGAGTCGGTCGGTAAGAGCGGCGGGCATTTCGGCGCCGGCCTCGGTGTCATCGAACTGACCGTCGCCCTGCACTACCTGTATGAGACTCCGGTCGATCGGCTGGTCTGGGACGTGGGCCACCAGTGCTATCCGCACAAGATCCTCACCGGCCGTCGCGACGAGATCCATACGGTCAAGCAGAAGGACGGCGTGGCGCCGTTCCCCAAGCGCGAGGAGAGCGAGTACGACACGTTCGGTGTCGGCCACTCCTCCACTTCCATCTCCGCCGCCCTGGGCATGGCCGTCGCGCTCGCGCAGAAGGGCGATGACCGGAAGGTGGTGGCGGTGATCGGCGATGGCGCGATGACCGCGGGCATGGCGTTCGAGGCGCTCAACCATGCCGGCGGCATGGAACCGGAGCCGAACCTGCTGGTGATCCTCAACGACAACCAGATGTCGATCTCGGAGAACGTCGGCGGACTGACCAAGATGCTCGGCCGGCTGAGCAGCAGCCGCACCCTCAACGCGCTGCGCGAGGGCGGCAAGAAGCTGCTGGGCGACAAGAAGAAGCCGCCGGCGCGTTTCATGCGCCGCTGGGAAGAACACTGGAAGGGCATGTTCGTTCCGTCCACTCTGTTCGAGCAGATGGGTTTCCACTACACCGGCCCCATCGACGGGCACGATGTGGAAGCGCTGGTCGGTGCGCTGAAGACACTCAAGACCCTCAAGGGTCCGCAGCTGCTGCACATCCTGACCACCAAGGGCAAAGGCTACGAACTCGCCGAGGGCGACCAGATCGGTTACCACGCGGTCGGCCCGTTCGACCCGGAAAAGGGACTGGTCAGCAAGGCCGGGGCGAAGAAGCCGACCTATACCGACATCTTCGGCGAGTGGCTGTGCGACATGGCGGCGGTCGAACCCAAGCTGCTGGGCATCACTCCGGCCATGCGCGAAGGTTCCGGCCTGGTGCGCTTCAGCAAGGAATACCCGGACCGCTATTTCGACGTCGCCATCGCCGAGCAGCACGCGGTTACCCTGGCCGCCGGCATGGCCTGCGAGGGCGGCAAGCCGGTGGTGGCGATCTATTCCACCTTCCTGCAGCGCGGCTATGACCAGTTGGTGCACGACGTGGCGATCCAGAATCTCGACGTGCTGTTCGCGATCGATCGCGGTGGCGTCGTGGGCCCCGATGGCGCCACCCATGCCGGCAACCTGGATCTGAGTTACCTGCGCTGCGTGCCGAACATGGTGGTGATGGCGCCGGCCGACGAGAACGAATGCCGGCGCATGCTCAGCACCGGTTACCACCATATCGGTCCGGCCGCGGTGCGGTACCCGCGCGGCACCGGTCCCGGCGTGGCCGTGCAGGCCGATCTGGACACCCTGCCCATCGGCAGGGCCGAGCTGCGCGCGCGCGGCAGCCGCGTCGCCGTGCTGGCGTTCGGTTCCACCGTGGCCGCCGCCGAACAGGTCGGCCGCGAACTCGGCCTGACCGTGGTCAACATGCGCTTCATCAAGCCGTTGGACCGCGCGCTGGTGCTGGAACTGGCGTCCAGCCACCAGGGCTTCGTCACCGTCGAGGACAACGTGGTGATGGGCGGCGCGGGTTCCGGCGTGGCCGAACTGCTCAACGGCGAAGGCATCGCCCTGCCCGTGCTGCATCTGGGCCTGCCCGACGAATTCCAGCATCACGCCAGCCGTGAGGATCTGCTGGCCGAAGCCGGCATCGATGCCGCCGGCATCCGCGCTTCGGTGTTGCGCCGCTGGCCGCAGCTGGCAGCCAACGCACCGCTCAGCGCTGCCGGCTGAATTCCCCTCGCGCAGCTTCCGCGCCGCCGACGAAGATGGCGCCGATCATTCCGGGGCTTCGACCAGATAGCCCCTCGCCTGCAGCTTGGCCAGTGGCCCATCGCTTCTGAGCAAGTCGGAAATGGGTAAGGTCGCGAAGGTGGACGCATTGGTCCGCAACGCGTTCTCCGCCGCGCCCAGCCACTCGGCTTCCAGCGCCGCGCCAACGTTGGCGATCCCCCGCTTGCGGGCGAACTCGGTCTCCGTCAGCACCTGGGCGCAGGTGCGGTTCTGATCACCATAGGGCAAGGCACGAAGTGCGGGGATGTCGCCGATTGCCCATGCATTGGCACGGGCGGTCATCAGCGGTAGATCGTTTTCCAGGCGATCCAGGGTCGCCCTGAAACAGGCGCTGTCGTCCAGTTGGGTACCCGCGAACTCCCTCAGCGCCTGCCTGGGTTGTTCGACCTTGAAACTCAGCAGCGGCGTGGTGACCTTCAGACCGTGCTGCTTGATGGCCTTGTCCACCACCGGGCTGACGATGCCCGACTCGGCCAGTCCGGCCTGCTTGAGTCCCGCCTCGTAGAGTTCGCGCGCGGCGAAGATCGGACGCCATTTTTCCACGCCCTGGTCCCGCCCCAGATAGCGCGCCTTCAGGACCTGCCAGCGCGCGTACAGGTCGGCGGGAAGCACGTCCCGCAAGGTGCGGTCGTCGGGATTGCGCCGGGCCTTGAGCATCGAGGGAATGAGCAGCGCGCCGCGGATGATGCCGATGTCGGCATCCACCTTGACCCGCGGTGGCTTGATGGCTTCCTGCGAGGAAGCAATCACCTGCTCCACGTCATGCGACAGCCAGGTCATCTTCTTGGGCAACGGCGACTGGGTGCCGAGGATGTAGAGCACATGTCCGTCGCGACTGACCCGCCACAGTCCCGGCCCCGGTTGCGCGCCGCTGACCACGACCGCATCCATGTCGATGACCGGTCCGGTGGGCGTGGTATCCGGCGCCGGCGATGGGGATGCCTGCTGCGCCAACGTGGACCACGACACGCATGAGGCCAGCACAAGACTGGCGCAGATCGACCATCGCATTCCCTGCACTCACAAAAGCGGCGCCAATGCGCCGGGCGGTGGCTCAGACCGCGTGACCGTACGCCAGTTCCCTGGGCTCAGGCGACCTTGCCGCCCGCTTCGCGCAGATGCCGGGCGGTCTCGCTGTCGTTCTCGAGCAACTGGAAGCCTTTCCAGACGAAGCCGGGGGAGACCGAGCAATCCATCAGCGTGTAATCGCCCAGGCTGCGGGCGCTCTGCCAGATGCCCGCCTTCACCACCTGCACCTGCTGTCCGCCGCGCGCGGAGGTATCCAGCTGGGCACGGCTGAGCGTGCGGTTTTCCGGATCGAACATCGACAGTTCCAGCGGACCGCCTTCGGACCAGTCCCAGATCTCGGTGGCATCGACCCGATGCCAGCGGCTGGTCACGCCCGCGGTGAGCAGGTACTTGATGGCGGTCAGCGTGGGACGCTCGATGCCGTTCACTTCGGTGCGCTTGGTCGATTCGAAGATGCGACGGTAGTACCCGCCCTCCGGGTGGGGAGCCAGGTCCAGCGTCTGGATCAACTCTTCGGCGCGCGGATGCATGAAGGAATACTAAACATGAGCGTGGGGGTCCCCGCAAGGTGGTCCGCAACAGGCGGGCACGAAAAAGCCCGCGCGAAGCGGGCTTTTTCGTCTCTTGCGAGTTGGTCGGGGTAGCCGGATTCGAACCGACGACCACCAGTCCCCCAGACTGGTGCGCTACCAGGCTGCGCTATACCCCGAATCCTGGAAAACATCCGCCTTGCGGGCGGTCGCTGATTATAGCGGGAACGCGCCCGGCTTTCCTAGGCGCGTCCGCGAAAGGCTCAGCGGCGAAGCAGCTGCAGGATTTCTTCCAGCTCCATCCGCACCTGGCGGACGATCTGGTTGCTCAGCGCCGATTCCTGTTTGGCGCCCTCGCCCTCCAGCCGCAGGCGCGCCCCGCCGATGGTGTAGCCCTGTTCGTACAGCAGGCTGCGGATCTGGCGCACCATCAGCACATCGTGGCGCTGGTAGTAGCGACGGTTGCCGCGGCGCTTGGCTGGTTCGAGACTGGGGAACTCCGTTTCCCAGTAGCGCAGCACGTGCGGCTTCACGTCGCACAGCTCGCTGACCTCACCGATGGTGAAGTAGCGCTTCGCCGGAATCGGCGGTAGCTCGCGATTACTGCCCGGATCCAGCATAGGCTTCCACACGCTCCTTGAGTTTCTGCCCCGGCCGGAACGTCACCACGGTCCGCGCCGAAATGGGGATCTCCTCCCCGGTCTTGGGATTGCGGCCCGGCCGCTGGTTCTTGCGGCGCAGGTCGAAGTTGCCGAAACCGGACAGCTTCACCTGCCGTCCCTGCTCCAGCGCGTCGCGCAGCACGTCGAAATAAGCGTCGACGAACTCCTTGGCCTCACGCTTGTTGAGGCCGACCTCGTCGAACAACCGCTCGGCCATCTCGGCCTTGGTCAGCGCCATGTCTGCCTGTCCCCTGTTTCCGTTACCCGTCCTGCCATTGCCTTCACGCCGCTCATCCGCGGATCTTCGCCCCGTGGGCCGCCTCGATGGCGGCCACGACACTGGCGACCACGGATTCCACGTCGCGGTCGGTCAGAGTGCGTGAGTTGTCCTGCAAAATCAAGCCCATAGCGAGACTCTTTTGACCGGATTCGACCCCCTGTCCGACATAGCGGTCGAAGAGCTGAACGTCCCGCAGCAGCGGGCCCGCGGCCTCCCGGGCGGTCTGGCGAAGGGCTTCCCACGCCACCCGGTCCGCGACGACGAACGCGAGATCCCGGCGGACGGACGGGAACCGGGACAGCTCCGACGCGCGCGCCACCGCGCGCTCCGTGAGCGGCGCGAGGTCGACCTCGAAGGCCACCACGTCGGTGTCCAGATCCAGCTGGCGCTGCAGGCGCGGATGCAACTGGCCGATCCAGCCGATGCACTGGCCGTCCCGGTAGATGTCCGCCGAGCGACCCGGGTGGCCGTACGCACGGCTGGACGGCCGGTACTCCAGCGAGGCGCCGGCGGCCGCGGCCAGGCTCTCCAGATCGCCCTTCAGATCGTGGAAGTCGACCTTGCGTGCCGGCTTCTCGCCCCACTGCTCGGCGCGGGCATCACCGCAGGCCGCCGCGGCGATGCGCAGGGTCTCTGCCGGCGCCACACCCTCTCCGGCGGCGTGGAAAACGTTGCCCAGCTCGAACAGGCGCACACGCCCGGCCTGACGTGCCACGTTGCGTGCCAGCGTGGCCACCAGGCCCGGCAGCAGCTGCGTGCGCATCACCCCCAGTTCGGCGCTGAGCGGATTGGCCAGCGGCACAGCGCCTTCGGCAACCTGCCAATGCGCCAGCCAGGACGCATCGACGAACGCGTAGTTGACCGTTTCCAGATAGTCACGCGCGGCCAACTGACGACGCACGGTCGACGGTTCCACCCGGGTTTCGGTCTGCACCGCCACCCGCGTCGCGCCGCCGGGCAACGTGGTCGGGATGCGCTCGTAACCGTGGATGCGCGCCAGTTCCTCGATCAGGTCCTCTTCGATGGCGATATCGAAACGGCGGCTGGGCGGAACCACGCGCCAGCCTTCGCCATCGCGTGACACCTGCATGCCCAGCGCCTGCAGGATGCGTTCGATTTCGGCATCGGCGATCTCGATGCCCAGCACACGCGCGACGCGCGCGCGACGCAGCGCGATCGTCGGCGGGGCCGACAGATGTTCCGGCAACACAGCCTCGGTGACCGGACCCGGCACTCCACCGGCAACCGCAAGGATCAGCCGGGTCGCGTATTCGACCGCAATGCGGGGCAGTTCCGGATCGACGCCGCGCTCGAAGCGGTGACCGGCATCGGTATGCATGCCCAGCCGGCGGCTGCGGCCGATGATGGCCGACGGAATCCAGTGCGCCGCTTCCAGGAACACGTTGCGGGTGGCGTCGGTAACCCGGGTGTCGTATCCGCCCATGATGCCGCCGAGCGCCACGGCCCGGGCGGCCTTGCCGCCCCGGCTGTCGGCGACCACCAGGAACTCGCCGTCGACGCTGACGGTGCGGCCGTCCAGCAGCTTGATCGCCTCATCCGCACGCGCCGGCCGCACGACGATATCGCCCTCCAGCGTATCCAGGTCGAAGGCATGCATCGGCTGGCCCAGTTCAAGCATCACGTACTGGGTGACGTCGACCAGGAAACTGATCGGGCGCACGCCGGCGCGGCGCAGGCGTTCGGCCATCCAGACCGGCGTGGTCGCGCAGGCATCGACGCCCTCGATCACACGACCGGCGAAACGCGGAACCCGTGCGCCGGCATCGAGTTCGATCACCCGGGCGGCGTCGCTCTGGGCGGGAACGGGCATGGCGTCGAGCGGCTTGACCTGGCTGCCCAGTGCGGCGGCGACGTCATAGGCGATGCCGCGCACGCTGAAACAATCGGCGCGATTCGGTGTCAGCTTGATCTCGATGCTCGCGTCGGGCAGTCCCAGATACTCGCCGATGGACGTGCCGACGGGCGCATCGGCAGGCAGTTCCAACAGGCCGGAAGCGTCGGCGTCGATGCCGAGTTCCTTGGCCGAGCACAGCATGCCGTTGGATTCCACGCCGCGCAGCTTCGCCGCCTTGATGGCGATTCCGCCGACGTTCGCACCGACCAGGGCCAGCGGGGCGATCAGGCCCGGACGCGCGTTCGGCGCGCCGCATACGATCTGCAGGAGCGTCCCCTGTCCGGCATCGACCTGGCAGATCTGCAAGTGATCAGCCTCCGGATGCTTGGCGCATTCGACGATGCGCGCGACCACCACGTCCGCCAGGCCATCGCCCAGCGCGGTCACCTCTTCGACTTCCAGGCCGATCGCGGTCAGCACCGCCGACAGCTCATCGCGGGTGGCTTGGGTGGGAACGTGGCTGCGCAGCCAGTTTTCGCTGAATTTCATCGTGTCACCGTTGGGTGGACCGAAGTCCACCATTGCCATCTATCCATTGTCATGGGCGGTTGCCGAATCGCTGGCCACGCCGCCCCTGCCGTCGTAATGCTGGGCCGAAGCCGACTACGCGAATTGCCGCAGGAACCTGACGTCGTTCTCGAAGAACGCGCGCAGATCGTTGACCCCGTAGCGCAGCATCGCGAAGCGCTCGACGCCCATGCCGAACGCGAAGCCCGTGTAGCGCTCCGGGTCGATGCCGCAGTTGCGCAGCACGTTCGGATGGACCATGCCGCAGCCGAGTACTTCCAGCCAGCGGGTGCTGCCGTCCGGCTGCTGCCATGCGATGTCGACTTCCGCGCCCGGTTCCACGAACGGGAAGTAGCTCGGCCGGAAGCGCATCTCGAAATCGCGCTCGAAGAACGCGCGCACGAACTCGGCCAGGGTGCCCTTCAGATCGGCGAAGGTGGAATGCTCGTCCACCAGCAGGCCTTCGACCTGATGGAACATCGGCGAATGGGTCTGGTCACTGTCGCTGCGGTAGACCTTGCCGGCGGCAATCATGCGCAGCGGCGGCTGATGGGAGTCCATGTAGCGGACCTGCACACCGGAGGTATGGGTACGCAGCAGGCGTCCGTCCCCGAAGTAGAAGGTGTCGTGCATGGCGCGGGCCGGATGATGCGGCGGGAAATTCAGCGCTTCGAAGTTGTGCCAGTCGTCCTCGATTTCCGGACCGTCGGCCAGCTCGTAGCCCAGGCGCCCGAAGATATCGGCGATGCGTTCCAGCGTGCGGCTGATCGGATGCAGGCCGCCACGGAAACCGTTGCGACCGGGCAGGGTCACGTCGATGGTTTCGCTGGCCAGGCGCGCGTCCAGCACCGCGTCTTCCAGCACCGTCCTGCGCGCGGACAAGGCGTCGCCGATGGCGTCGCGGACGCGGTTGATGGCCTCGCCCGCGCTCTTGCGCTGGTCGGCCGGCAGGGTGCCCAGTTGCTTCAGCTGCGCGGTGACGCTGCCGTTCTTGCCCAGCAGCGCCACGCGCAGATGCTCCAGCGCGTCCGGCGTCTGCGCCGCGGCGATGTCGGCCAGGGCCTGGGTGGACAGGGATTCGATGTCGCTCATGGATCGTCCAGATGAGGTTCGGCTTGTCCGGGTCCCGGATCCGGGACCACAAAAAACAATGGGGAAGGACTCGCGCCCTTCCCCACGTGTTCGGCGATGAATTGCCGGTACTGCGTTTACGGTGGAGATCGCAGCTTAGGCTGCGAGTGCGCCCTTCGCCTTTTCAGCCAGGGCCGCAAAACCCGTCGCATCGTGCACGGCGATATCCGCCAGCACCTTGCGGTCCAGGGTGATGCCGGCCTTCTGCAGGCCGTTCATGAAACGGCTGTAGCTCAGGCCGTTGATGCGGGCCGCCGCGTTGATGCGGGTGATCCACAGCGAACGGAAGTTGCGCTTCTTCTGCTTACGGCCGATGTAGGCGTACTGCTGCGCCTTGATGACCGCCTGCTTGGCGACGCGGAACACCTTGCGGCGGGCGTTGTAATAGCCCTTGGCCAGGTGGAGGACTTTCTTGTGACGGCGACGCGCCATCACGCCACGCTTAACTCGTGCCATGGTTCAGTCCTCAGAGGTAGGGAAGCATGCGGTCCAGACGGCTGCTGTCCTCGGCGCGAACGATGTTCGTCGCACGCAGGCCGCGCTTACGCTTGGTCGCTTTCTTGGTGAGGATGTGGCTGCGGTTGGCGTGGCCAGCCTTGTACTTGCCGGAGGCGGTCTTGCGGAAACGCTTGGCCGCCGCCCGGTGGGTCTTGATCTTGGGCATTGCGATGTCCTTGATGGTTTATGTCACTGACCTGGGCGGCGGCACGTGTGCCACGCTTTCCATCCATGCCCCAGTCGGCTTGTAAGCCTTTGATTCCAAACGGAACCAGTGGCGGGTCCTGGGCTGCGAACAGCCAATCCCGGAGAACCGGGCCGCACATTATGCAGGGACTTGGTTTCCCTTGCAAATCAGCGGGTTCGGCCCGTGCCTCGCGCCATGCGCCGGACGCCTTGCGGGCTTGCCTCGACCCACCGCCCGGCAGGGAACTCGATGCGTCCTGCCCTGTCCAAGCCAGGCCCTCGCCCCGGAGCCGCCGTCCTGGACACCATTGCCCGCTCCCCGTCCGGTCCGCGCGGACTGCGCTGGCTGAAGAAGGAAGCCCTGCCGCTGCTGGCCATGCTCGGCCTGCTGCTGGCCGCCCGGGACACCCTGGCCAACCACTACAGCGTGCCCAGCGGCTCGATGCAGCCGACCCTGCAGCCCGGCGACCGGGTGATCGTGGACATGCGCGCCTACGGTCTGCGCCTGCCGTTCACTTCATACACCCTGCTGGCCTCCGGAACGCCGCAACGCGGCGAGGTGGCGGTCTTCGATTCCCCGGCCGACGGTACCCGGCTGATCAAGCGCGTGGCGGCCGTGGCAGGCGACCGCGTGGACCTGCGCGATGGCCACCTGAGCATCAATGGCCGACCGCTGCGGCTCGACGGCAGCATGCCGCGCGAGGATTTCGGTGCCCGCGCCGCCAGCCTTGACCTGGATCTCGGCGGTGGTCCGGACATCCAGGGCCTGGTGGTGCCTAACGGCAAGCTGCTGGTGCTCGGCGATCACCGCGGCAACAGTTTCGATGGCCGCTTCTTCGGCTTCGTCGACGCCGACAAGGTCTACGGCCGCGCGGTGGCCGTGTATTACCGTCGTGGCGACGGGTTCGGCTGGCAACGGCTGTAGGCCCGGCGGACGCGCGGGCGCCGCGCATGATCCCGGAAACGAGAAGAGCGCCTTGCGGCGCTCTTTCCACCTTTCCCGCGCACGGGAAAGGGTAAAACCAGAAGATGTCCTTCGCGCCCGTGGCGCGTGAGGTCACTTCTTCTTGGGGGCAATCATCATCACCATCTGCCGGCCTTCCAGGCGCGGACGCGATTCGATGATGATCTCGTCGCCCAGCTCGGCCTCGATGCGCGCGGCCATTTCACGACCCAGTTCCTGGTGGCTCATCTCACGGCCACGGAAGCGGATGTTGACCTTGACCTTGTCGCCTTCTTCCAGGAAGCGGCGGATGTTGCGCATCTTGATCTGGTAGTCGCCTTCGTCGGTGACCGGCCGGAACTTGAGTTCCTTGATCTCGACCTGCTTCTGCTTCTTCTTGGCCTCGTTCGCCTTCTTCTGCTGCTCGAACTTGAACTTGCCGAAGTCCATGATCTTGCAGACCGGCGGCTCGGCGTTGGGCTGGATCTCGACCAGATCCAGGCCTTCGTCCTCGGCCATCGACAATGCCTCGTCGCGCGAGAGCACGCCGATCATTTCGCCATCGGAACCGATCACGCGCACCCGCGGCACGCGGATTTCGTGGTTCTTGCGGTTTTGCTTGTTGTCAGGGGTGCTGATGTTTCAGTCTCCAGAGAGAATCGTGCCGGCCCCAACCGGGGCCGGACCCTATTACGCGCCCTCGCTGCGCAGGCGCTCGGCGAAGTCGGCCACGGACATTGTGCCCAAATCCTCACCTGAACGCGTACGCACGGCAACGGCGCCATTTTCCTTCTCGCGGTCTCCGACCACCAGGAGGTAAGGGACCCGCTGCAGCGTGTGCTCGCGGATCTTAAAGCCGATTTTTTCGTTCCGCAAATCGGCCACTACCCGGAAGCCTTGATTTGAAAGGGTTTTCCGGACTTCGTCCACATAATCGGCCTGAGCGTCCGTAATATTCATTACAACGGCCTGCTGGGGGGCCAGCCAGGCCGGGAAGGCGCCGGCATGGTGCTCGATCAGGATGCCGATGAAGCGCTCCATGGACCCCACGATGGCCCGGTGCAGCATGACCGGGTGGCGGCGCTGGCTGTGTTCGTCCACGTACTCGGCGCCCAGCCGGCCCGGCATCATGAAATCGACCTGCATCGTGCCCAGCTGCCAGGTCCGGCCAATGGCGTCCTTCAGGTGGTACTCGATCTTGGGCCCATAGAAGGCACCCTCGCCCGGCAGTTCCTTCCATTCCACCCCGCAGCTGCGCAGGGCGGCGCGCAGGGCATCCTCGGCCTTGTCCCAGGTGGCGTCGTCGCCCAGGCGCTGCTCGGGACGCAGCGCGATCTTGATCTGGATCTCTTCGAAACCGAAATGCTGATAGACCGCCAGCGCCTGTCGATGGAACGCGGTCACCTCCGACTCGACCTGATCTTCCGTGCAGAAGACGTGGCCGTCGTCCTGGGTGAAGCCGCGCACCCGCAGGATGCCGTGCAGCGCGCCGGAGGGCTCGTTGCGGTGGCAGGAGCCGAACTCGCCGTAGCGGATCGGCAGGTCGCGATAGCTGTGCAGGCCCTGGTTGAACACCTGGATGTGGCCCGGGCAATTCATCGGCTTGAGCGCGTACGTGCGCTTCTCCGACTCGGTGAAGAACATGTTGTCCTTGAAATTGTCCCAGTGCCCGGACTGTTTCCACAACGCCACATCCAGCACCTGGGGACAGCGGACCTCGCCATAACCCGTGCTGCGATAAACCTTGCGCATGTACTGCTCGACCACCTGCCACAGCGCCCAGCCCTTGGGGTGCCAGAACACCATGCCGGGTGCCTCTTCCTGCAGATGGAAGAGAGCCTGCTGCTTGCCGATGCGGCGGTGATCGCGCTTCTCGGCCTCCTCCATCCGGGTGATGTAGGCGTCGAGCTGCTTCTTGTCGGCCCAGGCCGTGCCGTAGATGCGCTGCAACTGTTCGTTCTTGGCATCGCCACGCCAGTAGGCGCCGGAAATGCGCGTGAGCTTGAACGCCTTCAGGAAACGCGTGTTCGGGACGTGCGGGCCCCGGCACATGTCCACGTACTCCTGGTGGTAGTACAGGCCCATCGCCTTCTCTTCCGGCATGTCGTCGATCAGGCGCAGCTTGTAGTCCTCGCCACGCGACTGGAACACCTGGATGACTTCAGCGCGCGGCGTCACCTTCTTGATGACGTCGTAGTCCTGCGCGATCAACTCCTGCATGCGCTGCTCGATCACGGCCATGTCTTCCGGCGTGAACGGGCGCTCGCTGTAGATGTCGTAGTAAAAGCCTTCGGCGATGACCGGACCGATGACCATCTTCACGTCCGGGTACAACTGCTTGACCGCGTGGCCGACCAGGTGGGCGCAGGAGTGGCGGATGATTTCCAGCCCTTCCTCGTCCTTGGGAGTGATGATGCGCAGGCTGGCGTCATGTTCGATGACGTCGCTGGCATCGACCAGGCGGCCATCGACCGCGCCGGCCAGGGTCGCCTTGGCCAGGCCTGCGCCGATGGACTGGGCCACCTGCATGACGGAAACGGGCTGTTCGAACTGGCGGCTGCTGCCGTCGGGAAGCGTGATCGTGATCATTGGAAGGCCGGGATTCGTGATTCTGGGATGCGGGATGGGCGGAAGCGGGCGGATCCGGCTGTCGAATCCCAATCCCGGCCCCCAATCCCTTTGCGCAAGCAACAAAAAAGCGCCACGAGGGCGCCTACGGGATGCAGTGCCTCGGGCTTTACCGTGTTCAGGTGCTGGTAGTGCTCATGTCGCACGCTCGGCCGGCGTTTCCGCAGGCCACCTCGTGATATCGGAGTGGCGAACAAAGGGAAACGGAAATCCACGCTGGGAAGCGTGGTGGGCGGTACAGGGTTCGAACCTGTGACCCCTACCATGTCAAGGTAGTGCTCTACCGCTGAGCTAACCGCCCGGTCTGCCCTTTGCAGGGGCGCGAATTCTAGCCCAGAAGGCATCGCGCCGACAACCATGACTTTCCGTGGCCGGGCGAAACCCCTGCCCCGCCTCGACTGCCGGCCTATCGGGCCGAATCCGCGGGGGTTGCCCGAGGACGCCATTGCGATGGCGCTCCCGGAGCTTCCCGCGATGCTGTCGATATCAACCCGCCAGGCTGGCTTCCTTGAGCTTGCGGATCTCGTCGCGCAGGCGCGCGGCATCCTCGAACTCCAGGTCGCGGGCATGCTGGTACATCTCCTGTTCCAGCGTCTTGATGCGGGCCAGCGCCTGGGCCGGATCCAGCACTGCGTAGTCGGCCCGGTCCTCGGCCACCCTGCGCTTGCCACGTCCGGACCTGGTCTCGCCCGCATCCGTGCGCGCGCCCTCCAGGATGTCGACGATGGGCTTGGCCACGGATTTCGGGGTGATGCCGTGCTCGGTGTTGTACTCCAGCTGTTTCTCGCGGCGCCGGCTGGTCTCATCGATGGCGGCCTGCATGGAGCGGGTCATCTTGTCGGCATACAGGATGGCCTTGCCACGCAGGTTGCGGGCCGCGCGGCCGATGGTCTGGATGAGCGAACCGGTGGAACGCAGGAAACCTTCCTTGTCGGCGTCCAGGATCGCCACCAGCGACACCTCCGGCATGTCCAGGCCCTCGCGCAGCAGGTTGATGCCAACCAGCACGTCGAACTTGCCCAGGCGCAGATCACGGATGATTTCCACCCGCTCTACGGTATCCACGTCCGAATGCAGGTAGCGCACCTTCACGCCATGCTCGCCGAGATACTCGGTCAGGTTCTCGGCCATGCGCTTGGTCAGGGTCGTGACCAGCACGCGGTCGCCCCAGGAGACCCGCAGGTTGATTTCCGACAGCAGGTCGTCGACCTGGGTACCAACCGGCCGGATTTCCACTTCCGGATCCACCAGGCCGGTGGGGCGAACCACCAGTTCGACGATTTCCCCGTTCGATTCCCGCAGCTCGTAGGGCCCCGGGGTCGCCGAAACGTAGATGCTGCGCGGCGAGCGCTCCTCCCATTCCTCGAACCGCAGCGGCCGGTTGTCCAGCGCCGACGGCAGGCGGAAGCCGAACTCGACCAGGGTTTCCTTGCGTGAGCGGTCGCCCTTGTACATGGCGCCGATCTGTGGGATGGTCACATGCGACTCGTCGATGACCAGCAGCGCGTCGGCCGGCAGGTAGTCGAACAGGGTCGGCGGCGGCTCACCGGGCGCCTTGCCGGTCAGGTGGCGGGAGTAGTTCTCGATGCCCGAGCAGTAACCGACCTCGGCCATCATTTCCAGATCGAACTGGGTGCGCTGGGCCAGCCGCTGCGCTTCGACCAGCTTGTTCTGCGCGTACAGCAGTTCCAGGCGTTCCTTGAGCTCGATCTTGATGGTGTCGATGGCGGTCAGGACCCGGTCGCGGGTGGTGGCGTAGTGCGTCTTCGGGTAGACCGTGTAGCGCTGCAGCTTGCGCAGGGTTTCGCCGGTCAACGGATCGAACAGGGTCAGGTTCTCCACGTCGCCATCGAACAGCTCGATGCGCAGCGCCTCGGCGTCGCTCTCGGCCGGATGCACGTCGATGACCTCGCCGCGTACCCGGAAGGTGCCACGCTGCAGCTCGTATTCGTTGCGGGTGTACTGGAGTTCGGTCAGGTGCTTGATCAGCTGGCGCTGGTCCATGTGCTCGCCCAGCGACAGGATCAGCCGCAGCGACAGGTAGTCCTCGGGCGCGCCCAGGCCGTAGATCGCCGAGACCGTGGCCACCACCAGCGCGTCGGGCCGTGACAGGAGCGCCTTGGTGGCCGACAACCGCATCTGCTCGATGTGCTCGTTGATCGAACTGTCCTTCTCGATGAAGGTGTCCGACGACGGTACATAGGCTTCGGGCTGGTAGTAATCGTAATAGCTGACGAAGTACTCCACCGCGTTGTGCGGGAAGAACGACTTGAACTCGCCGTACAGCTGTGCGGCCAGGGTCTTGTTCGGCGCCATCACCAGGGTCGGCTTCTGCACGGCCTGGACCACGTTGGCGATGGTGTAGGTCTTGCCGGAACCGGTCACGCCCAGCAGGGTCTGCTTGGCCAGACCGGAGTCGAAGTTCTCGACCAGTTTCTGGATGGCCTGCGGCTGGTCGCCGGCGGGTGAATAGGGGGAGACGAGCTGGAAGCGGTCGGTCATGGGGGCGTTCCGAATGCGATCGCTGAGTATAGCCATCCCGTCCTGACCAACGCGCAGGGGAAATTCCTACCCGCTTCCACGGCACCGTCCGATGGTCCGCGTCATGCGGCTCGACGAACCTGAACGACCCGTACACGGACAGTTCGGAGACCCCATGCCCAGGAAGCCCGCCGCCTTTCCCCCGAGGCGCGCCCCCGGCCACGCCCCGCGCGGCATCACCCTCCTGGAGTTGGTGACCACGATGGCCATCGCCTGCATCGGCTTCGCCGTGGGCATACCCTCCTACCAGTATTTCGTCCAGCAGGGCCATGTGGATGCGGCACGCAACCGGCTGGTTTCGCATTTCGCAAGCGCGCGGCAGACCGCGCTCGCCCATCGCAGGATCACCGCCATCTGCCCGTCCGACGGTCCCGAGCACGGCTGTCGTCCGGACAGAGACTGGGGGCAAGGCTGGCTGATGTTCTTCGACCCGGATGGCGATCGCCGGCCCAACCAACCGGACGACATACTGCGCTACGAGGCGATCCTGTTGCCGGAGGGATTCCGGATGCGCTCCACTTCGGGCCGGCCGCAGTTGCGCTACCTGCCTTCCGGCCTGAGTTCGGGCAGCAACCTGAGCGTCCGCATCTGCCTGCGGGAACGGCTGATGTCGGAAGTCGTGGTGAACAATTCCGGCCGCATACGCAGCCGCCGCGGCGCCTTCGGCGAATCCTGCCCGCCCTGAGCCCGCCAGACGGGAGGCTTGCTCCCGTCGGCCCTGCCTGATTAAAATAGCGGACCCCGCCCGAATAGCTCAGCCGGTTAGAGCACTTGACTGTTAATCAGGGGGTCGTTGGTTCGAGTCCAACTTCGGGCGCCATATTTAAGAGGGTGCGCAACTGCGCGGCCTTTTTTCTGTCTAATATTCTGGCGTCTGTCCAATACGGAGCCCGGTGATCGAAGAACAGGGCCGGCTATCGCCGGCCCTGCTGATGCTCAAGCGAACAGCAAGAGCTGATCGGGGTGGGAACGCCAGTGCTGTCGGACGCGCTCCGTGCGTCCGAAGCGGAAGCGTTCATAGGCCCGTACGAAGACGGTCTTGGGTTTGAAATTCATCCCAAATTCTCCTAGAGAATTTGAGGGCAATAGGTTGCCTGCACCGGCCGGAAAATGATAAAATCCGGCAGTCTGCCAAGACCTGGTACAGGTGACAGAGGCGAGCCCTCACCACCGTGTCAGTTGTAGTACGTCATAAGGTGAGCAACTTGCTTTCCACGCAGGGCGCGACTTCCTAGGGTCGCGCCCTGTTTCGTTTCTGGCCTCAGCTCGCGGAAAGCCCGGTCGCTCTCGGTGGGCGGCTGGCTGAGGCTCGCTATCTCCTCATGTGCTGCCCTCGCCTGGCTCCGGGTACAGGAACGCGATCGCAGAGGAAAACGCAGCAATCAACTGTTCGCGGCGTCGCACGGTCATTTCCGTACCTTCCGCAGGAAGCAATCGAAGAAGTCCCAGGATTGCATCGGGAATACCTTCTCCCCCACCTCCGCTTCCACCGCCGCCATAAATGATCCTCGGCGGGGGTGGCGGGGCCCCCAATTGCTCAGCCGCCGTAGGTTCATTCTCGCCAGATTTCCCCCCGCTCCCTACTTCAGATCGCGACTGCGGTTTCACTAGACGGTCTGAGTGGATATCAAAGAACCCCGCGTGCTTTGCGGAGCGGATGAACACTTGCCGGGCTCGTTCCTTCTGTTTCGGAGCAACACCGGCGTTGAGCATCATGCGTTCGATCGCCGCCATCGGCGGGAGAGGCTGCCCCTTGAGTTGTTCATACATTTGGCGATACAGGGGTACGTTGAGAAATGCCTCGACACGCGCCTGCTTAACATGGCTGCTGTCGATAATCCGGAGCCCAAGAGCCGTCAGCTCGATGTGGCCTTTCGACACATCGCAGAGTCCAAAGGTCCGTGTGCTGTAGACCTTCATTCGAAAACCACCACCGGTAGCTGACTGATCCATCTTCGCAGCGAGGGCATCAAGGCTGCACCCTGTTCCGCCCACCGAGCGGATGGCGTTCGTCAGCTCTTCGCAATCGTCTAGCCCGTTGTAGGTGAATTCCACGGAGCTTCGATCACGAACCTTCTTGTCGGCGTCTGAAGAAGATGTGCCGGGATTGACTTGACCATTCATAGGTGATCTCCGCCTCCTTTTAGGCAAGGGGCGAAATCATATTGCATGTGTCTGCGAACTCCGTCAAGTAAAATTCGCAGAAAATCGCAGACAACCGCAAAAAATCATCCATCCGGATTAAGAGATGAACAGGAACAAGAGGCATTCCGCCGGCAGGAAGCGCAATTTTTTGCAATGATTTTTTATATTAATCAATTAGTTGCAACCTCCTGATCGTTAATGCCTCCGCTGTCGATATCGGGCCGCCAAGGCATCGAACCTCAACGCTTCGCGTTGCAGGTGGGCCAGTTGGTCGAACTTGCGGCGCGCCTTGACTACAGACCCACCAGACGATCGGCTGAGGAGCGCTCGCGCCCGCTCCCGCATGTCCGCCGCCTGCGCAGCAGCCCATTCCGCTTTCTTCCTGAATCTGGGGAGCCCGTCAGCCATCCCAGCAATCTGCCCGCGCGCCCTCTCAAGTGCCGCGCTATGAAAGGCCGCCGCTGCTCAGCGCCGCCGCTTCCCTCGCCGCCGGCCACGACCGGACGATCATCGGGATCAAGCCTGAGCAAATCGACGAATGGCTGCCCCGTGGCCTGCCTACGTCGGTCTATCAGCAAGTCCTCGACGACCGCCCAAGGCGTACTACGAGCATGCCATTGAACGCGAAGCCGCCTAAAAGCCGGGCGCATTACGCGCCCGGCCAACTACCTTCAAGCAACGTCGCGCGCGAAGCGTGCATGTAGTGCAGTAACACGGGCGCAGGACGAATAGCACGCACGATTTGTCCCCATTTGGTGGGGCTTGGAGAACGCGATCTGCTGATATGCCTCGATCGCCGTCTCAATCAGTTCTTCGTCAGAAAAACTAGATGGAACGAGATACTTCCATTCCCCATTCTTCTTCAAGACAAACTCCGAAAGTGCAGAGATAATTGGGAAGACAAGACCATCCGGCACCTCAATGATTTCGCGACCATCACGCACCAGTGAGCGCAGACGCGTGCCTTGGAATCCCTGATGAACTTTCCATTGCTCGTACAATGTCCATGCTTGCGGGGCGAGCTGAAGGAAGCACCGATATGCTTCAGCACCTTCGCCGCTGCGCTTTTCGTACAGTGCCTCGAAGAGCTTGAGGCAGCGAGCTTTTTGGTTGTACGTGAAGACCTTGGAATCTGACTGCCCGAGGTCTTGCAAAAGGTTCGCAGGCATCAACGCGAACGCGACCTGCACCAACTTTTCCGTGTCAATGAAGTCATTTGAAGGCAGGTCGGACTCCGACTTCCGGAGCTTCACTTCGGGAATAGCCGCCTGCATTGCCGCCTCGAGTTCGTCGAGTTGGCCGCGTGCGCCGATAATGGAAATGGCGCGAACGTCATTTTGGAAATTCCGCGAGATTGAAATCTCGGCGATTAGAGAGTCATCACTGGTGACGATAAGTTCGTACTTGATACTCGGATCAGCTGGTGGATTTCCGACGTAATCGCGGAAGTAGCGCCGCAATTCGCCCTGAGTCTGCGAGCCATTGATGATGCTCGGCCGAATCAACTTGAGGATCTTCGCCTTGTCGTCAATCTCCACGTCGTGCGCAACGATGACCATCCCGCCATTCAAAATGCAAAACTGCTCGACATTGTCGTGCAAGGTCTTGCGGATGCTCTGATGGACTTGGGTGGGGCTTTGACGTGCACGGCCGGGTAGATCCACAAGGTACTCGCGGACGTTCTCGTCGTCTTCTAAGCCCAAGACTGAGGATGCGGGAGCTTGTCCCGAGTAAACCTTCCGGCCCGCGCGCTCGTCTTCTGGCGAGCTGATATTCCGGCAGGAGTGATATGGCAACACGTACGGCTTCGCAGCCGAGTTCTTCGCGGTCATGGCATGTTCTCTATTGTCCGCCGACCACCACATGTCGCCGCCGGTCGACGACCGGGGCCAGGTGAGCCAGCGAGATAAAGATGAGCCGGCTTTCTATTGGATGTCAAGCCCCCCACCCAGGAGGCTTCACGCGCCCAGGATCGCGCCGAGGCCTCGGCCTTACCAATCAGGGTAGTGCTTCTTCGACAGTCATCGACAAGGCGGCCTAGCCCACTGGCGAGGGCCGCCGATGGGCGGTGGCCGCTCAACGCAAACAGCCGCGTTGGCAGGATCACTATCCGGCGTAAGGACAGGATCATGGGCGGCCTAAGACTTCTTGCATTGTCCGTTTGCTTTGCGGCAATCCCTGGCTGTGGAACGCTACCAGACAAGCTGCAGCCCGATTCTGTGAGTCCTGGGGGAGGCCCGGACAAACCCGCTGAATCCCATCCCCGGCCCGAAAGACCGCCAACTCCCACGCCACCCGTGCGTCCCGACAAACGCGAGGTCGGTCACGAAATGCTCATAACGCGCTTGGAGAAGGCAAAGGCCGACTACGAACAGTCGACACCGCACCCTGATCCGCAGCGTATCCGTCAATTCAATGAGCGTATTGGCGAGTGCAAAGCGAACATTGCACGTTGCCAGGTGCCCTAGCAGCCTATTGGGAAATCCTAGACAACCGGCCCGTAGCGTACTGCGAGCACGCCGTTGAGCGTGAGGAGGCGTTACTCCTCAGTATGGCCCCAAAGTACCTCCGAGCACGCCATCGATATCCGGAGCCTCTATCACTCGGAATGCATTTGCTTCCGGATCCGGCGTCAATATCAGGGTCATTCGCCCAACATGGTCGAACACTTTGACTCTGCTCCCTTCAACTTTCCACGTTCTCCCTAGTCCAGACATCCCCGCTTGGATGCTGCCATCTTCGTGAAAAATCATCGCCGAATTCTGACCGCTCTTTCGGTACCGGAGAAGCCATCGACCAACCAGAAGGATGGAACGAATTTCCACCTCTTGCTCGTCGCTGTCATTCGAAACCAATGTGCGCCCAGATGCCTTCACAATACGCAGCACCAGCTCCAGCTTTGTGAATTCATTCATCCTACTCTCGGCTTCGCCTTGCGAGGCCTTCATCTCGTCCCGAGCTGTGCTCAATGCTTGGCGAAGCTTTTCCACGGCCAAGGCATGCGACTCCTTGAGCCTCCCAGCTTCTTCTTCAGTCATGAGTCTGTGGCGTTCGGACAGTGTTCGCGCGTTTGCCACCGTAATTCGCTGCCTTAGAACACGCTGATAAAACCAAAGGGCGATGTGGTGGTAGTACAGCAAATAGAAGGAAGCCGCGGCCACCGGCACGAGCACGGCTACCAATTTTTCTTGCCAAGTCGGATACAAGTAGACATCGATATAGGCAAACTTCTTCATGAAGTCACCCCCACCAAAAAGCGTAAATATGAGCTTGTAGTTCCAGGCGAGCGCAGATACAACAAGCGCACCTGATAGCGGACTTACGGCCTTATCCTTGATATAGGCCGACAATGAATCCCAAAACTCCGACATAGCTAATCGCTCCCTGCGTCCCCGCCAATAGAATAGCGCAAGCTGCAAAGCGCAACAGACCGCTCCGACCAAGCAATCACGTCGAGGAACGCGAGGACGTTAGGGCCGCCTGCTTCCATTGAGGTAATGCGAGCCATGGCCTCTCCGTCGAATAGGGTGCCGGTCACCGCCGCTGGATAGCCGCCAGCGCGCGCCCGCCAAGGCGCACGGCTTGGTGATGCCATCCAAAGGAGTAATCGATCATTGTTGGCGGCTGGCCGGCCTCGCGTCACCGCGAACCTGGTTGGCCTTCGCACGGCAGTCGACCGGCGTAGAGCGGGCAACAAAAAAGCCCCCGGTTCGCGCCGGAGGCTTCTATGTCATCGTGCCTGTCAAACTGCCATCGCGAGTCTGACTTTGTCAAGCATCCTTTTTGTCGCGCTTCTCGACCGCCGCCCGCGCTCCTTCTGGGAGCCGCCCGTACAGCTCCGCGACCTGGCGCGGCCTGGTGATTCGGTCGTCAACAACAAAATTTATCATCTCGAACATGCTGGCGACGATGGACGGATCTTCGTCAATCATGATCTCACCAGGATGGACAGCGTTGTTCCCAATTACTCGGCATGCATCCAGAGCTTGCTGCACTTGGACCGGCAGACCCGCGGCCACCAGAGCTTTGATGTCGGCATTAATGTTCTCCCCTGACTGGCCAAGGGAGACCATCAGCTTCTGGATACAAAGTCTGAGGAGTGCCGCAGCTGCCTTTGGTGAAACTCCGAATATCGAGCGCGCCTCGTTGTAGTCGGGCCGGCAATTCGGCGGCAAGTCCACATGGTGCACCGGCATGATGGTGTGCGAAGGAACGACCATGTGGCCATCGTGCCAGAATGACATCCTTGAGCAGTGCGAACACTGACACCACTCAATGGGAGAGTTGCCGCCCCTTTGGTAGTATAGGTAGGCCCAATTCTGCTTCGCGTACACTTGGCAGTAAACACAATGAAAACTGCCTTTTTGATGAGCGGGTGGGTAATAGTTCACATCCTATCCTTGGCTGGCTCTTTGTATGATCGTGCACGCCGGTAGGCCACGGATCAAGCTGCCATCGATAGGCCCACAAGGACACCTCGGACTTCGGCCCTTCCAAGCTCTTCCTCTCCAAAGAAGCGAGGGCGCGATAGGCGGTAGCTGGGCAACTCGAGAACCCTGCGGATCATCCCCTGAGTCACTTCAAGACGCTCAAACCCCTTCCGCCCCATCCCACAGTAGACCCCCCGCAGGATGCAGGCTCGCTCGACGTTGTACCTGGCGATGTCGCACACGATGTCCTCGATCTGCTGGGCCATCGGGGGGATTTCTAGCGGTTTGAAGCCAGTCACCGCCGGGGGCAGTTCGCCGCGATGCTCCACCAACACCTGGAGCATATCCTTCGACCGGTGGCCTAGGTACCCGACGATGCGGGTCGCCGGCATCGCCGCCTTGCCGGTGGGCGACATCGCCGCGCCGAACGCTGCCCTGTTCCTCTGGGCGACCTAGCCGACCATGCCGGACGCCCTACGGGTCATCGACTCCTGGGGCTTCAAGTTCAGGACCTGCGCTTTCGTGTGGGTGAAGACGACTAAGGCCGGGAAGCACCACATTGGCATGGGGCACCACACCCGGGCCAACACCGAGCCCTGCCTGCTCGCCGTGCGCGGCCGGATGCCGGTCGCATCCCGAGCACAGCGCCAGGTCGTCATGGCCGAGCGCCTGAAGCACTCGGCGAAGCCGGCGGAGGTGTACGACCGCATCGAATCCCTCTATCCCACCGGCCGCCGCGCCGAACTCTTCGCTCGCGGCGCGCGCCCGGGCTGGGATGCGTTCGGACACGAAATCGACGGCCGTTGCCTATCTCAGTCACTCCACCAATGGGCTGCCACGAATGCCTGACCGCCTCTACAACCTGACAGGACCAACTCAGTACTCAGGCGCCGGGTTGGTCGTCCACCCTTCCTCTTCGCTTGGCTTCCAGCCAACGCCTCAGGCGAAACGTTCGATATCGGATTTCACCTATCCAACTGGCGCTCCCGAGTTCGTTCCGAATAGCGATCGCATCCTCGAAGATGCGCCTGAGTTCAATTGCGAAAATTTTGAGATCCCACAGTGCGGCCTCGCGCTGGTGACGAACCTAGCTCCCGTTCCGACCGATGTTCCACGCCTCTCCCGCCATCTGAGCGATCACTGCGGCGTCGGAGAGCAACAGGACCAGGCGGTGGTCCGGAACTTCGTGCAGCGGGCACGCAACCACCGCTTCGACAATCTTGCGCCACCCTTCCGTCTCCCTAGTGGCATCACCACCGGTTCCCACGACGCGCTGAAGGTGCTCGGCGTCCATCGCGGCCTGAGTGGACAGAGCTCCCAGAAGGGTGCAGTAAACGTCAAGGCGTCGGCGCAGTTCGGCCTTACGGTCGCGGTGCGGAAGGTAGATGGCCACTCCAATCGCAAACACCGACAGGACTGCTTGAGCCCGCGCTGCTTGGGCCTCCTGCTTAAGGCTGCAAAAGCCGATCCAGTCGCACTCCATCGCACCACCTCCATGGCCGAAGATGCGGAGCTTCCCGCGAACCTATCCCGTCCGCAATACCCTACCTACGGCTGGACCGCACCGCCATCGTTCAAGATACAGATTCGCCCTCTACTCCAGGGAGGTTCGCTCTACGGGCAGGCCCGCGTCGATGCAGGCCTGCTCAGAAGCTTTTCGAACGATCCCCATTTCATCAACGTGATGACGCAACATTCGCAAGAAGGCGCGCGTCCCATCCTCTGCCAATTCGTCTGGCCCTTCCGGAATGAAGGCCAAGAAGGTCAGTAGATAGGCAGGCCCAGACTCAATTCTGCTGATTCTTCCGGCAAGCGACGGCTCCAGATAGTGCAAGCGACTCCGCACGGATTCCGGAATAACAAAGCGGGCCAGCTCCAGCGCTTCTCGGACAGCCTTTCGAGCTGTCGCGTCCCGGACGAAGTTCTGAAAGTACTGTCCGCTGTTGCCCAAAGCCAGCATTGGGACCGACATGGTGGCCCTCGCGATACCAATGGGGTCATGAATGGCGATGAGAATCTGGCGCCGCTCATCGACCCGCATGGCGGAGTCATCCGCCTCGCGCTTCCGCTCCAATTCAGCCATTGCCTGACTAGTGCGGTTTGCAGCCTCTGCCAACTTGTTGGTCTTAGACGTCAACCACATCAGAGCCACACCAACGAGCAAAGCAGCGCCCGCGTTGACCCAATCTGCCCAGCTTCCTGGTCCCATACTCGCCTCCTCCCTGCGCACTACCTGGGTGGCAATCGTGCCCTTCCGAGGCTGCTACCGCAACGGGAGACAGTTGGCCTATGAGCTCCGAATCCTGGCTCACCCCCGACGAAGTGCAGCAACTGACCGAACGTCAGAAATGGTCGGCGCAGTGCCGTGCACTGGCGTCGATGGGCATTCCCTTCCGCCCGAACGCCGTGGGCCGTCCGCTCGTAGAACGTGCATTGGTGTTCAGTGCCGAACGTGCCGGTTCGCCACGAAAGAAGACCCAACCCAACTGGGAGAACATCGGTGGGAAGGCCGCGTAAGCACAACAAGCACCTCGCGCAGTCCATGTTCCAGCGGCGCGGTGCTTATTACTTCGTCAAGGATGGGAAGTGGCATCCGCTCGGCCGGGACTACGGTGCTGCCCTCACGAAGTATGCCGCGTTCGTCGGCACCCAGAAGCGGGTGCGGACGATCAAGGATGCCATGTGGAGCGCTATCGAGCACGGCAAGACCAGGAAGCACAAGCGCCCCCTCTCCAAGGCTACCATCGACAACTATCAGCATAGCGCGGCCCGGACCGGACCGGTGTTCGGGCACATGGAACTTGAAGACCTCGATGCCCATCAGGTGACACGCTACGTGATCTCGCAGGGAACCGTGCAGGCCAACCGCGACAAGGCATTCATATCGCTCACCTACACGCATGCCCGAGTTATGCATGACTACCGTGGCCCTGACCCCACGAAGCGACTTCAACTTCGGAACGAAGAGAAGCCACGCGACCGGTACGTCACTGATGACGAGCTCGAGACTCTGATCAATGCAGCGAGCCCGAAGCTTGGGTGCATCGCCAGATTCATCGGGCTGACCGGCATGCGGCAAGGTGATGTCCTACGCTTGAAGATGTCGGACCTCGACGACGAGGGCTTCACCTATTGGAATACCAAGAGCAGAAAGTGGCAGGGCCTGGAGTGGTCCGATGAGCTCCGCCGGGTCGTTGACGATGCGAAGCGGCTGTGGCGTCAAATCGGCCGTGAGTGGCTGTTCGAGAGCAGGCCGAAGGGAAAGCACTCGCACCGGGGCGTCGGGCCATACACGCCAGGCGGATTGCGCGCCCTGTGGCGTGCCGCTCGCGACAAAGCCGCCAAGGAAGATCCCGGTGTGGCAGATGTCAGGCTCCATGGCCTGCGAGCCAAGGCCGGCAGCGACAAGGCCACCGACGAAGAAGCGCAGGCGTTGCTTGGCCACTCCGATTCGAAGGTCACGCGGCGACACTATCGGCGCAAAGTGCAGCGCCAGAAACCCAGCCGCTAATGTCCAATATTAGCAATTTTGCTAATTTGCCTTCGACGTTTCCGGGCATAATCGGTAGGTCGCATATTGGACGCCAGCACCAGTGCGCTATCACTTGGATTCAGCGCGTCCACACTGATTGCCTAGGGAGACTGTTAATCAGGGGGGCGTTGGTTCGAGTCCAACTTCGGGCGCCATATTCCGATACCGCAAAAGCCCGCTGAAAAAGCGGGCTTTTGTTTTTACATCCGGATTTGTCTTGAATGCTCTTCACCAGCACTCGGCTGCGCTGGATGCGGTTCCGCTCTCTCCCCTGACTCCCTGCGCAGACAAGCTCAGCGTGCCGCACTTGGTGTCCTTGGTCGCCTGGACGCCTTGCGGGACAGCCTCCAGGGTAAACGCTTTGGCAGCCGGCGTTCCGTTGAACTGCACCTGGTAGTAGGGACTCACCTCCGCACTGCAGGCAGGTGGGTTCGGTGCCCCCACGTAGGTCATGTTGGTGGTGTAGTAGCGCTCCATGAACTGCGCACGCTCCTGCAGGCAAGCCGCACCGGCCGCCCGCCGCGACTTGACGACCTGCTCCTGGTACATCGGATAGGCAATCGATGCGAGGATTCCGATGATGGCGACAACGGCCAGCAGTTCGAGCAGGCTGAAGCCATGAATGGAACGCTTGTTCTGCAAGGCTCTCATCTCGTTCAATTCCTTATCACTTCGCGCCAGGATACCCGTCCGACATTGCGTAGATCGTCGGTGGGAACACAGTTGGCATTGCCCGCTGAACCACCCGCGCAGGCCTCGCCCTTGGAACTGCCGGTAAACAATGTCGACAAGGTGAGCATGCCGACGCCCAGATCCACCGAGCCGATGGGCAACTGCTCTGGTGGCGGATTCGGGTTTTCGGGCGTTCCGGTCACCGTGGAATCCAAGGTGTCGTTCGTGAAGCTGCCGTTGCGATCCACATCGAAGAACGGCTTGCCGGTACTGGTTCCCGTGAACGCATCCAAGGCATTCAGATAGCCTCGTCCATCCGACTGGCAGGCATCCGCGGTCGGAATGATGCTGCTGACGATCAACGCCGAGCCCGCCATCTGCGCACTGGTAACCACCCGTTCGCCGACGGCAGATCCCGGACTTGGCGGCTCCAGCAAGTCGACGTACCACCCCTTTGAGGTGGTCGGCAGAGCACTATTGGCCTGGAACGCGCGGACCGGCCGTCCGCCACTGGTGCCGGCAACCACCAGGTTGCGCTGGGTCAGCTGCGACTTGGTGACCGCCGTGTTGGTATCCATGATGCCGTACAGACTCTGTACCGCCCGGCTGGTGACATCACCGGTCGTCATGAAACTGCCCGTCCCGAAGAACACCCAGGTGGTGTACTTCGTCGGGTGCAGCGCGACAGTCGGCGTGCCCGTGATCGGCTGTCGCGTCGTGCCATCCGGCCCCACCGCAGTGAACAGCGGATTGCCACTGTTGGCGACACCCCATGTCGATGTCGTAGCGGTGCTCAGGTCGAACTTCCACAGATTGCCCAGGCGGTCACCGGAATAGATGTAGTCGATGGTTCCATTACCATCGCGATCCCAGCCCACGGGAGCGGACAATCCATTCGAATTGGGATCATCCGTGACGCTGGAGCCCACGCCGGTATCGATCTGGCGGATCAGCGCGCCGGTATCCAGGTTGTAGATCAGCAATACCGCCCGGCCGTTGGTGCTGTTCAGCCCATTCGCCACGACCAAGGCTGTTTCGCCGTTATTGAGCTTAGCAATGATCGGCTTGCCCTGGACCAGGCCAAGATTGTTGTCTGTTGTCGTGGAGACGTCATTGTCGGCGTTGACTTCCCACTTGAAGTTGGCGGTCCCGAACTCGGCAGGCGAAGTCACATCCAGCGCGAAGATGCCCTTGCCACCCTTGCCCAGGGTGCCCGCAAGGATGCTCTGGTCCGGCGTCTGCTTGCGGTTCGAAACCACGATGGGTCCGTCGACGAAATAGCGATGGGTGTAATCCGGTCGACTCAACGTCGCCAGGTTGCTCCAGTTGATTCCGTTGGGAATGAATGCGAACAGTTCCCTGCCGTCCGCCGCGTTGATGGCATGCAGCATGCCGTCGTTTGCGCCCACGTACAGCGTGTTGGTTTCCTGCACATAAGCCGGAGAGGAACTGACGATATCGCCCAGCAGATGATTTCGATTGCGCAGCGTGCCGTTGGTCTGGCTCAGCTCGCGGCTGCGGTCACCAGCCAGGTAGGCCGCATTGTTCGCTCCGGTGACCGGGTAGTTGCTGGCGCCCCCGGTCCGTTCGAGCGCAGCAAGCTGAGCGGCCGTGGCGTCGTCCGGGAACACCAGGCCCGTGCTGCCATCCGACGTGAATACTTTGCGTTCGCTGGTTGGAATACCGGTGGAGGCGCGCCAGGTGGGCGTGGCCAGGAAGTTGTCGCCAGTGCCTGAACGCGCATAGGCAAGCAACTCGCCGGTCCAGACGCCGGAAACATAGTTCGCCTGGAACAGCAGCGTTCCCGAATCCAGCGCCGCCGAGTTGGCGGCCACGTTGGAGAATGAACCCGTGCGCTCGGTGACGGTCGCCAGTGCGGCACGCAACCCGGCGGTGAACTCGGTCGGATTGGCTGCGGTCAGGAAACGGCCGTGGCCATTGACCGAGGCATGCCACAGATCGTCGATCGTGCTCAGCGAATTGGCCGTGGGCGTCGGCCAGGATGCGGAACCGGCGGTCAATCTCGCCAGATCCGTCTGTGGATTCAAGGTGCCCTTGAGGCCAATGGAAATACCGAACGTCACCATGTGCTGCCAGAACGCCGGGTTCGCCGACGTGGTGGGCACGATGTTGCTCATGTCGGTACGAAGATCGTTCTTCCAATATCGCATGGCGACGTCGGCCAGCGTATTGGACACCCCATCCTGATACGGGCGTGCGGCTGTATAGGTGTAAGTGGATCTGTCGGGGCGCGCGATGGCTTCACCGTTGGTACTGTCCTGATCGCCGCCGGAACTGAAGGTGGCGTCGTTGTTCCAGTAGCCGTCGGTCGTGAGGATGGTGAAGTTCTGGCGGCATTGAAGCTGCCCTGCTCCAGTTTCCGGCCCATAGGGACCTGCCGAATCCTCCTGCGAGAAGTAGATGCCGGCGTTGTTCAACGCACTCCGCAAGGGAGTACCGCTGCTGGCGGTCGCACCGTAAAGACGATTGTACCAGCGCGCACGATTGTTGTTGTTCCCGGCCGCCCCGTTGGGATCGGCGAACAGACCCTGATTGTAGTTCACCGGAATCGGGACAGCCTGCGTGGGCGAGTTGTTGGTGGTATTCGAACCGTTACGTCCCCATATCGTGCGGAAGCCCACGCGCACGTCGTTGCCCAGTTCCGAGAACGCCATGCCGGCGCCAGCCTTGGCGGCCTTGGTGCGCGTGCGGTGATAGGAATACCAGGTCGCGAAGTTGTTGCGCTCCGCTTCTTCGCCACGTCCGGTCGGCGTCGCATAGGTGCAGTTGCGCCATCCCCAACCGGAGGTGGACGTGTCGCATCCCACGCTGCTTTCACCCGTATTGCTCAGGGTCGTGGTGTCGTAGCCATACGACACTGTCAGGTTGGAAAAAGTGTTCTGGGCGTACACGCGAACGTAGTACGTATCTTGCTGTGGCGATGCGACCGTGCAGCTTTCCGTATTGCCACGGTTTGTTGAGCTGCAGCCTCCATTTGTATTGGACGTGCTCGGGTTGCTGCCCCGCCGCACATACAGATCCGCGCAACGATTGGAGCCGCTGCACGAGCTCCCCCCGGACGTGGAGAACGTCAGGTTGCTCGCCCCCGCCGGCACGGCCAATTGGTAGGAACTGTTGTTGCCGGGCGCGTAGTTGCCACTGGAAGCGCCAGCGTTGGCGGCCAGCGTTCCCGTCGTCCGCGTGGTGGTCGTCTCCGCTTCCAGGCGTTCGCTCCTGACGATGCGTCCGTTTGTCAGAATCTGGTAACGATAGTACTGGGTCGCATCCGCCAGGTTCGTCGCGCCAGCCTTGGGTACGTAGAAGGTCCGCGTGCTGCCGGCAAGATTGGTCGTCGAGCTGGTGGTGGCCGCCGCCGTATTGGTTACATAGATGGCGCTGCTGTAGGCCGCATCGTACGTGGTACCACCCGAAAGGGGATTGCCGGCCGAATCCACCCACGGCTGATAGGAGATGGACGGGTTGTAGTACAACGTATTGGTGACGTAGTTCTGATCATAGACCGCGTTCAGACTAGTGCTGTCCGACTCGTAGTCATTGTCGTTGCTCGTGTTGTCACCGGTGGCGGAACTGCTGATGCCTCCTCCCGAAATTCTCGAGATATCCGGGTTGTACATGTACCGCCATTCCATCGAACCCGAGTCGTCCAGGATGAACAGGATGTTGGGGGGTACCCGGCTCGCGGTCGTCAAGGGATCCGTCGGCAGCGTGATGCCGGCATTCACCGGCAATGCGGCCAGGGTCGCCAGAAAGGTAAGTGCACCGGGTCCCAGCCGCTGGAGCAGGGATGGGCGGCCGATATTGCGTTGGGTATGTTTCATGACAGGCCGCTCCACTTACTGGGCGATCAGGTTGGTCTGAAGCAGCACCGAGGCGCGATCCGCCGCCTCGCTGCGCGCGGTAACGCGATAACGGGGGCGCATGCAGAGCGGCGAGCGGTTGCTCTCGTCGATGCGATCACAGCCCGGCCAGGTTGGCGCATCGCCCATGTATTCGATGAAGAAGCTGGGCGCAACCGCCTGCCCCACCGAAGTGGTGCCATTCCGCCATCCGTTGAACGAGCTGCTCAGCCATCTGTCCGGCTGCGAGGCATTCGGAGTCGCGCAAATGCCATTCGAACATCCGCTTGCCGGAACCGCTGCCCGGGTCGTGGCCAGTGCGGCCAGTGCCTCGCCTTCACGCAAGGCGGCTTCGGCCGCCTGAAACCCCAGGCTGCGGTCGCGCAGATTGGCGCTCATGCGCTCCTCCAGCAAGGTGCCGCGCAACGCAGCCAGTCCCAGCAGGGTCATGATCAGCAGCAGGATCAGAACGATCAGCAATGAAGCGCCGTCCTGTCGTCCCAGACGCGTTGGAAGATTCGTGCTTTTCATCGGTTGCGGTTCCGTAAGCTGACGACATGCACCAGATGGCGTTGCAGCGCGGCGTTGTTCGTACCAACCCGGTCGGGGCTCACGACGGTCAGATCGATGTGGGCGGAGATCACGTCCGCCCATCGTCCGGCTACGTCCGAAGCGCTGCGATACTGGGTGTCGCCGCGCACCAGATATCTGACCGACAGGTTGCTGACACCCTCGGCAACTTCCTGGGGCGCGGCGTTTCCTCCCACCAGGCGCGACTGGTAGAGCGAGGGACGGCCATTGGCATTGTTGGCGATGTACCAGCGCGCCGCATTGAGCTTGACCATCACCGAATTCGGTGCGGAGAACGGAAACGGATCCCGCGCGGAGCAGGCCTGTCCTTCACCGATGAGGCCAAGATTGACACTGCAATTCCCCGGACTTCCGCTGGTCCCCAGCGTCACCGATGAACCACTGGCCGCGCTGGCCTGGAACACCGCCGCCTGGCGGGAGTTGCAAACCATCATCAGGTCGCCGGTGGCAAAGCCGCTGCTGGTGGTATTGAGGGTGAACTGCCCGCTGGCGGCGTCGTGCCCGCTGACCGTGGCCACCGTGTCATCTCCGGAGAACAGTTGAATGGCCTCCGTTCCCGACAGGCGCGTGCCGGCCGCGGTGCCGAATGTCGTACCGGGAAACGCCGTGGTCGGCCCGAATCCCTCGATGGCCGTATTCCAGGCGTTGAGGTTGGTGTACCAGCGGGAGGCGGCGTTGTTGACGACGTTCGAAATCGGCAGATTGTTGACGCAGGGATTACCCGCCGCTTCACGAATGTCCCTGGCCATCAGTTCGAAGGCGGTGCGGATGTTTTCCTGGACCACACCCAGATTGTCGGTAGCCCGGTATGTCTCGCGGTTCGAGAGATAGATGCCGGCCGCCGCGGCGATAACCAGCAATCCAAGCACCAGTGAAATCATCAGCTCAATGAGGCTGAAACCCGCCACCGCATTACGGGAACCCATGTGCGTCCTCACGTTCATAGGCGCGTCACCGTGCTTACGGACTCGGTGGCGCTGCCTTGTCCTGCGGCGCCTGCCGCGCGGCTGTCGTTCCATTGCACGGTGATCGTGCAGGCGGAATTCGCGGGACAGTTGATGGTTCCGCAAGCGTCGCTGCCCAGCCCCGTCTGGACCGCCTGCATCCAGATGCGCCGATCATTGTCGACCAGGGTGCCGGCGGCGGGCACCACGCATGTCTGGGCCAGATTGTAGCCACCGGCCAATGCGGCATCCCGGTTGGCCCGCATCAGATCCAGGATCATGTAGGTGTAGATGACCGCCTGGCTGCGTTCGAGCGAGCTCTGGCTGTTGCGCAAAGCGGTTCCCTGCATCGCGGCGATCCCCAGAAGACCGACGCCCATGATGAGGACGGCCACCAACACCTCGATGAGGCCTACGCCACGCTGGCGATACTCTCCGGAGCCTGCGCAGCCTCTCCGGCACGCACGGATTGAAGATGTGGCAAGTGAATTCATGGACAGGTTCCTCCGCCCGCTACGGCACGGGTGGAAATGCGACTACCGCTCGCCACGGCGACCGCCCGCCGATTCTCGGCGGGCTCATTCTTGGCGATGCAGACAACGAAGCTGGTGGCCACCAGTTGGCCCGACGAATCCCTCGCCAAGCCATCGGGTCGGAAGCTGAGGGTCGAGTCCGCACTGCTGATCTGGAGTGGCGGCTTGGTGGTGCCGGCCCGCAGTACTTCCCCATCGCTGGCAAGTACCACCAACCATCCACTCCAGCTTCCGGTCGTCAAATCCGAACAGGCCGTGCCATTTTCGGACCGGCAGAAATTGACGCTGGCGTTGCGCCGGATGGCTTCCATCCGCGCGGTCTGCAGGGACGCCACCAGCTCATTGGACTGGGCGGTGAGACGGTTGCTGTTGACCAGACCCATCAGGCTCGGCATTGCCATGGTGGCGATGATGGCCAATACGGCCATGGTGACCAGCAGCTCGATCAACGAGAAACCGCCGGCCACGCGCACCGTCAAGGCGGCATGCAGCCTGCGACCCGGCATTCCATCTTCCATAGCAAGTTCCCCCGAACTACGGAGGAAGAAGCTAGTCCCCCTTGGCCGGAGGGGCCAGTCGGGAGCCGATGGACGGTGCGGATGGCACGGCCGAACGGATGATTCCGCTGTCTTCGGCCCGAAGGCTCGTGCATGATGCCGCTGGCCCCGCTATCCAATGCCCGATGAGCCCATCACCGCCGACTCCCCTCGAGCACCTCTGGCAGGCCCCGGTCATCGTCTGGGTCGTGCTGGCCGGCGAGGGCCTGGCAGCCGTACTCGCCCTGGGCACCGGTCCCGACCAGGGGCGGTGGGTCTATTTCGGTCTGAGCTCGTTCGTCATCCAATGGGTATCGCTCACCACGCTGGGCGCGCTCTATCTTTTCCGCAAAGGCCTCACACGGCTGCGCCCGGCGTACATCGCCTACTTCGCGCTGTTCGCTCTGGTGGTCGTCAGCGGGCTGGTATGCGCGGCGGGTTGGTTGTTCCTCCGCGATCTCTGGCCCATGGCGAAGAGTGGCTGGACCTCGATGTTCATGCGCTTCACCGGTATCGCGCTGATCGTCGGAATGCTGGGACTTGCCGCGTTCCTCAACCACCTCCGCAACCGCCAGCTCGCGGTCAAGGCCAAGCAGGCGGAGCTGGAAGCCCTGCAGGCGCGCATCCGGCCGCATTTCCTGTTCAACACGCTCAATACCGCCACGGCCCTGGTCCACCAGCGTCCCCAGGATACGGAGCGGATGCTGCTGGATCTGGCGGACCTGTTCCGCGCCGCGCTGGCCGGGCCACGCGAGATTTCACTGACCGAGGAGCTGGCACTGACCAGGCGCTATCTGGAAATCGAAGGCCTGCGTTTCGGCGAGCGCCTGCAGGCGCGATGGGATCTGCCCGAACGCGTGCCGGACGTGCGGGTCCCTACCCTGTCCATCCAGCCGCTGGTCGAAAACGCGATCCGCCACGGCATCGAGCCCAGCCCTTCGGGCGGCGTGGTCGGTATCGAGGTGCGGGCGTCGGCGCAGGGGATCGCGATCACCATCCGCAACCCGATTCCGGAGCGGCCGGCCTCGGGCCGCGGGCACCAGGTGGGGCAAAGTTCGGTGCGCGCGCGCATCCACGCCTTGACCCAGGGCCTGGGACAGCTGGAAACCCGGCAGGAAGACGGCCATTACCTGGCCGTCATCCGGCTGCCCCATGAAGCCGGGAAAACGGAATCATCCGTTGTCCCGGCGGAGACCGATCAGGTCAGTACCCGGTAGCAGGGCTTGTACTCGCCGGCGATCTTCATCCGGCGCTGTTCGACGAAAGCACGCAGCAGGCCATCCAGCGCCTGCATCATGTCGGCGTCGCCGTGGATCTCGAACGGGCCGAACTCCTCGATCCGGCGCATGCCGTCTTCCTTCACGTTGCCGGCCACGATGCCCGAGAACGCGCGACGCAGATCCGCCGCCAGCGCGTGCGCCGGACGGCCATGGTGCAGATCCAGCGCGGCCATCGCCTCGTGGCTGGGCACGAACGGCTGCTGGAAATCGGCCGGGATGTCGACCGACCAGTTGAAGAAGAACGAGTCCTTCTGCTGGATGCGGTACTCGCGCACCTTGCGGATTCCCGCGCCCATCCTTTTCGCCACCGCCACCGGATCCCCGATGATGATCTCGTAGCGCTTGGTCGCTTCGTCGCCCAGGGTCAGGCGGATGAACTGATCAATCTGCTCGAAGTACGGCGCGGCGATGGTGGGGCCGGTCAGGATCAGCGGGAACGGCAGATCGGCGTTCTCTTCCCGCAGCAGGATGCCCAGCAGGTACAGGATTTCCTCGGCGGTGCCGACGCCGCCGGGGAACACGATGATGCCGTGGCCGATGCGGACGAAGGCCTCCAGGCGCTTCTCGATGTCCGGCATGATCACCAGGTGGTTGACGATCGGATTCGGCGATTCGGCGGCGATGATGCCCGGCTCGGTGATGCCTATGTAGCGCGTGGTGCGGCGTCGCTGCTTGGCATGGGCGATGGTGGCGCCCTTCATCGGGCCCTTCATCGCACCCGGTCCGCAACCGGTGCAGATGTCCAGGCCCCGCAGGCCCAGTTCATAGCCGACCTGCTTGGTGTACAGGTATTCGTCACGCGAGATGGAATGGCCGCCCCAGCAGACCACCAGGTTGGGATCGGCCGGGCGCAGGATGCGCGCGTTGCGGAGCAGGCCGAACACCGCGTTGGTCACGCCGGAGGAAGTGTCCAGGTCATCTTTGCAGTCCGGCCCCAGCTCGATGGCGGTATAGGCCAGGTCGCGGACGACCGCGAACAGGAGTTCGGCCACGCCGCGGATGATTTCGCCGTCGACGAAGGCCATCGCCGGCGCGTTGACCAGGTCGATGCGGACGCCACGATCCTGCTGCAGCACCTGGATGTCGAAATCCGGGTACAGGTCGCGGGCGGCGCGGGGATCGTCCGAGGCGCTGCCGCTGGTCAGGACCGCCAGCGCGCACCGCCGCAGCAGGTCGTGCATGCCTCCCGCCGAAGCGTCGCGCAGGCGGGCCACTTCGGCCCGGGACAGCACATCCAGCGCCCCGCGGGGGTGGATCTGCGCGTTCTGTACCGGCAACGCCCTCGTTGGCGCTTCACTCATATGCTTGTTTCCTGTCGTTCTTTCGTGCCATGACCCGATGACTTTAGCGCGTTCCAGCGCACAAGGCATTCCCATAAAAAAACGGCCGGGTCGCCCCGGCCGTTTTCATGTACAGCGCTGTACGGATGCTTAGAACTCGTAGCGGAAGGTCACCTGGGCCGACCAGCGCGACACGCCCGTGTTCACGCCGTCGCCGTTGACGTCCTGCACCTGGAAGTTCTGCGCACCGGTGAAGTGGTACACGTACTTGCCTTCCGAGCCGGCCGGGCACTGGGCGGTGGCGGCCGCGCCGCAGATGCCGGCGAAGTTGGCCACGCCGAGGTTGGCGTTGAAGCCGGCGTCCTCGATCACGCCCCACTTCTTGTTCAGCAGGTTGCCGATGTTCATCACGTCCAGGGTCAGCGAGCTCTTGTGACCCTTCATGAAGCCCGGGAACTCCTGCGAAACGCGCAGATCGAAGCTGTTCAGCCACTTCGCACGGAACGCATTGGCGGGCGCATAGCCACCGGCGTACTTCAGCAGTTCCGGATGCTGGTTCAACCAGGCGAAGAAATCGGCTTCCTGCTTGGCGGCCGAAGTCGTCACGCCACCGGTGGTGATCGGGGTGAAGATCACGTCGCCCGGGCCGGTCGGGATGTACATCAGGTCGTTGAAGCTGCGGCTGTCGCCGTTGGCGTCATTCCAGAAGACGTAGCTGAAGGGACGACCGGAACGGCCTTCGTAGAACAGCGACGCGGTGGTCTTGTAGTCACCGAAGAACGCCTTCTCGAAGGTCAGCGCGCCGCTGATGCGGTCCTTGATGGCATAGCGCGAGTTCACCAGCGCGTCGTCGTTGGCCCGGAACATCGGATTGTTGTTCCAGTTGGACGTGTTCTGCGAACTGGTCAGCGGGCTGACTTCCTTCGCCGCGGTGTAGGTGTAGGCCAGCATCCAGGACCAGTTGTCGGCCATCGGCTTGGACAGGCTGACGGTCAGCTGCTCGCTGCGGCCCTTGTCGGTGCTCTTGGCGAGCATGACGTCACCGTAGTAGCCCGGGCGGTTGAAGCGCTGGGTGCCACCGGTCGGGTTGGTCAGCGAGGTCAGCCAGCGCGACGGGTCCAGGCCGTTGTTGTTCCAGTACATCGGACGGCCATCCGGGCCGGTACGCGCATTCGGCGCGCCCAGGTCCAGGCGCTCGAAGTAGATCGCGTCCTTGACCTTGGTCACCAGGAACTCGGCCGACGCCACGATGCCGTACCACGGCAGCTCGTGATCGAACGCCAGGTTGGCCTTCCACGACGACGGCTGCTTCAGATCGGGATGCATGATGTCCACGTTCTGGCGCGCGCCACCGACGAAGTTGGTCGGCTGGTTGTTCGGGTCCGGCGTGAAGATCGGGCCCAGGTTGGTCTGGCCGGTCGGGATGTTCGGGTCGTACTCGACGTAGTTCAGGCCGGTGTTCTGGTAGGCGCCGGCCAGCCACACGTTCGGCATCGCACCCATGAACAGGCCCACGCCGCCGCGCAGCTGGGTCGGACGCTCGCTGTCGAAGGTGTAGTTGAAGCCGAAGCGCGGCTGCCACAGCGTGCCCTTCAGCAACTGGGTGTTGTTGAAGCCGGTACCGCCGAAGGCGCAGCCGGTCGGGCCGTTGCCGGCCGGAATCGGCGCGGACGACATGCACGCGTTGTAGATCGGGCTGCCGCCGAACGACGGCTTGTCGGCGCGGATGCCGAACATCAGGCTCAGGTTGTAGTTGACCGCCCAGGTGTCCTGCACGAACAGCGCGGTGTTCTTGATGGTGTAGGACGCCGGGATGTCGTCACGGCTGCCACCCGCACGCGGTGCGCGGACCTGGTAGTCGATCGGGGTGCCGGCCTGGAAGGCCGCCAGGTTGGCGAACTCGTAATAGCCGTTGAGGTTGCGACCGTAGAAGTTGAAGATCTCGTTCTCGGAGTACTGGCCACCGAACTTCAGGGTGTGATCACCCAGGTACCAGTTGGCCGCGAAGAACAGTTCCTTCTCGGTGGTGTCGATCAGGTTGACGTGGGTGTTCTGCTCGGTGCCCAGCAGCAACTGCTGGTTGCCGAAGTTGATGCGGATGTGCGGCAGGTTGGACGTCGGCTGGCGCTCGGACACGTAGTCGCGGTAGGACAGCTTCAGCTCGGTCGAGAAGTTCTCGCTCCAGTCGCTGAACAACTGGCCGACGTAGCTTTCGAAGGTCTTGGCCTGGTTGTACCAGTGCGAGCTCAGCGAGACCGCATTGTTCCAGTTGCTCGGCGGCAGCTTGGCGACATTCTGCTCCAGCTTGCTGTAGCGCAGGCTGGCGCGATGGTTCTCGTTGATGTTCCAGTCCAGCTTGAGCGCGTACTCTTCGATGTCGGTATCCAGCGACTCGACGCCGTTCAGCGACCCTGCGTCAAAGCCCCAAACGCGGGCCGCGGCCTGCACGTCGGCGATGTTCTGGGCGGTGATCTGGCCGCGACCGAACGGGGTATTGGCCAGATCCGGACCCGGCGCGCCACGCTTGAACTTCTCGTAGTTGGCGAAGAAGAACAGCTTGTCCTTCAGCAGCGGGCCACCGAGGGTGAAGCCGTAGGTTTCTTCCTTGTCGAAGCCCTTGAACTTCTGATCGTTGCGATCCTTGCCGACCATGTCGTGATCACGGTAGACGCCGTAGACGCTGCCGTGGAACTCGTTGGTGCCGGACTTGGTGACGGCGTTGACCACCGCGCCGGTACCGCCGGAGGTGGTGACGTCGTAGTTGGCCAGGTCGATCTTCACTTCTTCGATCGCGTCGATCGACACCGGCTGACGCTCGGTCGGCAGGTTGTTCGATTCCAGACCGAACGGATCGTTGGTGCTCACGCCGTCGATGCGGATGGCGTTGTAGCGGGTGTTCTGGCCGCCGGCCGAAATGGCGCCGTCGGACTTGCTGATCTGGGACACGCGCGGATCCATGCGCATGATGTCCTGGATGTTGCGGCCGACCGACGGAGCGTTCTCGATACCCTCGCGGTTGACCGAGGTACCGGTGCCCATCTTGGTGGCGCTGAAGATTTCCGAACCGCCGGCCACGCCGACCGCGGTGACGGTCTCGAGGGTGGTGGTGGCGTCACCGGTCAGCGCGGCGTTGACCGTGTTGACCTGGTTGAGGTTCAGGTAGACGTTGTCTTCGGTCTTCGTGCCCGAACCCGCTTTGGTCACGGTGATCTGGTACGGGCCACCCACGCGCAGACCGCGGGCGGAGTAACGGCCGCTGGCGTCGGTGGTCGCGCGGCTGACGGTGCCGGATTCGACATGGGTGATGACCACTTCGGCGCCGGTGACGGGCTGGCCGTCAGCGCCGGTCACCACGCCACCGACACCGGCGGAGGTGCTCTGGGCGAAGACCGGCGCGGCCGCGAGCGCGGCGACAAGGCCAAGGGTGAGCTTGGACATCCGGAGACAACGGGATTGGTTCATGGGTGTGAGCCTCGGTACGGGAATTGGCGTTGCGAAACTGGCTGGCTGGTACGGACGCGCAGGCAACCCGCCTCGGGCGGGTCGTTGGGGTGTCTTTCGGGGTTCCCTTGGCCTACGCGGGCGGGCCGCGTTGGTTAATAACAGGTTAACACGATAGGACCATTTTGTGACCGCCGCGTGACAAATTTTCCGCGGTGCAGCACTTTTTTCGCAGGCCGGCTCAGATGCTCGGCGGCAGTTTCAGATAGGTCCCGATACCATCCAGGAACATCTGCACGGAAATGGCGACCAGCAGCATGCCCATCAGGCGTTCGACCGCGGTCAGGACGCTCCGGCCCAGCCATTTGTAGAGCAGCGTGGCGGAGAACAGGATAGCCGCGGTGGCCCCCCAGGCCAGGACCAGCGCCAGGCTCCAGTCCGCCAGCCGGGCCGGTTCGTTACTGCCCATCAGCATCACCGCCGCCATGCCCGACGGTCCGGCCACCAGCGGGATGGCCAACGGCACGATGAAGGGCTCGCCCCCGGGGATTTCCCCCATCAGGCCCTCCGGGCGGGGGAAAATCATCCGGATGCCGATCAGGAACAGGACGATGCCGCCGGCAATCGCCACCGATTCCTGCCGCAGGTGCATCAATTCGAGGGCGTATTTGCCGCCCCACAGGAACATCATCAGCACCGCCAGGGCGATCACCAGTTCCCGGATCAGCACCACCCGCTGGCGTTTCGGCGGCAGCGGCTTGAGCACGCTCAGGAACACCGGGATGTTGCCCAGCGGGTCCAGGATCAGGAACAGCAGCAAGGCGGCCGAAAGGATGGTCATGCCCGGACGGTCCAGACGCGGCCCCGGTGTCCGGCGCCCGCGGATGACAGCAATGTGACACACGCGGCCCCGTAGCGGGCCGGATCGCAGGCCTGTCCGTCGCTGTCGTCGGCATAGGCGCGCGAGCGCAGGCCGGTGCTCATCGGACCGGGCTGAAGGCCGGACACCCGGACCGGGCCGCCGGCCAGTTCGGCCGCCAGCATGCCCACCAGTCCCGCCAGTCCGTGCTGCGCCACACCGTAACCGCCCCAGTAGGGCTGGCCGACCCTCGCCAGATCATCCATGGCGAACACCAGCGCGGCGTCACCGGATTGCTTCAGCAGGGGCAGGCAGGCCTGCGAGAGCCACCACGGCGCCGTGAGGTTGACGTGGATGGCACGCGCGAAGGCGGCCGGGTCGGTGTGCTCCAGCGGCGTCAGGCCGCGGAATTCGGCGGCGCAATGCAACACGCCATCAAGCCGGCCGAGTTCGGCGTACAGGCGATCCGCCAGTTCGGCGTAATCGTCCGGCGACGCCCCTTCCAGATCCAGCGGGTACAGCAGCGGCTCGCTGCCGGCCTGGGCGACCGCGTCGTAGATGCGATTCAACTTGGGCACCTTGCGCCCGAGCAGGACCAGGGTCGCGCCCGCTTCGGCGCAGGCCAGCGCGGCGGCGGCGCCGAGGCCGCCGTGCGCGCCGCTGATCAGGATCACGCGGTCGTCCAGCGCGCGCGGCTGCCGGGTCGGAAGATCGATAAGGCTCACGTAGGCGTGCTCACTGCGACAGGGCTTCGGCGACGATGCGCCGGAGTTCGCCGGACTCGTGCAGTTCCAGTGTGATGTCGCAGCCGCCGATCAGTTCGCCATGGATGAAAAGTTGCGGGAAGGTCGGCCAGTTGGAGAAGCGCGGCAGGTTGGCGCGGATTTCCGGCTCCTCGAGCACGTTGATGGTGTACAGATGTTCGGCGCCGGCATCGCGCAGCGCCTGCACCGCGCGGCTGGAGAAGCCGCACATGGGGAATTCCGGCGTGCCCTTCATGAAAAGGACGATCGGATGGCTTTCGACTTCGGCCTGGATGCGTTCCATCACCGGCATGCTGTTTTCTCCTGCTTTTACGGTAACCCAACCGCCGTCGGGTACACTTCCGCCTCGTCCCGACGGACCTGTCCACCGGGAACGCCATTGTAAGCCCCCGTGCGCCGCCCTGCCGACGCCCCCCTTCCACCGCCTAGCGCAAGGATCCCAGCCATGGCCATCGAACTGCCCCCCCTGCCCTACGACCGTACCGCGCTCGAGCCGCACATTTCCGGCGAGACCATCGACTTCCACTACGGCAAGCATCACAAGACCTACGTGGACAACCTCAACAAGCTGATCGAAGGCACCGAGTTCGCCGATCTTTCGCTGGAAGAGATCGTGCGCAAGTCCCAGGGCGGCATGTTCAACAACGCGGCCCAGATCTGGAACCACACCTTCTACTGGAACTGCCTGAAGCCCAATGGCGGCGGCGAGCCCACCGGCAAGCTGGCCGAGTTGATCAACAAGGCGTTCGGCGACTTCGCCAAGTTCAAGGAAGAGTTCACCAAGACCGCCATCGGCACCTTCGGTTCCGGCTGGGGCTGGCTGGTGCAGCGTCCGGACGGTTCGCTGGCGCTGGCCAGCACCTCCAACGCCGCCACCCCGCTGACCGGCGAGGACAAGCCGCTGCTGACCATCGACGTGTGGGAACACGCCTACTACATCGACTACCGCAACGCGCGTCCGAAGTACGTGGAATCGTTCTGGGCGCTGGTGAACTGGGACTTCGTGGCCGCCAACCTGCGCTGAGCCACTCGTCTTAGCATCACCACGAAAAGGAAGGCCGGGGCATGTCCCGGCCTTCTGCTTTCCGGCGAATGGCGGTTGCGCTAGCCGCGCAGGCGCGCGATCACCGGCGCGACCTGCGCATCCCGGCCGAGCGCACGCCCCGCGCGTTCCAGCGCCAGCGCCAGTTTTTCCGCCCGATCGGCGCGCACAGTGGCGTGTCCGACCTTGCGGCCCGCCCGCGGCTGCTTGCCGTAGTCGTGCCAATGTCCGCCCGGCTCGGCCAGCAGCGGCAGCGCATCCGGCATCTGTCCGATCCAGTTGAGCATGCAGGCATGGCCCAGCATGCGGGTGTCGCCCAACGGCAATCCCAGCACCGCGCGCAGGTGGTTCTGGAACTGGGACGTTTCGGCGCCCTCGATGGTCCAGTGCCCGGAGTTGTGCACGCGTGGCGCCATCTCGTTGGCCAGCAGTTGGCCATCGCGATAGAACAATTCCAGCGCGAACACACCCACGTAGTCGGTGCGTTCCGCCAGCCGGCGTGCATAGTCGATCGCCGTGCGTGCGACCGCGTCGTCGGCCCTGGCCGGCGCCAGGCTGGCCGACAGCACGCCGTCGACGTGCCAGTTCTCGGTCAGCGGCCAGGTCCTGAATTCACCGTCGCGGCCGCGCACCGCGACCACCGACAATTCGCGCTCGAACGGCACGAAGGCTTCGACGATCAGTCCCACCTTGGCGGCCTGCGCGCCCAGCGCTTCCCAGGCGGCGTCGGCGTCGGCCAGCGTGCGGATGCGGAACTGGCCCTTGCCGTCGTAGCCCAGGCGACGGGTTTTGAGGATGCAGGGCGCGCCGACCTGCGCCAACGCGGCGTCCAGTTCAGCGCGAGTGGCCACCGGCGAGAAATCCGGCACCGGAATGTCCAGTTCGCGGAACAGGGTCTTCTCGGCCAGGCGATCCTGGGCGATGGCGAGCGCGCGCGGATTCGGAAACACCGGCACGCGCGCCGCCAGCCATTCGGCGCTCTCGGCCGGCACGTTCTCGAAATCGAACGTGGCGACATCGACCTTGCCGGCGAATTCCGCCAGCGCGGCCTCGTCACGGTAATCGCCGACCAGCAGCGGGGCGAACTGGCCCGCGCAGGCATCGGCTTCGGTGTCCATCACCAGGAAGCGCAGGCCCAGGGGCGCGCCGGAAAGGGCGAGCATGCGGGCGAGCTGCCCGCCGCCAAGGATGCCGACGGTGGTCATGCCGGCAGGCGCGGATCGTCGTGCGCCATCACGTCGTCGGTCTGGCGCGCGCGGAACGTCGCCAGCGCGGCGCCGATCGCGGGGTACTCGGGCGACAGCAGCGCCGCGGCGAACAGGCCCGCATTGGCGGCGCCGGCGTTGCCTATGGCGAAAGTGGCCACCGGAATCCCGGCCGGCATCTGCACGATCGACAGCAGCGAATCCATCCCGTTCAGCGCCTTGGACTGCACCGGCACGCCCAGCACCGGCACCGCGGTCTTGGCTGCCAGCATGCCCGGCAGGTGGGCGGCGCCACCGGCCCCGGCGATGATCGCGCGCAGGCCGCGCGGACCGGCGGTCTCGGCGTAGGAGAACAGCACGTCGGGGGTCCGGTGCGCGGACACCACCTTCACCTCGTAGGGAACCCCCAGCGCATCGAGCTTCTGGGCGGCGTGCTGCATGGTTTCCCAGTCCGAGCGGGAACCCATCACGATGCCCACGACGGGGCTGTCACCGGTGGCGGTCATGGCCGTCCTCTGTCGCAAAGACGTATTCTACCCTCCTTGCCGAATGACGTTGGACCCATGGACCGCAAACTGCTGGACATCCTCTGCTGCCCGACCACCCGCCAGTCGCTGTCGCTGCTCGACAGCCGCGGCCTGGACGCCGCCAATCGCGCGATCTCCGCCGGCGGGGTGACCCGCGCGGATGGCTCGGCGCAGGCCGAGGTGCTGCGCGAGGCACTGGTCACCCAGGATCGGAAGACGCTGTATCGGGTCGACGACGGCATTCCGGTGCTGCTGGCCGAGGAAGCCATCGCGACATCGCAGCTGGTCGACTTCCCCGCCCGATGAGCCTTCTGACGCCGCCATCCGCCGAAGTCGTCGAAGCCGATGTCAGGCGCGCGCTCGCCGAGGATGTCGGCAGCGGCGACGTCACCGCCGCGCTGTTGCCCGACAGCCCGGACAGCGCCTATCTGTTGTGCAAGGAAGACGGCGTCATCGCCGGGCGCCCCTGGTTCGACACCACTCATCGATTGCTGGACCCGCAGGTACGCATCGACTGGCGGGTCGCGGAAGGCGACCGCATCCGCGCCGGCACGGTTCTGGCGACCCTGCAGGGGCGCTCGCGCGCCCTGGTCACCGCCGAGCGCACTTCGCTCAATTTCCTGCAGACGCTTTCCGGCACCGCCACCACCACCGCGCGTTACGTGGAGGCCGTCGCCGGCACCCGGGCGCGAATCCTCGATACCCGCAAGACCTTGCCCGGCCTGCGCCTGGCCCAGAAGTACGCGGTGCGCTGCGGCGGCGGACACAACCATCGCATCGGCCTGTACGACACGGTGATGCTGAAGGAGAACCACATCCGTGCCGCCGGCTCGCTCGCGGGCGCCATCCGCACGGCGCGCGCCGCGCAGCCAGCGCTGCCGCTGATCGTGGAAGTCGAGACGCTGGCGCAGTTGGAGGAAGCATTGCGCGAAGGCTGCGATCGCATCCTCATCGATGATTTCGACGCGCCGACGCGGCGCGAGGCCGTGCGCATCGCCGCCGGCCGCATTCCGCTGGAAGTCTCCGGAGGCGTGGACATGACCACCCTCCGTGGCATCGCCGAGGACGGCGTGGACTGCATTTCCATCGGTGGCCTGACCAAGCATGTGCACGCCATCGACCTGTCGCTGAAACTCGGTCCGCCGCCCGGCGACCGCTCCTGACGCCCAACTTCCGCGACGCCATGCCCACCCTGATCCTGCTGATGATCGCCAGCGCCGCCGGATTCGCTTACTGGAACGCCGCGCGTGCCGCCGCCGAACGCGCCGAGGCACTGGGCCGCAACGCCTGTTCCGCGGCCGGCGTCATCTGGCTGGACCAGACCGTGCACGCCGACGGTCTGCGGCTGCGGCGCAACGAAAACGGGCGGCTGGGCTGGGAACGGACGTTCCGCTTCGAGTACTCCTACGACGGCATCGATCGGCACACCGGCCGCCTGGTCCTGCGCGGCGACACCCTGGTGTCGTTCGTGGGCCCGGTGCGTCCCAGCGTGGTGCCGTTCGAACACTGAGCGGCGGCGGCGGGCACGTCCCGGTCGCCGATGCTGTTCTCCACAGCGGGAGCGACGGACGCGAGTCGCTACGGCTTGCCAGGCGAAATCAAGGTTCGCGACTGATGTCGCTCCCGCAACCGCGATGACCGCGATATCCAGTCAGGCGCAAGACCAACTCCGCGATCAACCCCCGCCGCGGTGAACGCGCCGGCCTACTTGACCACCCGCAGGTGCGGCCGCTTGGGCGGTGCGGGCGTGTCGTCGTCGCCTGGGCTGTCCGGACCAGGCGTGTCGTCGCCATCGTCATCCGGACCGGGCGCATGGCCGTCGTCGGGCAGCGCCATGCCCTGCCCGGTTTCGCGCGCATAGATCGCCAGCACGGCGGAAATGGGCACCATCACCGGAAAACTCACGCCGCCGAAGCGGGCGGTGAAACTCACCGAGTGATTGTCGATGTGCAGTTGCACGACCGCGCGCTCGGCGATGTTCAGCACGACCTTGCCCTCCTTGACCGCGCTGGCCGGCACCTGCACCCCGGCCTGGGTCGCATCGACCAGCAGGTGCGGGGTCATGCCGTTGTCGGCGATCCATTCCACCAGCGCCCGCAACAGGTACGGGCGATGGCTGGTCATGCGGGGGCTTTCATCGTTCATGGGTACTGCCTGGTGAAGTCGTCCGCGGACGGACGGCGGGACCGGCGACGTCGCGCGCCGCCGGTCTAGGATAAGTCACGACCGCCCCGCGGTTCCATGCCAGCGCCGCGGCAGCGACTTCACTCGTTTGCCCCGGCGTCAGGCCGGGATGTCGCGCAGCTTCTTTTCCGCGTCGGTCAGGCTGCGGATGAAGCCGGGATTGCGGAAGATGCGGTTGCCGTAATCCTCGATGGCCTTGCCGTCCTTGGGCAACGGGATGTCCAGCGACGGCAGGCGCCAGATGATCGGCGCCATGGCGCAGTCGGCCAGGCTCATTTCGGGATTGAGGAAGAACTTGCTCGCCTTGAACAGCGGCACCGACGCGGTCAGCAGTTCCTTCAGGCGCTTGCGCCCGGCTTCGGCCTGCTGCTTGTTGCCCAGTTGGATCGCCTGCACCTGCGGCACCCAGTCGTGTTCGATGCGCAGCATCGCCAGGCGCAGGCGCGCGCGGGAGAGCGGATCCACCGGCATCAGCGGCGGGTGCGGATAGCGTTCGTCCAGGTATTCGCTGACCACCGAAGCGGCGTACAGCACCAGATCGCGTTCGACCAGGGTGGGAACGGAGTGGTAGGGATTCAGATCGATGAGATCTTCAGGCGGGTTCTGCGGATCCACCGGCACGAAGTCGTAGCTGACGCCCTTGGCGGCCAGCACCAACCGTACGCGGTGGCACAGCACGTCATCGATGGAGGAAAACAAAGTCAGTGTATTGCGCATACGTGGACTCGCAGCCATCAGGCTCTCCGACGATCGGAATCCGCCGATCGCACCGACGCCGCCAGCCCCTTGCCAGCGGTCGCCACGGTCCCCGAGTGTGCAATCCCTTCAGGAAAATGCCAAGCGGCCGCCATGCCACCGGGCACCGCCCTGCCGCCCGGCGTATGCAGCCGGACGGCACGAGGGAGCGCCGGACGTGTCAGTGCACGTCCTTCCAGTACTCCTGCTTGAGCAGATAGGCCAGGAACGACAGCGCCGCCAGGAACAGCACGACCCACACGCCCAGGCTCTGGCGCTTGAGGGCCGCCGGTTCGCCGGCGTACTCGAGGAAGTTGGTCACGTCGCGCGCGACCTGATCGAACTCCTGCGGGCTCAGGCGACCGGGCTGGGCCAGCTTCAGCGATTCGACGTGGCGATCGCCGGTCGCCGCGTCGGGCTTGCCGTATTCGGCGTGCTGCAGACCCTGCAGCTCCCAGAACGGGTTCGGCATGGACGCGTTCGGGAACAGCTTGTTGTTCCAGCCCAGCGGGCGGGACTCGTCCAGGTAGAACGACTTGAGATAGGTGTAGATCCAGTCGCTGCCACGGACGCGGGAGATGGTGCTCAGATCCGGCGGCATCTTGCCGAACCACTTGCCGGCCGGATCGTGCGGCATCGCCACCTGGATCTGCTCGCCGAACTTGGCGCCGGTGAAGTTGAGGTTGTTCATCACCTCGTCTTCGGTCAGGCCCAGGTCCTCGGCCATGCGCGAATAGCGCAGGTACTTGAGCGAATGGCAGCCCGAGCAGTAGTTCATGTACAGCTGGGCGCCCCGCTGCAGCGACGCGCGGTCGCTCAGGTCGTTGCCGGCCTGCAGCTTGTCGCCGCCCTCGGCGGCCAGCGCGGAGAACGAGATCAGCAACCCGCTGGCGAAGACAGCTAGGCGGGAAGTCAAGGTCTTAGTCATGCGTCGTCACCCGTTCCGGCACCGGCTTGGTCTTGTCCCACTTGGTCCACAGCGGCATGGTCAGGAAGAAAAGGAAGTAGTAAACGGTCAGCACGCGGCCGATGTAGGTCTCGACGATGTCGGTACCCGGACCGGCGCCGATCTTGCCCAGCCACAGGAAGCTCACCGCGAAGGTCAGCAGCAGCGCCCACGACAGCTTGCCGCGGTAGCGGTACGACTTGACCTTGGCGCGATCCAGCCACGGCACCAGGAACAGGATGGCGATGGCGCCGAACATGACCAGCACGCCGCTCAGCTTGTGCGGCACCACGCGCAGCATCGCGTAGTACGGGGTGTAGTACCACACCGGCTTGATGTGCTCGGGCGTCACCAGGCGGTTGGCCTCGGTGAAGTTGTCATGCTCCAGGAACCAGCCACCGAAGGCCGGCGCGAAGAAGATGATGAACGCGGCGATCATCACCAGCATGCACACGTAGAACAGGTCCTTGCCGACCGTGTAGTACGGATGGAACGGGATGCCGTCGGCCGGCGCGGTCGGCGACCAGCGGTTGCCCTTCGGGCCCTTCTTGATTTCCACGCCGTCGGGGTTGTTGGAGCCGACTTCGTGCAGGGCGAAGATGTGCAGCACCACCAGCAGCAGCAGCACCAGCGGCAGCGCGATCACGTGCAGGGCGAAGAAGCGGTTGAGGGTGGCGTCGCCGGGCAGGTAGTCGCCCATGATCCACTCGGTCAGGCCGTTGCCGATCACCGGGATGGCGCCGAACAGCGAGATGATGACCTTGGCGCCCCAGAACGACATCTGGCCCCACGGCAGCACGTAGCCCATGAAGGCTTCGGCCATCAGCACGAGGTAGATGAGCATGCCCAGGATCCAGACCAGCTCGCGCGGCTTCTGGTAGCTGCCGTACATCAACCCGCGGAACATGTGCAGGTAGACGACGATGAAGAACAGCGAGGCGCCGGTGCTGTGCATGTACCGGATCAGCCAGCCCCACTCCACGTCGCGCATGATGTACTCGACCGAGGCGAACGCTTCCGCGGCGCTCGGCTTGAAGTGCATCGTCAGGAAGATGCCGGTCAGGATCTGGTTGACCAGCACGATCGAGGACAGGACGCCGAAGATGTACCAGATGTTGAAGTTCTTCGGAGCGTAGTACTCCGACATGTGCTTCCGGTAGAACGGCATGAAGCTCGGCGCACGCGCAGTGAACCAATCCATCACGCCATCGGCGGTACGGTTGAAGATGTTCGACATGGCTTACGCGGCTCCCTTCGGATCGACGCCGATCACGATCGTCGTGTCGTTCTCGTAGTAGTGCGGCGGCACGACCAGGTTGGTCGGCGCCGGAACGCCCTGGAACACGCGGCCGGCCATGTCGAAGCGCGACTTGTGGCAGGGGCAGAAATAGCCACCCTTCCAGTCCGGGTCATACGGTTCGGGCCGGATTTCGGCCACCATTTCCGGCGAGCAGCCCAGGTGGGTGCACAGGCCGACCAGCACGGAGATTTCCGGCTTCAGGGAGCGGGTTTCGCCCTTGATGTAGGCCGGCTGCTGGTCCGTGTTCTTGGACTCCGGATCCCGCAGGCGGCTGTCCAGGGTCGGCAGCGCGTCCAGGATCGCCTTGGACCGCTTGACGATCCAGATCGGCTGGCCGCGCCACTCCAGGATCAGGCGTTGCCCTTCCTGCAGGCCGGTGAGGTCGGCGGTCACCGGGGCGCCGGCCAGTTTGGCCCTCGCGCTCGGATTCCACGACTTGATAAACGGTACTGCTGCGAAACCGGCACCGACCGCACCAACCACAGCCGTGGTCGCAGTCAGAAACCGGCGTCGGCCTGTATTCACAGGCCCATTGACCCCATCGTTGGCCATTCCGGCACTCCGCAAAACAATCAGGTAGCTAAAAGGCTGCCAGCACCCGCGCCCAGAGCTCGGGGCGGGCCGCAAAGACAGCAAAGTGTAGCGGATGCCTTAACCGACCGACAACGTTTTGCCGTGGATCAAGGGTTTGCGGTCGTCTTGGACCCGCCGGATGGCGGGATTCCGCGTCAGCGTGCGGCGGCGATGTTGCCGCGGTAGCGATCGGCCAGGACCGCCACGCGCTCGACGTAGCGCTGGGTTTCCCGGTACGGCGGAACACCGCCGTGGCGGTCCACCGCGCCCTCGCCGGCGTTGTAGCCGGCCGCGGCCAGGCGCAGGTCGCCGTTGAACCGCTTGAGCAGCCAGGACAGGTACTGCACGCCGCCCCGGATGTTCTGGCTTGCATTGAAGGCATCGCTGACGCCGAACCGGCGCGCGGTCGCCGGCATCAGCTGCATCAGGCCCTGGGCCCCGGCATGGGACAGCGCCATCGGGTTGTACGAGGATTCGGCGTGCATGATCGCGCGGATCACCGCCTCGTCGACCCCGAACTCGCGCGAGGCCGACGCGATCTCGGCCTGGTAGGCGGCGGTGTTCAGGCGCAGGGTGCCGAAATTCAGGCCGGGGTTGCCGCAGGCGAAGCAGGTTTCGATGAAGCTGTACTTGATGGTCCGCAGGCTGGCCACCGCGCCGTCCCCGCCGCGGGGACGGGTGCTGGTGTAGTGGCGCACGCCATCCTTGATGTAGGAATAGACCTGCCCGCTGACCACCCGACGGGTTCCCGCAGCACTGCCGGTGGCTGCGGGCAACGGCGCGGGGGTGATGGCGGCCGGGGCCACCGACGCGGCCGTGGTGACCGGCACGCTGGCGGTGGTCGCCGCGCCCACCGCGGCGGTGCCGGGCCGGGTCGGCGGCGCCGCCGGCGTGGACAGGCTGGAGGCATCGGCCGGACGGGACACGCTGGACACCCGCGAATTGCCGCGCTCGGGCGTGTAGCGGCTGATCACCTCGCACTGGGCGCCGCTGACGCGCTTGCTGACATAGGCGGGCACGCCGTCGGCGCCGGTGCACTTGTACAACGTGCCCGCGATCGCGGCCGGTGCCGTGCAGGCCAGTGCGGCCAGCACCCCCAATGGCAGTAGCGTCCCCCTCATGCGGGGCAGTGTCCCGGATCCGGGAGTGATTGCCAAGTCCTTGTCCAAGAAAGGAATCCTCGAATCTGTGCGGTCGGTCGGGGATCCGGACATCCGGCCCGCGCGCCGCCGGCGCGGTCCCGCCGACGGGTGTATTCCTTCCCTTCAACGCCGAATCGGCGCGGAACCGGACCACCCCGCGTAAACTATGCGGTTTCCGTCCGCCCACCCGCCTGGAATAAGCGCCATGACCGGGACGCAAGCCCCCGACACCGCCCTGACGGGCGACCTGCCCGTCGCCTCCCCCGCCCGCCCGGCCTCGTCGCCGGCCCGGGGCAAGCTGTTCATCAAGACCCACGGCTGCCAGATGAACGAGTACGACTCGGCCAAGATGGCCGACGTGCTGGCCGCCGCCGAAGGCCTGGAACTGACCGACAACCCCGAAGAAGCCGACGTGGTGCTGGTCAATACCTGCTCCATCCGCGAAAAGGCGCAGGAAAAGGTGTTCAGCCAGCTCGGTCGCTGGAAGTCGCTGAAGAAGGACGGCAAACCGGTCCTGATCGGCGTCGGCGGCTGCGTGGCCTCGCAGGAGGGCGAAGCGATCGTCAAGCGCGCGCCCTACGTGGATCTGGTGTTCGGCCCGCAGACCCTGCACCGCCTGCCGGAACTGATCCGCGAGCGGCGCCAGTCCGGCCAACCGCAGGTCGACATCAGTTTTCCGGAGATCGAGAAGTTCGATCGCCTCCCCGAACCGCGCGCCGAAGGGCCGAGCGCGTTCGTCTCGATCATGGAAGGCTGCTCCAAGTACTGCTCGTTCTGCGTGGTGCCCTACACCCGCGGCGAGGAGGTCAGCCGGCCTTTCGAGGACGTGCTGGTGGAAGTGGCGCAGCTGGCCGCGCAGGGCGTGCGCGAAATCAACCTGCTCGGCCAGAACGTCAACGCCTATCGCGGTCCCTATGGCGACGGCGAAATCGCCGACCTGGGCCTGCTGATCCGCACCATCGCCGAGATCGAAGGCGTCGGCCGCATCCGCTTCACCACCTCGCATCCGCTGGAGTTCAGCGATTCGCTGGTGGAGGCGTATCGCGACGTGCCGCAACTGGCCAACTACCTGCACCTGCCGGTGCAGGCCGGCAGCGACCGCGTGCTGGCGGCGATGAAGCGCGGCTACACCACGCTGGAGTTCAAGCAGAAGATCCGCAAGCTGCGCGCGGTGCGCCCGGACATTTCGATATCGTCCGATTTCATCGTCGGCTTTCCCGGCGAGACCGATGCCGATTTCGACAAGACGATGAAGCTGATCGAGGACGTCGGTTTCGATCAGTCGTTTTCCTTCATCTATTCGCGCCGCCCCGGCACGCCGGCCGCGGATCTGGAAGACGACACGCCGGAGGCGACCAAGCACGCCCGCCTGGAGCGTCTGCAGGCGCACATCAACGCCTACGCCGCCGGCATCTCGCAGCGGATGGTCGGCAGCGTGCAGTCGGTGCTGGTGGAAGGTCCGTCGCGCAAGAATCCGAACGAGCTGACCGGCAAGACCGAGAACATGCGCTCGGTGAATTTCCCGGGCCATCCGCGCCTGATTGGACAGTTCGTCGATGTGGTGATCACCGAAGCGCTGACCAACTCGCTGCGCGGACGGATCGCCACGGTGGACGAGCACGCGGCCTGAGTCCTTCCGGAGCAACTTGCGTCGCCCCCATCCGGACTTTCCGGTTCAATCCAGCCGCTTGCGGAAACGCAGGATCGCGGCCGACATCATCACCGTGATGAAGGCCAGCAGCGCGAGCACGTCCGGCCACAACTCCCACAGACTCGCCCCGCGCAGCATCACCCCGCGGATCAGGCGCAGGAAGTGGGTCAGCGGCAATACCTCCGCCAGCCACTGCACCGGCCTCGGCATGCCCGAGAACGGGAACATGAAACCGGACAGCAGGATCGACGGCAGGAACACGAAGAAAGTCATCTGCATGGCCTGGAACTGCGACTGCGCCCGGGTCGAAATCAGCAGGCCCAGGGTGAGATTGGCGGCGATCAGCAGGATCGCCGCGACATAGACGTGCCAGACGCTGCCGTTGAGCGGCACCTCGAACAGCCACATGCCCAGCGCCAGCACCACGGTGGTCTGGATCAGGCCGATGCCGATGTAGGGCAGCACCTTGCCGATCATCAGCTCCGCGCTGCTGACCGGGGTGGCGATCAGCAGTTCCATGTTGCCGCGCTCGCGTTCGCGCACGATGGCCACGCCGGTGAACAGCACCATGGTCATGGTCAGGATCACGCCGATCAGGCCCGGCACGATGTTCACGGCGGAGCGCCGTTCCGGGTTGTAGAACGCGACCACGTTGATCGCACGCTCGGCCGGCACCACCGCGCGGACGGCGGTATCCGCCGGCATCTGCGCCAGTTGCGCCGCCGCGCTCTGCACCGCGTTGTCGCTGCCATCGACCAGGATCTGCACCTGTTCCCGCCCTTCGGCGCGACGACGTTCGAAATCCGGCGGCACCACGATGCCAAGGCTGATCTCGCCGCTGCGAATGGCCTCCATCAGTTCCTGCGGGGTACGCGCCGACAGGGCCGGCTTGACCACCGTGGTCGCCATGATGTCCATCACTGTCGCGCGCGAAGCGGCGGTATTGGCCTGATCCGCGACGCCCGCCTTCAGGTCGCGCAGATTGGTGTTGATGGCATAGCCGAACAGCAGCAGCTGCATCACCGGGATGGCGACGATCATCGCCAGGGTGATGCGGTCGCGACGCATCTGCCGTACTTCCTTCAGCATGACCGCCGAGAGCCGACGCCAGATCATGCGGCACGCTCCTGCCCGTCCGGGTCGGGACGGCCACGGGTGGCCGCGACGAACACGTCCTCCAGATTGCTTTGCGAAGGCGTGACCTTGGCCTGCAGGCCCGCCTGGCGCAATCCATCGGCCACCCGGGCGGCGGCATCGCCATTGCCCGCCATCAGCACGCGCAGGGTATTGCCGATCTGGGCCACGCTGATCACGCCCGGCAGGGACAGCAGGATCTTCTGCGCCTGGCGCGGCTGCGCGGCTTCCACCGCCAGCGTGCGGCCGGCCAGTTCCCCGGTCAGGTCCGCGGGCGTCCCGTCGGCCACCAGGACGCCGCGATCGAGGATGGCGATGCGATGGCAGCGCTCGGCCTCGTCCATGTAATGGGTCGAGACCAGGATGGTGGTGCCGGCGTCGGCCAGTTCGAACAACTTCTCCCAGAAGTCGCGGCGCGATTCGGGATCCACCGCGCTGGTGGGCTCGTCCAGGAACAGCAGTTCGGGCTGGTGGATCACCGCGCCCGCCAGCGCCAGCCGCTGTTTCTGTCCGCCGCTCATCGTGCCGGCCAGCTGCTTCTGCCGATCCTGGAAGTGGTACTGCTCGATCAGCTCGTCGATGCGCGTGTGCGCCTCGGCCCTGGACAGGTTCTGCACCGCGGCGAGGAATTCCAGGTTCTCGCGCACGCTCAGATCCTCGAACAGCGAGAACTTCTGGGTCATGTAGCCGATGCGGGTGCGCAGTTGCTCGGCCTGTTCGGGAATGCTCAGGCCGAGGACTTCGATGTCGCCCGAGCTCGGTGTCAGCAGGCCGCACAGCATCCGGATCGTGGTGGATTTGCCGGAACCGTTCGGCCCCAGGAATCCATAGACGTTGCGCCGCGGCACCCCGAGGTCCACCGCGTTCACCGCCACCAGTTCGCCGAAACGCTTGGTCAGTCCGCGCGCCTGGATCGCCAGCTCGCCGGTGTCAGCGGTCACGGCCATCGCCGAACTCCACCCGTACCGGGAAACCTGCCGGCAGATCCGCGGCATCCCTGCCCAGGTCGATTTCGGCCAGATAGCTCAGGCGCGCGGCGTCCTTGCCGGTCAGTGCGTAGTACGGCGTGAACACCGGCTCGCTGCGCATCATGCGGACCTTGCCGGCGTAGACCTGGTCGCGGCCATCGACGTGCACGCGCACCGGATCGCCCACCTTGACCCGGCTGCGCAGCGGCTCGGGGACATAGATGCGCGCATAGGGCGTCTCCCCGACCAGCATGACCGCCAGTGGCGCGCCGACCGGCGCCTGATCTCCCAATCGGTACGGCAGGCTGTCGACGCGACCGGCGCGGGGCGCCACCACGGTGAGCTTGTCCAGGGTCACCGACTGCACCGCCGCCTGCGCCTCGGCGGCGGCCAGCGCCGCTTCGCCCTGCGCCAGTTGCTCCGGGCGGGTGCCACGCTCCAGTTCCAGCAACGCGGCCTGGGCCGAGCGCACCTGGGCGGCGGCGTTGTCGGCGGCGGCGCGCGCGCGATCGACTTCGGACGCAGCCACCAGTTGCTGCCGGCCCAGCGGTTGCAGGCGGTTGAAATAGGCGCGGGTGTCGCTGGCCTGCGCCTGCGCCGCCGCCAGCGCGGCGCGCGCCTGCGCGATAGCTTCCACGCGGGGCCCGGCCTGGAGTTCCGCCAGCACGTCGCGGCTCTGCCGCGCCTGCGCGCGCGACGCTTCCAGTTGCGACTGCGTGCGGGCCAGTTCGAGCTGCAACAGCGGGGCGCCGGCCGCGACCTGCTGCCCCTCGCGCACGTCGACGCGCACGATCCTTTCGGCGACGGGCGCGGGCAAGGTCACCCGGTCCCATTCCAGCGTACCCAGCGCCTGCGGCGCCGCGGGCTTGCAGGCGGCCAGCGCCAGCACCAGCGCGGCCATCATCAGGTTGCGCTCATTTCGCATCGTCCAGCTCCAGTCCGCGGTCCAGCAGCACCAGCGTGTGCCGGCGCAGGTCATCGAAATCGACATCGGCGGCGCCGAACAGCGCGCGCCAGATCGGCGCTCCCGCCAACGGGAAAAAGGTCAGCCCGACCAGCGACACCATCAACAGGCGCGGATCCAGATCCGGATTCAGGCGTCCCTGCTGTTGCGCCTCGGCGAAGCGGGTCGCCATCATCCGCGGCAGCAGCGGACCAATCTGCTCGATGAGCAGGTCGCGCAGCGCCCCGCCCTCGCACAGTACTTCGCGCACCCACAGGGTCGGCAGCCACGGATGACGCGCCACCAGGCCACCCACGCCATGCACGAACGCGGCGATCAGGGCGGCCACGTCGCCCTGCGCCCGCGCTACCGGCTCGCGCAGTTGCGCCACCACCGGCAGCAGCCGTTCGCCCACCACGGCCTGCTGCAGTTGCGGCTTGTCGCCGAAGTAGTAATGCACCAGCGCCGGCGTCACCCCCGCCTCGCCGGCGATGTCGCGCAGCGATGTGGCGGCGATGCCCTGGCGGACGAAGCAGGCGAGCGCGGCGTCGAGCAGGCGTTCGCGCTGATCGATCTGGTCGGCGCCGGGGCGGCCGGGAGTGCGCTTGCGCCGGGACGGCGTCGTGCTTCCGGCGACAGTGGGTCTGGCGCGTGTTCGGGAGGGGGGTCTGGACATGGCGCGCATTATTTAATTCATCATTTAATTAATGCAAGCGCGCGCCGACGAGCGGTCGTGCCGGCTGGCGCCTCGCGGGATCGCGGTTTAACCTTCGCGGCCTGACACTTCGGCCGAGGAACGCCGCCGTGATCCAGCCCGACCGCTGATCTGCCGCTTGCAAATCCCACGCGCCCGCTCCAGATAGGACCGGCCGAACCCCGTTTCGTCTACGCCTGCCGTCCGGCACCCGCGGGCCGCCCCGCGGTCGTCCGCTGGGCCGGGCCACCGCCACCGTCTTTCATCCATGACCGTACCCAGCAAACGCGAATTCACCCTGGAACCCGAAACCGCCGAGCGCCTGGCCAACCTGGCCGGCCCGTTCGATGCCCATCTGCGCCAGATCGAACTGCGCCTCGGCGTGGAAATCGCCAACCGAGGCGCCATCTTCCGGGTCACCGGGCCGGAGAGGGCGGTGGCTGCCGCCGAAAAGCTGCTGCGTTCCCTCTACGAGGAAACCGCCAGCGAGACCTTCGACAGCGAGGCGATCCACCTGCGCCTCAACGACGCCAATGTCGATCATGTCGCCGCCGGTGGCTTCGAACCGCAGGAAGTGGCGATCAAGGTCAAGCGCGGCACCGTGCGCGGTCGCGGCGCCAACCAGGCCAACTACCTGCATGCCATCGCCACCCACGACATCAACTTCGGCATCGGCCCGGCCGGCACCGGCAAGACCTTCCTGGCGGTGGCCAGCGCGGTCGAGGCGCTGAACGAGTCGCGGGTGCAGCGCCTGATCCTGGTGCGTCCGGCGGTGGAGGCCGGCGAGAAGCTGGGCTTCCTGCCCGGGGATCTCACCCAGAAGGTCGATCCCTATCTGCGCCCGCTGTACGACGCCCTGTACGAGATGCTCGGCGTGGAGAAGGTCGTCAAGCTGCTGGAAAAGAACGTGATCGAGATCGCGCCGCTGGCCTACATGCGCGGACGCACGCTTAACGACGCGTTTGTCATCCTCGACGAGGCGCAGAACACCAGCATCGAGCAGATGAAAATGTTCCTGACCCGCATTGGCTACGGCAGCACCGCCGTGGTTACCGGCGATCTGACCCAGATCGACCTGCCGCGCCACCAGAAGTCCGGCCTGAAGGACGCGCTGGACGTCCTGCGCAACGTGGACGGCATTTCCTTCACCTTCTTCAGCAGCCGCGACGTGGTCCGCCATCCGCTGGTGGCGCGCATCGTCCAGGCTTACGATGCGCGCGAGGGCAAGGATTCGGAGACAGGTCCGGCATGACGCAGGGTCCGACACGGCTGGAGGTTTCGGTGAGCTATGCGCTGCCGCGCGCGGGCCTGCCCGCGGCGGTGAGCTTCCGCAAATGGGTGGCCGCGGCGCTGCGCGGGCGCATCCGCGAGGCCGATCTGGCGATCCGCATCGTCGACAGCAAGGAAGGCCGCGCGCTCAACCGCCACTATCGCGGGCGCGATTACGCGACCAACGTGCTGAGTTTTCCGGCCGACGTGGCCGAAGGCGTCAAGCTGCCGAAGGGCGTGAAGATGCCGCTGCTGGGCGATCTGGTGATCTGCGCGCCGGTGGTGGCGCGCGAGGCGCGCGAGCAGAAGAAGACGCTCGCCGCCCACTACGCCCACCTGACCGTCCATGGCACCCTGCACCTGCTGGGCTGGGACCACGAGGACGACAAGGAAGCCGAGTGCATGGAGCAGCTGGAACGCGAGATCCTGGCCGAACTCGGCATCGACGATCCCTACGCCGAACAGTAGTCCCGGCCGCGTCCAGCGGCTACGCTTCGGGTTCCCGAAATCGCGGATCGACCCGAATGCGCCCTGCCCGCCCCTCCTTCGTCCTGTTGCTGCTGGCGCTGGCCGTCGTTGGGGATGCACGGAGCGCGGCGGATGAAGCATCGCCTGCCGTGCCTCCGGCCAAGGTCGACATCGCCCGGCTGATCAGCTGTCAGGGCCAGCCCGAGGAATTCATGGCCCTGGCCACCGCCCTGCAGGATCCGCTGCAGGCGGTTTCGCTGGGCTGGCGGCCACTGCCCCAGAGCAACATGTTCCTGAGCGAGTACGCGCTCAACGCGCCGGTGACGGTGTTCGGCCATCGCAGCGAGCGCATCGCCTTCGCCGGCTCCAGCGTGATGGCGGTGCTGGACCTGCCGGACCCGCGCCCGCTGGCGAAGGAACTGGCGCTGGAAACGGCGGTCGACACCCCCGGGAAGGCCATGTTCGGCAAGGAGCTGGTCAGCGAGGAAGTCCGCGATCCGGCCACCGGCGCAACCCTGGTCCGCTCGCTGGTGCTGAACGTCTCCAACGTCACTTCCCACCCCGGCAAGACCCTGGTCGGCTGCACCTACAGCATTGATCCGCTTGAGGATGAGCCGGCCGAGGCGCCCGCCGGCGGCTGAGCGTCCGCCACGCCTGCTAGACTCTGCCCCGTCGCCCGCGTCGCGGGCGCCCCTTTCCGAGAGATGTCAGAAGACGACAGTACCCCCGCGCCGGAACACCACGAAAAACGGCGCAGCTGGCTGGAACGCCTGAGTTCGGCGTTTTCCGGCGAACCCACCTCCCGCGAAGACCTGGTCGCGATCCTGCGCGATGCGCAGAGCGACGGCCTGATCGGCGGCGACACCCTGCGGATGATGGAAGGCGCGCTGACGGTCGCCGAACTGACCGTGGGCGACGTCATGGTGCCGCGCGCGCAGATGATCTCGCTGCCTGTGGATGGCCGCTTCCTGGACCTGATGAAGCTGGTGGTCGAATCCGGCCATTCGCGTTTCCCCGTCCATGGCGACAACAAGGACGAAATCCTCGGCATCCTGCTGGCCAAGGACCTGCTGCGCGGCGTGGTGGCCGACAATGGCCCGGGCAGCATCCGCGAACTGCTGCGCCCGGCGGTGCTGATCCCCGAGTCCAAGAAGCTCAACCTGCTGCTCAAGGAATTCCGGCTCTCGCGCAACCACATGGCGATCGTGGTCGACGAGTACGGCGGCGTCGCCGGCGTGGTCACCATCGAGGACGTGCTGGAGCAGATCGTCGGCGAGATCGACGACGAACACGACGAAGCCGAGGACGACGCCTCGCTGATCGCGGTCCAGGCCGACGGCCAGTACGTGGTCGACGCGCTGACGCCGATCGCCGATTTCAACGAACGCTTCGGTGCGGACTTCCCGGATGACGAATACGACACCATCGGCGGCCTGGTCACGTCCGCCATCGGCCACCTGCCGGAAGCCGGCGAGGAACTCACCCTGGGCCGGTTCGCCTTCCGCGTGGCCAAGGCCGACGCGCGCCGCGTGCACGCCTTCCACGTCGGCATCCTGGCCGACGCCTGACGTGCTGCGCCGCCTGCTCCTGATCGCCGCGCTGTGGTTGCTGGCGGCATCGGCCTTCGCCGCGCCGCGCATCGGCGTGGCGACCATGCAACCCGGCGAGGTGTTCTTCGAACGCTTCGGCCACAACGCCATCGTGGTCGTGGATCCCGCCACCGGCGCGGCCACCTCCTACAACTTCGGCTACTTCAATCCGGGTGAACCGGATTTCGTCGGCAACTTCGCCCGCGGCGTGATGCAGTACTACCTGGTCGACCTGCCGCTGGACGAGGACATGGCGCAGTATCGCCAGAGCGGCCGCGGGGTGCGCCTGCAATGGCTGGACCTGCCGCCGGAACAGGCGCAGGCGCTGGCCGATACGCTGGCGGTGCGGGCGCGGCCCGAGAACGCGCGCTACCGCTACGACTACTTCACCGCCAACTGTTCGACCCAGGTCCGCGACGCGCTGGACGCGGCGATGGGGGGCGCGCTGAAGCCGCAGCTGGCCGGCCGTTCGCGCGGCAACACCTACCGCAGCGAGAGCGTGCGGCTGGCCTCGCCGGCGACCTGGATGTGGCTGGGCTTCGACGTCGGTCTCGGCCCCTCCTCGGATCTGCCCATGTCGCGCTGGGAGGAAGCCTTCATCCCGATGCGCCTGGCCGACAGCCTGCGCGAAGCGAAGAACGCCGCCGGCCGGCCGCTGGTGCAGGCCGAGGCCGAACTGCTGCCGCACCGGATCGCACCGGAGCCGGCCGAGACGCCGCGGCGCTGGTGGCCGTGGCTGTTGATCGGCCTGGCCGTCGCCGTCGCGCTCACCCTGGTCGGGCGTCGTCATCCGCGCGCGGTGGCCGCCGTCGCGCTGCCGTTCTGGCTGCTGTGCGCGATCGCCGGCGGATTGCTGGTCTATCTGTGGGGTTTCAGCGAACACTGGGCCGCCTGGCGCAACCACAACCTGCTGCTGCTCAATCCGCTCTGCCTGCTGCTGGTTCCCGGCGCGATCGCCGTGCTGCGCCGCCGCAATCCGGGCCGGCTGTTCCGCGGCGTGCTGACGGCCGTCGCGCTGTGCGCGTTGTTCGCCTGGTTCGTGCAGTGGCTGCCTTTCGCCTTCGGCTATCAGTACAACCAGTCCTGGATCGCGTTGCTGCTGCCCGTCCACCTCGCGCTCGCATACGTATTCAAACGGTCGCCTCACGCCGGCTGACGCAGGATGCGGACTCTCCCGCCGCACCACGCAGGGTCCGCATGTTGATTCGACTGTTCGCACTGGCCGTCCTGTCCGTTCCCCTGGCCGCGCTCGCCGCGCCGGCCGCGCGCGTCAGCTCGCCGGACGGACGCATCGTGGTGGAACTGGACGCCGATCCCGATGGCCGCCCGACCTACACCGTGCAGCGCGACGGCAAGCCGCTGCTGGCGCCGTCGCGGCTGGGCTTCCTGCTGGTCGACACGCCCAAACTGGATCGCGCCATCGCGGTGACCGCGCCGCGCATGCGCTCGTTCGACGAGACCTGGGAACAACCCTGGGGCGAGCGTCGCCGCATCCGCAACCGCTACAACGAACTGCGCGTGACCCTCGCCGAGAACGCCGGGCCGCGCCGGCACCTGGACCTGGTGTTCCGCGTATACGACGACGGCCTGGGCTTCCGCTACGAGTTTCCCCGCCAGGATGGCCTGCCGACGGTGAAGATCCGCGAGGAGCTGACCGAGTTCGCCCTCGCCGGCGACGCCACCGCCTGGTGGATTCCGGCTGGCGAATGGAACCGCGAGGAGTACCTGTACCACCGCACCCCGGTGGAGGAAGTCGGCGACGCGCAGACGCCGATCACCTTCAGGCTGGCCGACGGCACCCATCTGTCGATCCACGAGGCCGCACTGGTCGACTATTCCGGCATGAACCTCACCCGTGTGGAAGGACGCCGGCTGAAGGCGCTGCTGACACCGGGCATCGACGGTGCCAAGGTGATCCGCGAAGCGCCGTTCAACACGCCCTGGCGCAGCGTGCAGATCGCCGACGACGCCGGTGGTCTGGTGACCTCTTCCCTGATCCTCAACCTCAACGAACCCAACGTGCTGGGCGAGGTGTCGTGGGTCAAGCCGATGAAGTACGTCGGCGTCTGGTGGGAAATGCATCTGGACACCAGGACCTGGGCCTCGGGGCCGCGCCACGGCGCCACCAACGAGAACGTGATGAAGCACATCGACTTCGCCGCGAAGCACGGCTTTGGCGGCGTGCTGGTCGAAGGCTGGAACGTCGGCTGGGATGGCGACTGGTTCGGCAACGGCGAGGACTTCAGCTTCACCCGTTCGTATCCCGATTTCGATCTGGAGAAACTGGGCGCGTACGCGAAGTCGAAGGGCGTCGTCCTGATCGGCCACCACGAGACATCGGCCAACGCCGCCCATTACGAATCACAGATGGGCGCGGCGTTCGATCTGTACCAGCGCGTCGGCGTGCCGGCGGTCAAGACCGGCTACGTGTCGGACGCCGGCCAGGCCAAGGTGGTCGGCGGGGATGGCAGGATTCACTACGCCTGGCACGAAGGCCAGGACATGGCCCGCCATCACCTGAAGGTGGTGACCGAAGCGGCCCGGCGCCATATCGCCATCAACGCCCACGAACCGATCAAGGACACCGGCCTGCGCCGCACCTATCCCAACTGGATCTCGCGCGAGGGTGCGCGCGGCATGGAGTACAACGCCTGGGGCAACCCCGGCAATCCGCCCGAACATGAAGCCATGCTGGTGTTCACCCGGCTGCTGGCCGGACCGATGGATTTCACGCCCGGCATCTTCGGCATGAAGACCCGCTCCCCGGATGGCGTGGCGACCACCTGGGCCAAGCAGCTCGCGCTGTACGTGGTCATCTACAGCCCGATCCAGATGGCAGCGGACCTGCTTGAGAACTACGAGGCCAACCCGGGCCCGTTCCAGTTCATCAAGGACGTGCCGGTGGACTGGGAAGACACCCGCGTGCTCAATGGCGAGGTCGGCGACTACGTGACCATCGTCCGCAAGGATCGCCATGGCGACAACTGGTACCTGGGCGCGATCACCGACGAGGAGCCGCGCACGCTGAAGGCGCCGCTGTCGTTCCTGGATCCAGGCCGCCGCTACACCGCGCAGATCTACCGCGACGGCCCGAAGGCGAACTGGAAGGGCGCGCGCGAGGACATCGTCATCGAGGAGCGCGAAGTGGGTGCCGCCGACACGCTGGAACTCAGGCTGGCGCCGGGCGGCGGCCAGGCGATCCGCTTCGTGGCGAAGTAGGTTTCTTCTCCTCCGCAGGAGCGACGTCGGTCGCGGCCATGCCCCACGGCCAAGCGCCGTGGCCCCCACCGGGAATCGACCGGTCGTCCGGATGGCGGTCGCCACTGACGTTGCTCCAGGGAGCAATGGCGGCCGCTTGCCGCTCAGGGTCAACTGGCGCACGATCCGGCCCATGAACCAATCGCCCTCGCTGAACCCGGTCCAGAACGACCTGCCCAGTTGCGTCATCAATTGCGCCGTCTATGACCAGCACGGCAAGCGCCGGGACATCACCCTGGACGAGATCAGCGACGTGCTGGCGGTCGAGGACGGCACCTTCATCTGGGTCGGCCTGTACGAGCCCGCCGACTCGGTGCTGGAAAAGCTGCAGGAGGAATTCTGCCTGCACGATCTGGCGGTGGAGGATGCACAGAACGCGCACCAGCGCCCCAAGCTGGAGGCCTATGGCAACTCGCTGTTCATCGTCATGCAGACCGCGCAGGTGGTGGACGATCGGATCCGCTATGGCGAGACCCATGCCTTCCTCGGGCCGCGCTACCTGGTGACCGTGCGCCACGGCGCGTCGCTGTCGTACGCGCCGGTGCGCGAACGGGTCCAGCGCGAACCGGATCTGCTGGGATTGGGACCCTCCTACGGCCTGTACGCGGTGCTCGATTTCATCGTCGACAATTACCGCCCGATCGTCGACGAGTTCCGCCAGACCCTGGACACGCTGGAGAAGGACATCTTCGCCGACACCTATCGCCGGGTGACCGTGGTCAAGCTGTACGAACTCAAGCGCGAGCTGACCAAGATGCGCCTGGCGGTGGCGCCGCTGCAGGATGTGCTGGCGCAACTGTCGCGCACCCAGAGCCCGCTGATTCCCGAGGAAGTGCGGCTGTATTTCCGCGACGTGCATGACCACGCGCTGCGGGTCAACGAGTCCACCGACACCCTGCGCGAAATGCTGACCACCGCGCTCAGCGTCAACCTGTCGCTGGTGACGCTGGCCCAGGGCGAGACGGTCAAGCGCTTGGGCGCCTGGGCCGCGCTGCTGGCCGCGCCGACCCTGATCACCAGTTGGTACGGCATGAACTTCGAGCACATGCCGGAGCTGGCCGGCCGGTTCTCCTATCCCCTGCTGATGGTCGGCGTGGCGGCGGTCTGCATCGGCCTGTACCGCCTGTTCAAGCGCGTCCGCTGGCTGTAGCGGCGGCGGTGACGCAGGCCCGGTTTCGACCAAAGTCGAAGCCGGGAATCCGGCTTACGGATTGACCCTCTCCCGGCATCGGAGGACTCTAGCGGGAGTCTCCGTGGAGGGTGGATTCATGAAAGGTCTGTCGAAACTCGGCTGGGCGGCACTGGCCGTTCTCGGCGCATTCGCGCTGGGCACGGTGGCGCTCCGCCGCGGCGAGCACATCAACGCGATCTGGATCGTCACCGCGGCGGTTTCGATCTACCTGATCGCCTACCGCTTCTATGCGCAGTTCATCGCCGGCAAGGTGATGCAGCTCGATCCCACCCGCGCCACCCCCGCGGTGCTCCGCAACGACGGACTGGATTACGTGCCCACCAACCGGCACGTGCTGTTCGGCCACCACTTCGCCGCGATCGCCGGCGCCGGCCCGCTGGTGGGTCCGGTGCTGGCCGCGCAGATGGGCTACCTGCCCGGCCTGCTGTGGCTGGTGGTCGGCGTGGTCCTGGCCGGCGCGGTGCAGGATTTCATGGTGCTGTTCATCTCCAGCCGCCGCGACGCGCGTTCGCTCGGCGATCTGGTGCGCGAGGAGATGGGGCCCATCCCCGGCACCATCGCGCTGTTCGGCGCCTTCCTGATCATGATCATCATCCTGGCGGTGCTGGCGATGGTGGTGGTCAACGCGCTGGCCGAGAGCCCGTGGGGCATGTTCACCGTCGCCGCCACGATGCCGATCGCGATCCTGATGGGCATCTACATGCGCTACATCCGGCCCGGCCGGATCGGCGAAATCTCCGTCGTCGGCCTGATCCTGCTGCTGGGCGCGATCTGGCTGGGCGGCAAGGTCGCCGCGGATCCCGTCTGGGGACCGGCCTTCACTTTCTCCAAGGAATCCATCACCTGGATGATGGTCGCCTACGGCTTCATCGCCTCGGTGCTGCCGGTGTGGCTGTTGCTGGCGCCGCGCGATTACCTCTCCACCTTCCTCAAGATCGGCACCATTGTCGCCCTGGCGATCGGCATCCTGATCGTGATGCCGGATCTGAAGATGCCGGCGGTCACCGAATACGCCCGCACCGGCATGGGCCCGGTCTGGACCGGCGGCCTGTTCCCGTTCCTGTTCATCACCATCGCCTGCGGCGCCGTGTCCGGCTTCCACGCGTTGATTTCCTCGGGCACCACGCCCAAGCTGCTGGCCAGCGAAGGCCACATGCCCTATATCGGCTACGGCGGCATGCTGATGGAATCCTTCGTCGCGGTGATGGCGCTGGTCGCGGCCTCGATCATCGAACCGGGCGTGTACTTCGCGATGAATTCGCCGCCGGCCGCGGTCGGCAGCGACGTGGTCGCGGTCGCCGCCAAGGTCAGCGAATGGGGCTTCAGCGTCAGTCCCGACGTGCTCACCGCCACCGCCAAGGACATCGGCGAAAGCACCATCCTCAACCGCGCCGGCGGCGCCCCCACGCTGGCGGTGGGCATCGCCCAGATCCTGCACAGCGTGCTTCCTGGCGAGGACACGATGGCGTTCTGGTACCACTTCGCGATCCTGTTCGAGGCCTTGTTCATCCTCACCGCGGTCGACGCCGGCACCCGCGCGGGCCGCTTCATGCTGCAGGATCTGCTCGGCAATTTCGTCCCCGCCATGCGCCGCACCGAATCCTGGGCAGCGAACATCATCGCCACCGGCGGCTGCGTCGCGCTGTGGGGCTACCTGCTCTACACCGGCGTGACCGATCCCTTCGGCGGCATCAAGACACTGTGGCCGCTGTTCGGCATCTCCAACCAGATGCTCGCCGGCATCGCGCTGATGCTGGGCACGGTGGTGCTGTTCAAGATGAAGCGTGATCGCTACGCCTGGGTCACCGCGGTTCCGGCGGTCTGGCTGCTGCTGTGCACGACCACCGCCGGCCTGCTGAAGATCTTCGACAGCAACCCGGCGCAGGGCTTCCTGGCGCAGGCGCACAAGTACCAGGCCGCGATCGCCTCGGGCACCGTCACCGCGCCGGCCAAGACCATGGGCGAAATGCACAAGATCGTGGTCAACGCCTACGTCAACACAGGTCTTACCGCGCTGTTCCTGTTCGTGGTGGGCGCAATCCTGATCTACGCGATCAAGACCATTCTGGCTGCCCGCCGCAGCACGGTCCGGACCGATCGCGAGACGGCCTACGTCAAGGTCGATCCGCAACAGCTGGCGAACCTGTGATGGGCACCGCGCTCGTTCCCGTCAGCCATTACCAGATGCACCGCCGGGTGTGGCGCCGGCTGGTGCAGACGGCGCGGCTGTGCTGCGGCGTGCCGGACTACGACAACTACGTCCGGCACATGCTGGAGAAACATCCGGATCGCGAGGTCATGGATTACAAGACCTTCTTCCGCGAGCGCCAGGAAGCGCGCTATGGCGGGAAGAGCGGGTTCCGTTGCTGCTGATCCGATCGGTTGCCTGACAAGAAAAGGGCGAAGCCACGGCTTCGCCCTTCTTGTTTCCATCACGCGTGCATCGGGTTTGCCTTCATCCCTGCCCCGCCATCGCGCGCAGGGTGATGCCGACCACGTACGCCGCGCCGGTGCCGGTGGCGTAACCCAGCGTACCCAGCAGCACGCCCACCGGCGCCAGCGCCGGATGGAAGGCGGTCGCCAGCACCGGTGCGGAGGCCGGGCCGCCGATGTTGCTCTGCGAGGCGATGGCGAAATAGAAGAACGGGGTGCGCAGCAGCTTGCCGACGCCCCACAGCAGCGCGATATGCACCGCGATCCACAGCACGCCGAGCAGGAACAGCCAGGGACGTTCCAGCAGCGCCAGCAGATCCATCTGCATGCCGATGCAGGCAATCAGGAAGTACAGGAACATCGAACCCCACTTGGACGCGCCGACGCCTTCCAGCGTGCGCATGCGGGTGAAGCTCAGCAGCAGGCCGGCGAAGGTCGCCAGCAGCACCACCCACACGAATGGCTTGTCCAGGCTGACCATCGGCGACCAGGCGACGTTGGCGGCGAACCAGTCCGCCAGCGGCGCGGCGACCGCGTGCGCCAGCCCCACCGTGCCGAACGCCACGCCGCCCAGCACCATCAGATCCGACAGCGCGGGAATGCGCGCGTGCTGGGCCTGGTAGCTGGCAATGCGCTCGCGCAGTTCGTCGATGGCCGAGGTATCCGCGCCGCTATGGCGATCCAGCGCGGGCGCACGCGCGGCGAAGAAGATCAGTACCGCCATCCACACGTAGCCGACGCCCACGTCGACCACCGCGAACTGGCCGAAGGTGGTCGCGTTGACCTCGAAGATTTCCTTCATCGCCAGCATGTTCGCGCCGCCGCCGATCCAGCTGCCGGCCAGCGCGGCCATGCCGGCCCAGGTGTCGCCGGCGACGGTTTCGGGATGGAACCAGCCCATCACCTGGAACGCCACCACCGCGCCCAGCATGATGCTGAGCACCGCGGCGATGTACATCACCAGCATCTTCCAGCCAAGGCCGAGGATGCCTTTCAGATCGATGCTGAGGGTGAGCAGCACCAGCGCGGCCGGCAGGAACACGTCGCGCGCCACCGGGTTGTAGAGCTTGGTGTTCTCGCCGTCGATCAAGCCGACGGTGTTGTAGACGCCGGGAATGAAGTAGCACAGCAGCAGCGCGGGCACGAAGCTGTAGAACTTGCGCAGATGGCGGTTCTCGCTGCTGGACGTCCAGAAGATTACGCCCAGCGTGGCGGCGATCAGCCCGAAAACGATGATGTCGTTGTTGATGAGTGCGCCGGTGCCTGCTGCCGCCATCCGGTATCTCTCCCCTGGTGATGAAAGGGTGCCTTCGGCTCAGCCGTTTCCCTGGCACGAAAAAAGGCGCGCCGCGGATGCGGCGCGCCCTGCGCGCGTCACTGGCCGATGTGCTGCTTCAGCCAGGCATTGACGGTGTCGTGCCACTGCACGCTGTTCTGCGGCTTCAGCACCCAGTGGTTCTCGTCCGGGAAGTACAGGAACTGCGACTTGATGCCCTGCCGCTGCAGCGCGGTGAACGCGGCCAGGCCCTGCTCGACCGGAATGCGGTAGTCCAGCTGGCCGTGCACGATCAGCATCGGCACCTTCCAGTCCTTGACGTGGTTGACCGGATTGAACTTCTCGTAGTTCGCCGGCACCGCGTACGGCGTGCCGCCCTGTTCCCATTCGGTGAACCACAGTTCCTCGGTCGAGTAACCCATCATGCGCTGGTCGAACACGCCGTCGTGGTTGACCAGGCACTTCCACGGCTGGTTCCAGTTGCCGGCGATCCAGTTGACCATGAAGCCGCCGTAGCTGGCGCCCAGCGCGCAGGCCTTGTCGCCGTCCAGGAAGGTGTACTTCTGCTGCGCCGCGGCCCAGCCCTTCTGCAGATCCTCCAGCGGGCGATCGCCCCAGTGCTGGCTGATCGCGTCGGTGAAGGCCTGGCCGTAGCCGGTGGACCCGTGGAAATCGATCATCACCACCGCGTAGCCCTGGCCCGCGTAGGTCTGCGGGTTCCAGCGATAGCTCCAGCCGTTGCCGAAGCTGCCCTGCGGGCCGCCATGGATCAGGAACGCGACCGGATACTTCTTGCCTTCCTGGTAGTTGTACGGCTTGACCACGTAACCGTGCACGGTTTCGTTGTTCCAGCCCTTGAAGCTGAACTGCTCGAAGTCGCCGAAGGACACGTCCGCCAGCATCTCCTGCGCGCTCTGGGTGATCGCGCGTTCCGGCGCGCCGCCCAGCGAGGTCGTGAACAGCTGGTCGCCGCTCTTGAGCGAGTTGCGGGTGAAGGCGAGCGTGTCGCCCGCGATCTCGAACGCGGAGATGCTGCCGTTGCCGACCACCTTGTCGGCCTTGCCACTGGCGATGTCGACCACGAACAGCGGATGCTCGCCCATGTCCTGGGCGGTGGTGTAGATGCGCTTGCCGTCGGCCGACAGGGTGATGCCGTCGGCGGAGCGATCCCACGCCGCGGCGATTTCACGCGGCGCGCCGCCGGCGGCGTCCATCGCCATCAACGCGAAGCGGTCGGCCTCGAAGCCGGGGCGCTTCATCGCGCGGTAGTAAAGGGTCTTGCCGTCCGCGCTGAACACCGGGCCGGTATCCCAGGCCGGGTTGGCGGCGGTGAGGTTGGTCGGGGTGCCGCTGCCGTCGGCGGCGATGCGGTAAAGATCGAAATTGGTCGACCAAGGCTCGCCCTTGGGCTGCACGCGCATGCTGGCGACCAGCGACTGGCCGTCCGGCGCCCAGGTGTACTCGTCGGCGCCACCGAACGGCTTGGAGGGCGTGTCGCCATCCAGCGTGTCGGTCAGCGAAACCGCGCTGGCGACCGGCTGCGCGCCGGCGCCGGGCAACGCCGCCAAGAACAGGCGGCTGCGGCGGCCATCGGCCCAGGTATCCCAATGGCGCACGAACATGTTGTCGAACAGCACGCCGGTGTTCTTCCTGGCGGCGGTGGCGTCGAGCTTCTTCCGGGTGCAGGCGAAATCGGCCTTGCAGTCGGCGAAGGTGTCGGCGCTGAACGCGATGCGGCTGCCGTCCGGCGAAATCTTGTAGCTGCCCACGTCCAGCGCGAAGCCGGTGAGCTGGCGCGGCTCGCCGCCGGCGACCGGAATCGCGTAGAGCTGCTGGGTGCCGGATTTGCCGCTGAGGAAATAGACGGTCTTGCCGTCGGCGGAGAACGAGGGGGAATTGACGCTCCAGCCTTCCGGGGTCAGCCGCTTCGGCGGCGCCATGTCACGGGTCAGCAGGTTGCGCACGTAAAGGCCGGTGCCGGCCTTGGTCAGTTCCTTGTCGATCTGGCGCTTGGCGAATACCACCACGCGGCCATCCGGCGAAAGCGCCGGCGAGGAGACCCGATCCAGCGCGGCCAGGTCACGGATGTCGAGGCCCCGCTGGGCGGCGAACGCCGGCAGGGTCGCCAGCAGGCAGAGGGGCAGTACGGCGAGACGCAGTTTCATCCGGGGCTCCGGGCAAACAGGAAAACCCCGATGTTAGGCCGATACGGCGATCCGGCGCAAAGGCATGAGGTCATGCCCCTGCGCCGCCGCCACGCGGCCTGGTGCCTGGTTCAGGCCTTTTCGCCGCGCTTGCCGGTGCGGTACAGCAGCCAGCCGACCACCGCCAGCACGGCCAGGCCGATCCACTGGCTGAAATGCCAGGCTTCCGGCAGCGCCAGCACGTCGGCGCGGGCCGAGGCCACGATCGGAATCGCGATGGCGATGCCCATCAGCGCCTCGCCGGTGATCAGGCCGGCCGAAAACAGCACGCCCGGACGATGCACGCGATCACGGCCTTCCTCGTCGTCGGCGCGGACCTTGTGGAAGCGTTCCACCAGATGCGCCAGCAGGCCGCCCAGGAAAATCGGCACCATCAGTTCCAGCGGCAGGTAGATGCCGATCGCCGCGGCCAGCACCGGCACGCGGAAGCGGGCCTTGCGCGACTTCAGCCATTCGTCGAACGCGATCACCAGCGCGCCGACCACCGCGCCGATGCCGATCATCGCCCACGGCAGTTCGCCGCCGAACAGGCCGCGCGCGACCGACGCCATCAGGTTGGCCTGCGGCGCGGCCAGTGAATTGGGATGCTCCGGGGTCGGCGCACCGATGCCGTAGGCCTGCGCCAGCAGGTTCAGCACCGGCGCCATGATCAGCGCGCATGAGAACGCGCCGATGCCCAGCATCAGCTGCTGCTTCCACGGGGTCGCGCCGACCAGATAGCCGGCCTTGAGATCCTGCAGGTTGTCGCCGCCCACCGCTGCGGCGCAGCACACCACCGCGCCAATCATGATGGCCGCGACCGCGCCCAGCGGGGCGCCGCCGGCGCCGACCGGCGACATGCCGCTCTTGCCCAGCAGCAGCACCAGCACCGCCGAGGCGAACAGGATGGTGGAGATGGTGATGCCCGAGACCGGATTGTTGGAGGAACCGATCAGGCCGGCCAGATAGGCCGAGACCGACACGAACAGGAAGCCGGCGGCGATCATGATCAGGGTCATCGGCACGCTGACGTGCCACTGGTTGACGATGGCCTGGTACAGGCCCAGCAACGGCAGGGTGAACACCACCAGCGCCACCAGCATCCACTTCATCGGCAGATCGCGCTCGGTCTCCAGCAGCACCTGGCCGCCGGTGTTGCTGCTGCGCGCGGCGGCGAAGCCGCTCTTGATGCCCTTGAGCAGCGACTTGCGCAGCGAGAACAGGGTCCAGACGCCACCGACCAGCATCGCGCCCACGCCCAGGTAGCGGACCTTGGCACCCCAGATGGCGAAGGCAGCGTCGGCCGAGGAGGCATTGGCGATCGAAGCGGCCAGCGCCGGATCCGAACCGGTGAAGAACGCCTGGTACAGCGGGATGGCGATGTGCCAGGACAGCACCGCGCCGGACAGCACCACGATGCCGACGTTCAGGCCGACGATGTAGCCCACGCCCAGCAGGGCCGGCGACAGGTTGGTGCCGAGGAAGGCGGTGACCTTGGAGCTGCCGACGTAGGCCGACTGGGTCCAGGTATCGGGAATCATGCGCAGGCCGCTGGCCGCGGCCAGCTTGACCACCGCGCCGATCACGCCGGACAGCGCCAGGATCTTCAGGCCCGGGCCGGGGTTGTCACCGGCCTTCAGCACTTCAGCGGCCGCCTTGCCTTCCGGGAACGGCAGCGGATCCTCGACGATCATCGAGCGGCGCAGCGGCACCGAGAACAGCACGCCCAGCAGACCCCCCAGGCCGGCGATGCCCAGCACCCACCAATACTTGAAGTCCGGCCAGTAGCCCATGATGACCAGCGCCGGGATGGTGAAGATGACGCCGGCGGCAATCGACGAGCCGGCCGAGGCGCCGGTCTGGACGATGTTGTTCTCCAGGATGGAGCCGCCGCCCAGCAGCCGCAACACGCCCATGGAAACCACCGCGGCCGGGATGGCGGTGGCGATGGTCAGGCCGGCGAACAGGCCCAGATAGGCATTGGCGGCGGACAGGACCACCGCCAGCACGACGGCCAGCAGTACGGCGCGGAAAGTAAGTTGAGGCGTCGCAGCCTGATTCATGACGCGGTTCCGGGAATACAGAAGCCCGACAAACTATCGGCTACGCCCCGGCAAGTCCAGCCGGAAAGGCCGGCATGGCTATACTCGGCCGGTTCCGCATCGCCGACCTCGCCCATGGCCACAGCCTCCGTCCTCGCCACGCCCCTGCCCGCCCGCGAGGACTTCCTCGGCCATCCCAAGGGCGTCTACATCTGCTTCTTCACCGAGATGTGGGAGCGCTTCTCCTTCTACGGGATGAAGGCCCTGCTGCTGCTGTACCTGACCAAGTACCACCTCTTCGGCGACAAGGCCGGCCTGGACCTGCTGGGTGCCTACGGCGGGCTGGTGTACTGCCTGCCCGTCATCGGCGGCGTGCTGGCGGACCGCTGGCTGGGCATGCGCAAGGCGGTGCTGTTCGGCGGCCTGCTGCTGGTGGCCGGGCATGCGGGCATGGCGTTCGAGGGCCATGCCGCCGCCTACGTGGACGGCGTGGTCGCCCGCGACGAGGGTTCGCTGCGCATCACCTATCTGTCGCTGGCGCTGATCATCATGGGCGTGGGTTTCCTCAAGCCCAACATCTCCACCATCGTCGGCCGGCTGTATGCCGACAACGATCCGCGCCGCGACGCCGGCTTCAGCCTGTTCTACGCCGGCATCAACCTCGGCGCGCTGTTCGCCTCGCTGGTCTGCGGCTACCTGGGCGAGACCCTGGGCTGGCGCTACGGATTCGGCGCCGCGGGCATCGGCATGCTGCTGGGCCTGTGCATGTTCCTGTGGGGCCAGAAGTACCTGCATGGCCATGCCGAACCGGCCGCGCCGGAGCGCCTGCGCGAACGCGTCGCCGGCATTCCGCGCGAGTGGCTGATCTACGCCGGCGCGCTGCTGGGCGTGGCGCCGGTGGCCTGGCTGATGTGGGCCGCCGCCAACGGCACGTTCTCGCTGGGCGGCGAAATCTCGCTGGCGCTGCTGCTGATGCTGGTGGTGCTGGCGGCGGTGCTGGCCTGGTTCGGCTGGTTCCTGTCGACCCAGTGCACGCCGGTGCAGCGGCAGCAGATGCTGGCGTTGATGGCGCTGATTTTCATGGCGCTGATCTTCTTCACCCTCTACGAGCAGACCTACGGCTCGTGGGTGACCTTCACCGATCGCCTGTTGACCAAGGACGTGGTGCCCGCGTTGGTGCAGGCGCCCGTCGCGGTGAACTGGAGCGGACAGTGGGGGACCGATGCGCTCACCCTGCTGGCGCGCGCGCCATGGTCGACCTGGTCGCTGCTGCTGGCGCCGCTGGGCTTCGTGATCGCCGCGCGCCTGTCGGATCGCGATCCCGATTCCTCCGCGCCGCGCGCCGTGTTCATCGCGGTGGTGGTGCTGATGCTGATTTTCCTGCTGCGCGACTGCGTGGTACTGCCGCAGACCGCCGGATCCCTGACCTATCTCGGCGCACTGTTCCTGGTGCTGCTGGCACCGCTGTTCGCCGCGCTGTGGGCCTGGCTGGGCCGGCGCGGCCGCGATCCCTCCAAGCCGTTCAAGTCGTCGCTGGGCCTGGTCATCGCCGGCCTGTCCTTCATCCCGCTGGCCTGGGCTGCCCATCTGGCCGGCCAGAGCGGGCAAATGGCGAGCGTATGGTGGCTGGTGCTGGCCTACCTGGTGCTGGAGATCGGCGAGATGTGCCTGTCGCCGGTGGGACTGTCGGCGGTGACCCAGTTGTCGGTCCCGCGCGTGGTCAGCCTGATGATGGGCACCTGGTTCCTGGCCACCGCCTTCTCCGAAGCGCTGGCCGCGCTGTTCGGCAAACTCGCCGCCATCGACATCCCCGAAGGCGGCACCCTGGTCGTGGCCGATGCGGCCGCCCGTTATGCCGACCTGTTCTGGCTGATGACCGCCATCGGCGTGGGCTGCGGCCTGCTCGCCTTCCTGTGCTCACCGCTGCTTCGGCGGATGATGCATGGGGTGCATTGAAAAAGAATGGCACCTGCGGTGCCGTTCTCGTCTGTCTTACTTCGACTTGACCTGATGCTCCGCCACGTCCCCACCGATATGCCTGGCGAAGAATGCAAGCAGCCGGGTGTAGTACTCCTGCTGGTGCGCCTCGTCGTAGAAGCCATGTCCTTCTGTCGGATAGTAGAGCGCCTCGACCGGGACATTCGCGCTCTTCAGTTTTTTCTCCATCAACTCGGTGTGCTCGATGGGCGCGCGTCGATCCTGTCCCCCGGCAGCGAGAAAAACCGGCGCCTTGACCCGCGTGGCGAGTTGGGTCGGTGACACCGCGCCGATCGCGTCCTTGGCTCCGACCCATTCCTGCAGATAGGTCATCCCTGATTTGGCATCCTGGATGTCTCCCGTCCGGTAGAGCATCGGCAGCTCATAGACGCCGACATATCCAGCCGCGCAGCGATACAGATCGGGTTCCCTGACGACTCCCATCAGTGCCGCATAGGCGCCATAGCTGGCTCCGTAGATACAGATTCGCTCGGGATCGGCCACACCTTCGCGTATGGCCCACTGCGTAGCGTCGGTCAGATCATCCTGCATCGTCCCGCCCCACTGGCGCGCGCCCGCCTCATGGAATGCACGCCCGTACCCTCCCGAACCGCGAAAGTTCACCTGCAGGACCGCATAGCCGGCCTTGGCCAGCATCTGCGTTTCGGCATCGAACTTCCAACGGTCCACGATTCCGAACGGACCACCGTGTGGCAGCACGATCAATGGCAGTCCCTTGGCCGATTTGCCTGGCGGCACTGTGAGATAGCCATTCAGTGACAACCCGTCCCTGGCTTTGAGCAGGAACGGCCTGACTTCCGCCATTTCGGCCGGATCAAACCAGTCGCGACGGCTCAGCAGGTACTCCGCCTTGCGGGTCGCGGTTTCGAACAGGTAGTAGTCGCCGGGATTCCTGTCGCTGCTGACCTGCACCAGCGCCAGTTTTCCGTCGGCCGTGGTCGACGTCACCCTCACCACTTCCTCCGGGAACGCCTGGTCCAGCATGGCGTACAGGGCCGCGGATTTAGACTTCGGGTCGAAGAAGGTCCTCCTGGGTTTTCCGGCCGGCAACTCCACGCCTATCAACGCGCTGGCTTCGCTGCCGGCAGCGGCAAACTCGCGCATCAGGTCGCCGGGATCGGAGACTTCATCGCTGAAGATTCGTTCCTTCCGTCCATCCTCCACATGAAACGCCAAGATGGCATCCGGTCCCTCGGTCTGTTCGGCTTGCAGATAGGCAATCCGGCCATCCGCGGAGAATCCCAACGCGTGCTCCGCGTTGCCGCTGACGCTCTCGTCGTTGATGAGTTTCCAGTCGTCGGTTTCGCTCGCTCGGTAGAACAGTTTTCTGTTGTTGTCCGTCCCGGCGCCATCAGCAAACCGCACCACCCCTTCGCGGTCGGTGAGAAACTCTGCGCGCTGGACCGGAGCGCGTGCCACCACGAATCGACGCCCCGACCTCACGTCCAACCGTTCGGCCCGGGTATAAGGCTCATCGCCAAACGGCCACACGGCGATGATGACGTTGCGATCGTCCTGATCGAGCGTATCGACCAGAAAAGCCGCGGCGTTCTCCACCTTCTTGGGTTGGATGCGGGTGCCAGCGCCAGCCCCCTGCACGCGGAATCCCACCAGCATTTCCGGCTCGGAGCCATCCGCATTGACCGCGAACAACTCGCCGGTTGCCGTGGGCTCGTCCCGCGATCCGAATTTCTGCGCCATTGAAATGACCACCCGCTCCGGGCTGACCCACCAGAAATCTGATATGTGGGTATCCCGTCCCAGCCCGAACCGTGCGGTGATCGCGTTGTCCGAACGCCGCATGATGCTCAGGACGGTCTTGTCTTCCAATGGCACCGTGGCGGCCAGGTAGTCGCCCGATGGGGACAGCTTGATGTCCTGGAACTTGTCCTTCCTGATGTAGGAAGCCACGTCCGGACCGGCCAGAGCGGCACTCATGCCGGACAGCCACAGAATGGCGATGACTAGAACACGCATGTCGGCCTTCCATTTCCTTTGGGGAGATATCAAGAAACGCCGTCCTTCAGGCCGGCGTTTCATTTGTGCAGCCAGCTAGCGTGATCTATTGGGTTGCGCCCTTGCCCCCAATGTGCTGCGAGAAGAAGTCGAGCATCTTGCTGTATAGGTTGAGGTTGTTCTCTTCCTTGTAGAAACCATGTCCCTCGCCGGACTGGATGATCACGCCCACCGGCGGATTGCCCGCGGCGGTCAACGCCTTGGCCATCGCCTCGGTGTGCTCCGGCGGGCAACGGGCGTCACGCGCGCCGGCGGCCAGATAGATCGGCAGCTTCAGCTTGTCGACGTGATTGATCGGCGACATCGCGTCCTGCTCGGCCTTGGTGCTGCCATAGGCGCGGATCAGGTACTTCATGCCGTCTTCGCGCTTGCTGGTGTCGCTGAGTTTCATCTGGATCGCGGCGCTGTAGTTGCCCACGTAGCCGAACGCGCATTTGTACAGCCCCGGCTCGCGGGCCGGCGCCATCATCGAGGCGTAGCCACCGAAGCTGCCGCCGTAGATGCAGATGCGGTCCTTGTTGGCGTAGCCCTGCTGGATGGCCCAGTGCGTGCCGTCGAGGACGTCGTTCATGATGCCCTCGGCCCACTGGCCATAGGCCATTTCCTCGAATGCCTTGCCGAAACCACCCGAGCCGCGATAGTTCACCTGCAGCACCGCGTAGCCGCGATTGGCGAACATCTGGTTCTCGAACTGGAAGCCCCAGTTGTCGCGCGGGCCCATCGGGCCACCATGGACGTTGACGATCATCGGCAGGTTCTTGCCGTCCGAACCATTGGGAATGGTCAGGTAGCCATAGATGGTCAGGCCATCGCGCGACTTGAAGCTGATCGGCTTGACCGACGCCATCTTGCTGGCGTCGATCCACTGCCGATTCTTCATCAGGAAGCGCGCCTTGCCGGTATCGCGGTCGTACAGATACAGCTCGCCCGGATTCGCGTCGCTGCGCACCGAGACGACGATCTTCTTGCCGTCCTGGGTCGCGCTGGCGAAATCGACGAACTGGCCGGGGAATGCCGCCGCCAGCGAAGCATACAGCTCGGCGTCCGGATGTTCCTCGTTGATCAGCTTCACCTGCGGCGCGCCCGCTTCGGTGACCGTCGCGATCACGGTCTCGCCGTCGGCCGCCTGGATCAGCGTCGAAATCTCCGACACGGGATCCTGATGCAGCACGGTGAAACTGCCATCGGCGGTGTTCAGGGTGCCGAACGCCGAAGGTTTCTTGCCATCGCCCTGGGTGGCGTAGACGGTACCGTCCTCGGCCGACCCCAGGATGTCGATGCGCTTGCCGCTGGACTTGGAGCTGTTGATCAGCGTCCACTTGCCATTGTCGTCGCGGCGATAAACCTCGTTGTGGGCGTCGGAGAAATTGCCCTCCTCGTCGTAACGGTCATAGCAGACCGCGAAGCGGGGTTCTTTCTTCGCATCCAGTGCAATACCGCAATCGTCACGCGGGGCGCGGGCGAGCGACTTGCGGCGGCCACTCAGGGTGTCCATGAGCACGATTTCGGTGCCCGCGCCGGTCGACGACCGCTGGTAGTTGGCCGTCATCATGACGTTGTCGGGATCGTTCTTCAGCGTGTCCAGCAGGCCGAAGCTCTCGTTGCCGACCTGTTTGCCGCGCTGGGTCGCATCGCGGGTGCCGTAGAAAATCAGCGGCCGCGGCTGCGAGCCATCGGCGTTCACGGCATACCATTCGCCGGTGCCGAACGGCCGCGCGTAGCTGCCAATCTTCTTGATCGAATTGAACAGCAGGCGATCCGGCGAGGTCCAGTAGAAGCTGCCCACGCTCTTCTCTTCGGGCAGCTGGTTGACCTTGACGATGCTCAGGTCCTTGGTCCGCAGCACGGTCAGGACATCCTGGTCGCCGCGATCGACGGTCATCGCCAGGTACTCGCCGTTCGGCGAAATCTTCACGCTGCTGTAGGTCGGATGCTTGACGAAATCCTGGACCGGAATCAGTTCAACCGCCTGCGCCGCGCACGAGATGCCTATCGTGGCCGCGATACCGGCCCACTTCAGTTTCCCCATTTTCATTAAATCCCCCATGGTTGCTCCAGCTGATAAGCCGGATTACGGGAGTCTAAGCGAAACTAGGGAGAAATGTGATCCAGTACTTGTTCCAGGCCGGCTTCCCAGGTGTGCATGGCATGACCCAACAGGGATTCCAGCCTGCCATTGTCCAGGCGCGAATATGCCGGCCGCGACGCGCGCGTGGGATAGGCCGACGAAGGTATCGGGAGCACCCGCGGCAGGTTCGAAATCAGGCCGCGGCGGTGTGCGCCCGTCAGGATCGCCTCGGCGAATCCGTGCCAGCTGGTTTCACCGCCCGCTGTCAGATGCAGTATTCCCCGCGCTTCGGGGTGCCGCGCCATCACTTCCGCGGTCACATCGGCAATCAAGTGGGCCGGTGTCGGCGTCCCGCGCTGATCCGACACCACCCGCAGTTCGTCGCGTTCGCGCGCCAGCCGCAGCATCGTCAACAGGAAATTGCCGCCGCGCGCGCCATATACCCATGCCGTGCGGAAGATCACGTGCGGCGCGCCGGATGCGATGATGGCCTCTTCGCCCGCCCGCTTCGACGCTCCATACACGCCCAACGGAGCGGTGGGATCCGCTTCGCGGTAGGGGCGCTCACCGCGACCATCGAAGACATAATCGGTGGAGTAGTGAATCAGGGGGACGCCCCGATCCGCGCAGTAGGCCGCCAGCACCGCGGGAGCCTCCGCATTGGCGCGGTACGCGGCCTCGACATCATCCTCGGCACGATCGACGGCGGTATAGGCGGCCGCATTCACGACCTGATCCGGCTGTAGCCGCTCGAGCAGGCCGGTCAGCGAACGGGGCTGGTCGAAATCGGCCACCTCGCAGGAGGTGCCGTCCGGCAGTCGCCCCGTGCGGGTGGTGGACACGACCGTTCCAAGTCCGGCCAGGCTGCGCCCGAGTTCGTGGCCAACCTGTCCATTGGCGCCCAGCAGCAGGATCTTCATGCGTCGAACGTCGGCAGACGCCCGGGATCCACGTCATCCAGGAAGGGCGCGCGCGCGTCTTTCTCCGACAGCACGGGTTCGCCGATAGGCCAGTCGATGCCAATGCGGGCATCGTTCCAGCGAATGCCGGCATCACTGGCCTTGTCGTAGCCGGCGGTGCACAGATAGCTGAAAATGGCCCGCTCGGACAGGACCGCGAAACCGTGCGCGAACCCTTCGGGAATCCACAACTGGCGCTTGTTCTCCGCGCTCAGCACGACCGCCGTCCAGCGCCCGAAATGCGGCGACCCGCGACGGATGTCCACCGCGACGTCGTACACCTCGCCTTCCAGCACGCTGACCAGCTTGCCCTGCGGATTCGGCCATTGATAGTGCAAACCCCGCAGCACACCACGTGAGGATGACGAGACATTGCTCTGGACGAATCGCGCCGGCAGACCGCGTTCGCTGAATCGTTGGGCGTTCCAGGTTTCGTAAAAGAAACCCCGATCGTCACCGAAGACGGCTGGTTCAATCACAGCGCAGCCTGGCAGGTTGGTCTCGACTACTTTCAAGGGACGATTCCACGCTGCAGGAGGCTCAGGAGATATTCGCCATAGCCGTTCTTCGACAAAGGCTCGGCCAGACGTCGCAATTGTTCACCATCAATCCAGCCGTTGCCGTATGCGATTTCCTCCGGACAGCAGACCCGCAAGCCTTGGCGTGCTTCGATGGTCTCGATGAAAGTCGAGGCCTCCAGCAATGACTGATGGGTTCCGGTGTCCAGCCAGGCGTAGCCGCGCCCCAGTGGCTCCAGATGCAAGCTTCCGTCTTCCAGATAGCGGCGATTGAGATCGGTGATTTCCAGTTCACCGCGCGGTGATGGCTTCAATGACGCGGCATACTCGCTTGCACGACCGTCGTAGAAATACAGGCCGGTCACCGCGTAGTTGGATCGCGGTTTTGCCGGTTTTTCCTCGATGCCGATGACCTTTCCTTGCGCATCGAACTCGGCGACGCCATAGCGCTCCGGATCACTGACCCAATAACCGAACACGGTCGCACCTGCCTGACGTTGATCGGCGCGCTTGAGCGTCTGGCTGAAGCCATGACCATGGAAGATGTTGTCGCCCAGCACCAGGCAGCTCGGCCCACCGGCCAGGAACTCCTTGCCGATCAGGAACGCCTGGGCAAGGCCGTCCGGGCTGGGTTGCACCGCGTACTCGATCCGCATGCCCCACTGCGAACCGTCCCCCAGCAGGTTGCGGAACAGTGCCTGCTCGTGGGGCGTATTGATGATCAGGACCTCGCGGATCCCCGCCAGCATCAGAACGCTGAGCGGGTAGTAGATCATCGGCTTGTCATAGACCGGCAACAGCTGCTTGCTGATGGCGCGGGTGATGGGGTACAGGCGCGTGCCGGAGCCTCCGGCCAGGATGATGCCCTTGCGTGTGCTCATTGCGGAATCCCTGCTCAGACCGTCGTGCCGATGCGTTCCAGGCGATAGCTGCCGTCCAGCACCCGGTTCACCCACTCCTGGTTGTCCAGATACCAGTCGACGGTTTCGGCGATGCCCTGTTCGAAGGTGTACTGCGGCTCCCAGCCCAGTTCGTCACGCAGCTTGGAGGCATCGATGGCGTAGCGGCGATCATGCCCGGGCCGATCGGCGACGAAGGTGATCTGGCTGCTGCGCGGCCGACCATCGGACCGCGGCCGGCGTTCGTCCAGCAGACGGCAGATGGTCTCCACCACCTCGATGTTCTGGCGCTCCGCGTTGCCACCGACGTTGTAGGTTTCGCCTGCCCGTCCCTTCTGCAGGACGCTGCGGATGGCCGCGCAATGGTCGCCGACAAACAACCAGTCCCGGACATTCTTCCCGTCGCCGTATACCGGCAGTGCCTCGCCAGCCAGGGCGCGCTGGATGATCAGCGGAATCAGCTTTTCGGGGAAATGGAAAGGACCATAGTTGTTGGAGCAGTTGGTGGTCAGCGTCGGCAGTCCATAGGTGTGATGGAAAGCGCGCACCAGATGATCGGAAGCTGCCTTGGAAGCCGAATAAGGGGAGTTGGGGGCATACGGGGTGGTTTCCGTGAACTTGCCCGTGTCCCCCAGCGAACCATAGACCTCGTCGGTGGACACATGAAGGAAGCGGAAGCGCTCCTTTTCCGTGGGTGGCAGCGACTTCCAGTGATCACGGACGGCTTCCAGCAGGCCCAGCGTTCCCACCACGTTGGTCTGGATGAAGGCACCCGGGCCGTCGATGGAACGATCCACATGGCTTTCGGCGGCGAAATTCACCACGGCATCCGGACGATGCTGCGCCAGCAGCGAGGACACGCGCGATGCATCACCGATGTCGCCTTGGACGAAAATGTGGTTCGGGTTTTCCTCCAGCGATGACAACGTGTCCAGATTGCCGGCGTAGGTCAGCGCATCCAGGTTGATGACCTTGATGCCATCGGCAACGGCACGCAATACGAAGTTTCCGCCGATGAAGCCGGCGCCGCCGGTTACTAGCCAAGTTGTCACATCTCACCTCGTCCTATATTTGTTGTTCTGTCAGGTGTTGCGCGGGAGCGGGCCTGCAATCCGTCATCTGCCAACCGAACAGGGAAATACCATGCCATCCACCGTCCAAGGCGGTGACAGGCTGATTGTAACGGCCAGAAGCGCGAAAAGTGCCTGAATCAACGTGTGCCGGCCATGAAGGTCGCCGGAAAACCAGAAACCCGCCAGCCGGCGGGTTTCCATGCGAAACCGGTATCCGGGACGAGCCTCAGAACGGAATGTCGTCGTCGGCGAAGTCGTCCATCGGCGCGGGCTGCTGGGCCGGTGCCTGCCGGCGCGGGGCCTGCTGGGAATACTCCTGCCGCTGCGGGCGCTGCGAACGCTCCATGCCACCGCCGCCGCCGCCTTCACCGCGGCCGCCCAGCATCTGCATCTCGTCGGCGATGATGTCCGTGGAGTACTTCTCCACGCCGTCCTGGCCGGTGTACTTGTCGTAACGGAGCGAGCCTTCCACATACACCTGGCTGCCCTTGCGCAGGTACTCCCCGGCGATCTCGCCCAGCTTGCCGAAGAACACCACCCGGTGCCATTCGGTGCGTTCCTGCTGGTTGCCATCGCGATCCTTGCGGACGCTGGTGGTGGCGAGGCTGATGCGGGTGATGGCCATGCCTCCCTGGGTGTACTTGGTTTCAGGGTCGTTGCCGAGATTGCCGACCAGGATGACTTTGTTGATGCCGCGGGCCATAGCGCTGATTTCCGTAGGTGAGCGCCCGCCGGACGCGGGCATGGACCAGTGAAGTATACCCGCGCCCGCCTGACCATCAGGTGGCTTCGTGACATCCTGTAGGAATTCCCCGTCCCGTCCGCCTTATAATTCAGGCACTTCCCTGCCTGATTTCCCATGTCCGTCGTCGAATCCCCGCGCCCTGCCCTGGCCCTGCCCCAGATCCAGTCCCTCGCCGCCGGGGACATGGCCGCCATCGACGCCCTGATCCGGCGCCGGCTCGCGTCGGACGTGGTGCTGATCAACCAGATTGCCGACCATATCGTTTCGGCCGGCGGCAAGCGCCTGCGCCCGATGCTGGTGGCGCTGGCGGGCCGGGCCGCCGGCACCGTGGGGCCGCAGCACCACCAGTTGGCCGCGATCGTCGAGTTCATCCACACCTCCACCCTGCTGCATGACGACGTGGTGGACGAGTCCGACCTGCGTCGCGGCCGCAGCACCGCCAACGCGCTGTGGGGCAACGCACCCAGCGTGCTGGTCGGCGACTTCCTGTACTCGCGCAGCTTCCAGCTGATGGTGGAACTGGATCGGATGGACGTGATGCGGATCCTGGCAGATACCACCAACCGCATCGCCGAGGGCGAGGTGCTGCAGTTGCTGCACGTCCACAACCCGGATACCGACGAGGCCGCGTACTTGCGGGTCATCGAACGCAAGACCGCGGTGCTGTTCGCAGCCGGCACCCAACTCGGCGCGCTGGCGTCACAGGTCGACGCCGTGACCCAGCAGCGCCTCCACGACTACGGCATGAACCTGGGCTATGCCTTCCAGATCGCCGACGACGTGCTGGACTACACCGCCGACGCCGCCGATCTGGGCAAGAACCTCGGCGACGATCTTGCCGAAGGCAAGGCGACCCTGCCGCTGATCCATGCCATCCGCCATTCGGACGCCGCGCTGGCCGCACGTCTGCGCGCCATCGTGCAGGAAGGCGACGCCACCGCGATGCCGGAAGTGCTGGCCGCCATCCGCCAGACCGGCGGCCTTGAATACAGCCAGCAACGCGCGCGCGAGTACGCGGACGCCGCCGAACGCTGCCTGGATGGATTGACGGAGAACGAAGCCGTCGCCGCGCTGCGCGGACTGGCCCGCTACGCGGTGGAGCGCACGCACTGATGCCGTTCACGCCCAGTGAGCGGGAGCAATTGCTGGCCACGCACGGCGTGGGCCCGACCGTGATCGCGCGGCTGGAGCAGATCGGGTTCGAGCGCCTGGCCGATCTGGCGCGGGCGTCGGCGGACGACATCAATGCGCAGATCGCCGCCCTGCTCGGCACGACCTGCTGGCGCAACAGCCCGCAGGCGCGCACCGCGATCGCCAATGCGATCGCGGTCGCGCAGGCTCAGTCGCCGAATACTTCCTCGAGGAAGTCGTCCATCATCCGATAGGCACGCTTGGCCGCGCGCGCGTTGTAGACGCAGCCCGGCGGTCGGTTGGCATTTTCCAGCGCGAAGCAATGCACCGCGCCGCTGAAGTTGACGAACTGCCAGTCGGCGCCGGCCTCGTTCATTTCCTTTTCGAACGCCGCGATATGCGGCGCGGTACCGCGATCCTCCGCGCCGTTGAGGACCAGTACCGGCGCCTTCACCGCGCCCGCCCGCGCGGGTGACTGCGTATCCAGGCCACCGTGGAAGCTCACCACGCCAGCCACGTCGGCGCCGCTTCGCGCCAGTTCCAGCACCGAAGAGCCGCCGAAGCAGAATCCGAACGCGGCGATCTTCGACGGTTCCAGCGGCGCCTTGCCCGCCTGTGCCTTCAAAGCGTCCAGCGCCGCGCCCATGCGCGTGCGCATCAACGCCGGATCCGCGTACAGCGGCTTCACCTGCGCCAGCGCCTGGTCCGGATTCTGGGGACGCACTCCCTTGCCGTACATGTCGACCACCAGGACCACGTAGTCATCGCTGGCGATCTGCTTGGCCTTGGCGACCGCGTCATCGGTCACGCCCAGCCAGTCCGGGACCATCAACAGACCGGGCCGCTTTTCCCGGCTGGCATCGTCATACACCAGGAAACCGGAGAAGGTCTGCTTGCCCACCTTCCACTCCACGGGTTTGGCCTGGGGGGCGGCGAACAACGGCGACATCCACAGTGCGGCCAGCAGGGCCACCAACACGGATAACGGGCGCATGGCGTTTCCTCGCGACGGGAGACCGGCGGAGTGTACGCCGGTCCGGGCACTGCGGGCGTCACGGGCGCGCACGCCCGGCGGATCAGGCGATGCCGATGCCGGGAATGGCGGAAATCACCGCCGGATCGAAGCCGGCCAGCTCGGCGAAATGGCGCCCGCGCGCGACGTAATCACGATACGGCCCGTAGCTCGGCGCGCCCGGCGACAGCAGGATCACCCCCGGGGCTGGAAGATGCGTGCGGGCCTGTTCGATCGCTTGCGCAAGATCGGTCGCAGCGAGCAGCACGAACCTGCCCGCGGCCGCCAGGGGCGCCAGCAAGGCATGGATGCGCGGTCCGTTGGCGCCCATGGTGACGATCACCTCGGGCGCCCCTGTCGCCATCCGCTCGGCGAAACCGGCCCAGTCCAGCCCGCGGTCATGTCCGCCGACCAGCAGTGCGATGGGCCGCCCGGCGAAGCACTCCAATGCCGCCAGGCTGGCATGCGGCGTGGTGCTGATCGAATCGTTGACGTAGGTATGGCCCTTCCGCTCGCCCAGCGTCTGCAGTCGATTGGGCAACGGCCGGAAATCACGCGCGGCGGAGGCGACCGCGATGCCGTCGATGCCCACCGCTTCCAGCGCGGTGAGGACCGCGCACAGATTGCTGCGGTTGTGCCGTCCGGGCACCGGAACCGAGGTGGTGTCCATCACCCGTTGTTCGCCGCGATACAGCTCGTCGCCGCGCAAATGCCAACCCCGCGGCGTGTTGAACCAATGGATTTCGCTGTGCGGCAGCGACAACGCCGCGAGCACGGGATCGGCGGCGTTGAGCACGGCCACGCGCGGATGGGCGCGCGTCACCAGCGCCAGCTTGTCCTCGACATAGCGGGCCTGACTGCCATGCCAGTCCAGGTGTTCGGGAAACAGGTTCAGCACCACCGCAACATCCGGGCGCGCGCCGCTGGCGGCCACATCACCGGTCTGGTAGCTCGACAGCTCGATGGCCCAATACTCCGGCGCCGGATGTGGATCGAGTATTTCCAGCAGCGGCAAACCGATGTTGCCGGCCAGCGCGGTGCGGTGGCCGGCGGCGCGCAGCAGGTGCGCCAGCAACGACGTGGTGGTGCTCTTGCCCTTGGTGCCGGTCACGCAGAGGGTGCGCGCCGCGATGCCGTCGGCTCCCGCATGCTCGGCGAACCACAGCGCGGTACCGCCGATGAAGCAGGTTCCATTCTCGGCCGCCGCAAGGGCTTCGGGCTTGTTGGGGCTGATGCCCGGCGACTTCACCACGACCTCGAAGGCGGACAATGCATCCCCGTCGACGGTGGTGACGATGCGCAGGTGCCCGTCGCCGAGCGCGACGGCGTCATCGGCCTCGGTCTGATTGCAGAACAGCGTCAGCGGCAGCGCGGGCAGGCGCGCGCGGATCGCGCCGTGGGCGGCACGGCCTTCGCGGCCCCAGCCCCACAGCGCGACACGGCGTCCCTCAAGCTGCGAAATTCGCACGCAGGCGCTCCCACAGCGCGGCCGGGATGCGGTGCTCGCCACCGACTTCCAGCAACGGCGCGATCGCCAGTTCCGCCGGGTCGAGCTGTGGCCGGATCTCGCGGTTGAAGCGAGCCACCAGCGCGTCCTCGCGCCATTCCGGGCGTTCCCCCAGCGCGGCCATCGCCGCGCGCGACTCCTGGCCTTCGCCGACGCACTCGAACGGCTTGTGATCCTGGTATTCCAGCAATGCGTCGAAGCCACCGATCTGGCCCGGATCGTCGAGCAGGTTACGGCCGAAAATGCCGACCAGGCGTGGTTTTGGCATGAACGGCGCCAGCGCCAGGAACACGAAGTGGCACTTCGGGCAGACACCGCACCAGCGGTTCACCGGCCGCTCGCCGAGGATGTGGAAGTTGCGGTTGCAGCTGGAGAAATGCGCGTCGTAATGATCGGTGCGGGCGAACTGGCGCGCCACAGCCAGTTCCGACAGTGGCCGCAGCAGCGAGTAGTAGTGCAGATCCGCGGCGATGTGCCGTTGCACGTGCTCGCCCAGCAACTGCTCGCAGCGCCACCCCTTGGACCACTGATGGTTCACTTCGCCGGTGCCGGGAATCACGCTGCCATAGCTGGCCGAACGCTCGTTGGAGAACACCACCTGATCGGCGTCCAGCAGGAGCGCCGCCAGCACCATGATCGCCGAGTTGATCGCGGTGACCGGGATATGTCCGTTCCAGGCCCCCTGGCGGTTGTATTCGAACAGTTCCGGCGCCAGCGCGCGGCCCAGGTTGAACGTCGGCAGGCCCGTGCGGGCGGCGCACGCGGCGATCAGCTGCGAACCACCCACCCAGGTGACGGTCTGCGCGACGCCTGCGCCGCGCAGCGCCTCGATGCTCACCAGCGAGTCCTTGCCGCCACCGATGGCGACCAGTGCATGCCGGCGCAGGCCCAGCATCGGCGCGGGCGCATCGGCCGTGGCCTTGCCGACCGGGAAGCGCACCCGGCCGCGCAGATCCAGTCCGTTGCGGTAGGCGAACTCGCCCAGGCCGTTGACATAGATTTCTTCCATCATCGCCGTGGTATCGGCGTCGATGGCGTAGTCGTCGATGCGGATTTCCGGTGGCACCGCCGCCTTGTAGTAGCTCACGCCGGTCAGCAGGTGCAGCAGCCGCAGCGCCTGTTCCGCCGCCTGCGCGCGCGGCGCGTCCAGGGCGAAGGGCGCGCCGGGAAAGGTGACGGTCTCGGTCAGTTCCGGGCCGTCGTCGAAAGCGTAGACCAGGCGCGCGATGCCGGTTTCCGGATCGAGCGTGCAACGGACGAACCGGAAACAGCGGATGGAGGAACGATCGAAATTGCTCATGCGGAACCTGTGGTGACGGCGGCCAACCGGCGCAGATAGCGGCGGCTGACGAAGTATTCGAGGATGAAAGCGGGCACCGCGCCCAGCACGATGGCGAACGCGGTGAACAGCAGAACGGTCAACGGCAGCCAGGACAGGCTGTCTTCCACCGGCGCGGGGCTCGCGGCCCAGAGCTGATCGCTGCGGGAAACGACAGCGACCCAGGCGCCCAGCAGAAGGGGGAAAGCCAGGTAGGACAACAACAGCGTACGCAGGGTCATGCCGCCGGCCGACCAGCGCCGCTGGCGCGCCTGCGCGCGGCGATGCCAGCCAGTCGCTCCCCACGCGCCCAGCAGCGCCGCCAGGAACGCCGCCGGCGCCCATTTGAGCGCCTCCAGCGCACCGGCGGGCCACTGCGAAACGTTCCACTGATGCAGCATCGCCACGAAGGCACCGATGGCCAGGACCAGTGCGATGATCGCGCTGGTCAGTACGAACTCAGCGCGCGGTTTCATCGCCCACGGCCTCGTCGAGCACTTCCTCCGCCGGCAGATCGCGGAGGTTGTAGGTATTGGCCATCGAGTAGCCGTATGCGCCGGCATCGGCGAACACCAGCACGTCGCCTTCGGCGGTCGCCGCCGGCAGGCGCCGGCGCTTGCCGAACACGTCGCTGGATTCGCAGATCGGACCGACCACGTCGAAGCTGTCCTCCAGCGTATCGCCCAGCCGGCTCAGGTTGGCCACGTCATGCCAGGCGTCGTACAGCGCCGGACGGATCAACGCGTTCATGCCCGCGTCCGCACCGACCCGGCGGATGCCCTGCTTCTCCACCACCTGGGTGACATGGGTGAGCAGCGCGCCCGACTCGGCCACCAGGTAGCGACCCGGCTCGATGATCAACTGGTAGGCCGGATAGGCGGCCTTGATCTCGGCCAGGCCGGTCGCCCACGCGTCCAGATCGAAAGGCTCGTCCTCGGCCGCGTAGGGAATCGGCAGGCCACCGCCGATGTCGATGCTCTCGATGGTGCCGATCTGGTCCGCCAGCCCGCCCAGCTCGTCGCTGACCTGCTTCCAGTGCAGCGGCGTCTCCACGCCGCTGCCCAGGTGCGCATGCAGGCCGACGATGCGGATGTCGAGCGCGCGCGCGGTGGCCAGGAACTCCTCCAGGCGCGCCAGCGGCAGGCCGAACTTGGAGGTCTTGCCGCCAGTCTTGACCTTGTCGTGGTGGCCATCGCCGCGGCCCAGGTCGATGCGCACCCACAGCTTGCGGCCACGGAATACCTCGGGCCAGTTCCGCAGCGCTTCCACGTTGTCGAGGGTGACGATGACGCCACGCGACAAGGCGAATTCGTACTCGCCACGCGGCGCGAAGCTGGGGGTGAACAGCACGTTCGCGGGCGCGAGCGACGGCACCGCGTCGAACACGCGTTCCAGTTCGCCCTGCGAGACGCATTCCAGGCCGAAGCCTTCGCCGGCGATCGCGCGCAGCACGGCCGGGTGCGAATTGGCCTTGATCGCGTAGAAGCGGCGATCGATGGCGGCAATCCCGGCCAGCGCGCGGGCGCGCGCCCGCACAGTCGGCAGGTGGTAGACGTAGCGCGGCGTGCCCACCTGCGCGAGCGACAGCAGGCGCTCGCGCTCCCCGGGCCCCTGCCACCACTGCGTGCCGCGACGGCGGATGGCGCCATTGATCTCGCGCCAGCTGGGACCGAACACGCTGGTCTCGTCGGTCGGCATCGCGCCGCTGTCGATCAGCGCGGCATGCAGCACCGGCAGCATGCCGTCGGCGGCGGCCTCGTCGATGACGAAGGTCAGGTTGAGGTCGTTCGACGACTGCGAGATCAGGTGCACGCGCTCGCGGCCGAACATCGCCCATACGTCCGACAGCTTGTGCAGCAGCGAGCGCATGCCGCGGCCGACCAGCGTGATCGCGGTGCACGGCGCGATCACCTTGACCCGGCACACCTCGGCCAGATCCGCCGACAGTGCCGCCAGCACGTCGGTGCTGACCAGGTTCTCGCTGGGATCCAGCGACACGGTGACGTTGGTTTCCGACGAACCGATCAGGTCCACCGACAGGCCGTGCTTCTTGAAGCGGGCGAACACGTCGGCCAGGAAGCCGACCTGCTGCCACATGCCGATGCCTTCCATCGACACCAGCACGATGCCGTTGCGCCGGCTGACCGCCTTGACGCCGGGCACCGTCGCGGCCTTGTCGTCGATGCTGGTGCCCGGCAGATCCGGACGCTCGGTGTCCAGGATCGCCATCGGCACGCCGGCGTTGCGGCACGGCTTGATCGAGCGCGGATGCAGCACCTTGGCGCCGGTGGTGGCGATTTCCTGGGCTTCGTAATAGTCCAGCCGGGTCAGCAGGCGCGCGTCCGGCACTTCGCGCGGATTGGCGCTGAACATGCCGGGCACGTCGGTCCAGATTTCCACCCGGCGCGCGCCCAGCAGGGCGCCGAAGTACGCCGCGGAAGTATCCGAGCCGCCACGGCCCAGGATCGCGGTGCCGCCGTCGCCGTGACGGGCAATGAAGCCCTGGGTCAGCAGCATCGTGCTGTCCTGCGCGGCGAACGCGCGCCGCCAGTCCTGGTCCGGCGCGGTCGCGCAGGACACCGACAGCCGCTGCGCCCACGCGCTCTGGTTGGGCAGGATGCTGGCCTGCAGCCAGTGGCGCGCGTCCATCCAGCCGAAATCCAGACCCTGCGATTTCAGGTAGGCCGCGCCCAGCGTGGACGACAGCAGTTCGCCCTGCGCCAGCACTTCGGCCTGCCAGTCCAGCGTGCGGGTGGCCGCGCGCGGGTCGGTCAACAGATCGCGCAGCGCCGCCAGCCGGGTGCCGAGCACCGCGTCGGCGTCCAATTCCAGTTCGGCGACGAACTCGCGGTGGCGCTGCTCCAGTTTGGCGACACGCTCGGCGCTGTCGGCCGCGCCGTCGGCGATCGCGGTCAGTTCGTTGGTGACGCCCGAGAGCGCCGACACCACCACCAGCACGCGGGCGCCCTGCTCGTCCGCCCGTTTTTTCGCCAATCGACCAATCGTGTCCCAGCGATGACGACGGGACACCGAAGTGCCACCGAACTTGAGGACGATCCAGGGATCAGGCGCGATAGGGGCGGAAGGCATGGATAGAATGGCGGGGAGATGCCCGAAACATTCGGGCGTGAACCCTCGATTCTAGCCGAACGCCCCGCCGGAATTGGCCCGGCCCGGCATCGCCGGACGACAACCCATGCGCCCTCGCCGCTATCTGCAGCTCGACGTCTTCGCCGACCGCCCCGGCGCCGGCAATCCACTGGGCGTGGTGCTGGACGCCGCAGACCTGGATACCGCCTCCATGCAGGCTTTCGCAGCCTGGACCCGGCTCTCGGAAACCATCTTCTTCCTGCCGCCGACCTCGGCCGGGGCCGACTACCGCATCCGCATCTTCACTCCTCGCCAGGAACTGCCCTTCGCCGGACATCCCAGCATCGGCGCGGCCTGGGCGGCGCTGGAGACCGGTCTGGCGCCCGACACCGGCGCGCTGGTGCAGGAATGCGCGGCCGGCCTGCTGCCGGCGCGGGTGGAGGGTCGGGGCGCGGATCGCCTGCTGTGCCTGCGCGCACCCGACGCTAGGCCGCAGCCGGTACCGACGGACGCCCGCGAATTGCTCGCGCGCGTGCTCGCCACGCTGCCACAAGGTTGCCTGCCCGCCGCGCTCTGGAACAACGGCCCCGGCTGGTGGCTGGTGGAACTGGAGGACGCTGCCGCCGTGCGCGCGCTCGTGCCGGATCTGGCCGCCATCGCCGCACTCTCCCGGGCCACCGGCGCGGTCGGGCTGGCCGTGTTCGGCATGGCCGGGGCGGCGACTGACCACGCGCTCGCGGTGCGTGCGTTCTGCCCCGCCGACGATGTTCCGGAAGACCCGGTCACCGGCAGCGCCAACGCGGCCATCGGCGCCGCCCTGCACGCCGTCGGCCGCTTTCCCGGCCAGGGCCGGTATGTCGCCAGCCAGGGGCGCGAACTCGGGCGCGATGGCAGGGTCGTGGTCGAGCGCGACGAAGCCGGCGCGATCTGGATCGGCGGACGCGTCCAGCCGGTCATCGCCGGCAGCGCGACTTGGTAAGCTGCGCGCCCCCACCGAGATTCCCACGATGACCCTTCGCCGCTACGTCCAACTGGACGTCTTTGCCGACCGCCCCGGCGCCGGCAATCCGCTCGCCGTGGTCCTGGATGCCGATGGCCTCGACGACGACGCCATGCAGGCGATCGCCCGCTGGACCCGCCTGCCGGAAACCACGTTCGTGTTCCCCGCGCCCTCGCCGGAAGCCAGCTACGGCCTGCGCATCTTCAGCCCGCGCCGCGAGGTGCCGTTCGCCGGTCATCCCAGCGTCGGCACCGCGCACGTCGTGCTGGAGGCGGGACTGGCCGCGCCACGCGATGGCCTGCTGGTGCAGGAAGGCATCGCCGGCCGTCTGCCGCTGCGGGTGGATGGCGAAGGCGCGGCGCGCAGCATCGCCGTGCGCACGCCGCGTGCCCGCGTGCTGCGCATCGGCGTGCCGGATGCCGACACCGCGCTGTCGGCCGCCCTCTCCGGCCTGCCGACGGGCGACCTGCCGCCGGCCCTGGTCGATGGTGGGCGTCGCTGGTGGCTGGCGGAAATCCGCGACGAACAGGCGCTGCGCGCCGCCGCGCCCGACTGGAACGCCATCGCCGCGCTGGCGAAGGCCACCGACAGCATGGGCGTGTGCGCGTTCGCCCGCGCGGACGCGGGACAGCCTTACGATCTCGTGGTGCGTGCCTTCGTCGGCGCGCCCGCCGTGTTCGAGGACGCCGCCTCCGGCGCCGCCAACGCGACCCTGGCCGCCTGGCTCGCCGAACGTGGCGCGCTGCCCGGCGATCGCGACCGCTACACCGTCAGCCAGGGCCGCGAAGTCGGCCATGACGCCCGCCTGCAGTTGCATATCGATGCCGATGGCGATGTCTGGTCCGGCGGGCACGTGCGCACCGTGGTGAGCGGCACGCTGGACTGGTGAGGTTCCGCGGGCGATGTCGTGGCGCCGGACGCCGACATCGCTGGGACCGAGGCGCCGCGTGCATCGAACGCGGGCCCCGGCGACGCTCAGCGTGTTTCGTAGACCGGCTTGCCGTCCACCCAGGTCGACCGGATGTGCAGATCATCCAGCTGCGCGGCCGGCACGGCCAGCGGGTCCTCGTCCAGGATCACGAAATCGGCGTGCAGGCCGGGCACCAATCGGCCCACGTCCTTTTCATCGCGCCCCGCCCATGCCGCGTCGGCGGTGAACCCGCGCACGGCCTCGGCCGCGCTGAGCCGCTGCTCCGGTTGCCAGCCGCCCGGCGGCTGGCCCTCGCGATCCTGGCGGGTGACCGCCGCGTACAGGCCTAGCCGCGGGTCCACCGATTCCACCGGGAAATCCGAGCCCAGCGCCAGCCGCGCGCCACTGTGCAGGAAACGCTGCCAGGCGTAGGCGCCGAGAATCCGCTGCGGCCCCACGCGGTCCTCCGCCCAGGGCATGTCGGACGTGGCATGGGTGGGCTGCATCGAGGCGATCACGCCCAGTTGGGCGAAACGCGGAATGTCCTCCAGCGCCACGATCTGCGAGTGCTCGATCCGCCAGCGATGATCCGAGCCGGCCTTGTCGCCCAGCACCTTCGCGTAGGTGTCCAGCACGATGCGATTGCCGCGATCACCGATCGCGTGCGTCGCCACCTGCACGCCGCAGCCCAATGCCTTGCGCACCGATGCTTCATAGGTGGCGGGATCGGTGACCAGCAATCCACGGTTGCCGTGATCATCGCTGTAGTCCGCCAGCATGGCCGCGCCGCGGCTGCCCAGCGCGCCGTCGATGTACAGCTTCACCCCGCGCATCTCAAGGCGACCGCCGGGGTGGCGGTAGAGTCCGTTCGCGCACAGATCCGCCAGCGCGTTGCCATCGCCATCGGCGTAGGCGTCCACGCGCAGCGGCAACTTGCCGGCATCGGCGAAGCGCTTGAACAGCGCCAGATCCTCGCGCGACACGCCCATGTCGTGCACACCGGTCAATCCGTGCCGCACCGCCGCCTCGAACGCCTTGGCGGCGGCCTGCTCACGGGTCGCGTCGTCCGCCGGCGGTATCACCTCGTACACCAGCGCCATCGCGCCGTCGACGAACACGCCCGTGGGCTTGCCGCCGGCGCGCTCGATGCGGCCGCCGGCCGGCTGCCAGTCCCCCGCCAGGGGCTTGCCCGATTTCGCCGCCACCGCCCGCAACGCCGCCGAATTCGCCCAGCCGGCGTGACCGTCGACGCGTTCGAGCCAGACCGGTCGATCCGGAAACGCGGCATCCAGATCCGCGGCCGTAGGAAACACTTTTTCCGGCCAATCGTTCTGGTCCCAGCCACCGCCGAGCAGCCATGCCTCCGCAGGCAACTGGGCGGCATAGCCGCGCAGACGCTCCAGGATCTCCTGCTTGCCGCGCGTGCCGGTCAAATCCACGCGCATCAGCGCGAAGCCCAGGCCCATCAGGTGCCCGTGCGCGTCGATGAGTCCGGGAATCACGGTCTTGCCGGCAGCGTCGATGCGCGCGGCCCGCGGATACTTCGCCAGCAACGTGGACGCATCGCCCAATGCGAGCAGCCGTCCGTCCTCATCCCACGCCATCGCCTGCGCCTGTGGCCGCTGCGGATCGGAGGTATGGATCCGATCGGCGGTCAGGACGGTGACCTCGCTCGCCCGCACCGCTCCCGAAACCGCCATCGCGCCCAGCGCCATCGCCAGCAAAGTCCCGCGCATTCCCCGCTCCCGTGTGAATGAACCGGGCGACTATGCGTTCGATGGCCGGTGCATTCAAGCGTCGCAAAACGGAAAGGGGCCCTTTCGGGCCCCTTTACACGGTATCGCTCGCTTACTCCGGTCGTACGTCCACCCGCACCCGGATGCGGTCGCCGGGGTGGTAGCTGGTCCGGGTGTGGTAGGTCCGGTTGGCGTACTCGTAGGTCACGTCATAACCGGTCACGCGGCCGTCGCCGCCGTAGCCGCTGTAACCACCGTTGACCGGCTCCGGATCGCAGACCCGCACGGTGCCACGCCGGACCTGGCGATTGCGCTGCGAATTGTCGTAGATCGAACGTCCCGCCATGCCGCCCACCATCGAGCCCACCGCGGTACCCACGTAGCGACCGCTGCCGTCGCCGATCTTGCTGCCGATCACGGCGCCGGCGATGCCACCGATCACCGTGGCCACCGTCCGCCCGGTGTCGTTGCCACGGTAGCGATCGTCGCCGTAGCGATCACCGTAGCGGTCGTCGCGGTAACTGCCGTCATCGCGATAGTAGTCGTCGGAAACGTACTGATCATCGGCATCGCGGTAATAGCAGCGCTGCGCGGTGCTGACGGTGCGGCCACCGTAGCGATCGCCTTCGATGATGGGATCCACCCGGATCACCCGCGCGTAGTCGTAATCGCCATTGGCGTAGCGATCGCCCCGGTCGCCGTAGCCACCGGAGTAGGACTGCGCGGAAGCGGCGCCGGACGCCAGCAGACCGAAGGCAAGCAGAGAGGTGGACAGGCGGTTCATGTGGAGCTCCCCACGCCGGGATGGCGTGCGCGCATCGTCGAGTCGGACGGGTGAAAACAGACTGAACTCAAACGGCCCCGACCGGGGTGTTTAACCATTCGACAGCTAACCGGGCAACGCGCTGCGCATCCCGTCCCAGCAGCGGCGCCAGATGACCGCCAGCCACCTCCACGAACGCGCCTCCCGTCCGTCCGGCCAGCCCGCGGACCGCATCGGCGGGCACATCCTCGTCCTCCCTCGAGGCGATGAACAAGGCCGGACATCGGGGTGCGTCGACAGCGATGCCGGCCTGGGCCGCGCGCAGCACTGCGCCGGACTCGTCGCGCCACCGGCGCAATGCGTACAGCGCCGACGCGGCGTCGGCTTCCGGCATCGACCGGCGGGTCGAAGCCAGGCGCGCGTCGCTCCGCCAGCGCACCCGCTCCGGCCATTCGCGCGCCGGCAATTGGCGATGCCATGGGGCCGGCGGCAACGGATTCACCACGACCAGCGCATCCGCGCCCTCGGCGGCCTGCAGCGCGAGCAGACCGCCCAGGCTGGCGCCGACCAGCACGCGCGGACGTGGCAGCGCCCGCAGCCATCCGGTCACCTGGCGACGGTAGTCCTCCCATTCCGTCGCCTCGGCACCGGCCGGTGCGTGCCGTAGATCCGGCGCATGCACCGCGACTCCGCGCGCGCGCCAGATCCCGCACCAGCGGTTCCATTCCCAGCCACCGCCACCGGCGCCGTGCAGGAACAACGCGTTCCAATCCCGCGCGCTCCCATCCGGCACGCGCTCCTCAGGCAAGCAGGGTCGCTTCCAGCGAAACCGGCACCGACAGCGCGCGCGAGATCAGGCAACCCGCCTTGGCCTGGTGCGCGATTTCATCGAACTGGGCGGCGGCGATGCCCGGCACCCGGGCCGACACGATCAACTTGATGCCGGTGATCGTCGGACCGGGATCCATGCCCGGCTCCATCGTCGCCTCGGCCCGCGTCTGGATGATGTCCGGAGTGAAGCCGGCCTTTCCGAGCACCGCCGACAGCGCCATGCTGAAACAGCCGGCATGCGCCGCCGCCAGCAGCTCTTCCGGATTGGTGCCCTTCTCGTCGCCGAAGCGGGTCTTGAACGAATAGTTCTGGGCGTCGAACAGACCGCTCTGCGGCGTGCTGATGTTGCCCTTTCCGGCCTGCAGGTCGCCTTTCCACACCGCGTCCGCGTAACGTTTCAAAGCCATGGCTGTCGCTCCTCGTCCAGGGGAACGGCAGCTTACACCCCGGCATGTGTAGCGCCGGTTGCGCGATGCGACTTGACCCCGCCGCCAGCGCGACCGATGCTGGCTCCCCGCCATGACCGCCCGCCGAGCGCACGCTCACGGGTCGCGCCGGCCCGGACAGCCATGACGGCCCTTCGACCCCAACTTCCGGGAGGAACGGCCTCATGTCCTACAGCACACCCCAAATCCGCAACGTGGCCCTGGCAGGCCACCCCGGCGCCGGCAAAACAACGCTCTTCGAAGCCCTGCTGCATGCCGGCGGCACCCTCCAGACGGCAGGCACCATCGAACGCGGCACCACCGTGTCCGATCACGACCCGATCGAAAAGACCCGCGGTCATTCCATCGATACCGCCATCGCCAGCACCGATCATCTGGCCAGCTCCGGCGAGCGTATCCACCTCAATCTCATCGATACGCCCGGCTATCCGGAATTCCGGGGTCAGGCGCTGTCCGCGCTGTCCGCGGTGGAAACCGCGCTGATCGTGGTCGACGCCGACACCGGCGTGGCCCATGGCACCCGCCGGCTGATGGAACGTGCCCGCCAGCGCAACCTGTGCCGGGCCATCGTGGTGAACAAGATCGACCATGACGGCGCCGACTGCGCGCGCGTGCTGGCCGACCTGCGCGAATCCTTCGGTCCGGAAGTGCTGCCGCTGAACCTGCCGGCCGAAGGCGGGCGCCGGGTGGTCGACTGCTTCGGCCAGGCGCAGGGCGAATCCGACCTGGGGCCGGTCGCCGGATGGCACCAGAAAATCATCGACCAGGTGGTGGAGATCAATGAAACCGTCATGGAGCGCTTCCTGGACGTCGGCGAAAACGGCCTGTCCGGCAGCGAGCTGCACGACGCCTTCGAGCAATGCCTGCGCGAAGGCCACCTGGTGCCGGTCTGCTTCGTCTCCGCGCGCACCGGCGCCGGCGTCGCCGAACTGCTGGACGTGGCCGAACGCCTGTTCCCGCATCCGGGCGAAGGCAACCCTCCCCCGTTCCAGCGCACCAATGGCGCCGGCACCGAGGCGGTGCTGGCACGCCCGGATCCGCAGGCCCACGTCATCGCCGACGTGTTCAAGATCGTCAACGACCCCTTCGTCGGCAAGCTGGGCATCTTCCGGGTCTACCAGGGCACGGTGAAGAAGGACGGCGCGCTGTTCGTCGACGACGGCAGGAAGGCGTTCAAGGTCGCGCACCTGTTCAAGCTCAAAGGCAAGGATCACGCCGAGATCGAACAGGCGGTCCCCGGCGACATCGCCGCCATTCCCAAGATCGAGGATCTGCATTTCGACGCCGTGCTGCACGACAGCCACGACGAGGACCACATCCACCTGGCGCCGGTGGATTTCCCCCGGCCGATGTTCGGCCTGGCAATCGAGGCCGCCAGCAAGGGCCAGGAACAGAAGCTGTCCACCGCGCTGCAGAAACTGGCCGAGGAAGATCCGGCCTTCACGGTCGAGCATGCCGCCGAACTCAACGAAACCGTCATCCGCGGCCTGTCCGACCTGCACCTGCGGGTGATGCTGGAACGGCTCAAGGATCGCCACGGCGTCGAGGTGAAGACCCGGCCGCCGCGCATCGCCTACCGCGAGTCCATCCGCAGGCCGGCGATGCAGCGCGGCCGGCACAAGAAGCAGTCGGGCGGTCACGGGCAGTATGGCGACTGCGTGATCGAGATCCGTCCGCTAGCCCGCGGCGAGGGCTTCCGGTTCATCGACCGGATCACCGGAGGGGCGATTCCCAAGCAATATATCCCGGCGGTCGAGATGGGCGTGCGCGATGCCTTGGCGCGGGGACCACTGGGCTTCCCGGTGGTCGACGTGGCGGTGACGCTGACCGATGGCTCGTTCCATTCGGTCGACAGTTCCGAACTCGCCTTCCGGATTGCCGGACGCATGGCGATGTTCGAGGCGCTGGCTGGTGCCGGACCATACCTGCTCGAACCGATCGCGCACGTCACCGTGGACACGCCCGCGGTCCCGATCTCGATGGCGTCCGGTTCCGCGCCGCTGCCGGTCTTCCTGCGCAA
>NZ_JBQCIJ010000013.1:0-127646 GCF_051953815.1 Pseudoxanthomonas sp. | reverse complement strand
CGTTGATGCGGTCCTCGAAACGGTGCGCGCTCATGCGGCGCCTCGTTCACGCTGCCGCTGCGCCTCGCACGCGCCGGCGGCTGCGGTGACGCAGTCGCCGGTGCATCGTGGTGCTGGCAGGCGGGTGTGGCTCAAAGCAGGTTCAGCACGCCGGCGATCGTCGCCGTCATGAAGGTGGCGAGCGAGCCGCCGAGCACGGCGCGCAGGCCGAAGCGCGCGAGGTCGGCGCGCCGGCCCGGCGCGAGGCCGCCGATGCCGCCGATCTGGATCGCGATCGAGGAGAAGTTGGCGAAGCCGCAGAGCGCATAGGCGGCGACGACGCGGCTGTGCTCCTGCAGCAGGTGCATGTTCTTGGCGAGGTCGACGTAGGCAACGAACTCGTTGAGCACGACCTTCTCGCCGATGAAGCTGCCGACGAGCACGGCGTCCTGCCACGGCGTGCCGATGAGCCAGGCCACCGGCGCGAGCACGTAGCCGAGCACGGTCTGCAGGCTCAGGCTGACCGGCACGCTCTTGCCGGCCGACAGCCAGTCGTTGATCGTGCCGCCGGCCGCCGCATATGCCGCCGCGGTCAGCAGCAGCGCGAGCACGCCGAGCAGCGCGCAGGCGATCACGCCGCCGGTGACGCGGCCGGCCGGCTTGCCATCCGCGGCGACTGCCGGCGCGCGGCCGTACAGGCGCATGGCGGCCGCGAGCAGCAGCACGCCGACGATGCCGGACAGGGCGATCTGCCAGCCCGGCCATACCACGGTGCCGAGGTATTGCAGCGGCGAGTTCAGCAGCGCGATCAGCGCGATGAAGGCCAGCAGCATGGCGCCGACGTTCAACGCGAGCTTGAGGCCTTCGCCGGCGCCGCTGGCGGCCGCGTCGATGACGTTGGCGCTGTGGCGTTCCACTTCGATGCGCACGCTGCCGCGGGTCAGCGGTTCGCCGGTTTCCGGAATCAGCACCTTGGCCAGCACCAAGGTTGCGGGTGCGGCCATGATGCTGGCCGCGAGCAGATGCTTGGCGTACTTGGCCATCTCGGCCGGATCGTTGCCGCCGAGCAGACCGACGTAGGCCGCGAGCACGCCGCCGGCGATGTGCGCCATGCCACCGATCATCATGGTGATCAGTTCGGACTCGGTCATCCGCGGGATGTACGGGCGCACCGTCAGCGGCGCCTCGGTCTGGCCGATGAACACGCTGGCGCAGACGCTGGTGGTCTCGGCGCCGGACACCTTCATCACCTTGGTGATGGCCCAGGCCATCGCCCGCACGATCGCCTGCATGACGCCCAGGTGATAGAGCACGCCCATCAGCGCGGAGAAGAAGATGATGGTGGGCAGCACCTGGAAGGCGAAGATGAAGCCGACCTTGGAGGTGTCCATCAGGCCGCCGAAGATGAAGTTGGAGCCTTCGTTGACGAAGCTCAGCACCTTCACGAAGCCCTTGCCCAGCGAATCGAACACATCGCGGCCGCCGGGCACCAGCAGCACGATGGCGGCGAAGCCGATCTGGAGCAGGATGCCGGTGACCACCAGCCGCCAGTCGACGGCGCGGCGATTGTTCGAGAACAGCCAGGCGATACCGATCAGTACCGCCAGGCCGAACAGGCCGAAGCCGATCCGCCCCAGAGCTTCCACCATGCAATCCCCCAGACCCACACGCGTCGTTCAAAGGCGGGCAGTCTAGCAGGCCCGGTGACCGGGCCTGCCTGAACCGCGCCGGGGCCGGTCAGCCCACGCCGAAGCATGCCACCCAGGCCGCCAGGCCCAGGAATACCAGCGCCGCGACGGTGCGGGCCAGCTTCAAGGGCAGGCGGTCGGCGAAGCGGTGGCCCAGCCAGACCACCGGCAGGTTGGCGACCAGCATGCCCAGGGTGGTGCCGGCGATGACCTGCCAGAGCGGGTCGTAGCGGGTGCCCAGGAGCACCGTCGCCACCTGGGTCTTGTCGCCGATTTCGGCCAGGAAGAAGGCAATCGTGGTCGCCACGAAGGCGCCGTAGGCCGGCAGCTTTTCCTCGTTCTCGTCCAGCTTGTCCGGCTTGAGGGTCCACAGCGCCACCGCCAGGAAGCTCGCGGTGACCCCCCAGCGCAGCACTTCCGGCGACAGCCAGCGGGTCAGCTCGGCGCCCAGCCAGGCGGAGATGGCATGGTTGACCAGGGTCGCGGCGAGGATGCCCCAGGCAATCGGCCAGGGCTTGCGGTAGCGCGCGGCCAGCAGCAGGGCGAGCAGTTGGGTCTTGTCGCCGATTTCGGCGAGGGCGACCGTGCCGGTGGACACCAGCAGGGCTTGCAACGACAGCATCAGGAACTCCGGGGCCGGGCTTCGCATGGACGCGAAGGCAAACGCACGCAGCCCGGCCCGGGTCGCGTAGCGCTTGCCTTCGGTCTTGCCCGACGAAGCCTCTAGCTTCGTCCCGCGCACCATGGCGTGCTGCCAAGTGTGTTGATGCGGGGTATCCGCGCGTGGCGGACGGGCTACTCCCCGGAGGTAAGTGCGCGCATTCTAACGGAGGTCCGCGCACGCGGGCGTAAACTGTTCTCATTTGCCCACCGCGCGGGGTCGCCTCCATGCAATACCGTCGATTGGGAAGCTCCGGATTGCAGCTGTCCGCGTTGTCCTTCGGCAGCTGGGTGACCTTCGGCGATCGCGTCGGCCGCGAGGGCGCGCGCGAGCTGCTGGCCTGCGCGTGGGAACACGGCGTCAATTTCTTCGACAACGCCGAAAGCTATGCCCATGGCGCCTCCGAAACGGTGATGGGCCAGGCGCTGCGCGATCTGGGCCTGCCGCGCGATGGTTACTGCGTCTCCAGCAAGGTGTTCTTCGGTTCGGCCGAATCGCCCCGTCCGACCCAGCGCGGGCTTTCGCGCAAGCATGTCAGCGACGCCTGCCACGCCGCGCTGGCGCGGTTGCAGCTCGATTATCTGGATCTGTTCTTCTGCCACCGTCCCGATCCGGACACGCCGATCGAGGAAACGGTCTGGGCGATGGACAGCCTGATCCGGCAGGGCAAGGTGCTGTACTGGGGCACGTCGGAATGGTCGGCGGTGCAGATCCGGGAAGCCGCGCGGGTGGCGCGCCAGCATCACCTGCACGGCCCGACCATGGAGCAGCCGCAGTACAACCTGCTGCGTAGGCAGCGGGTCGAACTCGAATACGCGCCGCTGTACGCGGAACTCGGCCTGGGCACCACCACCTGGTCGCCGCTCGGGTCGGGCCTGCTGACCGGCAAGTACAACGACGGTATTCCGGAAGACACGCGCCTGGGCCATGCCGGCAACGAGGAACTGCGGCGCATGGTGATCGGCGCCGCCGGCGATCGGAAGCTGGAACGCGCGCGCCGCTTCACCGCGCTGGCGGCCGAACTCGGTGAAGCGCCGGCTCCGCTTGCGATCGCCTGGTGCCTGCGCAATCCGCATGTCTCCACCGTCATCACCGGCGCCAGCCGGGTCGAACAACTGCGACAGAACCTCGCCGCCGTCGAACTGGCACAGCGCTACGACGACACGCTGTGGGAACGGCTGGGAGCCGCGGCGAGCTGAGCGGATAAAGCCGGTAAGCCTGCTGGTCTGATCGAGACACCGCACGCGCCACCCCCAGGCAACGTGCGCGCATGACTGATGACACGGCGTGACTCCCGGCAGGGGAGTCCGCGCCGCGCCGCTGCCGATACTGCCGGCGTATCCGCAGGAGCGGCCATGACCTACGCCATCCGGACCTTCGATCTGCAGCGCCGTTTCCGCAGCGGCTTCGGGGTGCATTCGCTCAACCTGCACGTGCCGGAAGGAACCGTGTACGGATTCCTCGGACCCAACGGCGCGGGCAAGACCACCACCGTGCGCCTGCTGCTTGGCCTGTTGCATCCGGAGCGGGGGCGGGTCGAACTGTTCGGCCAACCGGTGGCGCCTGATGACCGGCGGGTGCTGGCACGGGTCGGCGCGTTGGTCGAGTCGCCTTCCCTGTATCCGCATCTCAGCGGACGCGAGAATCTGGAAGTGACACGGCGCCTGCTGGATCTGCGGCGCGCGCGCATCGACGAGGTGCTGGAGCTGACCGGCTTGCGCGATGCCGGCGACCGGCGCGTGCGCGAATACTCGCTGGGCATGCGTCAGCGGCTGGCCCTGGCGTTGAGCCTGTTGCCGTCGCCCGGCCTGCTGATTCTCGATGAGCCGAGCAACGGCCTGGATCCCGCCGGCATCCTCGACATGCGCCGGCTGCTGCGCGAGCTGGCCCGGCAGGGCATCACCGTGTTCGTGTCCAGCCACCTGCTCAGCGAGATCGAATTGATCGCAAGCCATGTGGGCGTGTTGCAGGCGGGACATCTCCGCTTCGAGGGCCGGCTGGAAGAACTGCGCACGCGGGCGCGGCCACGCCTGCAGATCCGCTGCGACGATCCCGCGCAGGCGGCCGAAGCGTTGCGCCAGGCCGGGGAACAGATCAGCGACATCGATGCGGAAGGCCTGAAGGTCCATCTCGGCCCGCGCAGCGAGCAGGACATCAATCGTCTGCTGGTCGGATGCCGGATCGGCGTGTCCCACCTGGCGAAGGAATCGATATCGCTGGAGTCGCTGTTCTTCGCCCTGACGGGCGAACAGGCGGGGGAACTTGCGGCATGAGCGGACTCATCAGGGCGACCCTGCGCGCGGTCTCCGCGGAATCGCTGAAACTGAAAGGCACCTTGGCGCTGCGCCTGTGCTTCATCGCTCCCGGACTGGTCGTCGTGTTGTCGGTGCTGCAACTGCTGCTGAGCAAGGGCGGACAACCGCTGGCGACGCCGGCGCTGGCATGGGAACGTTTCATCCAGGGCGTGATGCTGTTGTGGGCGTTCCTGATGCTGCCGTTGTACGTGACCCTGCAGTCGGCGCTGCTGGCCGGACTCGAACACGGCGAACGACAGTGGAAGCACCTGCTCGCATTGCCGTTGCCGCGCAGCGCGCATTACCTGGGCAAGCTGATCATCCTGATCGGGATGGTGATGCTGGCGACGCTGGTGCTGGCGCTGCTGATCCCGTCGGGCGGCTGGGTCCTGATGCAACTGCACAATCCGCTCGGTATCGGCGGCGCGGTGCCGTGGACATTCCTGGGCCTGCGCGCGCTGGTCATCCTGGCGGCGTCGGGTTGCATCATCGGCCTGCACCTGTGGATCGCATTGCGCTGGACCAGCTTCACGGTCGCGGTCGCCACCGGCATGACCGCCACCGTGGCCGGTTTCCTGATCGGGCAGTCGGCGCGCTTCGGCCCCTGGTACCCGTGGACGTTGCCGATGCAGGCGTTCGCCGGGCAGGGCGAACTGATGGATCAGGTGGCGCTCGCCGGCGTGGTGGGCGGGGCGGCCGCGGTCGTCCTGGGCCTGTGGGATTTCCTGCGCCGCGAGTACGCCTGACCAGGGCTGTCCGGTCCGCCGGTCGGCACAAAAAAAGATTTGACTAGTCAATGAGAATCATTATCATTTGAGTGGCCCGACCCGGAGCCACCACCATGATCTCGAACGTCACTTCATTGCCGAACGTCGAAACCCTGTCGCTGCGCAACCGCCTGCCCACGCCGGCGGCCGTGCTCGCCGAAGAACCGCTGGACAGCCATGTCCTGCTCAAGGGCCAGCGCGAAGTCCTGATCCGCCACGGCGACAAGATCTATCGCCTTCGCCACACCAGCAACGACAAGCTGATCCTCACCAAGTAACACCGCCGCCGCGGCCGCGCCCCAACGCTCCCTCTCCCCGGCGGGGCGCGCCGCCGCGGTGGTGACCTTCTCTCTCCGCCTGGGCGCCAGCCATCGGTTCGACCGGCCCGCCAGCCTTCCAGGTTTCCTCCCCAACGGTGCGCCGCATGCGCGCCGGGAAACCGAACAAGGACTGCCGCAAGCCAATGATCCGTCCGACCCTGCTCACCTCCGCCTTGTGGCTGGCCTGCGCAAGCCTGGCCCAGGCTGAAACACCCGCCGACGCCGCATCCGCCGGCACGGCGCCCACCCGCGAATTCGAACGCATCCAGGTCACCGCCACCCGTGGCGCACGCGAAATCGCCGACGTGCCCAATACCGTCAGCGTGATCGATCGCGAGCAGATGGACGATCATCTGGTGCGCGACATCAAGGATCTGGTGCGCTACGAGCCGGGCGTCAGCGTCACCTCCAGCTTCGGCCGCTTTGGCATGGGCGGTTTCCGCATCCGCGGACTGGAAGGCAACCGCGTGCGCATCCAGACCGACGGCATCGCCGTCTCCGACGCGTTCTCGATCGGCAGCTTCTCGAACGCGGGCCGCAACCTGGTCGACCTGGACACGGTCAAGCAGGTGGAGATCGTGCGCGGACCGTCCAGCTCCCTCTACGGTTCCGACGCGCTCGGTGGCGTGGTGTCGTTCATCACCAAGGATCCCTCCGATTACCTGGGGGACGGCAAGGACGCCTACTTTGGCCTCAAGCTCGGCTACGAAGGCGATTGGAAGGGCCTGTTCGGCAGCGCCACCACCGCGTTCGGCGGCGAGCGCTGGAGCGGACTGGCGGTGGTCGGCCATCGCCAGGGCAAGGAGACCGAGAACATGGGACGCGTGGGCGGCGAAGGCGCCGCGCGCACCCGGCCCAATCCGCAGGAACGCGATGGCCGCAGCCTGCTGACCCGCCTGGTGTTCGCGCCGGACGAGCAGCAGCGGCTCCGGCTGACGGTGGAAGGCACCGAGGACAACGCCGATACCCATCTGCTCAATTCTCTCGGCTTTCAGTCGGCTACCCGCGCCACCAACACGGCGGTGACCGCGCGCGATCGCCAGACCCGCGCGCGCCTGTCGCTGGCGCACGAGTGGGACGGGCTTGGCGTCGGTTTCGCTGACAGCCTGGACTGGCAGGTCTACCGGCAGGACAGCGAGACCACCCAGTACACCCACGAGGAACGCACGCTGGCGCCGCCGACGCTGCGCGACATCCGTGATCGCGTGTTCAACTTCGATCAGCGCACCTACGGCCTGCAGACGAATTTCCGCAAACACTTCGAAACCGGCGCGGCGCGGCACGATCTGAGCTATGGCCTGGACCTGGCGTGGACCCGGACCCGGCAGAAGCGCGATGGCGTGCGGACGTTTCCGCTCACCGGCGTCAGCACGCCGGTGATGGCGCCGGATACGTTCCCGGTGCGGGATTTCCCCAACAGCCAGACCACCGTCGGCGCGCTGTACGTGCAGGACGAGATCGCGCTGGTGGATGGCCGCCTGCGCCTGGTGCCGGGCCTGCGCGTGGATCACTACCGGCTCAAGCCGAAGATGGACAACATCTTTGCCGAGGACAACCCGGGCGTGCGCGCGGTCAGCCTCAACGAAACCAGCGTCTCGCCGAAGTTCGGCCTGGTCTGGCACTTCAATGACGCATGGTCGCTGTTCGGCGGCTATGCCCGCGGCTTCCGTTCGCCGCCGTACAACGACGTCAACATCGGATTCACCAATGTCCAGTTCGGCTATACCGCGATCGCCAATCCGGACCTGAAGCCGGAAACCAGCGATGGCGTGGAACTGGGCCTGCGTTTCTCCGGCGAAGCCGTCTACGCCAGCCTGTCCGGCTATTACAACCGGTATGACGACTTCATCGAATCCAACCGCAACATCGGCACCAACGCTGAAGGATTGATGGTGTTCCAGTCGCAGAACATCGCCGAGGCCGAAATCTACGGCGCCGAGGCGAAGGCGGGCATCGACTTCGGCACGCTGTCGGCCGCCTGGGACGGCTGGTCGATGCGCGGTTCGGCGGCCTGGTCGCGCGGCAAGGACAAGACCGCCGACACCTGGCTGGACAGCGTGGATCCGCTGACCGCGGCGCTGGGGCTGGCCTACGACCACGCGCAATGGGGCGTGGAACTGGCGGGCCGGTTCGTCGGGCGCAAGCGCCATGCGTCCGCCGACACCCTCTATCGCCCGGGTGGCTATGGCGTGCTGGATCTGTACGCGCATTGGGAGTTCGCGCCCGGCGCGAAGTTCAACCTGGGCGTGTTCAATCTGGGCGACCGCCGTTACTTCGATGCCGGTGACCTCGCCATGGTGGTCGCCACCAGCAATACCCTGGATCGCTACACCGCGCCTGGCCGCACCTTGTCAGCCAGCGTGGCGGTGAGCTGGTAGCCATGGCCGCGCGCGTGCTTCCGCCGGAGGTCCGGATGCCGGGCGAATGGCGGGATGCCGCGCGCCTGCCACGACCGCAGCAGTTGGCCGCGCTGGGCGCGGTGCTGTGCCTGTACCGCGCCGGACACGGTGGCGAGCTGTCCGGCTGGGAGCAGGCGACCGGCGTCAAGGTCCACGCCGGACTCGACAGCGATGGGCTGCGCGAATCCCTGCGATTCCTGGATGCCGGCGGCCGCTGCTGCTGGCGTCTGTTCCTGCTTCCGGACAGCGACTTCCTGGCCTGGGATCGCCTGCTGTCGCATTGGCCGCAGGAAACGACGGCGGAAGCCGCCGCCGGTATCGGTGAACGGTTGTGGCGGCGACTGGCCGGTCGCCTGCGCGGTGAACAATGGCGCGCCGCGATCCTGCGCCTGCATGAACTGCCGGGAGAGGAGGGCACGCCGGTATTGGCCGCCAGCCTGGCCCGCCTGTCCCCGCTCGGGGCCGCCACCGCGCGCGCGATTGCCCGCGGTGAAGGCATCGACGATGAAACCCTTTCGGACGAGTGCTGCTGTCTCTCGTCCGCGCCGTCGCGAACCCGCGACCTGCCCCACGGTCGCTACCCGGACGCCGTGATTTCCTGGAAGCCAGACGAGAGAACCCACGCATGAAATTCCTGCCCCATCTATCCCTGTTGACCGTCCTGCTGGCCAGTACCGGCACCGCGGCGGCGCAGGACGCGGATCCCGCGCACGACCGTGCTTCCATCCTGGCCATGCAGGGCGAGTACACCGTCGACTTCGCCTTCGACGAAACCGTGCTGCTGCAGCCCGGCTACGAGCGCCAGGCGGCGATGCGCAGCGGCGGCGACGAGACCGTCATCGTCGTCGAGGACACACCCCATCGGATCGTGCTGCAGCACATCTTGGTGGATGCCAAGAGCGGCCACGTCACCAAGCACTGGCGGCAGGACTGGGTCTATGAAGCCAGCCAGCGCTTCGAGTTCACCGCCGACCAGACCTGGACCCGTCGCGAAATTCCGGCCGACGTCACCCGCGGCGCCTGGACCCAGTGCGTCTACGAGGTCAGCGACGCACCGCGTTACTGCGGCACCGGCCGCTGGGACTATCGCGACGGCCATCCGACCTGGACCAGTGATCCGTCCTGGCGCCCGCTGCCCCGTCGCGAATACACCCGTCGCAGCGACTACAACGCGATGTCGGTGATCAACCGCCATACGCTCACTCCGAACGGCTGGACCCACGAGCAGTTCAACACCAAGGTGCTGCGCAAGCCCGACGGCAGCCAGGTGCAGCTGGCGCGGGAGTTCGGCTTCAACGATTACATCAAGACCCGGGACATCGACTTCAAGCCGGCCTACGACTACTGGAAGGGCACCGCCGACTACTGGGCCCGGGTGCGCGCGCGCTGGCAGGGTTTCCTCGAACGCGGCACCGGCGTGCATCTCAGGACCAGGATCGATGGCATGGCGATGATCATCCCGCTGTTCACCCAGGCCGAGGCGCGACAGGAAGGCAAGGCGGTCAGCGATGCGGACATCGACAAGGTGTTCACGGCGTGGGTGGAACCGGCGCCGGCCGCCGGCACGGGCGCCAGGTGAATCCGTGATGCGCGATGCGCCGCCGATGTGGCGCCTTCCGCCGTTCCTCGCCGAAGCGGCCCATCCGACGGGGATGGACATGTTCATCGCGCCGGCGGTGTCCCTGGCGGGACCATGGTCGCCGGGATTCATCACGACCCGCGCACGCGTGGCGGACGGACCGGACAGGGACACGTCGGCCAAAAAATCCACGTAACGGGAAATCAACCCAAAAAATTGCCCCGGGCATGCCGGGGCAGGGGATTCACGTACGCGTTCTTGTTATGGGAATGCTCAGACCGGCACGCCGGGGGATGGCGGCACGGGCGGTGCGGGCGGCGGCGGCGCGGGGGGAGCCTTCGGCGCGACCGGCGGCGCGGGCAACGGACCGCCGGCATCGCTGCTGTATTCGTGGATTTTTCCGTTGCGATCGACCATCACCACCTGGTGCCGACGGGTGCTGATCACCGTGGGTGGTGCCGGTGGCGTGGGAACCGCTGCGGCGGCTGGCTGCGCGGGCGGTGCGGGTGGTGTCTTCGCGGCCGGGGACGGTGGAGCCGGAGGCGCTGCCGGGGGAGCGGGCGGCGCGGGAGGAACGGGAATGCGCAGCGGCGTGGCGCGCGGGATCCGGATCAGGCTGGTCGTGCTCCGGCGGTCGCGCAGGTACTCGACGCTGACATTGCTGTCGGCGGGCTTGCCGCGCAGCGCTTCCATCACGTCGCGGGGCGTCCCCACTTCCCTGCCCTCGACGCGGCGGATCACGTCGCCCGCCTGCAGACCCTCCAGCTCCCGTCCGGTCGACAGCACCAGCACACCGCGATCCGTGCCGAAGTACCGGCCCAGCTGCGCGTCCACCGAGGACAGGTTGAGGCCGTTCCAGCGATAGGCTTCGGCCAGCCGCGGCATCAGGCAGTCCTTGCCGTCGGTGCAGTCGGTCAGCTCGCGCACCCGCATCAGCTCGCGCTGGATTTCGGGCGTGATGGCCAGTTCGGCGGGCTTGAAGTCGAACGCGCCGAAACTGAAGTTGTCGACCGTGGCGATGCCATCGCCTTCCGGCGACAGCACGATGCGGGTGCCGCGCTCGCCGGTCGAACCATCGTCGGTGAACACCAGCACCGGCCGGCCGGCCTGGGGCATCACCTCGACATCGTGCTGACGGCCCTCGCGCTGGAACGCGACCTTCACCGGGACATCCATCTTCAGTCCCGCCAGGGCCGCGCGGGCGTTTTCCAGGCGCTGTCCCGGCGTGCTGCCGGCGATCGCCCTGCCGTTGATCTTCAGCAACTGATCGCCGGAGCGCAGGCCGACCCGCGCGGCGCCGCTGTCCGGCGTGACCCCGGTGACGCGGACGCCGGTCTGGGAATCCGGCGCAAGCAGCACACCCAGCATCGGGCGTCGCTCGATGCGCTGGCGCAATGCGGACATCTCATCGGCGCGCGAGAGTTCGGCCACGCGACGCGCGGCGCGCTGCAACTCCGCGCGCGCGTCGGCCAGTTCCTTGCGCTGCGCCTCGCGCGCGGCGGCGGTCTGCGCGACACCCGCTGATTCGCGCGCGGCCCCCGTCTTGTCCTGCGCCCGGGTGGTGAAGGTCATGCCGACGGCGATGGCAAGCGCGGCGATGCTCAGGTTTCGGGTATTGGATTTCATGATCATCTCGGTTGCTCCTCGTATTCCTCAATAGACCTGGGCCACGGCGCCATCGGCCTGGTAGCCGTTGGCCGCCATCCAGCGCTGGGTGCTTTCCACGCCGGTCAGGCGTTGCAGGACCGCGACCCGTTCGCGCCACAGGCCCACGCGGGTGTCGGCCGCCAGGTCGGGCTGCGACAGCGCGACGTCGATGCCGGCCACGCGTTCGTTCAACGCGGTGCTCAGCGCCATGGCCGGGCCGCTGGCCACGCGGTCGTCGCGGATCTGCGAAAGCAGGGCTTCCAGTTGCGCGGATTCGGCGTACAGCGTTTCCAGCGCCGCGTGGGATGCCGGCGCACCGGTGGTCGCGGCGTCGCGTGGCGCCGGCGTGTCGGCGGGGTTCGCCGTGGCGATGGCTGCCGTCCTCCGCGCTTCCGTCTCGTCCGCATCCGTGTCCGCGGGTACGGACGCCGGGTGGACAGGGGACTTCCGGTTGGCCGGTGTACGCGCGGGCGTGGCCGCCAGTCCGGTGTCGAGCGGGGCGCGCCTGGACGCGGGCACGGGGACCACCGGCGCGGCGGCGTCGGCCGTGCCGGAGTCGACCGGGGCAGGCGTGGTCGACGGCGTGGACGCGCTGGTCGGCGTGGAGGGCGGCGTGGTCGCCGCGACCGGCGGTGATTGATCCGGCGCGGTGCCGCGCCACGGCACCGCTATCGCCAGCGCCAGACAGGCCGCGGCGGCGGCCGGGATCCACACTCGGTCGCGCGAGCGGCGCGCGGGCAGCGCGGCGGCCACGCGGTTCCAGCCACCGGCGGGCGGCGTCTCCAGCGGCAACGCCGCAAACGCCTGGCCCCAGTCCTCGGGCGCGGGATGTCCTGGATGGCGTGCATCAGGCATGGACGGGTTCCTCGATCTGCAGCAGCGTCCGCAGGCGGCGGGTGCCGCGCGAGAGCTGCGATTTGGAAAAACTGGGCGTGCGCTGCATCAACCGGGCGATTTCCTCGTGGGTATAGCCTTCGGCGTGATACAGCCACAGCACGCTGCGGGTGGCTGCCGGCAACGCGCCGAGCGCGCGTTGCAGCATCGCCGCGTCGGCCGCGGCCGGCGGCAGATGTCCCTGGTCCTCGGGGAGGTCCTCCTCGTCCATGGCGATCTCCATGTCGAAGCGGCGGTTGCGGCGCAGCTTCATCAGGGCCTCGTTGACGGCGATCTGGCGCAGCCAGCCCCAGAACGGGCTGCCGCCGCGGAAGTCGTCGAGATGGTGGAAGAGCTTCAGCATGGTGTCCTGCAGCACGTCGGAGGCTTCCTCCCGATCGCCGCAGATGCGCAGCGCCAGGGTGAATACGGGCCGCTCGAACCAGCGGTACAGCTGCTCGAAGGCGTCCTGCCGCCCCGCGCGGGCGCGGGCCAGGAGGGTGTCGGGCACATCGATGGCAAAGCTGGATACGGGCGGCATGCATTCATCCAGATGCCGGGGGCGCCAAAAGGGTCGCAGCCGACCCCCACAATTGTTCCACCCCGGCCGGCGGTGCCCCGGGGGCCGTCTATACTCGCCTATTACTAAGGACTGGAAAGGGGATCACCATGTTCACTTCGGCTCTCACCACGTTCGTGGTCGCCGCGATCGGTATTTTCATCATCATCACCTTCTTCAAGGGGGTGCGGGTGGTGCCGCAGGGGTACGAGTTCACCGTCGAACACTTCGGCAGGTACACCCACACCATGTCGCCCGGCCTGCACTTCCTCATTCCGTACATGCAGGGGGTGGGGCGCAAGGTGAACATGATGGAGCAGGTGTTCGAGGTGCCGTCCCAGGACGTGATCACCAAGGACAATGCGGTGGTGAAAGTGGACGGCGTGGTGTTCTTCCAGGTGCTGGACGCGGCCAAGGCGGCCTATGAGGTGGCCAACCTGGACCAGGCGATGATCGCGCTGGTGCAGACCAACATCCGCACCGTCATCGGCTCGATGGACCTGGACGAATCGCTCAGCCAGCGCGAGACCATCAACGCCAAGCTGCTGGGCGTGGTCGATCATGCGACCAGTCCGTGGGGCGTGAAGGTCAACCGCATCGAGATCAAGGACATCCAGCCGCCGCGCGATCTGGTCGATTCGATGGCCCGGCAGATGAAGGCCGAGCGCGACAAGCGCGCCTCGATCCTGGAGGCGGAAGGTTCGCGCCAGTCGGAGATCCTGCGCGCCGAGGGCGAGAAGCAGTCGGCGATCCTGGAAGCCGAGGGCAAGCGCGAAGCCGCCTACCGCGAGGCCGAGGCGCGCGAGCGGCTGGCCGAGGCGGAAGCCAAGGCGACCGCGCTGGTGTCCGAGGCCATCGCCAAGGGCGATGTGCAGGCGATCAACTACTTCATCGCGCAGAAGTACGTGGAAGCGTTCAAGGAACTGGCGACCGCGCCCAACCAGAAGTTCGTGCTGATGCCGATGGAAGCTAGCGGCGTCATTGGTTCCATCGCCGGCATCGCCGAGCTGGCCAAGGACGCGTTGAACCAGCAGCAGGCGTCGATCGCATCGCGGCCGCCGCGCATCGGAGGCTGAGATGAGTTTCAAGTTCGCGTTCTGGACCGGCGCGGCGCTGCTGCTGTTCGCGGCAGAGACGATGGCGCCGGGCGCCTTCATGCTCTGGTTCGGTTTCGCCGCCACCGCGATGGCGGTGGTGGTCCTGGTGCTTCCGGAACTGGGCTGGCTGTGGCAGGCCATCCTGTTCTCTGTGTTCGCGGTCATTTCGGTCGCGATCTACCTGAAGTGGTTCCGCGGTCGCGGCCGGCGCAGCGATCAGCCGCTGCTCAACCGTCGCGCCGAGCAACTGGTCGGCCGCGTGCTGGAACTGGATCAGGCCATCGTCGATGGCCGCGGCCGGGTCAAGGTGGATGACGCCTTCTGGTCGGTGAGCGGCCCGGACCTGCCGCTTGGCGCGCGCGTGCGCGTGGTCGCCGTCGATGGCATGACCTTGAAGGTGCAGGCGCACTGACCGCGGCACTGCCGGCCGGTCGACCCGACCGGCTGGTCCCTGGCGGATGCCGACGTGGGGCGGCGCCGGCAGCGGACGATCTGCGGCAGCGTGCCGGATCCGGGGATGAGCGGGCCATCCCCGCACCATGCGCCGCCGTCGGGGGCGTTGCCGCGTTCCATCTGGGATAATGGCGTTCTTTGCCCGGGAGCGGCCATGACCAAGAAGACCATCCTCAACGACACCCATCGCGCGCTCGGCGCCAAGATGGTCGATTTCGGCGGCTGGGACATGCCGATCCACTACGGTTCCCAGATCGAGGAGCACCACCAGGTGCGCAACGACGCCGGCATGTTCGACGTCAGCCACATGACCGTGGTGGACCTGCATGGCGCCCGCACCCGTGAATTCCTGCGCCATCTGGTCGCCAATTCGGTGGACAAACTGAAGGCGCCGGGCAAGGCGCTGTACACCTGCATGCTGGATGCGACCGGCGGCGTCATCGACGACCTCATCATCTATTTCATGGACGACGCGTTCTTCCGCCTGGTGGTCAACGCCGCCACCCGCGACAAGGACCTGGCGTGGATCCAGTCGCAGGCCGCCGCGTTCGAGGTGGAAGTGAAGGAGCGCCCGGAGTTCGCCATGATCGCCGTGCAGGGCCCGACCGCCCGCGCGAAGGTCATCGGCCTGCTGCGCGACGCCGACCGCGCCGCCGCCGACAAGCTCTCCCGGTTCGCCGCCGTGCAGGCGCACAGCACCGCCGGCGTGCCGCTGTTCGTCGCCCGCACCGGCTACACCGGCGAGGACGGTTACGAGATCGTGCTGCCGGAACAGGATGCCGTGGGTTTCTGGAACGCGCTGCTGGAAGCGGGCGTGAAGCCGGCCGGACTGGGCGCGCGCGACACCCTGCGCCTGGAAGCGGGCATGAACCTGTATGGCCAGGACATGGACGAATCGGTGTCGCCCTACGAGGCCGCGCTGGCCTGGACGGTCGCCCTGGACGCGGGCCGCGACTTCATCGGCCGCCCGGTGCTGGAACAGCAGAAGGCCAACGGCGCCCCGCGCCAGATGATTGGCCTGGTGATGGACGAGAAGGGCGTGCTCCGCCATGGACAGAAGGTCCTGACCGCCAACGGCGATGGCGAGATCCTCTCGGGCACGTTCTCCCCCACGCTGGGCAAGGCCATCGCCTTCGCGCGCGTGCCGGCCGGCGAGCCCGGCGCGGTCCGCGTGGACATCCGTGGCAAGGAAGTCCCGGTGCGGGTCGTGAAGTTCCCGTTCGTCCGCGACGGCCAGGCCCAGCCCGGCGTGCTGGGCGAATGAGTCGATGATGGCGCCGGCCCGTGCGGCCGGACCACTTTCATGCCCCGCATAAGCCGCTAAACTAGCCCCCTCTTTCCGCCCACCCGATATAAATCCGGAGTAGCCAACATGAGCGAGATTCCCGGCGATCTCAAATTCCTGAAGTCCCACGAGTGGGCCCGCGCCGAAGGCGCTGGCCGCGTCACCGTCGGCATTTCCGATCACGCGCAGGGCCTGCTGGGTGACCTGGTCTACGTCGAACTGCCGAACGTCGGTGACCGGGTCGAGGCGGGCAACGCCAGCGCCGTGGTCGAATCGGTGAAGGCGGCGTCGGACGTGTACAGCCCGGTCACCGGCAAGGTGATCGAGGTCAACACGGCGCTGGCCGACAAGCCCGAGACCATCAACGAGGACGCCTACGGTGAAGGCTGGATCTTCGTGGTGGAGGCCGAGGAGCCGGAGCAGCTCAACGAACTGCTGTCGCCCGACGACTACGCCGAACTGCTGGAAGACGAGGATCACTGAGTCCTCCAGGACTCCGGGAGACCCGACCGGCCGCCTCGCGCGGCCGGTTTTTTTTGCCGTTCGTCCGGGAAGCGCGGGCGTGCGGGTGGACGACGTGGACAGTGGCACCGTCCCGGCGCGCCGGAATTCCGACTTCACTTTCATCGATGGCAACCGGTCGGCGACGACGTCGTCGGCTGACTTGGCTTGCGGACGAGTGGTGCCCCATGGGAATGCCGAACACGACCGGCCGACAGGCGAGCGGGGTGACGATGCGCGTCGCCGGATGTCGCCGGGAAGACGTCGATGCATCTCCGAGCGACCGCGAGCGCCGTCGCGAAGGCGGTTTTTTTTTGCGCAGATCCGCGCAATCGGGCTTGTGCGCCGCCCCAAACCGGACCGTTCGGCGGAAAAATTTTTAGGTGCCGTTTAGCCCGCCGTCGCCTTCCCGACGACACGTCCGTCCAGGCGCGCGACGACGCTTCCGATTTCGCGTCGCACGAAGCCATGTCAAAAAAGCACTCGTTTTTGCGCTTTTTTTTTTCACGCCGCCGCATCGAGGGCATTGTCGGCATGATCCGTCGCCGCCGTTTCCCATGGACACGCGCGGCCGGGTGGGCCGGGCGGCGGCGGCGGCGGTCGAAAAAAATTTCGCCGAGGTGTTGACACGTCCAAAAACCGTGATTAGGTTTCGCGCAGCAGAGAGTGCTGCGGAAGCGAGTGAGTCGGATCAATACGACAGCGCGAGTGACAACAAGGCCGATCGTCCCAGCCCAGGTAGCGGCGGACGCAGGGCCCGCTTCCCCCGAAAAAAAGCACTCCACCCTCCTTATCGCACCCGCGTCGCCCGGCGACGCGGGTGTTTTCGTATTTGTAGGGGACCACGTCAGAAGGGTCCCGACAAAAGAATCCGGTTCAACGCGCCTGGCGCGTCGACGGTTGCCTGCGGGTCCGACTCCCGCGGCTGATTCCGCAACTGGGCCTGCCTTCGGGCAGAGGTTTCGTACCCCGATGTACCCAATCCAAGTTCACTGACGAGGAGCCATCACATGGCAATTAAGAAAGCTGCTAAGAAGAAACCTGCCAAGAAGGCCGCCAAGAAGGCGACCAAGAAGGCAGCCGCCAAGAAGACCGTGAAGAAGGCCGCCAAGAAGGCTGCCAAGAAGGTCACCAAGAAGGCCGCCAAGAAGACCGTGAAGAAGGCTGCCAAGAAGGGTGCCAAGAAGCCGGCCAAGAAGGCTGCGAAGAAGACCGCCAAGAAGGCTGCCAAGAAGGTTGCCCGCAAGCCTGCGAAGAAGGCTGCGAAGAAGGCCACCAAGAAGGCTGCCAAGAAGACCGTGAAGAAGGCCGCCAAGAAGGCTGCCAAGAAGCCGGCCAAGAAGGCTGCGAAGAAGGCCGCCAAGAAGCCTGCCCGCAAGTCCAAGAAGAAAGCGGCTCCGGTCGCGCTGCCGGCCACCCCGGCTCCGCTGATCTAAGCCAACCCCGATTAGCCGTATCCATCAGACTCTCTCCCTGTGCCCAGCAGGGGGAGAGTTTTTTTATGCGCGGCCTTAAGCTTGTCGCCTTCCAAGAAGGAGGAACGACATGAAGCTGCTGAAATGGACCCTGGGCATCCTGATCCTGCTCGGTGTGCTGCTGGTCGCGGGCAGCCTGCTGCTGCCGGGACGCACCCATGTGGAAAGGTCGATCACCATCGAGCGGCCGCCGGCGGAGGTGTTCGCCACGCTCAATTCGTTCCGCCGGTTCAACGAGTGGTCACCCTGGTTCGCCGCCGATCCACAGGCCAAGTACACCTACGAGGGACCGGCCGAGGGCGTCGGCGCGGGCATGCGCTGGTCCGGCAACCAGGCGGTTGGCAGTGGCAGCCAGCGGATCACCGAAAGCCGGGCGCCGGAGCGTGTGGTGGTGGCGCTGGACTTCGATGGGCATCCTTCAGTCGCGACCTACACGCTGACCGCGGAAGGGGCGGGCGCGACCCGGGTGACCTGGGCGTTCGACACCGAGCATGGCTACAACCCGATATCGCGCTGGTTCGGCCTGCTGTTCGATCGGATGCTGGGCGCCGACTACGAGCGCGGCCTGGCCCAGCTCAAGACCCTGAGCGAAGCCGCACCGCCGCGCTGAGTGCGGGCCCGCAAACAGAACGCCCCGCGCGGATGACCGGGCGGGGCGTGGCGGGAGCAGCGGGGGTGGCGTGCGATCAGCGTGGAGAAGCGGTCGCCTGGCTGGCCGCCGCGCCGCTCTTGTTGTCCGGCTGTGGTGAATCGGCCATCAGCAGGTCGCTGGTGTCCATCGGCGTATCCAGCCACTGCTGGGGGCTCAGGCCGATCGCGCGGTCCAGGATCGTCGGCAACAGTCCGGAGGGCACCGAACTGTCGCTGTTCCAGAGGATGGCGATGCCGAGATCGCGTTCCGGCACCAGCGCCACCATGCCGCGGTAACCCTGCACCGCGCCGGCATGGAAGATCACCGGATGGCTGGCGTAGTCGAACACGCGCCAGCCCAGCGCGTAACCCGCCGAGTAGATGCGATCACGGCGCCAGCCGGCCCGCATCTCGCCCGGGGTGGACACCAGCGAGGCGTGCAGGGTCGCCAGCAGCGGCGCCGGCAGCACGTCCTGACGATGCCCGGTCTGCGCCACCAGCCACTGCGCCATGTCGCTGATGCTGGCGTTGACGCCGGCGGCCGGAGCCAGGCGGTAGTAGGTGGGCTTGGGGGTCAGAGCCACCCAGCCATTGCGGCTGCGCACGTGTGGACGCGCCCAGCGCGCGCTGTTCTGGATGCCCTCCAGACCAAGGCTGGCATCGTTCATGCCCAGCGGCTTGAAGATGCGCTTGTCGACCGCCTGCTCGTAGAAACCGCCGGTGGCGGCGAACACCACATCGCCGAACACGCTGAAGGCCACGTTCTGGTAGGCATAGCATTGGCCGGGCGTGCAGCTCATCGGCGCGTAGGCCAGCTTCTGGGTCACCGCGTAATAGTCGGCGTTGCCTTCGATGTCGCGGTCGAACGCGTTGTGGGCCTGAAGACCGACGCGATGGCTCAACAGATCCGCCACGGTCACCTGGCGGGTCGCCGTCGGATCGCTGAGGCGGAAGTTGGGCACGTAGTCGGCCACCCGGCTGTCCCAGCGCAGCGAGCCGTCGTTGACCAGCAGGCCGGCCAGGGTGCCGGCGAACGCCTTGGACAGCGACGCCAGGCGGAACACGGTGTGTCCATCGATCGTCTGCGGTGCGCTGACGTCGGTGACGCCATAGCCCTTGGCGGTCAGCACGCGTCCGTTATGGACGATCGCCAGCGCCAAGCCGGGAACGCGTTCGCCCAGGGTCAGCTGCTGGGCCATGGCCTCGAAGCGCGCGACATCGAAATCCGCCGCCAACGCGGGCGCCGTCGCGGTCGTGGCGACTGCCGTGTTCGCCACGGCGCGTGCGGCAGGCGCGGATGCGGAAGCGGAGTGAAGCGATGGGGCGACACGCGGGTCGCCGGGCGGAGGCGTCTGGGCCGTGGAGGCCAGCGTCAGAGGTATCAGCAGTCCGAGCAGCCCAATACGAAACGGGCGCAACGGCCGCCGGATTACCTTCTTCTTCATGTACTGATCGCCTGCGTAGCGGTTGCTGTACGCGATGATAACGTCGCAATTTCAGATTGCACAAATGGCGGCAGGTTCCGCACGCATGTCGTTCATCTAGTTGAAGATCCGAGTGCGGCCCGTCGCATTTTTGACGCGCCCTGTTCAGCTGTCCGAACAGGGCTTCAAGGCTGCCCGCGGAGCACATCCCGGCCACGGATGAGGTCGGCAGCGCGCTCGGCGATCATGATGGTGGGCGCGTTGGTGTTGCCGCCGATCAGGGTGGGCATGACCGAGGCGTCGATCACGCGCAGGCCGGCGACGCCGTTGACCCGGAGTTGGGGATCGACCACCGCGTCGCCATCGCTGCCCATCCGGCAGGTGCCGATCGGGTGATAGACGGTTTCCGCCTTGGCCCGCACGAACGCGGCCAGGCCGGTGTCGTCGAGATCATCGCGGGCCGGGAAAATCGGCGCGCCCCGATAGGCATCGAACGCGCGCTGGGCGAACAGGTCGCGGGACAGCCGCGCACATTCGATCATCATCTTCATGTCGAAGCCTTCCGGATCGCTCAGGTAATTGGCTTCGATGCGCGCGGGCGTCGAAGCATCGGCGGTCTCCAGCCGGATGCGGCCACGGCTGCGTGGACGGAGGAAGCACGCGTGCAGGGTGTATCCGTCTCCGTCCAGGCGGTGGCGGCCGTGGTCGTCGAGCATGGCCGGAACGAAGTGCAACTGGATGTCGGCGCGGGCATCGGGCGCCAGCGGGGAGCGCACGAACGCGCCGGCTTCCGCGATGTTGCTGGTGCCCGGGCCGCGATGCCCGCGCAGGAAGTAGTCGAACGCGGTCCTGAGTTCGCTGGTGCGGTCGTAGGTGACCGGCCGGGTCGAGTGTCGCAGCGTGCAGATGTCCAGATGGTCCTGCAGGTTGAGGCCGACCTGCGGGGCATCGTGTCGGACGGTGATGCCATGCTCGCGGAGATGTCCGGCGGGTCCGATGCCGGACAGCATCAGCAGTTGTGGTGAATTGATCGCACCGCCGGACAGCAGCACCTCGCGGTCGGCGCGCACCTGCACCTCGCGTCCGTGGTGGGCATAGGCCACGCCCACCGCGCGTCCGTTCTCGATCAGGAGGCGGCGAACCAGCGTGCCGGTGAACACTTCCAGGTTGGAACGATGACGCACCGGATGCAGGTAGGCGACCGCCGAGGAGCAGCGCGCGCCATCCTTCTGGGTCACCTGGTAGAAACCGAAACCGGATTGCTCCGCGCCGTTGAAATCGTCGTTGCGGCGGTAGCCCGCCTGCTGTCCGGCCTCGATGAAGGCGGAGGACAACGGATTGGTGTAGCGCAGGTCGGACACCGACAGCGGACCGTCGCCGCCATGCAGGGCATCGGCACCGCGGCTGTTGCCTTCGGAGCGCCGGAAATAGGGCAGCACGCCAGACCAATCCCAACCCTGCGCGCCGGCGGCGGCCCAGTCGTCGTAGTCCGCCGGCACGCCACGGATGTAGCACATCGCGTTGATCGAACTTGAGCCCCCCAGCACCTTGCCGCGCGGCCACCACAGGCGCCGGCCGTCCAGTTGCGCCTCCGCGGCGGTGTCGTAATTCCAGTTGACCCCCTTGTTTCCCACCAGCTTGGCCAGTCCCGCCGGCATGTGGATGAAGGGGTGCCAGTCGCGGGGACCGGCTTCCAGCAGCAGGACACGACAGGCGGGATCTTCGGAGAGGCGGTTGGCCAGCACGCAGCCGGCCGAGCCGGCGCCGATGATGATGTAGTCGTACACGTGAAGACCTGCGACCGGGACCGCCCGAAGCTATCGGGCGGGGATAGAGCAAATGCTCGGCGGTCATGGGCATGTCGGGAAGAGGCGCGCGCTTCGGGCGCGGAGGGAACGCGGCGGCGCCGGAAAGGGCTGGCGATGTTGCAGTGCATCGGATACCTTGCGCGCGTGACGCCGGCCGCTGTGCCCGTCCTTCCCGTTCCCGGCGGCCACGACGATCCGCATGACTCCTTCCGCTTCCGATGCTTCCCGTCCCGCTGGCCTTCGCCAGGTGATTTCACAGCTGGGCGTGGATTCCCCGGCCCTGTGGTGGTCACTGCTCTATTTCTTCTGCCTGCTCAGCGGCTACTACGTGCTGCGCCCGGTGCGTGACGCGATGGGGGCCTCGGGCGATGTCGCCGCGGTGTTTCCCGCGCGCCTGATCGGCTGGGCGGGGCAGCACGGCGTCGACCTGAAGGACTTCACCCTGCAGGTGTTGTTCACCGGCACCTTCATCTGCATGGTGCTGCTGCAGCCGATCTACGGTGCGCTGGTGTCGCGTTTTCCCCGCCGGGTGTTCCTGCCGGTGGTGTACCTGGCCTTCATCGCCTGCCTGGGCTTCTTCTACTGGGCCTTCAACCGGGAACTGCCGGGACGCGGCGCGGCCTTCTTCATCTGGGTGGCGGTGTTCAACCTGTTCGCCGTGTCGGTGTTCTGGAGCTACATGGCGGACGTGTTCGACAACGAGAACGCCAAGAAGGTCTACGGCTACATCGGCGCCGGCGGCACCATCGGCGCGCTGGTGGGACCGATGATCACCAGCCTGCTGGTGGAGCGGATCGGCGTGGGCAACCTGCTGCTGGTTTCCGCGCTGTTCCTGGCGGTCTGCCTGTTCTGCATCCTGCGCCTGCGGCCCTGGGCCGTACGCCGCGAGCAGCTCAATCGCGAGGCCAGCGGCGAGGACGCGATGGGCGGGTCGGTGCTGGCGGGCCTGCGACTGGTCTGGCGGGATCCGCTGCTGCGTTCGCTGGCCATGCTGATGTTCTTCGGGGTCGGCGTCGGCACGCTCCTGTACAACGAGCAGGCGGCCATCGCCCGGCAACTGGCGCAGGACGCCTCGCGCACGGCGTACTACGCCAAGCTGGATTTTGGGGTGAACCTGCTGACCATCGTGGTGCAGGTGTTCCTGACCCGCTGGCTGCTGCGCCGGTTCGGTATCGCGCCGCTGCTGTTGATTCCGGCCACCGCGATCCTGCTGGGCTATGCGCTGCTGGCGGCGGCGCCGTTGCCGGCATTGATCTGGGTGGTGCAGGTGGCGACCCGCGCGGGCGAGTTCTCGCTGGCCAAACCCGCGCGCGAGACGCTCTATACCCGGGTCGATCGCGAATCACGCTACAAGGCCAAGGCGGTGATCGACACGGTCGTCTATCGTGGCGGCGACCTGAGTTTCGTCTGGCTGCACAAGGCGCTGTCCGCGCTGGGTTCCAGCGTGGTGTTCCTGGTTGGCATCGGCGTGGCGGCCGGCATGGCCCTGGGCGCGTGGCGGGTCATCCAGGCGCAGCGCCGTCTGCCCGAGTCCGGGCCGGGTCCCCGGGTGGAAGGCAAGCCGGCCTGAAGCGCGCCGCCGCGTCATCGACGCATTGCATGCGATGTCACCGTTGGAGCCATTGCCACGTTCGCGGTCGGCCACAAACTGAATACGCCCGCGACGCCCGTGGGCGTCATTGGCTATCCTGTCGAGGCCACCGCGCTGGAACGAACGCATGCTGATTGCCGTGTCATTGAGTTTCCTGGTCGCCCTGCTGCACCTGTACTTCATGGTGCTGGAGATGTTCCTGTGGACCCGGCCGATCGGCCTGAAGACGTTCCGCAACACGCCCGAGAAGGCGGCGATGACCCGGGTACTGGCGGCCAACCAGGGACTCTACAACGGCTTCCTGGCAGCGGGCCTGCTATGGGGCCTGGCGAGCCAGCAATGGAACGTCGTGGTGTTTTTCCTTGCCTGCGTCGTCGTCGCCGCGCTGTATGGCGCCTACAGCGTCAGCCGGCGGATCTTCTTCGTGCAGGGCATGCCCGCCATCGCCGCGCTGGCGGCCATCCTCATCGGTTGAGGTCGAGCCGACTGTTGCCGCGGGAGCGGCGTCAGTCGCGACGGCAATTTCCGGCCCCGGCGATGCGGCGATGCGGGTCACGACTGATGTCGCGCCTACGGGAAGGACAGTGACAGGGGCAGCGCGAACAGCAGCGCGCCGAGCACGAACAAGGCGGTCAGCAGGTGCAGCAGCCAATGATGGCGGCGCAGAAACACGAACTGTTCGACCGTCCTGCCCACCCAGAACAGCGCCATGAACGCCAATACCGCGCGCCCCAGGGAGCTGTGCTGCAATTCGTCGGTGAACGCGAAGCAGGCCGCGCCGACGCCTAGGAACAGGTAGATCAGCCGGAGATTGAGGATCTGGGTGATCGCGCGGGTGGCGAATCCGACCTTGGCCAGCTCGGCCTTCCAGCGGAACAGCTTCCAGAACCCCAGATGGAACAAGGCGAAGCCCAGGCTGTGCACGCCCGCCATCCGGACCAGCCAGTCGCCGGGTGCATCCATGAAGTCAGCGTTCCTCGCGCGATGGCCGCGGCGATACCCACATGGCGATGCGGGCACGGAATACCGCTTCTCCCTGCGGATTGCTGACCACCACTTCCATGGGCAGTTCGTAGCCTTCCGCCGCCGCCTGTGGCGGAAACGCCGGGGTGGCGACCGCATGCATGGTGCCGACGGCCTTCTTGAGGTACTCCACACTCATGCCCTTCGGAATCCAGCGCATCGACGCGGGAATGCTCACGTCGGTGGTGAGGCCGCCGACGAACTCGGCCAGGTTGCACAGCGCGATGGCGTGCACCGTGCCCAGATGGTTGGTGACGCTGCGCCGATGGGCGATGGTCGCTTCGCCGCGGTTGGGTTCCAGCACGGTGATGCGCGGACGGATGCTGGCGAAGTAGGGCGCCTTGAAACAGACCAGCCGCGAGAACAGCCATCGGCCGAACGGGCGCGCGGCGAGCTTGCGGTACATCGACAGGACGGAAGCGCTCATCGGGACTCCAGACGAAGACGGCGAGCCGAAGCTCGCCGTCGTGGCAGACGCGGGTTCAGGCCGCCGCGCGGGACTTGTCGCCCGGCTGGTGCCGGTCGTAGTAGCTGGCGGCGCGCAGTTCGTGCGGGTCGAAATCGTCCACCGTGATGGTGTCCAGCGTCATCGCGCGCAGTTCCTCCAACTGCCTGCGCTCCTCGGCGGTGATCCAGCCTTCGCGCACGCCTTCATCCAGCTGGCTGGCGAAATCCAGCGCTTCGATGCCCTTGGTCTTCAGCGCCTTCAGGAACTTGCGCTCCACCGGTTCGGCCAGCACTGCCTTGGCCAGGTAGCTGTTGATGCGGCCGGCGGGGTTGTTTTCGCAAGGCGTGGTGAACACGCCCTTGGCCAGACGGTCGCGCGCCTCGTTGGGGGTCATCAGCAGGGCTGCGGCACGATGGCCGAGGCGATCGCCCGGTGCATGCGCGCGACGGCCCCACGGGAAGATCAGCGCCCACATCAGCCAGCCGACCGGACGGATCGGGAAGTTGCGCAGCGCCGCCGACAGCGACAGCTCGATCTGGTGCACGCTGTCATGGAAGGCCCAGGCCAGCAGCGTGCGATCCGCCGCCGGTGCGCCTTCGTCGTGGTAGCGCTTGAGCATCGCGCTGGTCATGTACAGATGGCTGAGCACGTCGCCCAGGCGGCCGGACAGCGACTCCTTGAATTTCAGCTTTCCGCCCAGGGTCAGCATCGAGATGTCGGCCATCAGCGCCAGGTTGGCCGAGTAGCGATCCATCTTGCGGAAGAACCGGCGGGTGTAGTCGTCGCCCGGCGCCGCGCCGATGCGCGAGGCGGTCAGGCCGAACCAGAACGAGCGCACCGCGTTGGAGATCGCGTAGCCGATATGGCCAAACAGGTTGCGATCGAACTCGTTGGTGCCGGCGACGGTATCCGGGTTCTGTGCGGCCTTCATTTCCTTCAGCACCCACGGATGGCACAGGATCGCGCCCTGGCCGAAGATCAGCAGGCTGCGCGTCATGATGTTGGCGCCTTCCACGGTGATCGCGATCGGCGAGGCCTGCCAGGCGCGGCCGACGAAGTTGCGCGGGCCGAGGATGATGCCCTTGCCGCCCACCACGTCCATCACGTCCTTGACCACATCGCGGCTCATGTTGGTGCAGTGGTACTTGGCGATCGCCGACGGCACCGCCGGCTTCTCGCCACGATCCACCGCCGCCGCGGTGGCCTGCGACAGCGCGCTGATCGCATAGGCCTTGCCGGCGATGCGGGCGAGCGCTTCCTCGACGCCCTCGAAGCGGCCGACCGACAGGCCGAACTGCTTGCGGATGCGCGCGTAGGCGCCGGTGACGACCGCGCCCAGCTTGGCGCCGCCGCTGGCGGTCGAGGGCAGGGTGATGGAGCGGCCGATGGACAGGCATTCGCTGAGCATCCGCCAGCCTTCACCGATGCCCTTTTCCTCGCCGATAATCTGCGACAGCGGCAGGAACACTTCATGGCCGCGCACCGGACCATTCTGGAACGGCGAATTCAACGGGAAGTGGCGGCGACCGACTTCCACGCCCGGGGTTTCGCGCGGCATCAACGCCAGGGTGATGCCGAGGTCGCGCTTGTCGCCCAGCAGGCCGTCCGGGTCGTACATGCGGAACGCCAGGCCGATGATGCTGGCGACCGGCGCCAGGGTGATGTAGCGCTTGTCGAAGGTCAGCTTGATGCCGACCACCTTGGCGCCGTCCCAGTCGCCTTCGCAGACGATGCCGTAGTCCGGAATCGAGGTGGCGTCGGAACCGGCGAACGGGCCGGTCAGGCCGAAGCAGGGGACTTCGCGACCGTCGGCCAGGCGCGGCAGGTAGTAATCCTTCTGCTGCTCGGTGCCGTAGTGCATCAGCAGTTCGCCCGGTCCCAGCGAATTGGGCACGCCGACGGTGGAGCTGACCACGCTGGAGACGGACGCCAGCTTCTGGATCACCTTGTGGTGGGCCAGCGCCGAGAAGCCCAGGCCACCATAGGACTTGGGAATGATCATGCCGAAGAACTTGTTCTTCTTGATGAAATCCCACATTTCCGGCGGCAGGTCCGCATGGACATGGGTGATTTCCCAGTCATTGGTCATCCGGCACAGATCTTCCACCGGACCGTCCAGGAACGCCTGCTCCTCGGGGGTCAGTTCGGGCTTGGGCTGCGACAGCAACTGGTTCCAATCCGGGTCACCGGAGAACAGTTCGCCTTCGAAACCCACCGAGCCCGATTCCAGCGCGATGCGCTCGGTCTGCGACAGCGGCGGAAGGATCTTGCGGTAGAAGGTCAGCAGCGGCGCGGTGATCAGCGGCTTGCGGATGGCCGGAATCAGCAGCGGCACCGCGATCAACGCGACGATGATCGCGGCGACGATCGTCGCGGTGTGATTGGCGCCCATCAGCCAGCAGGCCACCAGCAGGGTGGCGGTGATCGCGGCCCAGTAGGCAAGCCGCAAGCGGTGGTAGGCCGCGAACGCGCCCGCCAACAGGAAGGCGAGGAAGGGGGCAAGGATGCTCATGGACGTGCTCCGGTTGCGGATCCGCCTGCGGCGGACGATTCGGTGGGGGCTGACGCGAAGGAAGCCTGGGATGACCGCAGCTCGGCCAGATACTCGAGTACGGCGGCGGTGAAGGTGTCGTTGTCGTCGCCGGCCACCATGTGGGTGGCGTCCGGCAGATGGACATGATGCGCGTGGGGAACCAGCGCGCGGAATTCCTCGACGGTCCTTCCCGACACCAGGTCGCTGCGCCCGCCGCTGATCAGCAGGATCGGGCAGCGGATGCGGCTGGCCGCCTCGGCCAGGGCGTCCTGGTGCTGCTCGCTGTCGCGGGCCAACTCGTCGATCAGGCGGGGATCCCAATGCCAGTGCCAGCGGCCCTTTGCGTTCTGGCGCAACAGCGCGCGCAGTTCGTCCGGCGACTTGCGGTTGCGGCGATGGGGCAGGTACGCGGCGATGACGTCGCTGGCCTGTTCCGGTGATTCGAAACCATCGGGAAAGGCGGTCATGAAGCCGAGGATGCGCTCCAGGCCGGCCGACTCCCAGCGCGGGGTGATGTCGACCAGCACCATCGCCCGCAGCAGGCCGGGCCAGCGCGATTCGGCGATCAGGCCGAACAGACCGCCCATCGACGCACCCACGAGGATGGGGGCCTGCGCCTGCTCACCGGCGACGATGATCAGATCGTCGGCGAACTGCTCGCCGGCGTAAGCCAGATGGTCGGGGTTGCGCTGCGAGTCGCCATGTCCGCGGGCGTCATAGGCCAGGCCGGCATAGCCCTTCGCGGCGAGCGCCTGCGCGGTCCGGGTCCAGGCATGGCGGGTCTGGCCAAAGCCATGCGCGTAGATCAGCGCGGGTTCGGGCTGCAGGGATCCGGGGGAAGCAAACCGGCTGGCCGCCAGCCGCAGGTCCCCGGCGCCGGTCAGGCCGAGCGATTCGCCGACACCGGACAAAGGGGAGAGGGACGCAGCAGGGGAGTGAGCGTTTACCATACGGACTAGTATGGGCATGCCCGTTTAGAGCAGTCAATCGGTCGTCATCAACTCGTCCCAACGCAAGCATTTGATTTGCCGGCAGTTTTGCTGCGTTGCAGCAAACGTACTCCAACAAACTTCGCCGTATGGTTAAATGGGGACATGACGACCTCCAGTCCCGACCCTGCCCCCGCCACGTCTCCGCGCAATGCCCGCCTCAGTGCCGAGGACTGGGCCCAGGCCGCGCTCGATCTCATCGCCGAACAGGGCGTGTCCGCCGTCGCGGTGGAACCTTTGGCGCGACGTCTTGGTGTGACGAAAGGCAGCTTCTATTGGCATTTCCCCTCCCGCGACGCCTTGTTGCAGGCCGCGCTGGAACGTTGGGAAGCGGTGGAGCAGGAAAGTGTGTTCGGCAATCTGGAAAAAGTGCCGGATCCGCGCGAGCGGCTGCGCGCTCTGTTCCAACTGGTCGGCCACGAGGTCAAGCCGCACATCATCTACAGCGAACTGCTGAAAGCCCTGGATCATCCGGCCGTGCAACCGGTGATCGATCGCGTATCGCAGCGGCGCCTGGAATATCTGATGGCCTCGTTCCGGCAGGCGGGGTTGGCGCGCCAGGATGCGATCCATCGTGCCCGCCTGACTTACGCGGCTTACGTGGGATTCCTGCAGCTCTCACTGCAGCTGCAGCAACCCCGCATGACCCATGACGAGTTCGAGGCCTATCTGGAACACGTCATCTCCACGCTCATTCCGACCTGACGGCGGCGGCGAGGCGGGTTTCGACACCGGACTCCTCCGCGCGGGGCGTCGCGGTCCGTTTCATTTCCGACAGCCGGACCACGACGTACGCGAGCAGCGCGATCACGAAGAATGCCAGCAGCATCCAGGCGATGCCCTGCAGTGTTTCGATGATCGTCCGGTAGACCTCCAGCAGCCAGCGCTCGGGCGTGAGCGCGATGATCCTGGCCTTGTCGGCTTCCGCCCACTGCGGCGCGGTGATGTAGCGCTCCAGCTCATCGATTCGCACGCCCGAGGACACGCCGACGACCAGGATGGCGAACTTCATGTATCTGCGCCACGCGTCGCTGATGCTGTCGGCGATGATGCGATCCAGGATGCTGCCGATGGGGCGGTAGAATGCGCGGCTGACCAGCCACGACACGATGGCGGCCAGCAGCAGGGTGACGGCGAGCAGGGTCAGGAACATATGTCCTCCAGTGAGTCACGCCGGACCGGGCGTGGACATCCGGCGACCATGCCGCCATTCCTCCACGCGCGCGGTGTATCCGGCCTTGTCGAAAAAGCGGAATATCGAACGCACGGTGATCACCGGATAGTCGCCTGACAGGCGGGTCGCCACCGGATGATCGGTGAAAGCCACGTTGGCGCTGAACAGTCCGCCCAGAACCCGCTTGGTGTAGGGGATGCCGACGATGTCGGGCACGAAGCCGCCCGCCCGGGCGAGGGCGTATGCATCGACGCGATCCTTCACCGGGCGCGTGGCCTGCGCGCTCGCCATCACTTCGACCAGCCAGGCGGTCGAATTCTGGTAGTCGCGGCTGCCCGGCCGGGCGATGAGGTTGTAGTGGGAATTGTGCAGATTGCCGCGCGGCATGTGCGCCAGGTACTGGCTCAGGCGGCGCGCCACGTCCGGCGTGAACCAGACGATGCGCAGATCCTGGTTGACCAGATCGTCGGAAAAGAAATCCACCAGGCCCTGCGCGTAGAGACCCGACCGATCGCTGCCGCATTCATTCAAGAGGTGCACGACCGTCCAGCGGCCGTCCGGATGATCGCGCAGCACGAAACCGGCGTGGCTGTAGACCAGCCCCTGTTTGGACAGGTCGGTGCCCACGCGTGCGATGAGCGCGACTGAAGCGTCGGCGGCCTCCAGGGCGTCGACCGCCCGCAGCGCGGTCGCGGCCGCGGCGTCGAGTTGCTGTGGCGAAGGATGGCGCGCGGCGCACCTCGCGCCCGCCCAGGCGGTTGAACCGGCAAGCGACGCGAGCACGAACAGGCTCGCGCGCAGCACGAAAGCGGGCAGGCGGGTCATGGCTCCAGCTTCCGGCTATGGATGTGCGGGCGGACGCGGGGTTCCGGGATGAAGGCCAGTACCTTCTCGCCGACTTTCAGCAACAGGCCGGCCGAACCCATCATTACCTTGCCGATCGAAGTGCCGGGGTGACCCGAGATGAAGCTGAAGTCCGGCTCGATCAGGACGGTGGTCAGCACCGAAATGGTCACGCCGCTGGCCACGATGGTGACGACGGTTCCTCGTGCCACGGTCTGGATGGCGACGACGGAGAAATGGCCGCTGGCCCGCAGTGCTTCGAACGCCGCGATCGGCACCTGTACCGAAGCCTCGAGGCTGGCGCCGGAGGCCTCGCTGAGCGTGCGTGACTGGGGAGGCGTGGCCTGGGCCCGGGCACCGAGCGTGAGCGCCAGCGGCAGGCAGGCAATGACGACCAGGCGGCGAAGCGGATGCGATGTCATGAGGGTCCTCCTGGCGCCGGAGCCTGCCGCTGCTTCCGAGGACTGTTCAACCGGAATTGACGAGGTAAGCTTCTACGGCACGGAAAGTATAGGAATCCGCTACCCATGGCCGTATCCCTCGAACTGGTCGACGCCCTGAAGCGCTGCCTGCGCGCGCAGGCCATGACATATCGGGATCTCGCCGCGCGGATGAAGATGAGCGAGGCGGCCATCAAGCGGATGTTCTCCCGCCGTGCGATGAGCCTGCAGCGCCTGGAACAGATCTGCGAGGTGCTGGACGTCGGCCTGGCCGAACTCAGCGCCGAAGCGGCGCGCGGCCGCAAGCCCATGGCGCAACTGGAAGCGGCGCAGGAACAGGCGCTGGTGAAGGAGCCGGCGCTGTTGATGGCGCTGTTCCTGACGCTCAACCGCTGGCGGCAGGAAGACGTGCTGGAACACTTCGGGTTCACCCCCGCGCAGTGGACCGGCCTGCTGGTGAAACTGGATCGCCTCGGCATCATCGAACTGATGCCCGGGAACCGGACGCGCGCGTTGACCGCCCGCAATTTCCGCTGGCGCGCCGACGGTCCGATGGAGCGTTATTTCCGGCATACCCTGCTGACCGACTACTTCGCCGATGCCTTCGACGGGGAACAGGATGCGTTGCTGCTGCTCAGTGGCAGCCTCAGCATCGATGGCATCAAGCAGCTCCGGCAGCGGCTGGAGGAAGTGGCCCGCGAGTTCGACGCGCTGCTCGCCCGCGATGCCACCCTGCCGGCGTCCGACCGCATCGGCGTCAGCCTGGTGCTGGCGCAGAAGCCGTGGCTGCTGCAACTGTTCAATCCCTACCGGCGATCACGCAGCGGCTGAGCCCGCCTAAGCCCATTCGGGCACGGTACCTATCTATATGTTTCTGACCAGGGATGGCCCCTGAGGGGGCTGGCGTGCCGTTGCGGGCAGGACACGGCCTGACCTTCCTGAATCCGATTCGGCGTTCTCCTCGTCATCGGGACCGGACATTGGTATCATTTTGGTCTCTTTTCCGAGGGCTAGGCATGAACGCAGCGGTCGACGTTTTCAAATCGCAGGATTCCCGGGGATGCCGGCTGGAAGCGCTGAATGCCTGGGTGGCGGAAGTCGCCGCCCTGACCCAGCCGGACCACATCCACTGGTGCGATGGCAGCGATGCCGAGAACGCCGCCCTGATCGCCCGCATGCAGGCGGACGGCACGCTGCTGCCGTTGAACCACGAGACCCATCCGCACAGCTGGCTGCACCGATCCAGCCCCAACGACGTGGCCCGGGTCGAGCACCTGACCTTTGTCTGCACGCCCGGGCGCGACGATGCCGGCCCGAACAACCACTGGATGGCGCCGGCCGAGGCGCATGCGAAGATGGACGCCCTGTTCGCCGGCTGCATGCGCGGACGCACTCTGTACGTGGTGCCGTACTGCATGGGCCCGATCGAGTCGCCGCTGGCGCGTTGCGGCGTGGAAATCACCGACTCGCCGTACGTGGTCGCGAACATGCGGATCATGACCCGCATGGGGGCAGCGGCGCTGGCGCGGATCGAGCGCGAGGGCAGCTTCGTCAAGGGACTGCATTCGATTGGCGAACTGGACCCCGAGCGCCGCTTCATCATGCATTTCCCGGAAGAGCTCACCATCAAGAGCTATGGCTCCGGCTATGGCGGCAATGCCTTGCTGGGCAAGAAGTGCCACGCGCTGCGCATCGCCTCGCACCAGGCGCGCCAGGAAGGCTGGCTGGCCGAGCACATGCTGATCGTCGGCATCGAGAACCCGCAGGGGCAGACGCACTATGTTGCTGCGGCGTTCCCCTCGGCCTGCGGCAAGACCAACCTGGCCATGCTGATTCCGCCGGAAGGCTACCGCCAGGCCGGCTGGAAGGTCTGGACCGTGGGCGACGACATCTGCTGGATGCGTCCGGGCGCCGACGGCCGTCTGTACGCCATCAATCCGGAAGCCGGTTTCTTCGGCGTGGCACCGGGAACTTCGGACAGCTCCAATCCCAACGCGCTGGCCACCATCAGCCACCACACCATCTTCACCAACGTGGCGGTGACCGACGACCAGGAGCCGTGGTGGGAGGGACTGGACAAGCGCACGCCGGCGCTGGACTGGCAGGGGCGTCCGTATGACTCGGCCAACGGCCCGGCCGCGCACCCGAACTCGCGCTTCACCGTCTCGGCGCGGCAGTGCCCGAGCTACTCGCCGCGCGCCGAGGACCCGCAAGGCGTGCCGATCTCGGCAATTGTGTTCGGCGGCCGGCGAGCTTCGCTGGTGCCGCTGGTGTTCGAGGCCCGTGACTGGACCCATGGCGTGCTGGTCGGAGCGGCGATGGGCTCGGAGACGACGGCAGCGGCCACGGGCGCCGTCGGCGTCATGCGTCGCGACCCGATGGCGATGAAGCCGTTCTGCGGCTACAACTTCGCCGATTATTTCGCTCATTGGCTGTCGTTCGACCAGGCCGGCGCGAAGCTGCCCAAGGTCTTCCACGTCAACTGGTTCCGCAAGGGCGACGACGGCAAGTTCCTGTGGCCCGGCTTCGGCGAAAACCTGCGGGTGCTGGAATGGATGATCAAGCGGGTGGAAGGGCTGGCTGATGCCGTCGAGACGCCGATCGGTCACCTCCCGCGGGCTACCGACCTCAACCTGGACGGCGTACCGCTTTCGCGGGAGGCCGAGGCGAAGCTGTTCGGTTTCGACCCGGAAGGCTGGCGCGCCGAGATCGAGAGCATTGGCGCCTACCTGGAGGAATTCGGGGAACGGATGCCCGGGGCGCTGAAGGCGGAGCAGGCTCGGATCGCGGCGCGATTGGGCTGAAGCCCGCACACGGGATATCCGGAGAGGGCCGCGAGTGCGGCCCTTTTTCGTTGGGCCAGACTTTGTTTTTCCGGCGTATTTTTATTTACAGTTCATCAAAATGAATAGGGCAAGTAATTGATTTACAAGGGCGCATAACTCTTTCTTAATGAGAAAATTTACGTTACTCTTCGGTTCACAGGCATGTGAGGCCTGTCACTTCGGATTCCGGGCCTTTTGGCACCGGCCGTTTACAAACTCAAGAGAGAGAGACAAATGGGTTCCAGTTACTTGTCGAAAGGCATCAAGCGCACGGCCCTGAGCCTGGCCTTGGGCGCCTGCTTCGTGGGTGGGGTACAGGCGCAGTCGAACTCGGCCGGTGCCATCACCGGTCGCGCGATCGACGGCGACACCATCACCATCGTCAGCCCGGACACCGGCTTCACCCGCACCATCAACGTCAGCGGCGACGGCAGCTACCGTTTCTCCGCCCTGCCGACCGGTAAGTACACGATCACCCGCAAGGCCGCCGATGGCACCTCGTCCAGCCGCGACATCACCGTCACGGTCGGTACCGCCGCGAATGTCGACTTCGCCCGCGCGGCGCAGGCTTCGGGCGGCGCGACCACCCTGGATGCCGTGCAGGTGGTTGGCACCAACGCCATCAACCCGATCGACGTCTCCTCCGTGGAATCCACCACGGTCCTGACCTCCGAGCAGATCGCCAAGATCCCGGTGCCGCGCAACATCACCGGCGTCGCGCTGCTGGCGCCCGGCACCATCAAGGGCGATGCCGCGTTCGGCAACCTGGCCTCGTTCGGTGGTTCGTCGGTCTCGGAGAACCAGTACTACGTCAACGGCTTCAACATCACCAACACCTTCAAGAATCTGAACTTCGCGCAGATTCCGTTCGAAGCGATCGCCGAGCAGCAGATCAAGACCGGTGGCTACGGTGCGGAATTCGGTCGTTCCACCGGCGGCGTGATCAACCTGATCACCAAGCGCGGTTCGAACGAGTTCCACGCTGGCGGCAACGTGTTCTGGGAACCGGAATCCCTGCGTGAGACCACCCCGAACTACTACTGGAACAACGGCCAGCTGATTGCCGACAATTCCAAGGACAAGGGTTGGGAAGCCACCGCGTCGGTTTGGGCCAGCGGCGCGCTGGTGAAGGACAAGCTGTTCGCGTATGCGTTGCTGCAGTATGGCCGCAACGAGACCAATGCCTATCCGGGCACCGAGAACGGCCTGAGCTTCCGCTCCCTGAACAACACCCGGACCGAACAGAAGTCGCCCACCTGGTTGGTGAAGCTGGACTGGAACATCACCGACGACCATCTGCTGGCGCTGACGGCGTTCTCCGACAAGCGCAAGAACGAACGCAGCTACTACCGCACCAACTTCGGTGATGCCGCCTCCCCGACCACCAAGCCGGGTCGCGGCAACTACATGGGCACGGTGTACAGCGAAGAGGGTGGCGACAACTACTCCCTGAAGTACACGGGCTACCTGACCGAGAACTTCACCCTGTCGGCCCTGGCCGGCCACGGCGAGTTCACCCGCACCAACTACGCTCGTGAAGCCGACGGTACGGTCATCCGCTACAACGGCAACCTCAATGAAGTCGTGGGCGGTTGCCCCGTCATCACCAGCAGCCGCAACTGGCGCGCCAACAACGGCAACACGCCGCCGCCGGCGTGCTTCATGCAGGGCACCCTGACCCGCGCCGATGCCAAGGACACGCGTGATCAGTTCCGTCTGGACGCCGAGTGGATTCTGGGCGACCACATGCTCCGCTTCGGCTACGACGTCGACAACTTCGAAACCGTCGATGGCGGCGCCTACTCGGGCAACTACCAGTACCAGTACAACTCCAACCTGAGCGGTACCAACCAGTTCGTTCGCCGTTTCAACATCCGTCAGGGTTCGACGGTCAAGGTCGATCAGGAAGCGTTCTACCTGGAAGACACCTGGAACATCACGGACAACTTCCTGGTCTACGGCGGCGTTCGCTGGGACAGCTTCGAGAACAAGAACGGCCTGGGCCAGACCTACGTCAAGATCGACAACCAGTTCGCTCCGCGCCTGGGCTTCTCGTGGGACGTGAACGGTGATTCCTCGTTCAAGATCTTCGGTAATGCGGGCCGTTTCGCACTGCCGCTGACCGCCAATGTCGCCGTGCGTGGCGCCAGCGCCTCGATCTACGAGTTCCAGGACTTCACCTACACGGGCATCGACCCGGAAACCGGTATGCCGCTGGGTATGGCGCCGGGCGGACAGTATCCGGAACCGTTCTATGCCAACGGCGAGACCGGTGCCGCGAAGGATCCGCAGAGCATCGCGTCCACCAACCTGAAGCCGATGTATCAGGATGAGTTCATCCTGGGCTTCCAGGCGCAGCTGACGGATCACCTGTCGGCCGGTGTGCGTGGTGTGTACCGTGAGCTGAAGCGCGCGATCGACGATACCTGCGACTACAGCCCGATCGTGGAGTGGGCTGTGGCCAATGGCTACGACGAGGGTGATGTGCATCCGGGCAACGCGTCGTTCCCGTACTGCCGCCTGTACAACCCGGGCAGTGATGGCGTCTGGAACATCGACGTCGACGGCAACGGCACCATCGAGAATGTCCGCATCGCCGCTGACCAGCTCGGTCCGAAGGCCAAGCGTTCCTACAGCGCGCTGGAATTCTTCTGGGAAGGCGCGTGGGATCGCTTCTTCCTGCAGGGTTCCTATACCTATGCCAAGAGCAAGGGCAACAGCGAAGGCGGCGTGAAGTCGGATATCGGCCAGGCCGACACCGGCACCACCCAGGACTTCGACTACCCGCAGCTGATGCTGGGTTCGTTCGGCTACCTGCCGAATGACCGCCGTCATACCCTGAAGCTGTTCGGCAACTGGGAAATCACCGACGAGTGGTCCGTGGGTGGCAACCTGCTGGTCCAGTCCGGCCGTCCGGAGAACTGCTTCGGCATCTACGGCAACGACCCGGTGAACTACCGTGTGGCCTACTTCTCCTGCGACGCCGGCGAGCCGACCAGTGGACGTGACAACGGCACCACCATCGTCGAGCGCGGTACCGTGGGTCGCACGCCCTGGACCACCACGTTCGATCTGAATGTCGCCTACCGCCCCGCGTTCGCGGACGGGAAGCTGGCGTTCAAGGTTGACGTCTTCAACGTGTTCAACTCCGACAAGGCGACGTCGGTGGACGAAGAAGGTGAAGACGATCTGGGTAGCCCGGCGGGTGCACGCAACACCTACCTGACCCCGCTGTCCTGGCAGACCCCGCGTTCGGTCCGCTTCATGGTGCAGTACGACTTCTAAGCAACACGGAAGTCTGGTTCAACGAGACGGCCGCCCTTGGGCGGCCGTCTTGTTTTGCTCTATTCTTCGGCTTTGTCCAGGGAGCCCAGCGTGCAGAATCAGGATATCTCGGCCCATGTCCAGCGCGGGCGCCAGGCCATGATGGAGCGTCGCTTCGATGATGCGCGCGCCATCTACCAGCAGATTCTCGCACTCGACCCCGCACAACCACGCGCTTGGCTGGCCTTGTCCGCACTGGCACAAAGCCAGGGCGACTTCAGGGAATCCGTACGCGCAACGCGTTCCGCGGTGCAGGCCTGGAAACGAAGTGGAAACCAGCAGTTCATCACCGAACTCAGCATGCGCCTGCTCGTGCTGGGGGAGTACAAGGAAGCCCGGGATCTCATTTCATCGGCGGACTGGTCCGACCCCGTCATCCTGCGTTACAGCATGGGGCTGGTGCAGTACCTCGGATTGACCGAGGCGCACGCGGAGGCGCTGGAGCTGGCCGACTTCGCGCTATCCCGAATTGAAAATGCACCTGCCGTGCTGCTGTACGCCCGCGCGAACGCGCTGCGGCACCTGGGCCGGATGGATGAAGCCGCGGCTGCCTATGAGCGATGCCTTGCGCTGGATCCACTGCATGCCGAAGCGCATTGGGCGCTTGCACACCATCAGAGGAGCAATCCTCCGGGGGCACGCGTCGCGAGAATCCGCAAGGCAATCGCACATACTCAACACACGTCGGAAGATGCCGTCTACCTGCAATATGCCTTGTTCAAGGAACTGGATGACGCCGGAGACACGGACGAAGCGTGGCGCGCGCTGGAGAAGGGGGCCTCGCTGAAGCGCGCTGGCATCCGCTATGTTGAAACGGCGTACCAGCAGGGTTATCAAGGTTTGCTTGATGTTTGCGGCAGTGCGTTCTTCGAGCAATCAAGGCAGCGCTCCGATGCCTTGCCAGTTTCGGGGCATGTCCCTCTGTTCGTGGTGGGATTGCCGCGCAGCGGCACAACGTTGTTGGAACGGATGCTCGGCAACCATCCAGAAGTCAGGCTGGCGGGGGAACTCAATGATTTCCCGCAGCAACTGGCGTGGGAAGCGAACAGGTTCGTTGGAGAGGCCCCCGAGCCCGAGATGGTCCGCGCCGGCAAGATTGATTTTTCTTCCCTTGGGGACGGCTATCTGGAGCGGACGGCCTGGCGTGCGGAAGGGGGGAAGTATCTCGTCGACAAGCTTCCCAACAACATCGTCAATGCCGGTTTCATTCACCGAGCGCTGCCAGCGGCAAAGGTCATCTGTCTGCGCCGTGGCGCGATGGACAGTTGTTTTTCCACGTTCAAGCATCTGTTCTCAGGCGGTGCATACCCCTATAGCTATGACTTGGCCGAGATGGCCCGTCATTACCAGCGCTTCACGCGCCTGGCCGAGCACTGGCAGGCGCAGATGCCGGACGCGTTTCTCTGCGTGGAATACGAGGACCTGGTGGGAAGAACGGAGGAGACGCTTGCCCGGGTCGCGGCGTTCTGTGGTCTGGTCCCTCATTCCGACATGACGGCGGTCGAGCGTAATCAGGCGCCATCGGCGACTGCCAGCAGCTCGCAGATCAGGGAGGGAGTCCACTCCCGGAATATTGAAAGCTGGCGGAGATACGAAGCGCAGCTCGGCAGACTGAAGACCGAGCTCGAAGGCTGAAGAGGGCGATTCGACCGGGGGGAAATCGGCCATGTCAAGCAGGGCGTGGCTCCGTCCGCCTTGGCTGCGGGTCGGATTCCATCGGCAGGCCTTCCTTCGTAAAGTATTGATTTAATTGATTAGTTTCGTGTGCAAGCGTAATTTTCGTTCCGCTCCCGGCCGTGAAAGTTACGTTATTCTCTGGTCACCAGGCGTTTAGTTTCACGTCTGTTCAGTTCGATCGGATCCTGGGTCCGATCTTTTTTTGACTTGAGAGAGAGAGCACAGATGACTACCCATACGGGTCGCAGCTACCTTGCAAAAGGCATTCGCCGCACAGCGCTGAGTTTGGCGCTCGGCGCATGTTTCGTTGGCGGCGTTCAGGCGCAGAGCGCGGTCGGTTCGATCTTTGGTGATACCAAAGCGGGCTCGACCGTTACCATCCAGAATGGCCAGACGGGTGTGACGCGCACGATTACGTCCGACGCGACGGGCCGCTTTACGTTCGGTCAGCTCCCGCCGGGTACGTACAAGGTGACCTCCGATGGCGTCACCCGCGACGTCGTCGTCAAGGTCGGTACCGGTTCGCCGGTGAGTTTCGCGGCAGCGGCTTCGGGCTCGGCAACGACCCTCGATACCGTGCTGGTGACGGGCAGCGGTGCGATCAATCCGATCGACGTTTCGTCGGTGGAATCCACCACCGTTTTCACGGCTGAACAGATCAACGCGCTGCCGGTCGCGCAGAACATCACCGCGGTGGCACTGCTTGCCCCGGGTACCGTCAAGGGCGATAGCGGCATCGGCAACGGCAACCTGGCTTCTTTCGGCGGTTCGTCGGTGGCCGAGAACGGCTACTACATCAACGGCTTCGACGTCACCAATATCCGTAACTTCATTTCCTATGCCGACCTGCCGTTCCAGGCTATCGCGCAGCAGCAGGTGAAGACCGGCGGCTACGGCGCCGAGTACGGCCGTTCGCTGGGTGGCGTGATCAACCTGGTCACCAAGCGCGGCAGCAACGAATGGCACTACGGCGGCGGCGTGTTCTATCAGCCGAGCTGGGGACGCGACGCGGGCAAGGACGTGGTCACCCGTAGCCAGAGCGCGCTGGAGAATGGCGACATCTATTCCGCCTACCGCAGCGACAACGAGTATGAGAGCCTCAACTACAATGCCTACGCAAGCGGTCCGTTGATCAAGGACCGGTTGTTCTTCTTCGCATTGGTGGAAGGTCGCGGCGATCAGGACGACGTCTACGGCACCGAAACGTCCTATCGGGATCGCAATAACAGCCCGACCGGCATGCTGAAGCTGGACTGGTACATCACCGATGACCATCTGCTCGAGTTCACCGGCATCTACAACAAGACCAAGACCAAGCGCACCACCTACAGCTATTCCTCCGGCAAGTACGTCGGCGTCCACCAGGACAAGAATTCCGATCTGGAATTCGAGAATGGCGGCAAGGTAGGCATCCTGAAGTACACCGGCTACCTGACCGATAACTTCACCCTGTCGGCACAGGCGGGTTACCTCAAGAGCACTGACAACTACCAGACTCCGGAAGGCCTGCCGGGAGCGGAGTGCGTCCGCGCGTTCGACAGCCGCGTTTCCGCCGGCACCACGACCTACATCGGTTGCTGGAACCAGGACCAGACCTTCATCCGCGACGCGGATTTCGGTCCGGATGAAGACGAGCGCAAGGCTTATCGTCTGGATGCGGAATGGCAGTTGGGCGACCACCGCCTGCGCTTCGGCTACGACACCGAAACCTTCACCTCGTCGCACGCCGGCCAGACCTATACCGGTGGCGCTTACTGGCGTCATTTCCGTACTGGCGCGACCTCGCGCGTCGTCAATGGGGTGACGGTTGCGCCCAACACGAACTACGCGCGTCGCTGGGACAGCCGCACCACCTCTGCTGCGTATGACGTCGAAAATGTGGCGTACTACGTGGAAGACAGCTGGCAGGTCACCGATAACTTCATGGCGTACCTGGGCCTGCGCTCCGAGCAGTTCGAGAACAAGAACGCTGCCGGCGTGGCCTTCGTGAAGTCCGATCATGAAATCGCTCCGCGCCTGGGCTTCGCCTGGGACGTGAACGGCGACTCGACCTTCAAGGTGTTCGGCAACGCGGGTCGTTACTACATCCCGGTTGCGGCCAATACCAACATCCGCGCGTCCGGTGGCGAAGTGATCATCGAAGATTACTTCTTCTCCACCGGCGTCGACCTGGCCACCGGTCTGCCGATCGGCCTGGGCGCGCAGATCGGACCGACCAACGTCAACGGCACCCTGGATCCGCCGAACCCGGCCTCGATCGCCACCACCAACCTGAAGCCGATGTACCAGGACGAGTTCATCCTGGGTGGCCAGATCGCCCTGAACGATTCCTGGACCGTGGGTCTGCGCGCGATCATGCGTGAAGTGAAGAGCGGCATGGACGACTACTGCTCGCACCAGCCGTTCCTGTCGTGGGCTGAAGACAACAACAAGCCCGACATCGATATCGACTCCATTCCGAGCTGCTTCATCATGAATCCGGGCAGCGACGTCAGCCTGGCATTCGACTCGGATGGTGACGGTGTAGTGGAAGTGAACAATGTCTCCGCCAGCTACTTCGGCCTGCCGAAGTACCGTCGCAAGTACAGCGCGATGGAGTTCTTCTGGGAAGGCAGTGGTGGCGACAAGTGGTATGTCCAGGGTTCGTACACCTATGCCAAGAGCAAGGGCAACGTGGAAGGTTATGTCAATTCCACGCTTGAGCAGGATGACGCCGGCCTGACCCAGGACTTTGACCACAAGCTGTTCGAGGATGGTTCGTTCGGTTACCTGCCCAACGATCGCCGCCATACCGTCAAGATGTTCGGTACTTACCGCATCACCGACGAATGGCGCATCGGCGGCAACCTGCTGATCCAGTCCGGTCGTCCGGTGAACTGCCAGGGCTTCATCCCGCTGGACGATCCGAGCATCGGCATCGATGCCAGCAATCTGGCGCTGTACAGTGGTTCGAGCTTCTACTGCCTGAAGCCCGACGGCGTGACCCGCGAGCTGAGCAAGCGTGGCGAGTTTGGCCGCACCCCGTGGATCTGGACCTTCGACGCCTCGGTGGCCTATACGCCGAACTGGGCCGACAAGCGCCTGACCCTGCAGGTCGACGTGTTCAATCTGTTCAACCGCCAGCAGGTCACGGAATACGCGGAAGGCACGGAAACCAGCCGCGGTATCTACAATCCGAACTTCCTCAACGACCTGAACTATCAGGCGCCCCGCCAGCTGCGTTTCAGCGTGCGGTACGACTACTGATTCAGGGGTCAAGACTGGAGAAATTGACGGCCGCCCTCGGGCGGCCGTTTTTTTTCCTATTTAGTTTTGTGTTGATAACGTGACCGCTTTCAACTCTTTGATTTCAATAACTTTATTAACTGAAAAGATAATTCTGGTTACCGTTTCTGGTGTAAACATTGCGTTATTCTCGATGGGACCGGAGTTTTCATTCCGGCTAACAAGAAAACTTGCCCGGAAGTCCACGCTTCCTAAGTCTTGACGGAGAGAGCAGATGAGCAAGAGAAGTTCAGGTTTCGTTTCCCGGAGTGTCAAACGAACTGCGCTCAGCCTCGCGCTGGGAGCTTGCTTTGTTGGCGGCGTGCATGCGCAGTCCAACACGGCCGGCGCCATCGCAGGTCGCGCGAACGCGGGCGACACCATCACGATCACCAATCCCAGCACCGGTTTTTCGCGCACCATCACCGTGGGATCGGACGGCACTTATCGTTTTTCCGCGCTTCCGACGGGTCAGTACACCGTCACCAGCAGCGGTGGCGGAACTCGCAACATCTCGGTCAATGTAGGTGTCGCGGCCAACGCTGATTTCGTCAGCGGCGGCGGCGGCGCCACGACGCTTGATGCGGTGACCGTGGTGGGTAGCGGCTTCGTCAATCCGATTGACGTAACCTCCGTCGAATCGACCACGATTCTGACCTCGGAGCAAATTGCGCGCATTCCCGTGCCGCGTGACACCACCAGTGTCGCCCTGCTGGCGCCGGGTACCGTGCGTGGCGATGCCGCGTTCGGCAATCTGGCCTCGTTCGGCGGCGCGTCTGTGGCCGAGAACCAGTACTTCGTCAACGGTTTCAACATCACCAACTCGTTCCGGAGTCTGAATTTCTCGCAGGTTCCGTTCGAAGCAATCCAGGAGCAGCAGATCAAGACCGGCGGTTACGGTGCCGAGTTTGGTCGTTCGCTGGGTGGCGTGGTCAACCAGATCACCAAGCGCGGTACCAACGAGTTCCATGCGGGCGCCAATATCTTCTATACGCCGGAAGGCCTTACCGCAGAGACGAAGAGCGTCTATCTGCGCAATGGCACCCTGCGCCAGGACAATTCGCGGGACAAGGGCTGGAATGCGACGACGGCCGTATGGGCCAGCGGCGCGCTGATCAAGGACAAGCTGTTCGCCTACGGTCTGGTCCAGTATGGCCGCAACGAAGCCGAGGCCTGGGGCAACGTTCTTTCACCCAACAACACCAGCACGACGACCAAGAATCCGAACTGGCTGTTGAAGATGGACTGGAACATCAACGACAGCAATCTGCTGGAGTTGACCGCCTTCTCCGACAAGCAGAAGCAGGACGTCGACACCTATCTGAACGACATCGGCCAGGTGAATCGTCGCGACTTCCTCGGCACGCTTCACAACGAGCAGGGTGGTGAGAACTACATCCTGAAGTACACCGGCTACTTCACCGACAACTTCACCCTGTCGGCACTGGCGGGCCATGGCGAGTTCTCGCGCAGCCAGAACATCCGCACGGCGGATGGCGAGGACCTGAGTTATAACGGCTCGCTGAACCAGCGACTGGGCGGTTGCCCGTTCATCCTGGACGTGCGCCCTGCCTATCGCCGCAACATCACCGGCACCTATTACAGCAAGTGCAACATCGCGGCGGGTGCGTTGCTTCAGCGCAATGATTCCAAGGACACGCGTGACCAGTTCCGCCTGGATGCCGAATGGCAGCTGGGCGATCACCTGCTTAAGTTCGGCTACGACCTTGACGACTATGAGTCCGTCGCCGGTCAGGCGAACGAGGGTGGCCGCTTGTGGCGCTACTCCACGACCAATGGCGCCGATGGTCGTCCCAACACGGGCGACGAAGTGGACGTCGTCCGCGAGCAGGTCACGACTTCGGGCGCCAAGCTCAAGGTCAAGCAGCGCGCGTTCTATGTGCAGGACAGCTGGAACGTCACCGACAACTTCATCGCCTATCTCGGCCTGCGCTGGGATACGTTCGAGAACCTGAACGGAAATGGCCAGTCCTATGTGAAGATCGACAACCAGTTTGGCCCGCGTCTGGGCTTCTCCTGGGACGTGAATGGCGACTCCAGCTTCAAGCTGTTCGCCAATGCGGGACGCTACGCGCTGCCCCTGACACCCAGCGTTGCCTTGCGCGGTGCGAGTGCGTCGCTCTTCACGCGTCAGAACTACTTCTTCACCGGACTTGATCCCGTCACCGGTGTTCCGACCGGGCTGACGCCCCGCGGCACGCCGGGTCCGGCCTTCATCAACGGTGAAGACGGCCGTGGCAAGAACCCGCTGACGATTGCCTCCAAGAACCTCGAACCGCAGTACCAGGACGAGTACATCGTTGGCTTCCAGGCGGCATTGACCGAACACCTGACCCTGGGTGCCCGCGGTATCTATCGTGACCTGAAGCGCGCCATCGACGACAACTGCGACTACACCGCCATTCTCGAGTATGCCGAGGCGAACGGCCTGGAGCCGGTGATTCCGAATCCTGGCTTCCCGTACTGCCGCATGTTCAACCCGGGCGAGGACGCCGTTCTCGTCACGGACATCGAGGACGATGGCACCCTGCGTACCATCACCATTCCGGGTGCGCGCCTGAGCCCGAAGGCCAAGCGTACCTACTCGGCTCTGGAAGTCTTCGTTGACGGTAACTGGGATCGCTTCTTCCTGCAGGGCTCCTATACCTACGCGAAGAGCAAGGGCAATACGGAAGGCGGCGTGAAGTCGGATATCGGCCAGGCCGACACCAACGTGACGCAGGACTTCGACTACATCGAATTGACCGAGAACACCTACGGTTATCTGCCGAATGATCGTCGGCACAGCCTGAAGCTGTTCGGCAACTATCAGATCAATGATGAGTGGTCGGTGGGTGGCAATCTGCTTGCGCAGTCGGGCCGTCCGTACAACTGCATCGGTGTGCTCGATCGTGATCCCAACCGTCTCCCGGGCCAGGGACCGAGCCAGCCGCCGCCGGATGGTACCTACAACCCGCATCCGTACGGTGCTTCGTTCATGCGTTGCAACAACCTGCCGGTGCCGCGCGGTACCGCGGGCCGTCTGCCCTGGACCTATACGTTCGACTTCAACATCGCGTATCGGCCGGCGTTTGCGCCGGGTCTGCAGTTCAAGATGGATATCTTCAACGTGTTCGACACCCAGGAGCCGATTGCCTACAACGAAACGGCCGAAGATGCGGTCACCGGCCTGCCGGTGGAGACCTATCTGTCGCCCGTGGCGTTCCAGGCTCCGCGTTCGGTCCGCTTCATGGTGCAGTACGACTTCTGAGTCACGCGACCGAGCCTCATCTGCTTTGGTGTTGTTTTGCGGCCACCTTCGGGTGGCCGCATTTTTTGTATGATGCGGCCGCATGAATGCATCGATTTACGAGCTCGCGCGACGTGCCGAGCAGCATGCGGGCCAGCGCGACTGGGAAGCAGCGCGCACCCTTTATCTGGAGATACTCCGCCGGCAGCCCGATCATGCGGCGTCGCTGGTTCAACTCTCCTATATCGAGTCATTGCAGGGCCACTACCGGGATGCCCGGGAGTACGCCCTCCGGGCCGCACGGGGGCGACCCACCGAGCTACCCGTCCTCGCCGAACTGGCCAAGCGCCTGCGGACTTTCAACGAAGCCGAGGTCCTGCTGGATTGCCTGCGTGGGCTGGGCAGCCTGGACCGCATTCCGATTCCACTCCTGCTGGCCTTCGCCGCCCAGCTGAGCTACCTCAACCGGCAGGAGGATGCCCTGCGCCTGCTGGATGAAGCCAAGCGCGCGGATCCGGACTATCCGCCGACGTTGATGGCGCGTTCGCAGATCCTGACCTATCTGGGACGGTTCCAGGCTGCCGAGCAGGATCTGCAGTATTGCCTTCGGCGGGCGCCGGAAATCGCGCAGGCCTGGTGGCTGGTCTCGCGCCTGCGCAAGCAGAGCAGGGAGGCGAACCATGTGGATCGCCTGCGGCGCCTGTTGGCCGCTCCGGGCAGACGTCCCGAGGAGGTGGCGCTGCTGGCGTACGCGCTGCACAAGGAACTGGACGACATCGGGGACGTGGCCGGCGCCGGTGAGGCGCTGACACTGGCCTGCAGGGCCAAGCGTTCCACCCTGAAGTACCAGAGCGAGGAATCGCAGCGGCTCGTCGATGCCTTGATTGAGCTTCCGGTGGAGGCCGGCGCGCAACCTGTCGCGACGATCGCCGGTGATTCGCCGCGGGTGCCAATCTTCATCGTCGGCATGCATCGCTCCGGCACCACCTTGCTGGAGCAGTTGCTGGACGGCCATGGCGACATCCATGGGGTCGGGGAGCTGTATGACTTCACCAGCCAGATGCGCTGGGCCACCGACTACCACTGCCGGGGCGTGATCGACGAGACCCTGGTGCGGAAGGCGGCGGCCGGGGTGGACTATGCCGCGGCCGGGCAGGGATACCTGCAGAAGATGGAATGGCGGCTCGGCAAGGAGCGGTTCTTCACCGACAAGCTGCCTTCCAACTTCCTCAACATCGGCTTCATCTGCCAGGCGCTGCCGCAGGCGAAGATCCTGCATATGGTGCGGGACCCGATCGAGACCTGTTTCTCCAACCTGCGCGAACTGTTCTCCGACGCCAATCCCTATTCCTATGACCAGCAGGAACTGGCGTTCTATTACCGCCAGTACGAACGCCTGATGGCGCACTGGCGCGCGGCCTGCCCGGGACGGATCCTCGATGTCGACTATGGCCGTCTGACCCGGGATACCGAGGCGGTGCTGCGCGAGGTCGCCGGGTTCTGCGGTTTCGCGTTCGAGCCGGGCATGCTGGCGCTGCAGGAGCGCACCCGCGGAGTGGCCACCGCCAGCGCGGTGCAGGTGCGTGACCGGGTGGTGGCCCTGGAACGACCCAAGTGGGCGCCCTACGAGGACTACCTCCAGCCGCTGATCCGCGGATTGAAGGCCGGATCCCCTTAAACCTTTCCCGGTGGCGCGACATCCAAAGGGATATGCTGAATGCCGCCGTGACCGACCTGATGACCGACACGACCGCCCTGGCGGCCGCCGAGACCGACAACGGGCTGGTCCGCGCCGCCGTCGGCGGCGACATGCACGCCTTCGAAGCGATATACCGCCGTCACGTCGGCCGCATCCATGGCGTAATCCAGCGCCTGGTCGGGGGCGCGGGTGTCCGCGCCGACGATCTGACCCAGGAAGCCTTCGTGCGGGCCTGGCAGGCGCTTCCGCAGTTTCGCTTCGAAAGCGCCTTCAGCACCTGGCTGCACCGGTTGGCGGTCAATACCGCCCTGATGGAATTGCGTTCGCGCCGGTCGCAGCCCTTGTTCGATGACGGCGAGGACCGCCTGGACGATCTGGGTATGGCCGATTCCGCCGGCCACAACACCGCGCTGTCGCTGGATCTGGAACGGGCGGTGGCGACATTGCCGCCCCGCGCGCGCGCCGTGCTGGTGCTGTACGACGTGGAAGGCTGGAAGCATGAAGAAATCGCCGGCGAACTGGGCATGGCGGTCGGCAGCTCCAAGGCGCAGTTGCATCGCGCCCGACAGTTGCTGCGTGAAAGATTGGGAGTAGAAGCATGAACGAAGACAACGATCGCCTGCGCTGGCAGCTCAAGGGGCTGCGCCAGGACACCCCACCGTCCCGGGACCTTTGGCCCGGTATCGCCGCCCGCATCGCGGAACTGCCGCAGCCGGCCGCAGGCACGCCGGCTGGCGAGGCCGGCACGGCCCGCAAAGCTCCATGGACGAGGACGGCGCCGCGCCGGCTGGTTCCCTGGGCAATGGCGGCCTCGATGCTGCTGGCGGTGGGATTCCTTTGGCAGGCCACGCACCTGACATCTCCGCAGGAGCCCTTGCTCCGCCAGGAAGCGGCGCAGCTGACGCGGGACTACCAGGGCGCGCTCGCGCAGATTCAAGGCGCCGAGGCCCACCCCGAACTGGGCGGCGCGCTGCAGGAGCTTGACCGCAGCGCCGAGGAGATTCTCGCCGCCCTCGACCGCGCCCCCAACACGCGCTTCCTGCTCGAGCAGTTGCGCCGGACCTATGCCAAGCGCCTGGCGTTGACCCAGCGCGCAGTGATGAGTTGACCAAGGAGCCCTCCATGTACAAGTTCCGAACTTCCCTGTTGCTGCTGTCGCTGGTCATGGCATGCCCGGCCCTGGCCGGCACACCCATCAACGAGAGCCATCGGCTGGATCCGCGCGGGCGCGTGGATATCAGCAACGTCAAGGGCCGCATCCAGGTCCGCACTTGGGACCGGCCCGAGGTCAAGATCACCGGCACGCTCGGCGCCGGCGTCGAGAAGCTGGAAATCGACGGCGGGGGCGAACACCTGAATGTCTCCGTCCGCTATCCGAACGGCAATGGATGGGGAGACAACAGGAGCGAGCCGACCGATCTGCAACTGATCGTGCCGCTGCGCGCGGATCTGGACATCGAGGCCGTGTCGGCGGACGTCGATGTCGAAGGCGTCGCGGCGGGCAGCCTGTCGATCGAAGCGGTCAGCGGCCAGGTGGTGGCGATCGGCGCGCCGCGAAGCGCGGACATCAGTTCGGTCAGCGGCGATGTCCGCCTGACCTTGAACAGTCCGGAAGTCGATGCCCAGACCGTCAGCGGCAGCCTGACCCTCAATGGGCGCCTGAGCGGTGAAGTCACCGTCGAAAGCGTCTCCGGCAATGTCAATGTCACGGTCCGGGATGAGCGCCTGCGCGAGTTCAAGGCCAATACGGTCAGCGGCAATCTCCGGGCCAGCACCGGCGTGGCGCCGAAGGCGGAGTTCCACATGGAGACGGTGAGCGGCAATGTGCTGCTGATCGTGCCGAGCAATCTGTCGGCCGAGGTGCGGGGCGAAACCTTCAGCGGCGACCTGCGCGCGCCGGGCGTGAAGATCGAGCGCAAGATCGGACCGGGCGCGAGTTTCCAGACCCGCTATGGCAGCGGCGATGGCGACATCAGCCTGGAAACCTTCTCCGGCAACGCGGAACTCCGGTTCGAGTGACGGCCGGAGAAATCCCAGAAAGCAGAAAGGCCGCGGAAAAAATCGCGGCCTTTTCTTTGCCCGGGTTTTTCAGCAGGCGCCGGCGAAGCCAAACGCGTGGGCGTCAGAGATCCTGCTCGTAACGCACGTAGGGCACCGTGCCTTCGTCGGCTTTGTCATTGCTCAGCGAGAACGGATTCTTGCCGCGGCTGATGACGTTCTCCGCGCCGACCGTCAGCTGGCCACTCCACGGCGTGCGCCAGGTGAAACCAAGTCCCAGGCCTTCCCACTTGCCGGGCTGGCCCGGCACGTCGATCACGCGGCCAATGATGTTGGCGCTGAAGGGACCGTAGCCACCGCCGACCGTGAAGGTCTTGCTGTTCCAGTGATCCGCGATGGCCGGCAGATCCGACGCCGGTACCAGACGGGCCCGGGCGACCGCGCCGCCGATGGACACGAAGCCCTCGCGACCGATGTTCTTTTCGCCGAAAACCGCCAGATCATTCTGTTCGACACGGCCGCCGGAAACCTTGCCGCCGGACAGCCAGACGGGCAGGGTGTCGCGGCCGGTACCGGCCGACAGGCCGAGACGGCCACCGGGGCGGTTGAGGGTGGCGCCGGCGCTGATGCGCTGACTGGCGCCGGTGGCGTCGTCGTTGTCGAGCGCCGCGAGCATGCAGTGGCTGGCCAGGCTGCCGATGTTGCCGACGATGCCGCTCTGGCGATTGCAGACCAGACCCAGCGAATCGCCGGCTTCCAGGCCGAAGGCCGCGCTGAGCGTGTTGCTGCCGAAGCGCCAGCGCGCGCCGGCGGCGGTTTCGCCGGTCGGTTCGAGCAGCAGCACGGCTTCAACCTTGCCGTTCGCGTTGTTCAGGATGGGGAGGGCGGTCGGCGCGGCGCGTTCGGACTTCTTCTGCTTGCTTTGCGCAGCCGCGCCCGTCGCCACGCCGAGGGCGAGCAGAACGGCTAACGGTAGTCGCAAATTACGCAGTTTCATGGCTCGCTTCAGACCCCGATCATCAATACGGAGTTCCCCTCCCGAAGGGGAACTGATGCTATGCCGTTTATGTTTCTTTAACAAGTCCCCATCGCCTGCTGGCATCCGAAACAACGCTACTGGAGCCTGGCAGGGGCCTCGATTCCGACCGACGGCAAGGGGAAAAGTTCCGTGATCTGATTGGCATCGAATTGGTATTGCTGACCGCAGAACTCGCAGCGGACCTCGGCGATCCCGTTGACCAGCGCCGCCAGGGCTTCTTCCTCTCCCAGCGATTGCAGCATCGCCGAAACCCGCTCCCGCGAACAGGAACAGCCAAAGCGCAGCGGCCGTTCGGCCATGCGCTCCGGCGCCTCCTCGTGGAACAGGCGGTGGATCAACAGGTGGGGCGGCGTGGCCAGCAGTTCCTCGTCGGACAGGGTGTCGAACAGGGCGCCGACCCGGTTCCAGCCGTCGGCGTCGCCTTCGTCACCGGGCAGCTTCTGCAGCATCAGGCCGGCGGCGCGCTGGCCGTCGCTGACCAGCAGCAGGCGGGTCGGCAATTGCTCGGACTGGCGGAAGTAGTCTTCGAAGGCCTCGGCCAGCGATTCGGCATCCAGCGACACCAGGCTCTGGTAGCGCTGCGGTTCGCGCGGGTCCAGACCTGGATTTTCAATGGTGATGGCCAGCAGAGCATCCTCGCCCAGCTCGCGCAGGTTGCGCGGGGCGTCCCGGCCGTCCTCCAACTGGGCGATGCCGCGCAGGGTGCCGGCCGCGGTGCATTCGGCGAACAGCGTGCGCAGCGCCGCGTGGCTGCGGAGCTGGATGGACAGGCGACCGTCGACCTTGGTGTGCCCGGTGAACAACACGGCCGCGGCGCAGGCTTCGCCCAGCAGCCGGGCGGCGACCGGCGGATAGGCCTGGTGCGCCAGCAGTTCGCGCCATGACGCGTCCAGATGCACGGTCACGCCGCGCACACCGGCCTTGGGCAACAGGAAACGGACCTGGGTGTCGCTGTCGGGATTGGGGTTCACGAAGACTCCGGGGTGCGGGAAAACGGGCCGCATCGGCATAATGCGGTCTTGCGATGACGATGGGGTGCACACACGATGGGGGCGAACCCGGCCTTCCTCAAGGCGGCGGGCAAGGGCGCGGACGCGAAGAGGTCCCGGCGGCGACGTTGGGGGCGATGGCTGCTCGCATTGCCGTTCCTGTTCGCCGCGGCCAGCGTGCTGCAGGTGGTGGTCCTGCGTTTCGTCGACCCGCCGCTGTCGGCCTTCATGGTCGCGCGCCAGCTGGAAGCCTGGGGAGAAGGAGACTGGGGTTTCCGCATCCAGCATGCCTGGCGGGATCTGGACCGGATCGCGCCGAGCCTGCCGCTGTCGGTGGTGGCCGCGGAGGATCAGAATTTCGCCGGCCACAACGGTTTCGACTTCAAGGCCATCGAGAAGGCCCGGGCCAGCAATGCCAAGGGACGCCGGTTGCGCGGCGCCAGCACGCTCAGCCAGCAGGTCGCCAAGAACCTGTTCCTGTGGCAGGGCAGCAACCGCCCCTCGCGCTGGGTGCGCAAGGGCTTCGAGGTCTGGTACACGTTGCTGATCGAAACCTTCTGGCCGAAGTCGCGGATCCTGGAAATGCACGTCAACATCGCCGAGTTCGGCGATGGCGTGTACGGCGCGCAGGCGGCCGCCCGCCGTTACTGGGGCAAGGACGCGTCGCGGTTGTCGCCGGCCGAGAGCGCCCGTCTCGCCGCGGTGCTGCCGGCGCCGCGCCGCTACAACGCGCGCAACCCGGGACCCTACGTGCAGCGCCGGGCCAACTGGATCCAGCGGCAGGTGCGCCAGATCGGCGGCGCGGCCTATCTCGAGCAACTGGACTGAGCGGCCATGGACGATGATCTGCTGACGGTGGTGATCGCGGCGCGCAACGAGGCCGAGGCCTTGCCGCGCTTGCATCCGCGCATCGCCGCGACCCTGGACGGCATGACCGGTCTGCGGACGCGGGTGCTGTACGTGGACGATGGCAGCGCGGATGACACCTGGCTGGTCATGCAGCGCCTGGCCGCCACGGATGCGCGGGTATCGCTGCTGCGGCTGTCGCGGAATTTCGGCAAGGAAGCGGCGCTGACCGCCGGGCTGGATCAGGTGACGGAGGGCGCGGTGGTCATTCTCGACGCCGACGGCCAGGACCCGCCGGAGCTCATTCCGGATTTCGTCGAGCGGTGGCGGCAGGGCTATGACAACGTGCATGGCACCCGCATCGCGCGCGAAGGCGAAGGTTGGCTCAAGCGTTCGACCGCGCACCTGTTCTACCGGCTGATCGGACGCCTTTCCAAGACCCCGATTCCGGCCGATACCGGCGATTTCCGCCTGCTTTCGCCGCGTGCGCTGGACGCCCTGCGTGGATTGCGCGAGCGCCACCGCTTCATGAAAGGGCTGTTCGGCTGGGTCGGTTACCGCCAGACCGCCATCGCCTACCGGCGCGAGCCGCGGCTGGCGGGCGACAGTAATTTCGGCTTCTGGCGGCTGTGGAATTTCGCCCTCGAAGGAATCACCAGCTTTTCCACCGCACCGTTGCGGGCGGCCACCTATCTGGGCGTGCTGACCGCGCTGCTGGCCTTCCTGGCGGCCATGTGGGTGGTGATCAAGGCGATGTTGTGGGGGGATCCGGTGGCCGGCTGGCCGACCATGATGGCGGTCATCCTGTTCCTCGGCGGCGTGCAGCTGGTGGCGCTGGGCATCATCGGCGAGTACCTCGGCCGGCTCTACGAGGAGTCCAAGCAGCGCCCGCTGTACCTGGTCGACGTATGGCAACCCGGCGCGGCAGGAGTATCCTTGGGACAGCCCGATCGACCTTCCGATGGAGGCAGTCATGCGCACGGTACGCCAGCTGTTGGGGGCCAAGAGCCCTGAAGTTTTCGCGGTTTCTCCGGACGACTCGGTACTCGACGCCATCAAGCTGATGGCGCAGAAAAGCGTTGGCGCGGTGCTTTCCATGCAGGGAGCGAGACTGTGCGGCATCGTTTCCGAGCGCGACTACGCGCGCAAGGTGGTGTTGCAGGGACGTTCCTCGGCCAACACGCCGGTCCGCGACATCATGACCAGCCGGGTCATCACGGTGGGCCTGGACGACACCGTCGATCGCTGCATGCAGCTCGTCACCGAGCATCGCATCCGCCATCTGCCGGTGCTGGAAGGCGAGCGCGTGGTGGGCGTGATTTCCATCGGCGATCTGGTCAAGGCCGTCATCGAGGATCAGCAACTGGAACTGGATCAACTGCAGCGCTACATCGCGAGCTGAGCGTTAGCGCGCGTACTGTCCGCCGCAGCCGGCGTCCTCGCCGGGGCCGAGTTCCAGCGTCGCCAGCAACGCGGCGGGCGGGGCGATGCTGCCCAGCGCCAGCGCGGTGGCGCCGCGCAATCCCAGCCGCTTGAAATCGGGGCGGAACGACGGGTCGCGGAAGGTTCCGCCAACCACCAGCGGTGAGCGCAGGGCCAGGATGCTGCGGTCCTTGGGGCGCGGACGCAGTTCCAGGTCAAGCGTCTCTTCCTTGAGGCTGATGTCGCCCTTGCCGACGATGAGCGTGTCGGTGGTGTCGAACGCCAGCGTGCGCGCGTGCATGACCCCGTCCCGCACGGCGAAGTCGCCGAACGCGCAGCGCACCGGCACGGTCTTGTCGCGGGTCAGCAGGAACTTGAGCGACTCGGCCACGTCCAGTCCCGCCAGTTCCATCAACAGGTTGCTGATCCGGCCCTGGCCCATGCCGAGCGCGATATCGCCGTCGGCGCTGCCGAGAATCTGCGCGACCGAATTGCCCGTACCGGTGATGGCCACGTCGCCGCCGATGCGGCCGATGGCGGTGCGGGTGATTTCTGCATCCGGGAACAGCCGTCCGAGATTGAGCCTGCGCACCGCGATGTCGGCGCGGGTGCGGATGGTGTCGGTCCGCGCATCCATGCGGATGGTCGAGCGTATGTCGCCCTCGGCGACGCCGAAGTTGAGCGGATCCAGTTGCAGCAGTCCGCCATCCAGGCGCAGGTGCGCGTCCATGTCGTCCAAGGGCAGCTTGGGCGCATTGATGCGATGCGCCTTCCAGCGTACATCCGCGTCCATCGCGCGCAGTTTGGTCAGGTCGTAGGGCGTGTCCGGCAGGACGCGCGCCTGCGCGCGCTGTCGCGCGGCCTCCGCCTTCTGTTCCGCGTTGCTGGTCTCGCCGGCGCCGGCTTGCGGCGAGGCGCCGACGAAGCCGGCCAGATCGTCGAAATCCAGGCGCCGCGACACCAGATTGGCGGCGAACAAGGGACGTGCGCGGCCCACCGTCACGCTGGCCGTACCCGCCAGATCGCTGTCGCCGACCTTGCCGGCGAAGCCGTCGTAGCGCCAGACGTTGCCGGCGCGGGTGAAGCGCCCGTCCAGCTGATAGGGCGGCGTCGGTGGGAGGGCGATGCCCAGCAGCGGATACAGGTCCTGCAGGTCGCGTCCGGCGAGCCGCAGCTTCAAGTCGAAGCTGCGCAGGCGCAGCGGATCCAGCAGCGTCCCGCGGGCATGCGCGCGGGTGGGACCCGCCTGCGCCCGCAGGTCGATCCGATAGGGTTCGCCGGCGTCGCGCAGTGCGAGGGGGGAAGCGGCGTGACCCTGCAGGCGGAAGGATTCGCCCGTCCAGTGCCCGCCGCCTTCGATGGCCACCGAGGGCGCGCCTTGCGGTCCCGGTGCCGCCACGCTGTCCAGGCGGATGTCGATGTCGGTCTTCCTGGCCGCGTCGAGGTACTGCAGCCGACCGTCGCGCACCCAGAGCCGGTGAAAGCGGATGTCGGTGTCGCCCCCCGGGCCGAAATCCCAGTTGCCGCGGCGATCGGGACCGGTCTCCAGGCGAAGCCGGGGTTCGATCAGGCGGATCCCGGGAATCCGGATGTCCCCGCGCAGCAACGGCCAGATTTCGATGTCCAGTTCCGCGCGCCGCGCCGCGGCCATCGTCGGTTCCTTCGACCAGGCGGCATTGCCCAGATGCAGGGCATCCGCGCTCACCGTGGTGACCCTGCCGAGGCGGACGTCCAGGTTGCCGTCGATGCGGAACTCGCGGCCGGTGCGGGCCTGGACCTGGCGCTCGAGCGGCCTCTTGAACCAGTTCCAGTCGAATAGGAGGAACAGTGCGATCAGGGCGGTTGCCACGGCCGCCAGGATGAGCCCGGTGCGGCGTGAAGGCCGGGGCCAGCGGAATGGCGTCTTGCGGGCAGGGACGCGATTCATGCGTCCACTAAGCCAGCGAAGTTGTTCAGGGAGCGCGAAAGCCGGGTCAAGCCCGGTTCGACGTGTTCAGCCGGGGTGGGCGCCTCAGGCGCCCGCGAGGCGTGGACGCAGGACCTGCTCGGTGACGGCGATGTAGTGGCAGACGCTGCCGGCGATCACGAACAGGTGCCAGATCGCGTGCGAATAGCGGATCGATTCGCGGTGATAGAAGTAGGTGCCCAGGGTGTAGAACAGGCCGCCGGCCAGCAGCCAGCCCAGGGTCCAGGCATCGAGCGAGGTCAGCAGCGGCTTGATCGCCACCATCACCAGCCAGCCCATCGCGATGTAGATCAGCGTGGACAGCAGCTTGAAGCGGCCGGTGTAGAACAGCTTGAAGATCACGCCGGCCACCGCGAGCGTCCAGATCGCCGCGAACAGGCTCCAGCCCCACGGCCCGCGCAGGCCGATCAGGGTGAAGGGCGTGTAGGTGCCGGCGATCAGCAGATAGATCGCGCAGTGGTCGAACACCTTCAGGCGACCCTTGGCGATCGGATGCTGGATGGCGTGATAGAGCGTGGAGGCGGTGTAGAGCAGCAGGAGGGTCACGCCGAACACGATCGAGGCGCCGAGCTGCCAGCCGTCGCCGTAGATGGCGGCCAGGGTGATGAGCACCGCGCCGCCGGCCAGCGCGGCCATCGCGCCCAGGCCGTGGGTCAGGGCGCTGGCGATTTCGTCACGGATGTGCGCGGCGCGCGGGTGGGAGTGTTGTGCGGTCATGCGCGGACGTTACCGCAATGCAGCAAGCGCTGCATCCATACGCCGCCCGGATCTTCAGCATGGAGCTGGAAACCCGGGCGGTGTGGCCCCTCACTCCACCGCCGTGGCGTGGGCGTGTTCGCGGGTGGCCAGGAACTGCACGGACGGTGCGCGCTCCTGCGCCAACTGCAGGTTGACCCGGGTGGGCGCCAGGTAGACCAGCTGCCCGGCGGCGTCCACGGCCAGGTTCATCGCGTTCTTGTCGCGGAACTCCTCCAGTTTCTTCGCATCGTCGCAGCGGATCCAGCGGGCGGTGGCGACGCTGACGTTCTCGAAGCTGGCATCCACGCCGTACTCGTCCTTCAGCCGGTAGGCGACCACGTCGAACTGCAGCATGCCGACCGCGCCGAGGATGAGATCGTTGCTCATCAGCGGGCGGAAGAACTGGGTGGCGCCTTCCTCGCTGAGCTGGGCCAAACCCTTCTGCAGTTGCTTGAGCTTGAGCGGATCGCGCAGGCGCGCGCGCCGGAACAGTTCGGGCGCGAAGTTGGGAATGCCGGTGAAGCTGAGCGACTCGCCTTCGGTGAAGGTATCGCCGATGGAGATGGTGCCGTGGTTGTGGATGCCGATGACATCACCCGGCCAGGCTTCGGCGGCGATCTCGCGGTCGCTGGCCATGAAGGTCAGCGCGTTGGCCAGCTTGATTTCCTTGCCGCTGCGCACGTGGAAGGCTTTCATGCCGGCTTCGAAGCGTCCCGAGCACACGCGCATGAACGCGACGCGGTCGCGGTGCTGCGGATCCATGTTGGCCTGGATCTTGAACACGAACCCGGTCAGCTTGTTCTCGGTCGGCTGCACGCTGCGCCCGGTGGTGGCGCGCGCCTGCGGCGAGGGCGCATGTTCGACGAAGAAATCCAGCAGCGGCTGCACGCCGAAGTTGTTGACCGCCGAACCGAAGAACACCGGCGTCTGCCGGCCCTCGCGGTAGGCCTGGAGATCGAACGGATGCGAGGCGCCCTGCACCAGTTCCAGTTCCTCGCGCAGGTGGGCGAGCATCTCGGCGCCGATCCGCGCTTCCAGTTGCGGATCATCCAGCGAGGCGAAGATGGTCGAGTCCTGGCGGGTGAAGTTGCGTCCCTGTTCGTACAGGTGGACCTCGCCGGTGATCAGGTGGACCACGCCCTTGAGGCGGCTGCCCATGCCGATCGGCCAGGTCACCGGCGCGCACTGGATGCCGAGCACGCGTTCCACTTCGTCCAGCAGTTCGATCGGCTCGCGGCCCTCGCGGTCCAGCTTGTTGATGAAGGTCATGATGGGGGTGTCGCGCAGGCGGCACACTTCCATCAGCTTGATGGTCCGTTCCTCGACGCCCTTGGCCACGTCGATGACCATCAGCGCCGAGTCCACCGCGGTCAGCACGCGGTAGGTGTCCTCGCCGAAGTCGGCGTGGCCCGGCGTGTCGAGCAGGTTGACGATCTTGCCCTCGTACGGGAACTGCATGACCGACGAAGTCACGGAGATGCCGCGCTCCTTTTCCAGCGCCATCCAGTCGGAGGTGGCGTGGCGGGCGGCCTTGCGGCCCTTCACCGAGCCGGCCATCTGGATCGCGCCGCCGAACAGCAGCAGCTTTTCGGTCAGGGTGGTCTTGCCGGCGTCAGGGTGGGAAATGATGGCGAAGGTGCGGCGGCGCGCGGCTTCGGTGGCGACTTCGGACATGGCGACGGCGCCCGCGCGGGCGCTGGGAACAGGGGAAAGGGGGGCGATTATACCGGGTCGGGTAGTCAGGGGCCGGGCCGTCCCGCCGGGGCGGGCGCGAGGGGCGGGGCCTCCGCCTGCTGGCGCGGGAACTGCAGCTGGCCCAGCGGACCGAACATCCGGAACGGCACCGATTCCAGGGACATGCCGCGATTCACCTGGATCACGAAGTGCAGATGCGGGGCGGTGCTGAAACCGGTATTGCCGGACAAACCGATGCGCTGGCCCTTGCGCACGTACTGGCCCTCGCGCACCTGCACGCCCTCGGGTTTGAGGTGGGCGTAGACGGCCATGCTGCCGTCGCCGTGGACGATGCGGATGAAGTTGGCGCGTCCGCCGTAGCGCTCGCGGTTGAGCCCGGCCTTGTCGAAATCCGACTCCACCTGCATGACCATGCCCTCGCGGGCGGCCAGGATCGGCGTGCCTTCCGGCACCGCGAAGTCGATCGCATGGAGGTTCTGGGTGTCGTTGTGGCTGAATCCGCCGCCCGGACCCTGATCCACCCGCACGCGCCCGTATTCGAAGGGCAGGCGGTATTCGTAATCCTGCGCGTGGGCGGCCGGATCACCGGGCAGGCTGTCCAGCGCCAGTTCGAAGTCGCCGCCGCGCATCGGATCGCGCATCGCGATGCTGGCGACCAGCACGCTGCTGCGCGCCGGCACCACCGCGGTGGCCGGCAGCAGCGGCTGCGCGGTGACGTTGCTGTCGCGCTTGAAACCCAGGCGGACCTCGACCGGGCCATGCAGCAGATTGTCCGCCCACGCCTGGTAGCGCATGCCGCTGCGCTCCAGCCGCAGGCGCACCAGCGCGCTGGGCGTGTTGTGGAAACGCAGCACGTCCACGCTGGCGTCGACCAGTTCGCCGGCCTCCGGCGGCCGGTCGCCGTACTGGGTGTAGCCCTGCTTGTCCTTCCAGCGGTACAGCCGCGCGGCCTCGCCGGGGACCGCGCCGGCGAGCATGACGGCGGTGGCGACACAGAGCAGGATGGCGCGCGGGGCGGGTTTCACGGCAAGCAGTCGTTTCCAAGATCGAGGGCGCGTGCGACATCGCGCAGATCGAAGGCGGCCAGCGACTGATCGTTGTGCAGGGCGAACAGCGCACCGGCCGGGAACCGCGCGGTCGACGCCGCGTAGATGGTCTCACCGTCGGTGTTGGCGACCTGTTCACCGCGGAAGATGCCGCGTGGCCGCAGCGTGGCGCGATCGAACACCCGGAACAGGGTCGGGGTGAGCTGATCCACCGCGATCCAGTAGCCACGATCCGCCGCGCAGGTCCACAGGGCGACACCCTCGGCGTCGGCGTCGAAGCGCGGCAGGCTGTAGCCACGGTACTGGCCGGACAGGGTGTAGTCGCGCAGGGTCGAGCCGATCCGGCGGTCCTCGTCGGCGATCAGCAGGCGATCGTGCGCCGGATCGCCGGCGATGGATTCGACCATCCGCAACGCGCCGGCCTCGTCGGTGGCGCCGAAGGTGCCGAGCAGGCGCGCCTGCACCGTCCCGTCGTCGTGTTCATCGACACGGAAATGCTTGATGCGCTGGTCGAGTTCGGACATCGGCGGCAACTGGCCGGTGCGGAAATCGGCCATGAAGCTGTCGGTGACGAACAGATCCAACTGGTTGGGTCCGGTTTCGTCCAGCCACAGGCCGTACGGCACCTTCAATACGTCCTGGCCGATCTGGGCGACGGGGGTGAATCCGGGCAGGCGCATCACCTGGACCCGATGGTTGTCGCGCTCGGCGACGAACAGCAGATCGCCGAACACGGCGATGCCGTTGGGGCGGTTGAACTGGCCCGGCGCCTGGCCGGGACCGCCGACGGTGCGCAGGCGTTCGCCGGTATCGGCGTCGTAGACCGCCAGCCGGTGGCTGGATTTGGCGGTGGCGATCAGCCAGACCTTGCCGTCCTCGGTGGGCCAGGCGGCCAGCGAGTCGAGTTCGTCCTCCGGCACCGGGACGGACACCCAGGCTTCGGGGACGATGGCGTCGGCGGCGGTGGTCGGCGTCGGCGCGGGCGGGCGGGAGGTGTGGTGGGGCCGGGTGGCGCAACCGGCCAGCAGGGCCAGGAGGCCCATCAACAGGTATTTCCTTGTCATGACAGGATTATGCGGCATGGGTCACGGAGCCGGGAGGGGGATTCCGGAAGATCCATCGCTCCATCCGCATAAAGCGATTGACACGGCTGAAAACCGCTGGCAAAGTGCCGGTCACCATCGAGACCGGCAGAGGGACAGGCCCGAAGAAGCCGGGGCAACCAGCGATGCGCAAGCGTCGTGGTCGGTGCCAAATCCTGCGGGGACCTCTGCGTCTGCCCGAAAGATGGTTCGTACCGTGCCTCCGCACGGCGAACGCGAGCTCCGCGAAAGCTCGATGGCCGCAAGTCCCCTCTACACCGGACACCGCCATGAGCTTCGCCACCGCCGCCGCGCCTTCCCTGTCTTCCGTGCCCGCGTCCTGTACGGCCGATGCCGTCCTCCTCGCCCAGGACGGCATCACCGCCCGGCGCGGTGAAATCGCGCTGGAACTGGACATGCGCCACGCCGGCCGGCACCTGATCCGGCTGCGCTATGAACTGTCGGGCGCGGTGGACGCGCCGGTGGTGTTCGTCGCCGGCGGCATTTCCGCGCATCGCCATCTGGCCACCAGCGCCACGTTCGCCGAGAAGGGCTGGTTGAACGATCTCGTCGGCACCGGACGCGCGCTGGATCCGGCGCGTCGCTGCCTGCTGGCGATCGATTTCATCGGCGCCGACGGCAAGCTCGATGCGCCCATCGATACCGCCGACCAGGCCGACGCCATCGTCAAGCTGCTGGACGCGCTGGGCATCCGCCAACTGCACGCCTTCGTCGGCTATTCCTATGGCGCGCTGGTCGGCCTGCAACTGGCGGTGCGCCATCCCGCGCGGCTGGCGAAGCTGGTCGCGGTCAGCGGCGCGCATCGCGCGCATCCCTACGCCGCGGCCTGGCGCGCGCTGCAGCGCCGCGCGGTCAGCCTGGGACAGCTGCAATGCGCCGATGCGGAAGGGCTTTCGCTGGCGCGCCAGTTCGCCATGCTCAGCTACCGCACGCCGGAGGAGTTCGAGGAGCGCTTCGACGCCGCCGCCGAGATCGTGCACGGCCGCGTGCGCTGCGCGGCGGAGGATTACCTGGACGCCGCCGGCGCGCAGTACGTCGCGCGCACGCCGGTGACCGCCTATCTGCGCCTGTCCGAATCCATCGACCTGCACCGCATCGATCCGGCCGCCGTGCGCGTGCCGACCACCGTGGTCGCGGTCGAGGGCGACCGGCTGGTGCCGCTGTCCGATTCGGTGGCCCTGGTCGAGGGACTGGGCACGCTGGGCAACCTGCGCGTGCTGCGCTCGCCCTATGGCCACGACGCTTTCCTGAAAGAAACCGATCGCATCGACGCGATCCTCAGCACTGCCCTGCGCGGCAACGGAGAAAACGCATGAGCCAGTTCGAAGCCGCCGGCGACAGCCACTGTCGCCCCGCCACCGCCGCCGTCCGCGCCGGCATCGATCGCGACACCGCGTACGGCGCGGTGACCCCGCCGATCGTGCTGTCGTCCAACTTCAGCTTCGATGGTTTCGGCAACAAGCGCGAATACGATTACACCCGCAGCGGCAACCCGACCCGGGACCTGCTGGGGGAAGCGCTGGCCGAACTGGAAGGCGGCGTCGGCGGGGTGATCACCTCCACCGGCATGGGCGCGATCAACCTGGTGCTGAACGCGCTGCTGCAGCCGGGCGATCGCCTGGTGGTGCCGCACGATGCGTACGGCGGCAGCTGGCGCCTGTTCAACGCGCTGGCGAAGAAAGGCCACTTCGAGCTGATCACCGCCGACCTGACCGACCCGCGCTCGCTGGCCGACGCGCTGGCGCAGTCGCCACGGCTGGTGCTGATCGAAACCCCGTCCAACCCGCTGCTGCGCATCACCGACCTGCGCTTCGTGATCGACGCCGCGCACAAGGCCGGCGCGTTGACCGTGGTCGACAACACCTTCCTGTCGCCCGCGCTGCAGAAGCCGATTGAATTCGACGCGGATCTGGTGGTGCATTCGACCACCAAGTACATCAATGGCCACAGCGACGTGGTCGGTGGCGCGGTGGTCGCGCGTGATCCGGAAGTCCACCAGCAGCTGGTGTGGTGGGCCAACGCGCTGGGCCTGACCGGCTCGCCGTTCGACAGCTTCCTGACCCTGCGCGGCCTACGCACGCTGGACGCGCGCCTGCGCGTGCACCAGGAAAACGCCAATGCCATCGCCGGCCTGCTGGAGAATCACCCGGCGGTGTCGAAGGTGTATTTCCCCGGCCTGGCCTCGCATCCGGGCCACGCGCTGGCCGCGCGCCAGCAGAAGGGCTTCGGCGCCATGCTGAGCGTGGAACTGCACGGCGGCGAGGCGGCGGTGCGCGCGTTCGTGGAAGGGTTGCGCTATTTCACCCTGGCCGAATCGCTGGGCGGCGTCGAGAGCCTGGTCGCGCATCCGGCCTCGATGACGCACGCGGCGATGACCGCCGAGGCGCGCGCCAAGGCGGGCATCTCCGATGGCCTGCTGCGCCTGTCGGTCGGCATCGAGGCCACCGAGGATCTGCTGGCCGATCTGTCCGCCGGCCTGGCGCGCGCGCAGCGCGCGGCCGCGGAGGCCGACCGAAAACTCGCCGACGCATGAGCGCGGTCGTCCAGCTTCCGGCGGCGCGTCGCCGACCGTCGCCGCGCCTGGCGCTGCTGGGCACCGGCGTGGTCGGCAGCGCGTTCGTGGCGCGCTACGAACGCCTGCGCGGACGGATCGAGGGATTGCCCGAATTCGCATGGCTGGCCAATTCGCGCAGCGTCCAGTCCTGCGAAGCGGGCGCGCCCGGCGCGCTCGACGCGACCCGCACGGCGCCTGCGCGCGACACCGGGCTGCCCCCTTGGGCCGAGGCGGAATCGCTGCGCGACGGCGACCTCATCGTCGACGCCACCGCCAGTGACGCGGTCGCCGACTGGCACGCCGAATGGCTGGCGCGCGGCATCCACGTGGTCACCGCCAACAAGCTGGGCAACGGCGGCGCGCTGGCGCGCGCCGAGGCCATCCAGCGCGCGCGTCGGGATTCGGGCGCGCACTACGGCGACAGCGCCACGGTCGGCGCCGGACTGCCGCTGCTGCGCAGCCTGCGCGCGCTGGTGGCCGGCGGCGATCGCATCCATCGGGTCGAAGGCGTGCTGTCCGGTTCGCTGGCGTGGCTGTTCAATCACTACGACGGCATGCGTCCGTTCTCCGGCTTCGTGCGCCAGGCGCGCGAGGCGGGCTATACCGAACCGGATCCGCGCATCGATCTGTCCGGCGAGGACGTGCGCCGCAAGCTGCTGATCCTGGCGCGCGCGGCGGGGTTGCGGTTGCAGGCCGAGGACGTGCGGGTGGAGTCGCTGGTGCCGGCCGCGCTGGCGGCGTTGCCGGCCGGTGCGCTGGATGGGGCGCTGGAACAGTTCGACGCGCCACTGGGCGCGCGCTTCCGCGAGGCCTACCGCAATGGCGGCAAGCTGCGCTTTCTGGGGCGCTTCGACGCGGAAGGCGCGAGCGTCGGTCTGCAGACGCTCGCGGCGGATCATCCGTTGTGCGGCGGGGGCGGCACCGACAACCGGGTGGCGATTTTCAGCGACCGCTATCCACAGCAGCCGCTGGTGGTGCAGGGACCGGGCGCGGGCGCGGAAGTGACCGCTGCGGCGCTGCTCGACGACACGCTGGCGATCACCGCGGGCGATCGATAGAAGGAACCACCGCGGAACAGGCTCCGCCGCGGGACGACCCGCGGCGGGCGCGCCGCCGCGGTGTCAGCATTCGATGACGTTGACCGCCAGGCCGCCGCGGCTGGTTTCCTTGTACTTGTCCTGCATGTCGCGGCCGGTGTCGCGCATGGTCTTGATGACCTTGTCCAGCGACACCTTGTGCTTGCCGTCGCCGCGCATGGCCATGCGACTGGCGTTGATCGCCTTCACCGCGCCCATCGCGTTGCGCTCGATGCACGGAATCTGCACCAGCCCGCCGATCGGATCGCAGGTCAGGCCGAGGTTGTGTTCCATGCCGATTTCGGCGGCGTTCTCGATCTGGCTGGGCGAACCGCCCAGCGCGGCGACCAGGCCGCCGGCGGCCATCGAGCAGGCCACGCCGACCTCGCCCTGGCAGCCGACTTCGGCGCCGGAAATGCTGGCGTTTTCCTTGTAGAGGATGCCGATGGCGGCGGCGGTGAGCAGGAAGTCGAATATCCGCTGTTCGCTGCTGCCGGGGCAGAAGCGATCGAAGTAGTGCATGACCGCCGGGATGATGCCGGCCGCGCCGTTGGTGGGCGCGGTGACCACGCGGCCGCCGGCGGCGTTCTCCTCGTTGACCGCCAGCGCGTACAGGTTGACCCAGTCCAGGGTGGTCAGCGGATCCCGCAGGTTGGCTTCCGGCTTGCTGGCCAGTTCGCGGTGCAGGGTCGGCGCGCGGCGGGAGACATGCAGGCCGCCGGGCAGGGTGCCTTCCTCGCGGATGCCGCGGGTCACGCAGGCCTGCATGGCGCTCCAGATCGCGCGCAGTCCCTCGCGGATCTCGTCCTCGCCGCGCCAGCACTTCTCGTTCTCGAACATCAACTGGGCGATGCTCAACCCGCTGCGCTGGCACTGGGCCAGCAGTTCGTCGCCGCTCCTGAACGGATACGGCAGCGGGGTCTCGTCGGCGACGATGCGATCGACCGCGGCATCGTCCTGGTTGACCACGAAACCGCCGCCGACGGAGTAATAGTCGCGGGTGGCGATGACTTCGTCGTTGGCGTCGTAGGCGGTGAAGCGCATGCCGTTGGTGTGGTACGGCAGCTTCTGCCGCTTGTTCATCAGCAGATCGCGCTTCTCGTCGAAGGCGATGGCGTGGACGCCGCCCAGTTGCAGGGTCTTGCTGCCGCGGATCCGCTCCAGCGCCGGCGGGATGATGTCGGGATCGATTTCGTTCGGGTAATGGCCTTCCAGGCCCATCAGCACGGCCTTGTCGGTGCCATGGCCGCGCCCGGTCAGGGCCAGCGAGCCGAAGACTTCGGCGCGGATCCGCGCCACGTCCCGCAGGCGGCCGGGTTCCTCCAGCCAGCGCGCGACGAATCGCGCCGCCGCCCGCATGGGGCCGACGGTGTGGGAGGAACTCGGCCCGATGCCGATCTTGAAAAGGTCGAAGGTGCTGACTGCCATGGCGCGTATTCTATGCCGTCGCCGGTGAAAGCCGCTCCCGCGACGCAACAGATCGGACCCGGAGGTCGTTCCCTTGCCGCTGACCCTCTACCAACGCGACGACTGCCACCTGTGCGACCTGGCCCTGGCCGTGCTGGCCGAGGCGCGGGTGCCGGAATTCGAGAGTGCGTTCATCGACGGCGACGACGAACTGGAGGCGCGCTACGGGGTGCGGGTGCCGGTCCTGCGGCGCGGCGACGGCGCCGAACTGGATTGGCCGTTCGATGCGCCGGGGCTGGCGCGCTTCCTCGCCGGTTAGTCGCGACCGGAGGGAACCGGTTGTCCGGCGCCTCGCGAAGGGGAAACCGACAGGCTGCGATCGAGAAAGCCGACCACGCGCTGCTCGTAGCCGGCGCCCGAATGCGCGAGGAAGTCCACATGCGCGGCATCCGGCAGCAGCCAGAACTCCTTGGGCGCGCGCGCGCGTTCGAACAGGGCGCGTGATTCGGCCGGCAGGGTATGCCGGTCACGGCCGCCGGCCACGATCAGCAACGGGGCATCCAGATCCCGGATGCGATCCAGCGGCGACAGATCATCCACGGAGACGCCAATCCGCCAGCGAGTCTGCATCGTCAGCAGCGGCGCGAGCAGTTCCGCCATGCCGTCGCCCAGGCGCATGGCGATGCGGTTGCGCACGGCCTGGCGCGCGTTCGAATAGACCGCCTCCAGCACCACCGCGTCGAACCCGCCGGAGCGTGGCGCCAGCACCACCGAGGCGCCACCCAGCGACACGCCGATGACCGCCAGGCGGCGGCCGGGAACCCGTTGTTTCATCCAGTCGCGCGCGGCCACGACTCCGCGCGATTCGCGCGCGCCCAGGGTGATGGCGTCGCCCCGGCTTTCGCCATGGGCCTGCAGGTCGACCAGCAGGACCGAATAGCCGTGACGGTGCAGCAGTCTGGCGCGTCCGAGCATCGCGCGCCGATCCGCGCGGATGCCATGCAACAGGAGGACCGCCGGTTGTCCGGCGGTTCCCTCGACCCACCATCCCCGCAGGGGAGGCGCGCCGCGCACCGGGACGGTGACCGTTTCCACCGCCAGATCCGCGGGGAGTCCGGTGATGTTCGCGGGGTGGGGCGCCAGCAGCGCGCCCCCCACGAACCAGGCCGCCAGGACGGCGGCGGACATCAGCAGCGCGATCACCCACGAGGCATGCAGGAGGACGCGCCGCACCGGACGCCTACCTGGCCGGCTTCAGCACGACCTTGGTGCTGATGGCGACGTCGTTGGGGATGGTCTTGGTGTCGGCCCACTCGCCGCCACCCACGCCGAAGTCCAGGCGCTTGACGGTGGCCTTGCCGGTCAGCACCGGCTGCGCGCCGGGCGTCCAGGTGAAGGTCAGGGTGACCGGCTTGCTCACGCCACGCAGGCTGAGGGTGCCGTCGGCGGCGTACTGGTTGCCGCCGAGCGCGCGGAACTTCGTCGCGGTGTAACGGGCCTGGGCGAACTTGGCGACGTTGAAGAAGTCACCGGTCTGCAGGGTGCCGTCGCGATCATCGTTGCCGGTCTTGGTGCCGGCCAGCTGGATGGTGACGTCCAGCTTGGAGGTGGCCAGCTTGGCCGGATCGAAACTCAGGGTGGTGTTGAAACCGCCGAACTTGCCGGTGAAGGTTTCGCCCTGGTAGTTGCTGGCGAAGATCAGGGTGGAGCCGGGCGCCTGCACGTAGTCGGCGGCGAACGCGGGCGCGGCGGCCAGCAGCAGGGCGGTGGCGGCCAGGCGGAGACGGGGGAAGCGGATCATGGGGCGATATCCTCGGGGGTGGAGGCGGAGGGGGAGGCGACGGCCGGACGACGGCGTCCGGGCAGCATCCGCCGCAGGGTGTCGTCGTTCTGGAACAGATGGTGGTAGAACGCGGCGCCGGCATGCAGCACGACCACCGCCACCAGCACCCAGAACATCGACTCGTGCAGGGTCTCGGCCAGTTCGTGCAGTTGGGGATTGCGCGCGGTGATCGCCGGCAGGTTGAACAGCTTGAACCACTGCAGCGGATAGCCGGCGGAGGAGTTCAGCACCCAGCCCGACAGCGGGATGGCGAACATCAGCAGGTACAGCGCCACGTGGGTCAGCGAAGCGATGCGCTGCTGCCAGCCGGGCGTGCCGGGAATCGCCAGCGGCGCGCCGGCGTACACGCGCCACACCAGGCGCAGCGTCACCAGCGCCAGGATGGTCAGGCCGATCGACTTGTGCAGCGCGTAGATGTTGATCTTGCGCGGGCCATTGGGCAGATCGCCCATGGTCAGGCCGATGTAGGCGATGACCAGCAACAGGATGACGATGAGCCAGTGCAGCAACTGGCTGACGGCGCCCCAGCGTTCAGGGGTGTTCTTGAGGGTCATGGATCGTGGGCTCCCGAGGGGTGGCTGGGGCGGGGGCCGCGTCGGCGGCCTCCTCTTCACTGTCATCGGCCTTGCCGGTCCGGGTGGCTTCGGCTTCGATGCGCAACGTGACGGTGTCGCCGATCACCGACTTCCATGCGGTGATGCCGAACGCCGAGCGTTGCAGTGAGGTGGTGGCGGAAAAGCCCGCCGTGCGCCGGAAGGGCGGCAACGGATGGCGCTTGAGGGCATTGAGCCTGACGTCCATGCACAGGTCGCGGCCGACCCCGTGCAGGGTCAGGGTGCCGCAGACCGAGGCCTGGCCGGGTGCGGTGGGGGTGACCTCGCGGGAAACGAAACGCGCTTCGGGAAACCGTTCCGCATCCAGCAGGTTGCCCGCCAGCACCGCCCGGTTCCATTTTTCATCGCCCAGATCCGCGCGCGCCAGCGGCACGCTGACCTCCAGGCGCGCGCTGGTCCAGTCCTCCGGATCGAACACCAGCGTGCCGGTGCTGCCGGAAACCGTGCCGATGGCCTGGGAAAATCCGGCGTGTTCGACCGCGAACATCACCCGCGTGTGGACCGGATCCAGCGCGTAAGCCACCGGTCCGCGCGCCAGCGCGGGGCTGGCGAGCGCCAGCAGCGCGAGCAGCGCGCCGAACCGGGCGGGGCGATGGCGTCGGGACGGTGAAGTCATGGGCATCGATTCTAGGCGGGCCCGGCTGAAGATACTCCGCTTGCACCTGCAACGGTCCGTTGCGACGATTCGCGCAGGGGAACCCCGGCAGAAAAAGGGACACGACGGCATGGGATGGCGGATCTGGTTGTTGGCGGCATGGCTGGCCTGTGCGACGGTGCAGGCGGGCGTGCCGGAGATCCCGCGCTTCCGGATGATGACGGTCGCCGATGGCCTGCCGTCCACCACCATTCCCGCGATGGCCCGGGATCGTGCCGGCTATCTCTGGCTGGCCACCTGGGACGGCGTGGCCCGCTACGACGGCGTGGACTTCAAGGTATGGCGGCACGATCCGGACAATCCGGCCTCGCTGCCGGGCAACGTGGTGCAGGCGCTGCACGTGGACGGGCTGGATCGGGTCTGGGTCGCCACCGAGAACGGCGGCCTGAGCATGATGGGACCGGAGCGCCGCGGGTTCCGCCATTTCCGCAAGGCCGAGCATCCGCAGATGGGCAGCGACGATGCGTTCGCCATCACCAGCCATGGCGGCGAGGTCTGGTTCGGTACCTTCGGCGGCGGCCTGCACCGGATCGGCACCGACGGACGGATCCAGCGCTTCAACGCGGTGGAGGGCGATCCGGCCAGCCTGCCGTCGGACAACGTGCTGTCGCTGGCGTTCGATGCCCGCGGGGAGTTGTGGATCGGCACGATGAGCGGCCTGGTCCGCTTCGACGGCAAGCGCATGCAGCGCGAGACCCTGCCGGGTGGCGACGCGCTGATCATCTATTCGGTCACCGTCGACGGCGATTCGATCTGGGCGGGCACCTCGGCCGGCGTGTATCGCTGGCGGCGCAACGGCGGCTGGAGCACGCCGGCCTGGTCGCCGATGTTCGAACGGCCCAACGCGGTGATGGCGATGGCCGCGGACGGCCATGGCGAGTACTGGCTGGCCAGCCAGGGGGGCCTGTGGCACACCGACGGCGATCGCGCGCCCGCGCCAATCGCGCAGGACAACCAGGGCGTGGGCGTCGGGCGCGTATTGCAGACGGTGCTGATGCAGCCCGACGGCGGGCTCTGGGTGCCGGTGCCCACGCGCGGCGTCGCCTACCTGCGCTCGGACTGGCGGCGGATCGCATCGTTCACGCCGGCGCAGGGACTGGGCGGCGGTCTGTATCGCGGCCTGGCGACGTCGGCCAGCGGAACCGGCATCTGGCTGGTCAGCAGCATCGGCGGCGTGGAACGGCTGGATACCGCCAGCGGCGAAGTGGAACCGCTGGGCGTGCATGCGCAACGGCTGAAGGAACTGCGCTTCACCTCCGTGCTGGAGGATCGCCAGGGGCGCCTGTGGCTGGGGCACCGCAACGGGCTGATCCGCATCGATCCGCGCACCGGTGAAAAGCGCGAATGGTCCAACGCCGAGGGAACCGACCAGGTGCCCGATGGCACCTCGGTGGATTGGCTGGTGCAGACCGGCGACGGCTCGCTCTGGCTCGCGACCCAGATGGGATCGCTCCAGCATCGCGACGGCCAGACCGGACAGGTCCTCGACAGCCTCGCGCGATCGGAGCAGGACAGCGAGCCCAGCGAGATCGACACCATGCTGGCCGGTCCGGATGGCCAGTTGTGGACGGCCAGCAACCGCGGCATCGAACGCTGGGATCCCGTCCAGCGCAGGTTCGTCACCGTCATCGGCGCCGGCGTGGAACGGGTGCTGTCGTTCGCCTTCGTCGCGCCGGATCAGCTGTGGCTGCATCGGCTTTCCGGGCTGGAGCACTGGCGCCGGCGCGATGGCCGCTGGACCCAGGTCCGCCAGATCGCGCCCAAGCACGGGCTGCCGGCGCTGGAATCGACCGGCATGACCATCGATCCGGAGAAACGGGTCTGGCTGGCCACCCGGCGCGGCCTGTTCCGCATCGAGGCGCCCACCGACGAGGCGCCGGTCCGGGTGCGCAACTTCGGCGTGCGCGACGGACTGATGAGCCAGGAATTCAACGACCGCGGCCTGCTGATGGCCAGCGGCGGCCTGCTGGCCGGCAGCACCGCCGACGGCTCGGTGATGCTGCTGGATACCGCGTTGCCCGATCCGCCCGCGCTCGTCCCGCACCTGCTGCTGGACGGATTGCAGGTGAACCAGCGCGACCAGACGGTGCATCTGCCGATGAAGGGCGGATTCGAACTGCTGCCCGACGATCACGATCTGCAACTGAGCCTGCGCCTGCTCAGCTACGAGGATCCGCTGGCGCACCGCTATCGCTCCTGGCTGGAAGGTTTCGATCAAGGCTGGATCGATCAGGGGCCCAGCGGCGAGCGTTCGTTCTCCAACCTGCGCCCGGGCCACTATCGCCTGCGCATGCAGGCGTTCGACGCGGCGGGCAACGCGTCGGAGGAACAGCAGCTCTCGTTCGAAGTGCTGCCGCCGTGGTATCGCAGCGTCTGGGGCATCAGCCTGCTGGCCGCCGCCGGCGCGCTGCTGCTGGCGCTGCTGGCGGCCGCCTATCGGCGCCGGGTCCGCCGGCGTACCGCCTGGCAGCTGGCCGTACACAAGCGCGAGGTGGCCGAACAGGCCTCGCTGGCCAAGACCCGCTTCCTGGCCACTCTCGGCCACGAGGTGCGCACACCGATGACCGGCGTGCTGGGCATGAGCGAACTGCTGCTGGCAACGCCGCTGACCGAGACCCAGCGCCACTACACCACTGCCATCCAGGGCGCGGGCGCGCACCTGTTGCGGCTGGTCAACGACGCGCTGGACCTGGCGCGCATCGAGGCCGGCAAGCTGGACATGGACATGCAGGACGTCGATCTGCGCGGGCTGATCCGCGAGATTGTCGACATGACCGCGCCGATGGCGGAAAAGCGCGGACTGTCGTTCTCCGATGAATGCGCCGCGGACGCACCGTCGCACGTGGTCGCCGATCCGCTGCGGCTGCGCCAGATCCTGCTCAACCTGTTGGGGAACGCGATCAAGTTCACCGACCGGGGCGGTGTTGGACTGCGCGTGCTGCGGCTGGAACCGCAGGGCGTGCGCCTGGAAGTGACCGACACAGGCCCCGGCATCAACGCCGGGCAGCAGGCACGCCTGTTCCAGCGCTTCGAACAGGCCGATGGCGCGCGCACCGCGTCGCGCTATGGCGGCAGCGGCCTGGGGCTGGCGATCTGCCAGGAGCTGGCGGTGGCCATGGGCGGCAGCATCCGGGTGGAAAGCCGGCCCGGCCTGGGCACGCGCTTCATCGTCGATCTGCCGCTCGCGCACGTCGTCCCCGCCGCCGAAGACGCGCCGCGCGGCGCTCCGGCGCCGGAGCAGGCGCGACGCGTCCTGCTGGTGGAAGACGACGCCACCGTGGCGGAAGTGATTGCGGGACTGCTGCGCGCGCGCGGCCACCATGTCGTGCATGCGGCGCACGGGTTGGCGGCGTTGGGCGAAACCGCCGGACAGTCGTTCGACGTCGCCCTGCTGGATCTGGATCTGCCGGGACTGGACGGCCTGGCGCTGGCGCGGCAATTGCGGCTGGGCGGCTTCCGCGCGCCCTTGATCGCCATCACCGCGCGCGCCGACGGCGAGGCCGAACCCTCCGCGCGCGCCGCCGGTTTCGACGACTTCCTGCGCAAACCGGTGACCGGTGACATGCTGGCGGACACGATCCAGCGTGCCTGCGGGGGAACGACGAGCGATGCATGACCGCCGGCGCGGCCGGCCACCTGGGAGGATGCGGATGCGCAAGCGGATCTGGGGATGGATGTGCGGAGGATGTTTCGTTCCGATCGTCGCGTTCGCGCAGGGCGCGGTGCCGTCCGCCGAGCCGCCGGTCGCCGGCGTGACGCTGCCGGCGCAGCCCCGGGTGGAACGCCTGCGCGACGGCCAGCAGCTCAATTTCGATCTGGTTTTCAGCAACCCCGGCACGCAGACGCTGACGCTGGTCGGCCTGGAAGCGACCCTGCGGGACGCGCAGGGCCGTTTCTTCTCGCAGCGACGGCTGGACCGCAATGGCGATGACACCACGATGAGCATCGCCACCGTCGCCAACCGCGAACTCAAGCCCGGCGGCCGGCTGGTGGTGTTCAACCCGTTCGCGCACTTCGACAGCGATGTCTGGCTCGGCGATCTGCGCTATGAAGCGGTGTTCCAGGCCGGCAAGGACGGGCCCGAGCGGCGCGTGGCGATCGACGTCGCGCCCCGGCCGTTCCAGCCCGCGACCCGGTTGCGCCTGCCGCTGGACGGCGAGAGCTTCGTCCACGACGGCCACGATCTGCTGGCCCATCACCGCCGGCTCGACATCACCGGCGGAATGACCACCCATTTCGGCATCCGCGCCAATTTCATGCGCTATGCGCACGATTTCGTCGTGACCGACGCGCAGGGGCGATTGTTCCGTGGCGACGGCGCGCGGCCGGAAGACTGGTACGGCTATGGCCAGCCGGTGCATGCGACCGGCGACGGCGTGGTGCGGGAAACACATGACGGGATGGCCGACAACCGCAAGGGCGGGCCGCCGCCCTTCACCGAGGCTGAGATCATGAAGAACCTCAAGCTTTTCCTCGGCAACTACGTGCTGCTGGATCACGGCAACGGCGAATTCAGCGTGTTCGCGCATCTGCGGCAGGGCAGCGTCGCGGTCAAACCGGGACAGAAGGTGAAGGCGGGAGCGCCGATCGGCGCGATGGGCATGTCCGGCGACGCGTTCCTGGTCCACCTGCATTACCAGCTGCAATCCGGACCGGGATTCGAGGAAGGCCTGCCGGCGTACTTCCGGAACGTGCAGGTGGACACGGGGCAGGGATGGAGCGCGCCGTTCACCGGCGGTATCGACAGTGGTGATCGGGTGCGTGCCGGAGAAGCGTCGCCATGACGGGAAAAACGCGTTCGGGATATCGATGGGCGCTGGCATGGCTGGCGCTCCTGTTCGTCGCGCCACCGCTCACGGCCGGGCAACCGGCCGCCGCCCCGAAGGAGGCCGCCCCGTTCCTGGGCGGTTTCCTGACCGAGACGCGGATCCTGTATCCACTGAAGCTGGACGCATGGGAGGCATTGGGGGAACATCGCTTCGAATCCGCCGAACTCGGCGCCTCGGTCCGCTATCAGGACCCGTCCACGGAAGATCGCTGGCTGGACGCCTATTTCTATCCCGCCGGCCTGCTTCCGCCGGATCGCCTGCGCCAGGACGTGGAGCAGACGGTCGCCGAGATCAATGGCCTGGCCGGACGCGCGGACGGCTACGAACGGGTCGAGATGGGCAAGCTGAAGCCCTTCACCGTCGCGCTCGGCAAGGGCAAGGAGGAACGCAAGCTGGAAGCCTATTCGGTGTCGATGCGCCTGCAGCGCAAGGGCAAGGCCTATCACTCGGCGATGGTGATGCTGGTCAGCGACATGTACTACATCAAGACCCGCATGACGGTGGATCAGGAACAGCTTGGGCAGGAGCGGGTGCGAGCCCGGCTTGAACGAAGCACGCGGGAACTCGTCCGCGCGCTGCGCGTCTCCAATACCGGCACCTGTTGGGATCCGGCGCCCATCGTGGCGGCGACGGCTCCGCTGAAGGCCGGCGCGCCCGGCATGGTGGCGAGCGCCGAAGTGGACGGCACGATGCAGGTCGCGGCGTACGCGGATCGGATCGAGGCGGTCGATCCGCAGTCGCCCCAGGCCCGCGTGCTGCAGGTGCTGGCGGGAACGTTGACCGGGCGCGTCGCGCCCGGCTGCGTGCCGCCGGAGGACATGAATCCGGCGGTCCCGGAAGGCATGCGTGAACTGCGCTTCGAATACAACGCGCCGAAAGAGGAAACCGACGGAACCTCGCCACGGCTGCGCGGACAGCGTACGGGCGTGGGTTGAGCTTGATTGGATGGCGGGAAGGACTTATCGGTCTTCTTGATCTGCCATCCAACAGCTAAGGGACAATCATTGTTGGCGCGGAAAGCAAATCCCCCTCGGTCCCCCTTCTTCGAAGGGGGAGGCAAAAAAGCCGGGCCTTTGCCAATCCCCGCCTAATCCGCCCAGCCTTCCGCGTAGATCGTGCGCGAGGCGTCGTCGGGATCGGCGTGGATCCAGATGCCGCTGATCTCGTCCACGCGCAGATAGAGCGCGTCGTCGCTGTCTTCCATCCTGCAGGCGGGCGCGCCTTCGCGTTCCGCGCGCAGGTGGCGTTTGCGGCAGTCCGCCTCCAGCTGCGCGCGCAGATCGGCGGCGACCGCGGCGTAGGGTTCGGCCAGCACGTACTGGTGATCGCCCCACAGTTCGGAGTCCATCCGCCGGATTTCGACCACCGCGTGCCCGGCCAGCCAGACCCGGCCCGGCTTGAGGAAGGCGGTGGCGGTGAGCGCCATCAGCGCGGTCTCGCCTTCGGGGGCTTCCATCGGCTGGCAGTCCAGATGGACGCGATCCACCGCTTCGCGCCATGGATACGGCAGTTCGTCCACCCGGCGCGCGCGCACGGCTTCGCAGCCCGGCGTGCGCGGCAGGCCGTTGTCGTCCAATGGCGGCGGCAGGCCGGTGTCCTGCACCAGCATCGGGAAATCGTCGCCGCGGACCTCGATGGTCACCGGCGCGCGTTCGCCGGCCGGCGCCGCGTGCGCGGCGAGGCCGGTGGACAGCAGGATGAAGGCGAGGGAAAGCGCGTGGGGGCGGCCGTCCATTGCGGGCTCCGGAAGCGTCGCGCCTATCTGGCGCTGAATTCGTGCACGGCGTCCACCAGCACGGCGACGTGCTCTGGATTCATGTCGGGCGACATGCCGTGGCCGAGGTTGAAGACGTGGCCATCGCGGCTGCCACCCGCGCCCGCGGCGTAGCTGTCCAGGGTCGCCCGCACCTGCGTGCGGATCGCCTCCGGCGAGCCGTACAGCACGGCCGGATCCAGGTTGCCCTGCAACGCCACCTTGCCGCCGGTGCGGCGGCGCGCGTCGGCCAGTTCGATCAGCCAGTCCACGCCGACGCCTTCGGCGCCGCTGTCGGCCAGTGCTTCCAGGTGCGCGGCGTTGCCCTTGCCGAACAGGATCAGCGGCGTGCGCTCCGCGCCTTCGCCGCGTTCCAGCTCGCGCGCGATGCGGGTCAGGTAAGGCAGCGAGAACTCGCGGTACATCGCCGGCGACAGCACGCCGCCCCAGGTGTCGAACACCTGCAGCGCCTGCGCGCCGGCCGCGCGCTGCGCCGACAGGTACGCGATCACCGCGTCGGTGTTCACCGACAGCAGCTTGTGCAGGGTGGCCGGATCATTCAGCGCCATCGCCTTGATGCGCGCGTAGTCCTTGCTGCCGCCGCCTTCGACCATGTAGCAGGCCAGCGTCCACGGACTGCCGGAAAAACCGATCAGCGGCACCTGGCCGTCCAGCTCGCGCCGGATCAGGCGCACCGCGTCCATCACGTAGCGCAGCTCGGTTTCCATGTCCGGCACCGCCAGTTTGTCGGCGTCGGCGGCGGTGCGCACGGTGCGTTCGAACTTCGGGCCTTCGCCTTCGACGAAATACAGGCCCAGGCCCATCGCGTCGGGCACGGTGAGGATGTCGGAGAACAGGATGGCCGCGTCCAGCTTGAAGCGGCGCAGCGGTTGCAGGGTCACCTCGCAGGCGATCTCCGGGTTCTTCGCCATGCCCAGGAAACTGCCGGCGGCGGCGCGGGTGGCGCGATACTCCGGCAGATAGCGACCGGCCTGGCGCATCAGCCAGACCGGCGTGCAATCCACGGGTTCGCGCTTGAGGGCGCGCAGCAGGCGATCGTTCTTCAATGGACTGGACATCGTGTTCCTTGTGGGGGTGTCCGGCAGTGGTTCGGCCGGGTGGTAAGAAAAGGGGAGCGCGGCGCGGCAGGGCGCGGGCAGGTCGATCAGGCGGCGCGGAAACCGGCCGCCGCGGAAGGGCTCACGGCTGCGGCGCTCCCTGCGTGAACGTGATCTGGTAGCCGCGCTTGAGGTGGGTGTCGCGGGCCTTCTCGAAGGCCGCGTCGGCCTCGGCCTGCAGCAGATACTGTTCGCGCTTGAGTTGCGCGCGGCCGCCGATCTGTCCGCTTTCGCGCAGCAGCTCCCAGCCGCCGAACAGATCCGGTTGCAGGGTCAGCTGGACGTAGCGGGGAGCTTCGCCCGTCTCGGGGCGTTGCTGGAGGAAGACGCGCATGGGGCGGATTGTAGCGAAGCGGCGGCCGTTCAGCCGCCGCGGAAGCTGCGCCGGTAGGCCGAGGGCGAAGTGCCCAGGGCCGCCCCGAAACGCTGCCGCAGCGACACCGCGCTGCCGAACCCGGCCTCGGCGGCGATGTGGTCCAGCGGACGGTCGGTGGTTTCCAGCAACCGCTGCGCCCGCGCCAGCCGCTGGTGGGCCAGCCAGTCGCCGACGCTGGCGCCGGTGGCCCGGCGGAACCGGCGGGTGAAGGTGCGCCGGCTCATCAACGCCCGCGAGGCCAGTTCGTCCACCCCCAGCCGCTGATCCAGATGTTCCAGCGCCCAGGCCAGCACCGCGCGCAGGCGGTCGTCACCGGGATCGGCCGGCAGCGGCTGCTCGATGTACTGGGTCTGGCCGCCCTGGCGGTGCGGGGCGACCACCAGCCGGCGGGCGATGCGGTTGGCGACCTCGGCGCCGTGTTCGCGCCGGATCAGGTGCAGGCAGCAGTCGATGCCGGCGGCGGTGCCGGCCGAGGTCAGCAACTCGCCGTCGTCCACGTACAGCACGTCCGGTTCCAGCCGGACCCGGGGATGGCGGCGAGCGAAGGCGTCCAGCGCCGCCCAGTGGGTGGTGGCCGGGCGGCCGTCCAGCAGGCCGGCGTCGGCCAGCACGAAGGTGCCCAGGCACAGGCCCACCAGCCGGGCGCCGTTCGCGTGGGCCCGATGCAGCGCCTGGCGCAGCGCTTCGGGCGCCGGTTCGTGCGGGTCCCGCCACGAGGGGACGACCACGGTGTCCGCGCCTTCCAGTCCTTCCAGGCCGTATTCCGGTTGCAGGGCGAAGCCGGCGTCGGTGCGCAGCGGGCCGGCTTCCACCGCGCAGACGCGCAGCTCGAAGTCCGGCATCCCCGGCGCCGGCCGGGATTCGAACACCAGGCACGGCACCGACAGGTGGAAGGGGCTGATGCGGTCGAAGGCGACCACGGCGATGCGATGCAGGGACATGGCCCGATTCTATCGAAAGATGCGCTTCGGGCCACTCGTGGCGTTCCGGGCCGCCACCCAGAATGCCGCCACCCACACTCCGGAACCGAACGCCATGTCATCGCCCCGCCGCGCCCTCATCGTCATCGACGTGCAGAACGAGTACTTCACCGGCCGGTTGCCCATCGAGCATCCGCCGGTGGCCGAATCCCTGCCCAACCTGCTGCGCGCGATGGATGCCGCCCGGGCGCGCGGCATTCCGGTCATCGTGGTCCAGCACAGCGCCCCGGCCGGCGCGCCGGTGTTCGCGCCCGGCACCGATACCTGGGAACTGCACCCGGAAGTGGCCCGGCGCCCGCGCGATCACTACATCGAAAAATCGCTCGCCAGCGCCTTCACCGGCACCGATCTGGCCGACTGGCTGGCGGCGCGCGGCATCGACACCCTCACCGTGATCGGCTACATGACCCACAACTGCGACGCCTCGACGATCTACGAAGGCGCCCATCGCGGCCTGCGCATGGAATTCCTGCGCGACGCCACCGGCGCGCTGCCCTACGCCAACGCCGCCGGCCGCGCCAGCGCGGAGGAAATCCATCGCGTCTTCAGCGTGGTCTTCCACAGCAACTTCGCCGCGGTGGCGTCGACCGCCGAGTGGATCGCCGCGCTCGACGCACAGCAGGCGCTGCCGCTGGACAACGTGCCGCAGTCCAACCTGCGCGCCCGCCAAGCCAACGCGTAAGCCGAGCCGCTTCCTGTAGGAGCGACGGATCTTCTTCACGGAGAACCCCATGAACCTCATCCGCAGCCGCGACTACACGGCGCAACGCGCCTGGGATGCGCTGGACGTCGCCCGGTTGGACGGCGTCAGCGTCCGCCTGCACTGGACCGATCAGCCTTACCGCTGGCACGTCAACGATGACCAGGAAGTGTTCGCGGTGATGGACGGCCGCGTGCGCATGCACTGGCGCGAGCGGGGCGAAGAACACGCGGTGGTGCTGGAAGCCGGCGACATGTTCCATGCGCGCACCGGCATCGAGCACCGCGCCGAACCGCTCGGCGCGGCGCGCATCCTGGTGATCGAACGCGAAGGCAGCGATTAGGCACTGGCTCCGTCCGGCTGTTGCCCCTTCCCCCGCCTGCGGGGGAAGGTCGGGATGGGGGCCGCGCGCGCACTCGACTGTAGGAGCGACATCAGTCGCGACAGGGCTTTCCCGCGATCCTCACCGCGACCGGCGTCGCTTCCGCAGGAAACTCAACCGCCCGCCAGCACCTTCAACACCCGCGCCTCGTCGACGTCCGGCACCACTTCGGCGCGGCCGATGCCGCGCCACAGCACCAGGCGCAGGCGGCCGGCCTGGTTCTTCTTGTCCAGGCGCATGCGCGCCAGCAGCGCGTCGGGCGCCAGCCCGGCGGGTATCGCGGTCGGCAGGCCATATGCCCGCAGCAATGCGATCAGTCGTTCGGTGTCGGCGTCGTCTGCCATCCCCAGCTGCGCCGACAGCCGCGCGGCCAGCACCATGCCCACCGCGACCGCTTCGCCGTGGTTGAGGTTGTCGTTGTCGGGACTGCCGTAGCCCTGTTCGGTTTCGATGGCGTGGCCGAAGGTGTGACCCAGGTTGAGCAGCGCGCGCTCGCCGCGTTCCAGCGGATCCCGTTCGACGATTTCGGCCTTGTGCTCGCAGCTGCGCGCGATCGCCTGCGCCAGCACGGTGGGTTCGCTCTCCAGCAGCGCGGCGCGTTCGGCTTCCAGCCACTGGAAGAACAGCGGATCCCGGATCGCGCCGTACTTGATCACCTCGGCCAGGCCGGCGCGCAGTTCGCGCGGCGGCAGCGTGCGCAGCGCGCCGGTGTCGGCGAACACCGCGCGCGGCGGATGGAACGCGCCGACCAGGTTCTTGCCCTGCGGAATGTCCACCGCGGTCTTGCCGCCGACCGAGGAGTCCACCATCGACAGCAGGGTGGTGGGCAATTGCACGCAGTCCACCCCGCGCATCCAGCAGGCGGCGGCGAATCCCGCCAGATCGCCGACCACGCCGCCGCCGAGCGCGAACACGCAGGCGTCGCGGGTCGCGCCGAGGGTGGCGAGCGCGTCGATGGCGTGCCCGAAATGCGCCAGGGTCTTGGACGCCTCGCCGGCGGGCAGGATGAAGGTGCCGATGCCCAGTTCCGGACGCGCGGCATGCAGGGCCTCGCGCACGGCGGCGGCGTACAGCGGCGCCACGGTCGAATCGCTGACCAGCAGCACGTGCCGTCCGCGCACATGCCGGGCCAGCGCGGCGCCGTCGGCCAGCAGGCCCGGACCAATCGTGATGGTGTAGGGGGATTCGCCGCCGACATCGACGGTGCGGAAAAGCGGATTCATGCGGGCGTCTCTTGCCGCTGCCAATGCGTGGCCAGCAGGTGGCACAGGCGCACGGTGGCTTCGGGCGGCATCAGATGATCGGTGTCGAGGGTGAGGTCGGCGACCTCGGCGTACAGCGGCGCGCGCGCGCGCGCCATCTCGCGCAGCACCTGTTCGCGGTCGGGGCGTTGCAGCAGCGGGCGGTTGGTGCAGCGGGCCAGGCGCTTGAGCTGGCCTTCCACGCTCACTTCCAGGTGGACGACGAAGCCGCGCCGCCGGAGCAGGGCGCGGTTGTCGGCCGACAGCACCGCGCCGCCGCCGGTGGAAATCAGCCGGCCTTCGCCGGCCAGCAGTTCGCCCAGCACCGCGGTCTCGCGTTCGCGGAAACCGGCTTCGCCGGCGTTCTCGAAGATTTCCGGAATGGTCGCGCCCGCCCGCTCGACGATGGCCTGATCGGCATCGACGAACACCAGCCCGAACCGGTCGGCGACGCGCTTGCCGATCGAGGTTTTGCCGGCGCCCATGGGGCCGACCAGGACAAGGTTGGGGGCGGGATTCATCGCCGGGGATGCTAGCACCCGTGGCGGGGGCTTAACACGCTCTGGCCTACGGTGGGCGTCCCGGCGGCCCGTCCGCCTTTGTGACCGGAGCATCCCATGTCCGTTGCCAAGATCATCGAAATCAACGCCGCCTCCAAGACCAGCATGGAAGACGCGGTGAAAGCCGGTTTGAAGAAGACGTCGGAGACCGTCAAGGGCATCAAGGGCGCGTGGGTCAACGAGATCAAGGTGGTGACCGACGATGCCGGCAACGTCACCGAGTGGCGGGTGAACCTGCGCATCAGCTTCGTGGTGGAATAGATCCACTCGCCTCCCCGCAGGAGCGAGGTCAGTCGCGACGAGGCTTTCCCGCGTTGCCGATCGCGACTGACGCCGCTCCTACAGGGGCCGTCGCCGCTCATCCAGCGCCAGCACCCGGTCCGCCAGGGCCGGCAACGTGCGCAGCGCCTGCCGGCTGACCCGTTCGAAGAACTGCACGAACCGCGCCACCCCGGCGGCGTCCATCGCGGCGGCGCCGGGACGCGCGCGGGCCAGTGCGCGCTCCTGCTGGCCGCGCCAGGCGGCCACCACCTCGAAGCCGGGCGGTTGCAGGAACCACAGGCGGTCGCACCGCCGCCACAGTGCCGGATAGTCCCGCCGCAGCGCATCGTTGCAGTACCGCCGCCAGCGGCCGTCCGCGTCGTGTTCGCGCTCCAGCGCGTTGATCGGCGCGCGCAGGGCGTCCTCGTCCTCGGCCGGCGTTCCGAGGAACCAGCCTTCGAAGATCACCAGATCCGCGCCCGCGTCCAGCCGTTCCCACGCCGGATCCGGCGCGCGATCGTCGGCCAGCTTGTCGAAGCGGGGCAGCACCGCCGGCCCGCCCGCGCGCAGCGCGTCCAGCAGCGCGCAGGCCAGTGCCACGTCATGCGTGCCGGGCGGACCGCGGGTGGCGAGCAGCGGATGGACGTCGCCGGCCAGTTGCCGCCGTTCGGCGCGGGTCAGGTAGACATCGTCGATGGACAGCACCGCCGGACGCCGTCCGCGTCGCCGTGCGAGCGCGGCGATCTGGGCGGCGAGGGTGGACTTGCCCGAGCCCTGCAGGCCGCTGATCGCCAGCACCGGCACCGCCGCGGGCACCGACAGCGCGTCGGCCAGCGCGGCCTCGACCCATTCGGGCGCGAACCCTTCGCCATCGCCGGGATGCGTGGATGCGGACATCGCGCGACAATAGCGCATGACCGCCGCGCATCGCGCGGCGCCCTCGACCTGCCGGGTGCGCAATGACCGATCTGTATGCCGAAGCCCTGACCACGTTCGCCGGACTCTACGAGGAAGCCCAGGCTTCCGCGCGCGAACTGGAAGCCAATGCCATGACCCTGGCGACCGCCACGCCGGATGGCCATCCGTCCGCGCGCACCGTGCTGCTGAAGGCGTTCGACGCGCGCGGCTTCGTGTTCTACACCCACCTGCACAGCCACAAGGGCCGCGAACTGGAAACCAATCCGCGCGCGGCGCTGCTGTTCCTGTGGCGCAGCCTGCGCGAGGCCGGCATCCAGGTGCGCATCGAGGGCGCGGTGGAACAGGTGGACGCCGCCGAGGCCGACGCCTATTTCGCCTCGCGCCCGCGCATGAGCCAGATCGGCGCCTGGGCCTCGCAGCAGTCGGAAACGCTGGCCTCGGCCGAAGCCTTCGAGCAGCGCATCGCCGAAACCGAGGCGCGCTTCGCCGGAAAGGACGTGCCGCGTCCGGCTGGCTGGAGCGGTTTCCGGGTGATGCCGGAGGCGTTCGAGTTCTGGTACGGCGCGCAGTTCCGCCTGCACGAGCGCTGGCGCTACGAGCGCGACGCCGCCGGCCAGTGGAGCAAGCGGATGCTGTTCCCGTGAGCGATGGCTGGCGCATCCACCAGGCGCAGCCCCGCGACACCGCCGGCTGGGCGCGCCTACGGCAGGATCTGTGGCCGATGGACGAACCCGGCCAGCAGGCCGCGGACATCCTGGATTTCCTCGCCGGCGACGCCGCCGGCTTCCTCGCCACCGATGCGGACGGGCAGGTGATCGCCTTCGCCGAGGCCAGCCTGCGCCACGACTACGTCAACGGCACCGAGGCCTCGCCGGTAGGCTTCCTGGAAGGCTGGTACGTGGATCCGGCCTGGCGCGGACGCGGCGTCGGCCGCGCGCTGGTGCGGGCGGTGGAAGCGTGGACGCGCGAGCAGGGTTGCAGCGAGCTGGCCTCCGACGCGCTGCTCGACAACCGCGACAGCCAGGCCGCGCACGCCGCCTGCGGCTTCGAGGAAACCGAGCGCGTGGTGTATTTCCGCAAGCGGCTGGACGACTGAGCATGGGGCCGCAACGCATCGTCTGCCTCACCGAGGAACCCACCGAAACCCTGTACGCGCTGGGCGAGCAGCAGCGCATCGTCGGCATCAGCGGCTTCACCGTGCGGCCGCCGCAGGCGCGTCGCGAGAAGCCCAAGGTCAGCGCGTTCACCAGCGCGAAAATCGGCGAGATCATGGCGCTCAAGCCGGACCTGGCGATCGGCTTTTCCGACATCCAGTCCGAGATCGCCGCCGAACTGATCAAGCAGGGCGTGGAAGTGTGGATCGCCAACCACCGCAGCGTGGACGGCATCCTCGACTACATCCGCCGCCTCGGCGCGCTGGTGGGCGCGACCGACAGGGCCAACGCCTACGCGCGCGGCATCGAGGACGGCCTGCGCGTGATCGAACAGGCCGCCGCCGCGCTGCCGCGCCGCCCGCGCGTGTACTTCGAGGAATGGGACGAACCGATCATCACCGGCATCCGCTGGGTCGCCGAGATCGTCCGCATCGCCGGCGGCGACGACGTGTTTCCGGAACTGTCGGTCGAACCGCTGGCGAAGCAGCGCATCCTCGCCAATGGCGACGAAGTGGTGCGGCGCGCGCCGGACATCATCCTGGGCTCGTGGTGCGGCAAGAAATTCCGTCCCGAGCGGGTCGCCGCGCGGCCTGGCTGGGACACGATTCCGGCGGTGCGCGACGGCGAACTGCACGAGATCAAATCGCCGCTGATCCTCCAGCCCGGTCCCGCCGCGCTCACCGACGGCGTGAATGCCATCGCCGCGATCATCCAGGCCTGGGCGGCGAAGCGGTCCTGAGACCGGCTTTCAAGCGGTCGGGCGCACGCGTCGCGACGCTTCCTCAACCAGCCGGACGCACGCGTCCGGCCAGCAGCGCGCCCGCGACGGCCAACGCGGCGGTCAGGCCGAAACTGAGCCCGAACGCCAGCGTCGGCGCGCGATCCAGCCACGCCGCCACCAGCGAGCCGGCCAGCGCCAGCATCGTCGCGATCGCCAGCGCGTCCATCAATTGCAAGGCGGAACTGTTGCGGCCCTGCGCCTGCGGCGGCGACAGCGAGAGCGTCAGCACCGACAGGCTGGGATAGGTCAGGCCCATGCCGACGCCGGTGATCGCCCAGCCGATCAGCGCCAGGCCCAGGCCGCCGGGCAGGAACACCGCCAGCGGCAACGGCAGGATGCCCAGGGCCATCATCGACAAACCGATGCGCAGCAGCGTCGCCCGCGACCACGGCCGGCGCGTGTTGCCCTGGTACCACGAGCCCATCGACCAGCCCAGCGCGCCCACGCTCAGCGCCACGCCCGCCCACAGCGGCGAGAGTCTGAACTGCTGCGCCAGCATCAGCGGGATGAACACCTCCGTGCCGAAGAAGGTCGCGCTGGCCAGTCCGCGCAGCGCGATCACGCTCGGCAGGCCGCGCCGCAGGCTCAGGCTGCCCGCCGGCAACAGCTTGCGCGTCGCCCCGATCAATCCGAACAACGCCACCGCCAACGGCAGCGCACCGCGCGCGTCGTGCCGCTGTCCGGCCAGGTGCAACAGGCAGGCCGCCGCCGCCGCGAGCACGGCCCAGGGCAACAACGAGCGCCCGTCCGCCTCCCCGGCGATCGTTGCGGGCAGCGCCTTCAGCCCGGGTCGCAGGGCCAACGCGGCGGGAATCGCCAGCAACGGCACCGCCAGGAACACCCAGCGCCAGCCGACGTGCTCCACGATCAATCCGCTCAGGCTCGGGCCAATCAGCGACGGCACCACCCATGCCGCCGAGAACGCGGCGAACACGCGCGGGCGCAGCGCTTCCGGATAGGCGCGCGCCACCACCACGTACAGCGCCACCGACATCGCGCCGCCACCGAAGCCCTGCACGGCGCGCCCCAGCAGCAACACCGGCATGTTCGGCGCCAGCCCCGCCACGATCAGGCCGGCGACGAACCAGGACACGCCCCACCAGACCACGCGCGCGGGTCCGCGCCGATCACTGGCGCGTCCGGCGTGCACCATGCCGACCACGCTGGCCGCCAGGGTGCCGGCGAACGCCAGCGCGTACAGCGACAGGCCGTCCAGCGCACGCGCGACGGTCGGCATGGCGGTGGCGACCGCGAGCGCCTCGAACGCGCCCAGCGACACCAGCGCCACCATGCCCAGGGTCATCGCGCGGCGGCGTGGCGACAGCAGTCCTTCGAGAGGGGCCGCGGCAGGCGTCGCGGCGGAAGCCTCCGGCGCGTCCGGCGGCGGGGAGAGGGAGAGCGTGGGGGATTCCATGGACACAGAGCGGCGAAGTGGGGACGCGAAGCTTGCGCCCTCAAGCGCGGTTGAGGTCAACCGCGTGGTTCACGCGCAATCGCGCTGCCGCTATGGACGGCGGAAGAGGCTCAGAAATTGCGCTGGAACTGCACTTTCTCGCTTCGGCCGTCCGCGCGCACGGTCAGATCGAAGCGGTAGGTGTCACGCGTTCCCACCTTCAGCGTGCCGATGTGATCCACATAGTCGCCGGTGCGCACCGCGCGGAACGTCAGCGCCTGCCGCTTGCCGGACAGATCGCGCGCCTCGCCCTCGACCTCGCCCTCGGCGACGCTCTCCTCGCCGCCGGCGACCTGGCGCAGGGCGATGACGACCAGCGCCGTTCCCGGCTCGCGCTGGACCTGGTATTCGCGCGCCACCGCCTCGCTCAGCGACAGCGTCGGCAGCGCGTTGAAGTGCACGCGCAGGGAACCGAAATCCTGCTGTGCCTGTGCCGGCGGCACGAACTCGGCCACGCGCGGCGCTTCGCCGGACGAGCACGCGGCCAGCGCGAGCGAAAGGGCGCAGGCCATCCAGGCGGACTTGATCGTTTTCATGGCGGATGTCGGTCTCAGTCGTTGGCGGCGGACAACTGGCGTCCGCGTTCGGTGGCGGCATGGATGGCCTTTGCCACCAGGGCTTCGAAGCCGCCGGCCTGGAAGGTTTCGATGGCGGCCTGGGTGGTGCCGTTGGGCGAGGTCACCCGCGCGCGCAGCACGCCCGCCGGTTCGCCGGATTCGACCAGCATGCGCGCCGCGCCCAGCAGGGTCTGCGTGGCCAGCTCGCGCGCCGCCTCCGGCGCCAGGCCTTCGGCTTCGCCGGCCGCCTGCATCGCCTCGGCCAGCAGGAACACGTAGGCCGGTCCGCTGCCGGACACCGCGGTGACCGCATCCATCAACGCTTCGTCGGCAATCGCCACCGTCGGCCCCACCGCCGCCAGCAACGCCGCGGCGGCATCGCGCTGCGCGGCATCGGCGCGATCGTTCGCATACAGCCCGGTGATGCCCGCGCCCAGCAGCGCCGGCGTGTTGGGCATCGCGCGCACCACCGCCACCTCGCCGCCCAGCCAGCGTTCCAGCTGTTCGGCGGTGATGCCGGCGGCAATCGAAATCGCGAGCGGCCGCCGCGCCTGCGCCAGCGCGGACAGATCGCCGCACACCGTGCGCATCACCTGCGGCTTGACCGCCAGCAGCCAGACATCGGCGTCGGCGGCGGCGTCGGCGGCGGACGCGTGGACCCGCACGCCGAAATCCCGCGCCAGCGCCTCGCGCAACGCGTCCACCGGCTCGGCCACATGGATGGCCCCGGGCGCGTGCCCGCGCGCGATCAGGCCGCCGATCAGGCTGCGCGCCATGTTGCCGCCGCCGATGAAGGCGAGCGTCGCGGCGGTCGGGGAGGAAGAAGAAGACAAGGACATGCGGGCCGGGTCCGGAGCGGAATCGCAGCGATTCTAGCGCAGTGACACGATCCCGAGCCGGCGGCCGCGGAGTCCCGCGATCCGCCCGCACGCGCTCAGAAAAGACTGCAACGCATGCCCTTGCCCAGCAGCGCGCAGAGCAACGCGCCGCCCACGAACACCACCACCGCGATGATCGCCGCATCGGAGAACAGCACCGAAAACCGCCCGTGGCGTCGCAGGCGATGCAGGTGCCACGCGAACATCGCCGCCAGCCCCACCGCCCACGCCGTCGCGGACGCCACGGGCGCCAGCACGCCAACGCCGAACAGCACGATCACCCCGAGTATCCAACCGTCGCCGCCGCACGCGGTCAGCCAGAAGCCGATGCAGGCGAGGGATGCCAGCAGCGGCGCGGCGAGCAGCGTGAACGCGGCGACGCCAACGCGCTGACCGGTGGAGAGGGGAAAGGGGGATGGGGATTTCATGGGACGACCGACAGCGGAAATGGAGGCAGGGAGACGATGGTGGCGGAACAGGAGCGTCCAGTCTGGGGGCGGAATCTTCCGCGCAACCTGGGAATGTTCCGAAAGTTCGAGGGGACGCAGGGCAGGGCGCCTGTCGCGGCTAGGTGCGGTTCCAGAAAACTACCGCTCGCGACCCTGCATGAGCCGTTCCAGGATCTCGGGAATGGCGTCGAACTTGCTCTTGATCCCGCGCACGCCATTCTCGTTGATGTCGTCGCAGCGTCCCACGACGCGCGCTTCGGCGTTTCCGGACCGCGCCAGGGTGAGTGTCGCGCCGTCGCAATACAGACGCGCCAGCACGCGATGCGAACGCTTCCGCCGGACTTCCGCATACCAGCACTCGTCGGCGCAGCCATCCGACCCATAGATCAGGGTCTGCCCCTCATGCGGCCAGCGCAGTTCAAAGGGCGCCTTGGTCTGGGCGAAGGCCCGGGGCGAAAGGGCGGCGAGCAGGAGCAGCGCGCCGGCGATGGCGGCGGCCCATCGCAGCGGGTGGATTCCGGAGGCGCGCGATGGTCTCTGCACACGCAAGGAAAGATCCGCCGCCGATGGGGGGAAGACGTCACGGGGACGCGTGTTGATTTCTGCGCGCATGAGCCTGATTCCGTTCGCCGCCATCGCCGTCGTCCGAATGGCCGCCAAGGTGTGCACTATGCGGGGCGCTCCGTTTTTCACGCAACCACCCTGCAGGTCGCCGGTGAGCATTCGCGCGGAGACGTTCCTCGCTCTTGACGCAGCAAATGTCAGAGGCAGATCATTGATTGAATGTGAGTTGACGGGCGCGCATGGACCGAACCAGCATCTCCGCGTCGCTGCAAATCAAGCGACCGGGATTGGCGTCCCGAACCACAAGGCGCACCAGCGCCCATCGACCGATGCACGGCGCTTTTTTCCGCCGGGCAATCGATAGGGCGAAAGCCAAGCCTCTTTTTATGGCGGGCGGTGTGCGGGGGGCTTCGGCCCCGCCGGCTCCTTGTGGCCGGTACGCCAACCGTGCACCGTCCGTCACCCTGATTGGCGTCGGGATGGCGGATTCCACTTCACACAAGGAGTCCCGCACCATGCGCGAGCACACTCAAACCACTCCCGCCAGCAAGCCCCGGACACAGTTGGCCGACTACTTCGGTACCATCGCCGGCACCCAGGAATGGAACCCCGACGCATGGCGGGCGCTGTGCACCCGCCTGCAAGCATCCGGCACACCGCTCGACGAACTGACGCTGCGTCAGATCCATGACTGCATCCACGAAATCCGGGAAGACGATCACGCGCGATCCGTCCTCCCGCCAAGCCCGCGCCATCCAGCACAAGCCGCTCCGGAATACGCTCAAGGCGAGAGAAGCGATTCCTTCCCGAACCGCCCGATTGGCCGCGAAACCCGACGTGCGAGCGTCTCCGCCGAGATCACCCTACGGGTCAGCGAGAACAGCATCGTCCTGGCCGGCGCGCTGGACATGGGCGGCCTGATGGTGCGCAGCACGCGCGGCTGGCGTCGCATCGAGAACGGATGGACGTTGACCTCCGGCCCCGTGTTCTTCCGCGATCACGAAGACCTGCTGGGCCAGGAACTGGCCGAGTACCTGGGCAATCTGCCCTTGCCGCTCACGCTGGCGGATGCGTTGCGGGAGCCGTTGGGAAGCGATGAAGCGGAGACGGTCGAAGACTGACGCCTGCATCCGCGGCGCGTCGCCTCGACGGCGACCGCCCGCATGACCAGGTTGGTTCGTGGCGATGGTACGGATCCCCCGGCACGCAATGGATGGCGCAGGGGACCCTTTCTATCAAGCCCGGTTTTCATCCTGCGGATCACTCGCGCCTGTGTTCGCGAGCACAGCCCAAGAACATGGATGCATCGGAAACCGGGAAGCCAGCGCCGCGTGCCGCCATCCAGGGCGACAGCCCGAAGCGCCTTTACCGGCGGGCGGATCGGGTGCGCTTGCGGTCGTTGCGCTGGGTGGTGGCGCGGCTCTGCGCGAATTCGGGGAAGGTCTCCGCCAGCGACGCCTCATCCGGCAGGATGTAGAACACCCCGCCGCGCTCGAACGTCGGAACGATGATCCGCTCGTAGAACGCCGGCGAGACGTTGATGCAGCCGTGCGTGACGCGGTTGTCGTCCGGCGAAGGCGATGCAAGGCGCTCGGCGCGCCTCTCGGCCGGCACGCCCGTCGCGGTCGGGTGGATGGAGACCGCGGATTCGTAGTCCACCCACAGCACGCGGCCGGCGTCGATGGACGGACCGAAACCGCCGACAAAACGACCGGCGGGCGTCGTGCGATCCCGGCCCGGAATCTCGCGAAGCGCGAGACCGGCGATGCCGGGCGCCGTGTGATCGCCGACCGCAGAACCAAACAGTCCTGGCGCCGCGCCACGAGGCCGGCCATCGCCATCGAACACCAGCACCTGCGCGGCGGCCTTGTCGATGACCGCGAACGGATAGCCCTGGTTGTCCTTGGTGGCGACCACCCAGCCCGCGAGCTCGATCACCGTATCGGACACCTCCTGGTCTTTCGGAAGTTCGTCGGCGGAGGCGACCGGTTGCGCGGCGGCCTGCTTGGCGCTGGCCATGCCGATGTTCGCGAACGCCAGCGTCAGCGCCAGCGCGCCAGCAATGGCTCGAATCGCAGGATATGTGCGCGTACGGATGGGAAGATTCCTTGCAAAAACGAAGACGGGTTGAAAACAAAAAGACCGGTGACCCGTAAAGGCCACCCGGTCCGGTCAAAGCCGTTAATCGCGACCTGTGCGGGAGCGATTAACCGCGCGGTGCGCGGCGCGGCGCGGTTTCCAGCTTCTGGACGCGGCTTTCCATCTGATCCAACCGCTGGTTGGCCTGCTGCGCGGACTGATTGGCGGATTCGGCGCTCTGCGCCGCGCCCTGCACCTTCGTGTCGAGTTGATCGAGGCGCGAGTTGATGCCCGCGAACTCGTCGTCATAAGTGGCGCAGCCGGCAAGGCCCAGGGTAGCGACGAGCGCCACGCCGAACATGCGAGCCATTGCCAGAGTTTGTTTGGTCTTGAACATTCCACTGCTCCTTTGTCTGGGGTAACGAAATATAGCGATCATTTGGCCGGAGTCACCACGCGGCTTTAGCTGACATTGGCGTACGTCGACGGAGCGTGAAGAAGTGGAACAAACGACGATTTAATCCATCCGTCTTCGCTCGATTCGTAGCATTTATCGATCCACGCGACCGTGATCCCTCCAGACAACCGGCAGGGTCTCTCCGGGCATCAGCACCCCGCTGCGCGACGTCTGTTCCGGAGCAGTGGGAGTCTTTCGACCTGATGGCCGGATCCCGGCATTCGGTGGTGCGACTTGTCCAGAGCGCGCCGCAAGCGGGCCATCCCATTGATGCGGCTCGATCCCGGGACGGCGGGACAAGTCGCGCCGCATGCCCGCGTGCGGCCTGGCGCCGATTTTCCGGCGACTCCGTGGCCTGGTCGACGCAGATCATCGGACCGATGATGGATCGCGAAGGAGGCTAATCGTCGATCGAAAGACCAGAAGTTTTTTGCTCTCCCCGCTTGATCCGCCGGCAATCGCAGGAACAGCGCGAGCACGACGATTCGTGGTTCCCGGCAGGGACAGGTCGTGAGCGGGCTCGAAGGGGTCTAAGGGCTGCCGTATGTCCGGCTAGACATCTGCGCCGCAACCATTTTCAGAGTCGTCCGATGGTCCGGTCGCCGGCCGGGCGGCAAGGTCGCGCCACACTCCCGCGCGCGTCCTTTCCATGCCTTCCCATCGTCCCCTTCGATTGCTGCAGGTCGTCCATACCCAGGGCTATGGCGGCCTGGAACGACAGGTCCTGTCATTGAGCCGCGGTCTGCGCGATGCGGGCCATTCGGTGACGCTGGCGGTGCAGGGTGGTTCGTGGCTGCAACGGCAGGCCGAAGACGAACGGCTGGAGTGGACGCCATTTCGCTTTCGCGGGCTGGTCGATCCGGTGTCGCATCTGCGCCTGCGCCGGCTGGTGCGCGAGCGGGGCATCGACGTGGTCCACGGGCATTCGCGGCGCAGCGCCTTCTACAGCGCGATGGCGCGGGGACGCGGGTCCTGCCGTTCGGTGGCCACCATCCATTCGCTGGCGACCTGGAAAGGCTTCCAGCGCAACCAGCGGATGATCGCGGTGTCCGACGCGGTCCGGGATTTCCTGATCCAGAAGGGATTGCCCGCCACGCGCATCGAGCGCATCTACAACGGCGTCGACGCGCTTCCGGACTCGCGCGAGGCCGACCGGGCGGCGGCGCGCGAGCGGCTGGGCATCGCGCCGGACCGCCTGGCCGTCGGCATGGTCGGGCGGATGGTGCCGCACAAGGGCCACGACCTGCTGGTGCGCGCGCTGTCCCTGCTGGGCGCGGTGGGCGAACCGATGGACCTGGTGCTGATCGGGGACGCGGAGGGGAACTGGCCGGACGAACTCCGCAATCTGGTCTTCCGGCTGGGGCTGGAGGCGCGGGTACGGCTGCCCGGCTACCAGGACGAGGTGGCGGCGCTGCTGCCGGGACTGGACGTGTTCGTGCAGCCCTCGCGCAGCGAGGCGCTGTCGCTGTCCCTGCTGGAAGCGATGTCGGCGGGATTGCCGGTGATCGCCGCGCGCACCGGCGGCATGCCGGAAGTGATCGAGGAAGGCGTCAACGGCATGCTGTTCCCGTCGGAGGATGCCCATGGCCTGGCGTGGCACCTGAAGAAACTGCTGGATCCCGTCCTGCGCGAACGCCTGGGCCGGCAGGCGCGCGAGACCCAGCGCGAACGCTTCAGCGCCCGCGCGATGACCGACGCCACCGTCTCGCTGTACCGGCGGATGCTGGAGCAGCCGGCATGAGCGACATCCTGCCCGTGCTGATGTACCACAGCATCGGCCCCATCCCGGCGGGCAGCCGCCGGCGCAGCATCTTTGTCGGCGAGCGCGCGTTCGAGCGGCAGATGGCGCTGCTGGCGCGACGCGGCTATCGCGGGGTAACGATGGACGAGGCGCACGCCGTCCTCCAGCGGGGCGCGCCCACGCGCGAGAAGCTCTGCGCGCTGACCTTCGATGACGGCTTCCTCGACAACGTGACCGTCGCGCTTCCCATCCTGAGGCGCCATGGCCATCGCGCCACCTGCTACGCGGTATCCGAACGGATCGGCCAGCGCAACCGCTGGTCCGAGGACGTGCTGGGCGTGAGCAGCCCGCTGGCCGACGAAGGCGCGCTGCGGGAATGGATTGACGCCGGCATGGAACTGGGCGCGCACACGCGCACCCACGCTCGCCTGACCACCCTGGACGACGCGCGGCTGGAAGACGAAGTGGGCGGCGGCAAGCGCGCGCTGGAGGATCGCTTCGGCCTCCGCGTGTCGCAGTTCTGCTATCCCTGGGGCGCGCACGACGACCGCGTGGTGGATGCCGTGCGTGCCGCCGGTTTCGCCGGGGCCACCACCATCGAGCGTGGCCGCGCGCGGATGGGCGTGGACCCGCTGCGGGTGCCGCGCGTGCATGTGCTCAACCAGCATCATCTGTTGCAGTTCTGGCTGAAACTGGAAACCCGCTACGGCGATCGCCGCTAGCCGATCCGCGAGTGGAGCGTGTCTCCGCCTTCGCGAGATATGTACGGGTGGAGCGAGGAGGGGACCCGCAACGGGTCCCCGTGCCCCGGACCCATCAGCCGCGCTGCGAGGAAATGTTGCCGCCGTCGACCACGAACTCGGCCGCGGTGACGTAGCTGGCTTCCCGCGACAGCAGGAAACGGACCACCCGGCCGATTTCCTCCGGAAGGCCCAGGCGTTCCAGCAGGATGCGCTTTTCAAAGAAGCCCGGCGGGAGGTGATCCACCGCCGCCCTCACCATCGGCGTCATGATCTGGCCCGGCGAGACCGAATTGATGCGGATGCCGTCGCGCGCCAGCCGGTCGGCCAGCGAACGCACCAGCGACAGCATGCCGCCCTTGGCCGCGGTGTAGATCGGATTGACCGCATTGCCGAGCGTGGCGTTGATGGAGGTGATGGCGACGATGGCCGAACCGGGGTTGGCGGCGAAGTCGGCATGCAGCTTCTGCGTCAGCAGGGCGAGCGGACGCAGGTGGGTGTTGATGCCGGCCGCCCAGCTCTCTTCGGTGATGCCTTCCAGCGAACCCTGATCGACGACGCCGGCCGAATGCACCAGGCCGCCGAGCGGTCCCAGCGCTTCACGGCTGGCGGCGATGGCGTCGGCGTACGCATCCAGTCGGGTCAGGTCGATGGCGACGCCGGTGGCCTTGACGCCATGGGCATCGCGGATGGCGGCGGCCTGCTCGGCGGCCTTGGCGCCGTTGATGTCCCACAGCGCGACCGGGCGGCCCACTGCGGCCAGGGACTGCGCCGACGCCAGGCCGATGCCGGAGGCGCCGCCGGTGATGATCACGGCGGTGTCCGGGGCGCCGAGCGAAGGGGAGAGATCTTGTGTACTCATGGGGGAACTCCTGTTTTCGGAAATAAGACGCGGGATGCCACGCGGCCGTCGCGGGTTCACCATGATGGAGAGCCCAACCCCGATTTCCCTCGGAATACTCCTAAAAGCGCGGCGGCCCGCATCGTAGGGCAAGGCCATGGTCAGCATCGCAACAAAGGGGCTTTGAAGTGGCGACGCCATCGCCGTGACCAGGCGCTCCCGCGCTTGAATCGAGATCCGGACGCCGGGCCACCGCGCGGACAAACACCGGCGCGCAGGCTTTCGATGCCGCGATCGGGCGCATCCACCAACGCGTTCGACACCCACCGGTGCGCCATCCTCGGCGCGGACGTGCGGCTAGAATCGCGTATCTTGGAGCACATTCCTGAAGCGGACCCGGGACATCCGTCCCAACGGCAGCCACGGCAACTGGATGAAAAACACCCCCTTCGGCCGCGTCACCCGCTCCATCCGCTGGCTCCGGCTGGCCCTGTTCGGCATGGTGCCCCTGCTGATCCTGCTGGTGGGCGGCCTGTACTGGGGCGTCCAGCGGATCGTGGCCGAACAGCAGGAGAAGCTGACCGTCCATTTCTCGCTGATGTCGCGAACCATTGGCCAGCACGAACGCTTCCTGTGGCGGTTGCAGGACGAGAACGCGCGCCTGGCTGCGCTCCGTTTCGGCGACGCGGCGTTCCTGCAGCAACAGCCGCTGCCCAGCCGTCCGGGGTGGCGCATGTTCCGGGGACAGGCGCAGGGCGTGCACCTGCCGTTCTCGTTGATCTGCGCCGCGCGGGATTGTCCGGACCGCGACGACGATACCTGGGGCGCGGGCCAGTACCTGTCGGACGCTTTCACGTCGTTCTGGTCCACGTCGTCCATGCCGTCCGGCGATGCGTTCCTGCTGGATCTCGACAGCTACCTGAGCATCGCCGCCCCCGGCATCGGCGCGGGCGAAGCGTCCGCGCCGATGACCGAGGCGCGATTCCTGGCCGTCGATGCGCGCATCCGCCAGGCCCTGGTCGAGCAGACCGGGGTCGGCAGGCGATATGCCGGGCCGGCGGGCCGCGACATTCTCTGGCTGCAAAGCGCGGATCTGCCGGACATGATGATCGGGGTCATCCGCGCGCCGATCCCGGCGCAGACCTGGCACGGCGCCGCCGGCCGTCCCGCCGAAATCCACGTCGCCACGCTGATCAGGTTCGAGCGCACGGCGATTTATGAAGCCGCGACCGGAAAGCCGTCCTATGACGACTTCTGGTTGACCCACCGCGACCGGCATCTGCTGGTGGGGGTCGGCGGGGCGCCCGTCATCGATGGGCCCGAGCCGGGTGCGGATCAACCGGTACACGCGTACACCGCGGATGGGCTCGTGTTCCATTTCGAAAGCCGCGATGGTCAATGGGACGCGTACTACCGCATCGGCTATGCGCGGCTGTTCAGTGATGGCGCGGCCCTGGGCGTGGCGGCGGGCGTGCTGTTGTTGCTGGGACTGGCGGCGGCGGTCGGGTACGGGTACTGGTACGAACGACGGGTGGTGGCGCCGGCCGAGCGTGACCAGCGTGATCTGATGGACAGCGAGGCGTTCAACCGCACCATCATCGCCACCACGCCGGTAGCGCTGGGCGTGCTGCGTCGCGATTCGGGCCGGTTGCTGTTCGGCAACCCGCTGGCGCGCCAGTGGCTGGACCTGGCGGAGGACGGCGACGGCGAGGCGGCCACCAGCCCCACGCTGGAGCGCCTGCGCGAACAGCTTGCCGGGCGGGTCGGAGCCGGCACCCTCGACGGATTCAGATCACGCGACGGCGCGGTGCTGCAGGTCGCCTATGCGCCCACCCGCTATCGCAAGCAGGACGTGATCCTGTGCGCGTTCACCGACATCAGCGCCCGCGCGGAGATCGAGCGCACGCTCGAACGCGCCAGGCGCGACGCCGATCGCGCCAGCGCCGCCAAATCCACCTTCCTGGCCACCATGAGCCATGAAATCCGCACGCCGCTCTACGGCGTGCTGGGAACGCTGGAACTGCTCGAACTCACCCCGCTCGGCGAAGAGCAGCGACGCTACCTGGCGACAATCAAGAGTTCCTCGGCGATCCTGCTCCAGCTGATCAGCGACATCCTCGACACCACCCGCATCGAAACCGGCCAGATGGTGCTGGAATCGGAAGCGTTCAGTCCTCGCCAGCTGGTGGAGGATGCGGTATCCGCCTACGCCGCGATGGCCTGGCAGAAGCAGCTCCTGTTGTTCGCCAGCATCGATCCGGACATTCCGGCCGCGCTGCGCGGGGATCCGGGGCGGATCAGCCAGATCCTCAACAACCTGATCAGCAACGCCATCAAGTTCACCGGGTCCGGCCACGTGATCGTGCGCCTGCAGTCGCGGGGCGAACGGGAAGGCAAGGCGCGCATCCGCATCGAGGTGGCCGACACCGGCGTGGGCATCGACGCCGAACATCGCGCGCGCCTGTTCGAGCCGTTCTACCAGATTGATGCGGGCGAACATGAGTTCCGCGGCGCCGGCCTGGGCCTGTCCATCTGCATGCAGTTGGCGAAGCTGATGGGAGGAACGATCGCGCTGGACAGCGAGCCCGGCGCGGGCAGTTGCTTCTCGCTGGAACTGGATCTGGCGCCGGCGCCGGAACCGGAGCTGGAAGGCGATGCGCCGGCCGCTCCCGATCTGTCCGGCATCCGCCTCCAGGTGCGCGCCGCGCATCCGGAACTGGCGGAAAACACGTGCCGCTGGTTGCGTTGCTGGGGTGCGGACGCACGCCTGGCGGATCCGTCGCCGCTGGCATCCACGCCCGACGACGTACTGCTGGACGTCATGCTGGCCGATGCCAACCCGCCGCCCTCCTGGAAAGGCCGCCACGTTGTGGCGGCCAGCGCGCTCGCGATTCCCCTGTCGGCCGAGACCGCGGATGCAAACCGCCTGGACAGCATCGCCCACGTCATCGCGGCCCACCTGCGCGGCGAGCCCGTCGCCGTTGACGCGCAGGTCGCCGGCAGCCTGCCCGAACCGTTGCGCATGAAGGTGCTGATTGCCGAGGACAATCCGATCAACCGGGCGACCCTGGCGCATCAGCTGCACTTGCTGGGTTGCATGGTCACGTCGGCGACCGACGGAGTGGAAGCGCTGGTGCGCTGGCGCGAACAGGGACCGTTCGATGTGGTCCTGACCGACGTCAACATGCCGCGCCTCAATGGCTACGGGCTGGCGCGCGCCATTCGCGAGGAGAACGGCAGGGTGCGGATCATCGGCGTGACCGCCAACGCCATGCGCGAGGAGGAGGCCAAGTGCAGGGACGCGGGCATGAATGCCTGGCTGGTGAAGCCGATTGGATTGCGTGCGCTTTACCGGCACCTGCGCAGCGACGCCCCGAAGAAGGCGACGGCGCCGGAGCCGCTGTCCGACAGCGACGAAACGCAACTGCCTTCCGGGTTCACCGGGTTGTTCAACGAGGCCATGCGCGATGACATCGCCCGGGCCCGGGACGCGCTCGCGGCGCACCGGTCCGGCGATGTGGTCGCCACCCTGCATCGGATGCGCGGGGCGATGGCGATGATGCAGATGACCGATCTGATTGCGCGGTTTGAGCAACTGGAAGAACGCATCCGCACCGGTGGACTGGATGAACACGTGGCTGGCGACGTGGAAGCCGCATTGCATTCACTGGAAGCGGCATTGGCCGCAACGGGGTAATCCAGTCCCGTGGGGCGCCCGGCCTGAACCAGCGGATCGAAAAAAATGCCCCCCTTTGAAAAACCATTCAACCTGAATGGCTGATCAAAGGAGGGCGGCCTCCATGACGCGGAGGATGGGGATCTGCCTTGGAGTGAAAAGCAAATCTCCCTGAATCTCTTCTTCCGGAAAGAGCGCGCCAGGTTCCCGTGGCGGGAATCCTGGGCGGGAGGGAGCTCAGTTGTATTCCAGTACGTAAGTGATGACGCCATCCGCGCGGCCGGCCACGACCGTGCCGCTCGCCTTGGCATAACGCGCGCGTCCCGAGAGCAGATAGACCTCTGCCGGGTCCTCCCCTCTCTCGCTGCGCTGCCATTCCAGGGGGATCGCGGCTGCCTTGGTGAAAGGCAGGGCGTTTCCGTTCTTGTCGGTGACGGCGATGCCCACGCCCTTGGCCACGCCGCTCTGTCCGGCATCCTGGAGCTTGACCAGGCCACTGCTGAGCGTGCCGTCAAAGTAGATCTTCACCGGCAGCGGCTGTGCGGGGCTCAGGCCCAGGCAGCGGAGCTCGAAGGAGAAGTCCCGCCAGGGCGCCCGGCCTTCGGCGATCTGGGTGGTCATGGCCGTGCCCAGCGGGACCTCGTGGGTAGGCGTGTCGGCCGCGCAACCGGTGAAGTAGATGCTGTTTTCCAGTTCGACGGTGGGTGCAGACGCGGCGAATTTGATGATGCGGGGCGCCTGGCTCCCGCCCACCATCGTGTAGGTGGCCGACAGCGGCGTCCTCGCGGTCCCCGAACCCACGCCCCTGGCGGTACGGATGAAGTCGATGAAGACCCGGTTGCCGGGCATCGAGCCGACCGAGCCGGCCGGCATGCCGTAAAGGTCCTCGAAGTCCGTGTACCACAGGGGATAGGCGAAGTTTTCAGTGCCGAAACCGAAACGGATGCCGACGCCGGTGACTCCCGACTCGTAGACATTGCTGAAACCGGGGACGGGGGTCAGGCCCGCGGTGCTTATCCGCAACCAGTTGGTATCCATATAGCTGCAGCTGAACGTATACGTGCCCATGTCCTGCCGCACCCGGGCCAGGACGCCGCCAATGGCCGCCTTCTTCATGATCAATGTGGCGGGCAGGGTCACGGTCAGCGTTTCCGATGGTTTTCTGTCCCACGTGCACGCGGCCTGCGCCTGCGCGGCCAGCATCAGCAAGGCCAGCGCGGACATCACGGGCCGCCAGCGTTTGAATATCCGAGCCATATCACTGCTCCTGTTTGAGGTGGCACACCAGATCCAGGCGCTCGTAGGTGAGGGCCGGATTGGCGGGAGGCAGGCGGTAGTCGACCGTGCACGCGCCGCCGTTCCAGCGCACGTCCAGGCGGCCTTCATCGCCCACGCCGAACACCAGGGCGCGCGACTGGTTGTCGATCATGCCGAGGGTTTTGTCGTTGAGGTCGTAGACCATCGCGCCGAACGGCAGCGCGCTGCCGTCGGCCTGTTGCAGCCGCAGTTGCACGCGACGGCCGGTTTCGACGTTGTAACGGGCGCGCACCACCGCGCCGCGGGTGGGCACCAGCTGCATCGCGCTTTCGCCCACGTCGGTCTGGCTGCCCAGCGTCTGGGTATCCAGGTTGAGGTTGTTCAGCCGGTAGGGCTGCAGGTACGGCACCACCGCATGGCCGCGCCGGTTGGTGCGCACGCCGTTCCAGCCGGTCACGCCGACGCCGCGCGCCTTGGGCACTTCGATCAGGCCGAAGGTCTCGCCGACCGGCTGGCCCAGGGTCACGCCGCCGCGATGCGCCACCAGCGAACCGGACGCGTTGAAGTCGGCGCGGCGGGAGCCGTCGCCGTAGGCGTAGCTGCCGCTCAGGCGCGCCAGCGGCGCGTCCCAGCCGACGCTGGCGCTGGCCGTCGTGTCGCTGCCTTCCTGGCGGCTGGCCTGCAGGGAATAGTTGACCGTGTTGCCCGCGTCCAGGTAACCCGACAGGCCGGCCTGCACGCTGTCGTTGCCGTCGCGGGAGGAAACGCTGCTGGCGTACAGGTTGTGGGTGCGCCCGCGCAGGCCGCGCCCGCCCAGCGGGATGCTCACCGAGGCGGTGAACTGGGTGTCGGATCGGCTGGACGCCAGGCTCGACGAATCGTCGCGGGTCCGTGCCAGCGCCAGGTTGTAGCTGGCGAATCTCCAGCGGCCGCTGTAGCCGAACTGGTAATTGCGGGTGCGTCCGGGAGAGTTCCAGTAGCGCGTGTCGCCCGCGCTCAGGTACAGCGAACCGCGTGAGCCGAACTGCTGGTTGACGTTGAAATCCAGCCGGCTCTTCTGGGTACGGAAATCCCAGTCGTCCGGCCGCGCCACCTGCTGCACGTGCTCGCCGAAGGTGCGGTAACCCTCGGTGGAGTAGCGGTAGCCGGCCATGGTCAGGGTGGTATGGGTGCCGGTCAGCGTCTTGGCGTACAGGAAGCGCGCGCTGTAGCCCTGGTCGGTCTGGCCGTTGGGCAGGCGCGAGCGGCTGCCGGTGACGTCCAGCGACAGGCCGCCCAGGCGCGAGTTGACGCCCACGCCCAGATTGAGCGCCTGGAAGTCCTCGGCCACCTGCGCGCCACCGTAGGTGGTCAGGTTGTCGGTGGCGCCGTAGACCAGCGTGCCCTGCACGAAACCCGGGGTGTCCAGGTCGGTGCCGCTGCGGTACTCGCCGGCGGTCGCGCTGTAGCGCAGGTTGCCGCGGCGGACCATCACCGGCAGCGCCGCGTAGGCCTGGGTGAACTCGCGCACCCGGCCGTCCGATTCCAGCACCTTGATCAGCAGGTCGCCGTTGGAGCCGCTGGGGTAGATGTCGCGGATCTCGAACGCGCCGGGGCTCACCGCGGTGGAGTAGATGACGTAGCCGTTCTGGTGGACTTCCACCGTGGCGTTGGTCTCGGCGATGCCGCGCACGATGGGGGCGTAGCCGTTCAGATCGCTCGGCAGCATGCCCTGGTCGGTGGACAGCTGCACGCCGCGGAAGCGCAGGCTGTCGAACACGTCGCCGGGGGTATACAGATCGCCCACCGCCAGCTTGCTGTTCCAGCGGGCGATGTCGCGCTCGACGAAGGTGCGCTGGCTGCGGAAATGCCGCTGGCCGTTGCTGTCGCTGAAGGAGGCATCGTTGCGCAGCCGCCAGCCGCCCAGGTTCAGGCCGCTGCGCAGGGACACATGGCGGTAATCGCTGCTGTTGCCCTGGTAGCTGTTGCGGCTGAAGTTGGCCTGGTAGTTGACGTGGAAGGCGTTGACGCCGGTGTCCCACAGGGAGCGATCCACGTAGCCGCGCGAGGCGCGCGGCACGTAGGCCTGGGGAATGCTGATCATCAGCGCGAGCTGGTTGGGATCGAACTCGGCGCGCGCGCCCGGCAGCAGGGCCGCCACGTCGATGACGGTGTGATCATTGGCGTCAGCCGCAATCAGGCCTTCCTCGCGCAGGCGCGCCACGTCCACGCCCAGATCCTTCAGCAGGCCCAGCGGGATGACCGGCAGCACGTGCCCCTGCGCATTGGGGGAGAACAGGATCTCGCGCCGCTGCTTGAGCGCCAGGTTGAGGTACACGTCCACCCGGTAGCTGCCCGGCGCCAGCGCGTTGCCCTGCTCGAAGTAACGCAGGTCCGCGCCACCGCCTCCGCTGCGCTGGAGGAAGTGCATGTTGAATTCCATCTCGCCGCCCAGCCCGCCGGCCATGTCGGCGCCGGCGTCGCCGCCCGCCAGCGCCACCGGGGCGTACAGGCCCAGCAGGCTCAGGCAGGATGCGCCGGAGCGCAGCGCCAGGCTCAGTTTGGTCTTTCTGCGGGAGCGGGGCATGGGTGGAGCCTCCTGGCCTGGCCGCAGCCAAGGCATCTGTGGAAATCGTGGGGTGGGAGACGCCGGGGATTTCATCGACCCGGCGTCGCAGGCGACGCGGCGTATCAGCGGTTCAACGCACCGCTCAATGCCGTGACGCCGCCATAGTCGTTGACGACTTCATAGGTCACGGTGGTGCCGGTGGGGCGGCCCGCGGCGCCATTCAGCGCGAAGATTTCCGTGGCGCCCGGCGCCACCATGCGGGTGTCGCCCTTGTAGCGGCCGTTGTCCAGGGTCGCGCTGACCAGCGACACGTGATAGGCCGAAGCGTTGCGGGCTTCCAGCGCGGGCTTGCCGGCGCTTTCCACCAGCCGCCACTGGATCTGCTGGGCGGCGGCCTCCGGCGTACCGGTCAGGCGGGCGGGGCGATAGAACACTTTCAGGCGCTGGCGCACGGCCAATTGCAGGGTGTTTTCTTCCTTGGCCTTGGGCGGGATTTCCTGCACCGACAGCCAGAACACCGATTCGCGATCGGTCGGCAGGCCCTCGCCCTGATAGAAGATGCGCAGCGTCTGCTGCTTGCCCGAGGCCAGGCGGCCCAGCGAGGGCGTGATCGCGAACGGCAGATCGGCGGAGGCGGCGGCGTCGTCGCCGGCTTCCAGCCAGGACTGGATCATCACGTCCTGCGCTCCGGGGTTGCCCACCGTGATGGCGGCTTCCTGCGCGGGCGCGCTCATGATGACGCGGGTACCCTCGACGGTGATGCCGGCCTGAGCCAGCGACGACAGCATCAGCAGGCTGCCGACCAATGCCGCGCGGGCGGCTGGGAACAAGAGTTTCATGGCAATGCGTCGTTGAATGAGGAAGGAAAAAGAAGCCAAACGGGGAGGAGAGGGGAGCCCTCTCCTCCCTCCCGGACTCAGTGGTATTCCAGGACGAACGGCAGGGTGGCGTCGGCGCGACCTTCGGTGATCGTCGCGCCCGTCTTCACGTAGGCGGCACCCAGGCTCAGGTTGGTGGTGTGCATCGTCGGGGTGGAGCCGGCGATCTCGGTCAGATCCGAGATGGCGGCGTAGCCGGCGTTGCTCAGATCGATCTTCTGGTTGTTGCCGTCCAGCAGGGCGATGGCGACGTTGGTGGCGCCGCCGGTGACCTTCAGCGTGCCGTTGGCGTCCAGGCCGGTGCCTTCGTTCGGACGGAAGTACATGTGCAGCTTCTTGGCGGTGCCCACTTCGCCGCATTCCAGCGTCATGCTGATGTTCTTGACGGCGTTGAAGCTGACACTGGTGGGCTCGTTGGTGATGCTCTCCGAGGTCACGGTGCCCATGTCGACCTTGATGTCCGGCTTTTCCTTGCCGCCTTTGCCATCATCGACCTTGCAGGCCGAAGCGATGACTTTGCCGGTGAAACTGATCTGGCCATCGGCGGCCATCGCCGAATTGGCGGCTGCGCCGGCCAGCGCCAGCACCAGAAGACCCTTGAGGGATTTGGACATGTTGCGGTTCCTTTTGTTGGTTGGTGGAAAGGAGTCGCAAGTGTGAGTTGGTCGCCTTGTTGGTCGAATAGGATTCGTCCGAAAATTCTGGAAAAGCTCCTGATGACGGGCCTTTCGAGCGCAATACGTGGGCGGATGTTAGAAATCCTGTCGAGGGTGCGGGAATTAGGAAACTTCCTATGGAGCCATTCCGGTAGCGACCCATAAGGTGCGCGGGCATTCGCATTCACCTGTCGTGGAACGACGTGCGGCGTGCCGGCGGGCCACCTCTGTTCCCCGTTTTCAGCAAGGCTCGATGCGGATCGCGATAAAGCGAAGCGCGGGCATGCAGCAGGAAGTCCGCCACCCGCGCGTTCGACATGCCGCGACGGTGGAGCCTCCGTCCGCCCGATACCGAAACCTCCATGCATCCAGTCCAGCATCGACAAAAGAACCGCCGCGCACGCGCCACGCGCATGGGATGGCTGTGCGTCGGCCTGCTGTGCCTGATGCTGCCCGTGCGCGACGCGCGGGCCGAGCTGTCCTTCGAGGGACGCAACCGCTTCTTCCTGTCCGGCGTGCGCGCGCCGGTGGCGATCGTCAACGAGGGCGATGCGCCCGCGCTGGTGCAGGTATCGCTGGCCTGGGGCGAGGGGGACGCGGACGTCGATCGGGTACTGCCGATCGCCGTGTCGAAGCCGCTGCTGCGGATCGCGCCGGGCGGCCGCGCCAGCACGGAACTGTTCTACCAGGGCGCAGGCCTGCCACAGGATCGCGAAAGCTACTTCGTGCTCAGCGTGCTGGACGTGCCGCCCGCCGCGCGACAGGAAAACAACCTGCAGTTGGCCTATCGCCACCATTTCAAGCTGTTCTACCGCCCCGCGCTGGCGTCCACACCCGATGAGGCCATCGCCAGTCTGGTCTGGGAGATGTCCACGGAGGCCGAAGGCGGACGCGTCACCGCCCACAATCCCTCGCCCTATTACCTGACCCTCAGCGAGGTCGCGCTTGTCGATGCGGCCGGCGGCGACTGCGGTCCCGCCGTCGAACACCTGATGCTGCCGCCGTTCTCGTCCCAACCCTTGGCTGCCTCGGACTGCCGTCCCGCACGGGTGTACTACCGATGGGTCAGCGACGGCGGCCACCGCCGGCCCCATGCGGCCTTCTTGTCTCCCGGCGTGCGCAGCCACGGCGGCCCCGAACTACGCCCCACGAAGGAGTAATGAAGATGCATCCGATCACCCGGCTGATGGCGCTGGCCCTGCTGATGGCCTCGGCGCCCCAGGCGTTTGCGCTGTCCTGCCTGAAGGACGCCACCCCAATCCATCAGGAGTACAACGGCCAGCAATACATTGTTGGTTGGTCGGGGCAAGGTGTCCATAACGAGCCGATCAGTGAGCCGATTGCAGTGGCGACCTCATTGCCCAAGGGGACGGTCCTGTGGCGCTCGCCCGAGTACGTCATGCAGGTGACCTGTTGGCAGAACCTGGTAGCGACTGCCGAACGGGTCTGGTTCTACCTGAGCCCCGGGGACCCCAACCAAAGCGCGCTGGGCAAGGATCTGGAAATGGGGGTCCGTCTGGACAACGGCAGCGGCATACAGGATTACCACTCCGGAACCATGCAGCAGGGTGCAGGGTATTACCGCGTGCCGCTGTCCACGGCGCTGTTCAATTTTTCCGATAACAAAACCTGCCAGAACAACGAATCGTCGTGGGCAGGCATCAGCGGCTGCCCGTCCAAGGCGCAGACCGCAACGCTGAGGTTCAGCGTATTCCTGCTGAAGAAGAGCGCGCCCAGCGCAGGCAAGGACGGCAACATGACGACCATTGCGTCCATGCCCGTGTTCCAGTTGGATGGCAGCGGCGGCCTGAACGGCACACCCGGCCGCAATTTCAGGATCAACATCACTAATCTGGACCAGCTGCGTTACGTGGCCTGCGAATCGCGGCTGGGGAATATGAGCGTCGATTTCGGCTCCGTCGCGCCGCATGGGGCGGTGCAGGGCGCGCAAGTCAGGGAGAGGCCGTTCACCGTCACCGCGACCAAGGATTGCGACAGCCGCTATGGTTTGAACGCGCAGCTGGCCGTGGTCAGCGGCACGCTGGATCCCGACAGGGTCACCCTGGTGCCCAGCGACAACCCGTCGGTCGGCATCCGCCTGTTCAAGGAGGGCAGCGCCACGCCGCTGGAATTCAACAAGCGTTTCCGCTTGGTGGAACTGACCGAGCAGCGCGTGAGCACCCAGGATTTCCTGGCCAGGCTGTACTGGCGTACCTCCACCCCGACCCTCGGGGCATTCAATGCGGCGGCGTTGTTCGAGGTGTATTACTTCTGAGCCCCTGCGTGAGCGCGTTCCGGATGACCTCTTCAGAGCGCAGAGCCCTCTTTGGAAAAAGGGGGGGCGGCATCCGCGCAGCGGGTGACGGGGGATTTGCGCGGGGTGTCGGAAAGAGCCAATCCCCCTCGGTCCCCCTTTTGCAAAGGGGGGAGGATGCACGGTGTTTCCGCGTGCGCCGCAAGGGGGAAATGCATGGGCGTTCCCGCATGCGTTGCAAAGGGGAGACGTACGGAAGTCCCGCAAACCCCCGACGTTGGGACTCAGTTGTATTCCAGCACATACACCAGATGCGCATCGGCCTGGCCGGGCGTGACCATGTCACCGCTGGGCACGTAGCGCGCGGTGCCGGAGAAGCCGTAGCGATGGCCATTGGGCAGCTTGCTTTTCCAGTCCATCGGAATGGCGCGCTCGCGGGCGAACGGCAGGGCGACGTGTTTGTCGCTGAGCAGCTCGATGCCCACGCCCGCCGCAATGCCGGGTTTTCCCGCGTCTTGCAGATTCAGCCATCCGTCCTTGGCGGCATCGCCTTCGAAATAGACCTTCACCGTCGGGGCGGAAGCCACGTTCATGCCGTCGCAATCGACGGTGAACGAGAACCCCTTGGCTACCGCATCGCCAGACTGGATACGTGATGTCATCACCTCGCCCATGCGGACTTCCTGGGCGGGCAGGTTCGAGACACAGGCGCCGTAGTAGCTGTTCTGGGTGAGATTGAATTGCAGGTTGGTGCCGCTGATCGGGACCACCGTCTCCACGGCGGTGGGAACGCGCAGGTCGGCGCGATAGTTGAAGGCGACGCGGCCTTTGCCCACCGCCATGCCGGTGCGGATGAACTCGACATCGGCATAGTTGGGGACGCTGACCACGCTGCCATAGACGTATTCGCTGCTTTCAAACGGGGGATAGCGGATGGTGGGCCAGCCGCCCAGGTAGGCGCCGTGGTACCCGATGCGCACGCCCACGCCCTCCACGGACGTCTCGTAGACATTGGATTGAGCGGACGGCGGCAGGGACATGCTCGCAACCGCCATGCTGTAGACGGAATCGGTGGTGCAATGGAAATTGGCCGAGCCGCCCGCGAGGCGGATCTGCACCTTGGCCATCACCTGGCCAATGGGGACATGGGCCAGCGTGACCGTACCGGCAGGCGCGGTGATGGTCTGGGCCAGGTCGACTCCATTGTTGTCCCAGGGATTACAGCCCGCCTCGGCGGCGGTCGGCAGTCCGGCGATGCCCAGCAGGACTGGCAGGAGCCACGCGCGTGAGGATGGCGGGCGATGTGCTTTCACATGGACCTCGTTGAAGCGGGGAGTGGATGGGACGCGGCCCCGTCCCGCGGGACTTCCGGAGCCGTCGGGAGGGGGGCGCTCGTCGCTCCCGGTTCCCCGGTGTGCGTGCGTTCCGGACGCGCCCTTCGAAAGTGAGGCGATTCTCCATCCGCGTCTTCCGTACCGGCATCGGAATCGTCCTAAATGGCGGGCCGGCGGCACGTGGGATTCAGCGTGGCCGGGTGGCGCATGTCCCCTCACGCGGAAAAGGCGGAATCCCGGTTTTTCGGAGAGTTCCTAAAGACGGCCGGCGTTCGAACCACGAACATACGCGCCTCGCGTCGGGGCGCGCCGAACACGAGGCGCAACCCTTGCGCCGGCCAGGACGATGGGAGGCGGTGGGGACCGCCGACCGACGGAATGCCCGGCCCCGATGGCGAGAGGACTGTCCGGGCACAATCGAAGAGCGCGCGGTGCCCATTGCGCTCGATGGCGAGGACAGGTGATGACGGCCACGTTCGTCGGCCGCCGGGCCATGCGCCCAATCACGATCAGATGGATGGTGGCAGCTGCCGCCGGTCGTGAATCGTCGCCGTGAAGGGGGAAATCACCGCGACGATTCGCCGCCGGGATGGCGCTCCCATCCGGGGCGTCGGCATGGCGCGGGGTTTGCGTTGGCGAGTGGATCCTTTCGCGCAAGGCCGGCTTGGTTGGGTGGCGTGCGCCGGACACGGCCCACCCCCGGCCTCCTTCGCGAGCGGGCGAGGGGCCCGACTTCGTACTTCGTTGCCGCAATCGGGACGCCAACCCTTTCCCCGCTTGCGGAGGAAGTTGCCCGAAGAGCCTGCCCCGTACTTGATACGGGGGCGGATGGGGGCAAGCGGGATGCATGCGAATCACGTGCTCCAGACGCGGCCGCCATCGAGCCTCGCCGCACGCGCGGGAGCAGCGTCGAAGCGATCGCGGATCAGCCCGGCCGACGCCCGAACAACGCGGTACCGATACGGATCTGGGTCGCGCCTTCGGCGATGGCGACGGGGTAGTCGTCGCTCATGCCCATCGACAACGTATCCACCTCCGGATGCGTGGCGGCCAGCGCGTCGCACAACGCCTTCATGCGCGCGAAGGCCGGGCGGCGCAGTTCGGGATCCGCATGCGGCGTCGGGATGCACATCAGGCCGCGCAGGCGCAGGCACGGTTCGGCGGCCACGGCGGCGGCGAGGGCGGGGACATCCTCCGGCGCACAGCCGTGCTTGCTGGCCTCGTCGTCGATGTTGACCTGGATGAGCACGTTCAGCGGGGGCCGGTCCGCCGGCCGATGGCGCGCCAGCGCGGTGACCAGCTTGGCGCGGTCGACGGTCTCCACCCAGTCGAACAGCACCGCGGCCAGGTCGGCCTTGTTGGATTGCAGGTGGCCGATCAGATGCCAATCCAGTGAAAGCTCGACCAGTTCACGGACCTTGGTGGCCGCTTCCTGCACATAATTCTCGCCAAACGACCGCTGGCCGGCGGCCGCCAGCGCGGCCACCGCCGAGGCGGGCTGGGTCTTGGACACGGCCAGCAGACGGGGGGCTGGCCGGAGCGCGACTTCCGCAGCGTTTTCAATACGTTGACGGATATCGCGAAGGGTGTCGGCGAACGTCATCCGGGGGCGGTTGGAAGGTCATTGGGGAGCGCTATACTGCCCTTCGGGGCAGCATCGTTCCAGTTTTGCAGCACTATTTCGGGGGAAGGCAAACGTATGGATATCGCCGAACTGTTGGCGTTTTCGGTCAAGAACAAGGCATCGGACCTGCACCTGTCGGCAGGCCTGCCGCCGATGATCCGCGTCGACGGCGACGTCCGCCGCATCAACATCCCGGCCCTGGACCACAAACAGGTCCATTCGCTGGTCTACGACATCATGTCGGACAAGCAGCGCCGCGATTTCGAAGAATTCCTGGAAGTGGACTTCTCGTTCGAGATTCCCAGCCTGGCCCGCTTCCGCGTCAACGCCTTCAACCAGAACCGCGGCGCCGGCGCGGTGTTCCGCACCATTCCCTCCGAAGTGCTGACCCTGGAAGACCTGGGCTGTCCGCCGCTGTTCCGCGACCTGATCGCGCAGCCGCAGGGCCTGATCCTGGTGACCGGTCCGACCGGCTCTGGCAAGTCGACCACCCTCGCGGCGATGATCGACCACATCAACAAGAACGAGTACGGGCACATCCTCAGCGTCGAGGACCCCATCGAGTTCGTGCACACCTCGCAGAAATGCCTGATCAATCAGCGCGAAGTGCACCGCGATACGCACGGCTTCAACGAGGCGCTGCGTTCGGCGCTGCGTGAAGACCCCGATTACATCCTGGTGGGCGAGTTGCGCGACCTGGAAACCATCCGGCTGGCGCTGACCGCCGCCGAGACCGGCCACCTCGTGTTCGCCACCCTGCACACCAGCTCGGCGGCCAAGACCGTGGACCGCATCATCGACGTATTCCCGGCCGGCGAGAAACCGATGGTCCGCTCGATGCTGTCCGAGTCGCTGCGCGCGGTCATCAGCCAGGCGCTGCTGAAGAAGGTCGGCGGCGGTCGTACCGCGGCCTGGGAAATCATGGTCGGCACCCCCGCCATCCGCAACCTGATCCGCGAGGACAAGGTGGCGCAGATGTATTCCTCCATCCAGACCGGACAGCAGTACGGCATGATGACCCTCGACCAGCACCTGCAGGATCTGGTCAAGCGCAGCCTGGTCACCCGCCAGCAGGCCAAGGAATACGCGAAGGAAAAGCGGTTGTTCGAATAAATGCCGGGATACGAGATTCGGGATTAGAGATTCGCAATAGCCGGGATCAAGAGCCGAGACGGGATGCGAATCCCCCATCTCCAATTCCTCGTCCCGGCTCCCACAGGGAGCCACCCCATGAGCAGCATCGACTTCACCTCCTTCCTCAAGCTGATGGCGCACCAGAAGGCGTCGGACCTGTTCATCACCGCCGGCATGCCGCCGTCGATCAAGGTCCACGGCAAGATTTCGCCCATCACCCAGACGCCATTGACGCCGCAGCAGTCGCGCGACCTGGTGCTGAACGTGATGACGCCGGCCCAGCGCGAGGAGTTCGAAAAGACCCACGAGTGCAACTTCGCCATCGGCGTGGCCGGCGTCGGCCGCTTCCGCGTGAGCTGTTTCTACCAGCGCAACCAGGTCGGCATGGTCCTGCGCCGCATCGAGACCCGCATCCCGACGGTGGAGGAACTGAACCTGCCGCCGGTGATCAAGACGCTGGCGATGACCAAGCGCGGCATCATCATCTTCGTCGGCGCCACCGGCACGGGTAAATCCACCTCGCTGGCGGCGATGATCGGCTATCGCAACCAGAACTCGACCGGCCACATCATCACCATCGAGGATCCGATCGAATTCGTGCACAAGCACGAAGGCTGCATCATCACCCAGCGCGAAGTCGGCATCGACACCGACAGCTGGGATGCCGCGCTGAAGAACACCCTGCGCCAGGCGCCGGACGTGATCATGATCGGCGAAGTCCGCACCCGCGAAGGCATGGACCACGCCATCGCCTTCGCCGAAACCGGCCACCTGGTGCTGTGCACCCTGCACGCCAACAACGCCAACCAGGCGATGGACCGCATCATCAACTTCTTCCCGGAAGACCGCCGCACCCAGTTGCTGATGGACCTCTCGCTCAACATCAAGGGCGTGGTCGCGCAGCAGCTTATCCCGACCCCCGACGGCAAGGGCCGCCGGGTGGCGATGGAAATCCTGCTCGGCACCCCGCTGGTCCAGGACTACATCCGCGACGGCGAGATCCACAAGCTGAAGGAAGTGATGAAGGAATCCACCAACCTCGGCATGAAGACCTTCGACCAGAGCCTGTTCGAGCTGTACCAGGCCGGCGAAATCTCCTACGAGGACGCCCTGCGCTACGCCGACTCCCAGAACGAAGTCCGCCTGCGCATCAAACTCTCCCAGGGCGGCGACGCCCGCACCCTGGCGCAGGGACTGGATGGGGTGGAAGTGGCGGAAGTGCGTTGAGGCGGGCCCACTGACGGAATGGATGCCGGCCACGACAGCAGCCCCTATCGCGCGCCTGATGGGGTGATCGAGGAACGGCTGGCCGTCCGGGCCAAGCCCTTCTTTCTGGCGCCACCGGCCTCGAAGCTGGTGGTGATGATGGTGTTCACCCTAGGCTGGTATGTCGTCTGGTGGTTCTATCGCAACTGGCGTGCGGTCAAGCGGCATGACCGCAGCCGGATGAACCCCGCCTGGCGTTCGATATTCGGCATCTTCTATGCCTACGCCTGTTTCCGGGCGATCAATCGAATCTCCGCCGGCAACACGCAGGAGCGCAAGGCGCCGGCGGGCCTGCTGGCGATCGCCTATGTCCTGCTGGAACTGACGATACTGTTGCCCGCGCCCTTGTGGCTGTTGTTTCCGTTGTCGGTGTTGCCGCTGTTGCCCATGAATGCGAAGGCGCGCCGTTACAACCAGTTCGTCGACGCCGCGGTCTATCGGGACGAGGATGGATTCAATGCCTGGAACTGGCTCGGGATCGTCGTCGGCGGTATCTGCTGGGCCATCCTGTTGCTGGGGATCCTGCTTTACCTGATTTCGTTCCTGGTGCCGGCAACTTCGGCCTGAAACACCGATAAAGCTCCTGGCATGCCCGTGCCGCTTTGGAGATGCTGCCTCAACACCGGCGCCACCGTCACACTGACAATCCCCGGCATCGCCACGATCCGCTCGCGCAGCGCGCTGAATGCGGCGAGGTCGGCGGCGCGGACGGTGAGTACGGCATCCATCGGGCCGGAGACGTGATCGCAGGCTTCCACTTCCGGCAGGCCGGTGAGGCTGGGGAGCAGGCGGTTGCACGGGCGGCCTTCGATGCGGACGAAGAAGTAGGCGCGCGCGCCGGGGAGATCCACCGGGTCGGTGGTGTCGATGGTGAAGCGCTTGATGACGCGGTTGCGCTTGAGGCGGGCCAGCCGGTCCTGCACCGCGCTGCGTGACAGCCCGACCGCGCGGGCCAGCGCCAGTACCGGTTGGCGGCTGTCGCGGCGCAGGAGTTCGACGAGCTGCCGGTCCACCTGATCCAGTTCGGCGGTTGCCATGTCCACGCGGGATTCCTTGGCCGGCATTGTGCCGGTCGGGCGACATATTGCGGGGAGAGAACCGGCGGTGTCCGCCGGTAGTTTTCGCGTTCGAGCCACTTCGCGGAAACCTATCACATGCCCCACGCCACCGAACGCGCCGCGCGCATCCACGCCTACGGTCCACCTGAAACACTGCGTATCGAATCCATCGACAAGCCGGCGCCCGGTCCCGGTGAGGTGTTGATACGGCACACGGCCATCGGCTTGAACTTCGTCGAGGTGTATTTCCGTCGCGGAACGTTTCCGGTTCCCGCGTTCCCCGCCGTGCTGGGCAATGAGGGTGCCGGGGTGGTGGAGGCGCTGGGTGCCGAGGTGGATGGGCTCGCCCTAGGCGACCGCGTGGTCTACGCGGACGGCCCCCTGGGAGCCTATGCCACGGCGCGTACCTATCCAGCGGATCGCGTGGTCCGGATCCCCGACGGGATCAGTGATCAGCAGGCCGCGGCCTCGTTCCTGCGCGGTGTCACCGCGCGCATGCTGCTGAAGGAGGTCATGCCGCTGCAGGCCGGCGACACGGTGCTGTTCCATGCGGCGGCGGGCGGCCTGGGACTGTTGTTCGCGCAGTGGGCGACGGCGCTGGACATACGGGTCATCGGCACGGTGTCGGACGGCGCGAAGGCCGACGCCGCGCGTCGGGCCGGCTGCGCCGAGGTCATCGACCGCACCCGAGGCGACTTCGCCGCCGAGGCGCGTGCCTTGACGGATGGCGAGGGTGTCGCGGCGGTGTTCGACGCGGTGGGGCGCGATACCTTCCGGGCTTCGCTCGATGCGCTGCGGCCGCGCGGCACGCTGGTGGCTTTCGGTAAGGCCTCGGGTGACCCGCCGCCGCTGGATCCTTTCCTGCTGGCGCCGAAATCGCTGCATGTGACCTGGCCCATCCGGCCTACCTATACCGAAGGCCGGGAGGCGCTGGAACGTGGCGCCGCGGATCTGTTCGATGTCATCGCGCGTGGCGTCGTGGACGTGAAACCCCGCTACGTCTATGCATTGGACGAGATCGTGGACGCGCATCGGGACATGGAGAGCCGGAAGCGGGTGGGCGCGGCGGTGCTCGAGGTCTGACATCCGGTGACGCGCGGCGAGGCCGCGCCGGAAAGCGGGGGCCGGGCCCGGCGGTTTTCCGCCGTATGATGACGGCATGTCGATTGCCCTTGCCGCACCGCATGTCGAAGCCGCCGAGCGCCTGCGCGACTGGCTGGTTCCGTTCGAGCGCGTGTTCGTGCTGACCGGCGCGGGGTGCAGCACGGCGTCCGGGATTCCGGACTATCGCGATGCCGATGGGCAGTGGAAACGTACGCCACCGGTGACATACCAGGCGTTCACCGGCGAGCCGTTGACCAACGCGCGTTACTGGGCGCGCAGCTTCGTGGGCTGGCCGCGGATGGCGCGTTCGCAGCCCAACGCGGCGCACCGGACCCTGGCGGCATGGCAGGGCGGGCGGCTGTCGCAGTTGTTGACCCAGAACGTGGATGGTCTGCACGAGCGCGCGGGAAGTCGCGACGTGATCGATCTGCATGGGCGCATCGATCAGGTGGTGTGCCTGGGCTGCCGCGCGGTGTCGTCGCGCGCGGCGTTGCAGGATCGTCTGCACGAGGCCAATCCGGATTGGCACGGACTGGAGGCGGCGACCGCACCGGACGGCGACGCGGATCTGGAGGGGCTGGATTTCAGCCGGTTCCGGGTGCCGTCGTGCGAAGCCTGTGGCGGGATGCTGAAGCCGGACGTGGTGTTCTTCGGCGAGAACGTGCCGCGGGATCGCTATGAAAGGGCGCTGGCGGCGCTGGATGTCGCGCAGGCGCTGCTGGTGGTCGGTTCTTCGCTGATGGTCTATTCGGGTTTCCGCTTTGCCCGCATCGCGCATGAGGCAGGCAAACCGATCGCCTTGCTCAATCGCGGACAGACCCGCGCGGATGCGCTGGCGGATCTGAAGCTGGATGCCGATTGTGTGGCGGTGCTTCCTGCTGTGTAGGGTGGGTGGTCGGGAATGCGGGTGTGCCGGTGGCGTCCTGTTTGTGTTCGCGGCGGAAGGCGACTGACGCTTGATGAGAAGAGGATGTCAGATCGGCGGATTTGCCCCCATCCGCCTTCGGCACCTTCCCCCGCGGGCGGGGGAAGGGTTAGGTCATATGATCGGTGTGTCATGCGGTATGGCGCTGTGCCGTAGATGGCGCACGCCACTCCTACGGCAGGGCGCGGAGCTGGCGGAGCAGGGCTTCGCAGTCGCTGGCGGGCATGGGGGGAGCGAACAGGTGGCCTTGCAGGCCGTCGCACCCCAGATCGCGCAGCGTGGTGGCCTGGAATTCGGTTTCCACGCCTTCGGCGACCAGCGAGAGTCCCAGGCTGTGGCCGAGTTCGATGATGCTGCGGATGATCGGATAGTGCAGGCCGACGTCCGCGGCGGCGTCGATTTCGCTGATGAAGGATCGATCGATCTTCAGCGTGTCCACCAGCAGCTGGCGCAGGTAGTTGAGCGACGAATAGCCGGTGCCGAAGTCGTCGATGGCCACGCGCACGCCCAGCGCGCGCAGTTCGCGCAGGTGGCGGGCGGTGGACTGGATGTCCTGCATCACCAGGCTTTCGGTCAATTCCAGTTCCAGCGACGACGCCGGCAGGCCGGTGGCGTCCAGCACGCGGGCGACGGTGCGGGTCCAGTCTTCCTGCTGGAGCTGCACCGCGGACAGATTGACCGCCATCAGCAGGTTGGCGACACCGGCGCGCTGCCAGCGCGCCATCTGCCGGCAGGCGTGCTCCAGCGCCCATTGTCCGATCGCCAGGATCAGCCCGGATTCCTCGGCGATGGGGATGAAGCGGCTCGGCGGGATGGCGCCCAGGCGCGGATGGTTCCAGCGCATCAGCGCTTCGAAGCCGATCAGCACGCCGTCGGCGCGGTACTGCGGCTGGTAGTGCAGGGCCAGTTGGCCTTCCTGCAGGGCGTGGTGGAGATCCGCGCGCAGGTCCAGCAGTTCGCGGCTGCCGGCGGTCAGTTCGGGGGTGAAGAATTCGAAACAGTTCTTGCCGCGCGCCTTGGCCCGATACATCGCGGCGTCCGCGTTGCGTTGCAGTTGCTCGGCGTCGCGGGCATCGTCCGGGAACAGCGCGATGCCGATGCTGCCGGTCACGTACAACTCGTGTCCGTCGATCGGGATGGGCCGGCGCAGCGTTTCCAGGCAGCGTTCGGCCATCCGGGTGGCGTCGGCGACGCTCTTCATGCCCGGCAGGATCAGGGTGAACTCGTCGCCGCCCATCCGCGCGAGGGTGTCGGTCTCGCGCAGCAGGCGGCGGATGCGCCGGGTGGCGGCCATCAGCACGTTGTCGCCCTGCTGGTGGCCCAAGGTGTCGTTGATGTGCTTGAAACCATCCAGATCCAGGAACAGCACGCCGACCCGATGCTCCTCGCGGCGCGCATGTGCGATGGCCTGGTTGAGGCGATCCCGGAACAGGAAGCGGTTGGGCAGATCGGTCAGGGCGTCGTGATGGGCCTGGTGGTTGAGGCTGTCGGCGAGCTGGCGGTGGCCGATGGCGAGCGCGGCGAGCCCGCTGATCATCATCATCCACTCCAGTTCCGATTCGGTGGGCGGGCGCCCGCTCGGGGGATGCAGGGCGAATTCGCCGATGTGTTCGCCGTGGGTGGTGGTCAACGGTACCGACCACGCGTTGCGCACGCCTTCCAGCAGCCCGCTGTCGCAATGCCGGCGCCAGACCGGATGCCGGCGGATGTCGTTCACCAGCTGGATCTGGCGCTGCTCGTGCGCGCTGTCGGGCAACCAGGCCAGCGGTGCCTGGATGACCGGATTGCGTCCTTCCAGCAGGGGCCGGTCGGCATGGAAAAGCTCGCCGTCGGCGTGCACCGCGATGAAGCAGCGGCCTCCGGGCGTCTGCGCTTCGACCATGCGGGTGAGTTCGACCAGGATGCTGTGCAGCGGATGACCCTGCACGATGCGTTCCAGGAAACTCTCCAGCGTTTCGGCCTGGATGCGGCGGCTGATTTCCTCCTGCAGCTGCCGGTTGAGGGTGTTGGTGGCGACGGTCTGCGCCCGCAGCGCATGGAATGCCTGCTCGCGCTTCTGCTGCTCGACGTACAGCTCCAGGCTCTTTTCCTCGATGAACAGTTCCGCCGCGCGGCGGGCCTGCTTTTCGCGTTCCAGTCTCCGTCTGAGCAGTTGCAGTTCGTCCATGGATGGAACCGGCTCAGTCCACCCGGGTCAGCAGGAATCGGATTGCGGTGCCGCCCTCTTCGGCGGCCAGCGGCAGGCGTTCGATCCGCAGGCGTTCGCCATAGTGATCCGCGCAGCCGGTGATGAGGCCCTCAGCCAGATCCCCCAGCGGACGACGGGAGCGATAGTCGAACACCATGCGGCGATCGTCCTCGCGCTTGCTGCTGAAGCTGGGCAGCTCGGCGCCGGGATACAGCTTCAGCACTTCGACGTGGACGTGGTCGTCCACCTGTTCCAGGAACTCGAAGGAGGACCGCACGTTCTCGAAGAAACGCGGATAACTCTTCACGAACCGCCCGAACAGGTACTGGCCGAACTCGCGCACCAGTTCCGCCGCCGGCAGGCCGGTTTCGCGGCTGAGCTGCACGACCAGGGCCAGCAGTTCGGTGTGGTCATAGGTACCCACGGCGGTGTAGATGCCGCCGCTGGGCAGGTGCGCGGCCTCGAGCACGCGCTCGGTCAGCTCCGGCCCGAACCGGCTGTCCATCATCTCCATGAACTCGGTGAACACGACTCCTTTCATGCCTTTTCCTCCGAGTAGCGATGATGGCCGGAGTATGCCCGCAACCATGAAATCAGACCATGCGGGCCTGACCCTTCCGATATCGGACGGCGTCGTGGAAGATTGAGCGCCAGGTGGTAAGCGGCGCTTACCAGTTTTCAACCGGATGGCGCGTGCGGATCAGCGCGCCGACTGCCAGGGCGGCGACAACGCGGCGATGCGCGCGTGCGCGGGGCAGCTTTCGCGGTGCGCGCCGCGCAGGTAACCCAGGCTCATCAGGAACTCACCGGTGATCTCGCCGCCGGTGAAGCGGAAGGTCCGCTTGAACAGTTTGATCCACTCGGGCTTGCCGAGCGGGTGGTGCGCGTCCAGCCAGGCGGCGAAACCGCCATGGGAACCGCGCAGTTGCTGGATGACCCGGGCGTTGTGGATGGCCGCGTCCACCTTCAGGCGGTTGCGGATGATGCCGGGGTCGGCCAGCAGGCGCTCCCGGTCGGCGTCCCCGTAGGCGGCCACGGTGTCCACGTCGAAGCCGTGGTAGGCCTGCCGGAACCCCTCGCGCTTGCGCAGGATGGTTTCCCAGCTGAGCCCGGCCTGGTTGATTTCCAGCAGCAGGCGCTCGAACAGGACCGCTTCCTCCCGTTGGGGGAAACCGTACTCCTGGTCGTGGTAGGGGCCGTGGACGGGGTGGCCGGGGGCGACGTCGCAATATCCGCTCATGCGGTCAGGGTAGCGCGGTCGGGCTAAAATGGCGCCATGTCCGCCGAAACCTTCCTCGCCAACCAGCTGCTGATCGCCTCGCCGGCCTTGGATGATCCCAATTTCGCCCGCAGCGTGACCCTGATCTGCCAGCACGACGGCGAGGGCGCGATGGGAGTGATGGTCAACCGCCCGTCCGAGTACACCCTGGGCGAGGTGCTGCAGCAGATGCAGCTGGATACCCCGGACGAGGGATTGCGCGAGCAGATCGTCCTGAACGGCGGGCCGGTGCATCCGGAACGCGGGTTCGTGCTGCACGACGACGCGCGGGCCTGGGACTCCACCCTCACCGTGGCCGAAGGGCTGTACCTGACCACGTCGCGCGACATCCTGGAAGCGATGGCCGCCGGCAAAGGCCCGGAACGCGCCATCGTCACCCTGGGCTGCGCGGGATGGGGCGCGGGTCAACTGGAATTCGAGCTGGGCGAAAACGCCTGGCTGACCGCGCCGGCCGATGCCGGCCTGCTGTTCGAATTGCCGCTGGAACGACGCTGGCAGGCGGCGGGAGGCCTGATTGGTGTAGACATGACCAGGCTCACAGACTACAGCGGACACGCATGAAACCCTGTCGCCGGAACCGTCGCGCCGTCCCCGGAAGGCAAACCCGCCCGCCGGCGTGGTCCGGTCGGCGTTCCTGGAGTCGGCCATGAAGTTGGATGGCACGGTGTTGGGATTCGACGTCGGTGCGCGACGCATCGGCGTGGCCGTGGGCAGCGCCTTCGGCAGCGGCGCGCGCGCGCTGGCGGTGGTGGACGTGCATGCGCACGGACCGGATTGGCCCGCCATCGATCGGCTGCATGCGGAATGGCGCCCGGATGGCCTGGTGGTTGGCGATCCGATGACCCTGGACGGCGGCGATCAACCCAATCGCAAGCGCGCCCAGGCGTTCGCGCGGGAACTGCACGCGCGCTACAAACTGCCGGTGGTGCTGGTGGACGAACGCGCCAGTTCCATCGAGGCGTCGCAGCGGTTCGCGCTGGATCGCGCCGAAGGCCGCAAGCGCAAGCGCGATGCCGCCGCGCTGGACGCGGTGGCGGCGGCGGTGATCATCGAGCGCTGGCTGGCCGCGCCGCAGGACGCCACGCAGGTGACCCTTTGATCGAGGTGGCGACCCTTCGCCCCGGACCGGGTGCTGCCCGCGTTCTCCCCACGCTTTTTCCGTTTTCGATCCGCGCCGCCGGCGCGATATCCGGTTTCCCCTGTTTCAACTTCCCACCGGGCGCGGCGACACCGCCGGTTTCCCGGTTCCGCCCCTTGCATTCCAGAACTGAGCCATGACCCAGCAAATCGATTCGGATGGACGCCTGCGGCACCTGCTGACCTTGGATGGTCTTCCCCGCGAAACCCTCTGCCGCCTGCTGGACCGCGCCGGCCAGATCCGCGACACCGCGCTCGGTCGCACCCAGCGCCGCAACCTGCTCGACGGCACCACGGTGTGCACGCTGTTCTTCGAACCGTCGACCCGCACGCGCAGTTCGTTCCAGATTGCCGCCCAGCGCCTGGGCGCGGACGTGTTGAACTTCGACGCCTCCACCTCCTCGACCCGCAAGGGCGAGACCGCGCGCGACACCCTGCGCAACCTGGAAGCGATGGGCGTGCGCGGCTTCGTGGTGCGGCACGCCGACGACGGCGCGGTGGACGCGCTGGCCGAAGCGGCGGGCGAGGGCACGACCCTGGTCAATGCCGGCGACGGCCGCAGCGCGCACCCCACCCAGGGCCTGCTGGATGCGCTGACCCTGCGCCAGGCCAAGGGCGCGGATTTCTCGCGGCTGAAGGTGCTGATTGTCGGCGACGTCAAGCATTCGCGCGTGGCGCGTTCGGATCTGCACGCGCTGCGCACGCTGGGCACCGGCGAGATCCGGGTATGCGGTCCGCAGTCGCTGCTGCCCGATGACGGCACCCTGGCCGGCTGCACCGTCGGCGACGATTTCGACGCCATGCTCGACGGCGTGGACGCGGTGATGATGCTGCGCCTGCAGCGCGAGCGGATGGAGGAAGGCCTGATCGCCTCGCTCGAGGATTACCACCGCGACTACGGCTTGACCCAGGCCCGCCTGGGCCGCGCGGCGAAGGATGCGGTGGTGCTGCATCCGGGCCCGATCAACCGTGGCGTGGAGATCACCGACGAGGTCGCGGACGGTCCGCAGTCGCTGGTGCTGCGCCAGGTCAGCAACGGCGTGGCCATCCGGATGGCGGTGCTGGAGACCCTGCTGGGCTGAACCCGCCTGGCGGCGCGGTTCAGTCGCGCGCCGCCATCACCCGGTTCTTGCCGGCGGCCTTGGCCTGGTACATCGCGCGGTCGGCGCGTTCGACCAGCGCATCCTGCGGCTCGCCGTCGCGCCACATCGCCACGCCCGCGCTGAAGGTCACCGCCAGGCGTTCGTTCTCATGCAGGAACGGACGCTGCGCCAGGCGCTGCTGGGCGCGCTCGACGATCGACACCGCTTCGCGGAACGAGGTGTCCGGCAGCAGCAGCACGAATTCCTCGCCGCCGAAGCGGCCGATCGCGTCGCTGCCGCGCAGCGCACCGCGCGTGACCGCGACCACGTGGCGCAACGCCGCGTCGCCGCCGAGATGGCCGTGGTTGGCGTTGATCAGGCGGAAATCGTCCAGGTCCAGCAGGGCCAGGCACAGGGGCTGGCCGCTGCGCAGCGCGCGGCTGGACTCGCGCCGGAACAGTTCCTCGAAGCCGCGCCGGTTCAGCGCCTCGGTCAACTGATCCACCCGCACCAGGTTGGAAACCGATTGCAGTTCCTGCTCCAGGCTGGCCACGCGCTGCTCGGCGGCTTCGGCCTCCGCGCGCACCGCGACCAGATCGTCGCGCGCGCGCAGGGCTTGCCGTTGCAGCTGCGCGGTGTCCTGCAGGATATCCTCCATCCGCTTGCCCAGTTCGGCGATGCTGCGGCTGTCGCGGACGGCCTGCGCGTGGAAGCTGATGCGGTCGTGGAATTCGCCGGTGCTGCTGGCCATGCCGTCGAGGCGTTCGACGAAGGTGACCATCATGTCCTTCATCGCGGCCTTGGACTCGTTGAGTCCCTGCTTGAGCAGGCCCTGCTTGTAGATGACCTCGCGCAGGCCGGTCCGGGTCTCCTCCAGCCGCTCGCGGTCCAGCGGGCCGGTCAGCAGGCCGCGCGCGGCCGCGATCTGATCCTGCAGCCAGCTGCCGTCCTCCAGCAGTTCGCCGACGTTCTCCAGCAGCAGATCGAACAGGCTGCGCAGCAGTTCCTGCGCGTCGCTGGCCTCGTGGCTGCCCTGGCCGATCGCATGGCACAGACCCTTGAGCTGGCCATCGAGCGCGGCCAGCGGCTGGCCGGGCTGCCAGGCCTTCAGGTCGTCGGCGACGCGCTGGGTCTGCTGGTGCAGGCGCGCGTCTTCCCGCAGCAGGGTTTCCACCGCCATCACCAGGGTGTGGTGGAGCAGTCCGCGCAGTTGCTCGGCTTCGCTGGGGGCATCGCTGCCCGGCACCGGTTCGTCGGGAATGGTGCGGATGTATTTGTCGATCAGCTGGCGCATGGCGCGGCCATAGCCGACCCAGTCGCCGTCCGCGCACGCGGCCTGCAGACGCTGGCCCATGCCGCGCAGTTCGCCGCCCAGGCCCGCCACGCCGTCGGCGAACGCGGACACCAGCGCCGGCGGCGTGTCGGCGTGCAGGAACAGGCTCTGCAACTGGGCCGAGCTGATGAGCGGCCGGGTGTTGTCGTGCGTGGTCAGTTCCCGGCCACCCGATGGCGTGCGCTTGTGGCCGCGCGCCCACAGGCGGCGGAAGCCGCCGGTCAGGCCGGGAGGGACATCGGAACGTTCGGCCATGGAGTCTGCTCGCCGCGGATCTTTCGTGAAGGGGCGCCGGGTTATCGGCGGCGCCGGGCGGCAATTGAGGGCCGGGTGACGGACGGTGTCAGCGCGGACCCAGGTGACGTTCGGCCTCCTCCAGCAATGCCAGCTGCTGGAGGGCTTCGGGATGTCCGGCCGCCGCCGCCGCGCGGACCTGCGCCAGGTCCGGATGGCGGACGATCAGCAGCAGGTTGCCGCACTCCGGGCAGGCGTAGTCGGTCACCTCGTCCTGCAGGTCCATCTGCATGGCGCGGGAATCGCCGTGCCAGCCACAGGCGCACTCGTGCCGGCGTTCGCGCCAGCCGGGAGTGAAGTAGTCGTTGAGCAGTTCGGCCATGGGAGGTCAGCGGTGTTGCTGGAACAGCCAGGTCCACAGTCCGGGCGTGGCGTAGGCCGGATCCCAGGAGTTGTGGTTGGCGTCGGGGAATTCGGTGTAGCGCACGTCGCCGCCGGCCTGCTTCAGCGCGGCGTCCATCCGCCGCGACTGCGCCGGCGGCACCACATCGTCCTTGCCGCCGTGGAAGATCCAGACCGGCACATGCTTGAGCCGGCGCGCGGCCTCGGCGAAGGGATCCGGCGCCGAGACCACGCTGTGCGCGACCATGCTCGGACGACGATCGGTCCAGTCCACCGTCAGCCCGCCGCAGATCGGCACGAGCGCGGCGAAGCGCTGCGGCTGCTGAAGCGCCAGTTCCCAGGTGCCGTAGCCACCCATCGACAGGCCGGTGAGGTAGACCCGGTCGGGATCGCCGTCGAATTCCTTCATCGAGGCGTCCAGCGCGGCCAGCGCGATGGCGCCGGCGTCCTGGGTCCACTCGGTGTTGTCGGGCGCCTGCGGAATCACCACCAGCGCCGGGAAATCGTCGAGATGCTTGCGCAGATGGGGCGGCAGGCCGACCTTCATCTGCAACTGGTTGTCCTCGCCGCGCTCGCCGGAACCGTGCAGGAACAGGATCACCGGCGTCTTCCCGCGGCCGTGCCCGGCGGGCACGAACACCTGGTAGCGATGGGCCCTGCCGGCGACCTGGACCTCGCGTTCGACGAACGCGCCGTGCGCGGTGACCGGGCGCGTGGCGCAGCCACCCAGCAGCATGGCGGTGGAAAACAGGACGAGCATCAGCAGGACCAGGCGAGGGGAGAGGAATCGACGCGGGCGATCATGCGCGGAGCCAGGCAGGGCGTTGGTCATCATGCGGGGGTTCCCAGGGTGGCGTGGAGACAGGGGGCGACACGGACGGGGCATGGAACAGCCGGAACCCATGATGGACCCGGAACGGACGCGCGGCCAGCCCGGCGGCGATGCCGCGATCGAGGCGAGGGGCGGCGGGGGCGGGCACGCGCCGGCCCGCGGCGCGGCGTGTCCGGCGACTCCCGCGACACACGGCCTTCACTGCAGCAGGATCAGGGTCGCCAGGCCCAGGAAGCTGAGGAAACCCATCACGTCGGTGACGGTGGTGAGGATCACGCCGCCGGCCAGCGCCGGGTCGAAACCCAGTCGCTTGAGCGTCAGCGGCACCAGCACGCCGGCGGTCGCGGCGGTCAGCAGGTTGATGGTCAGCGCGCTGCCGATCACCAGCGAAAGGCCCAACTGGTGGAACCACAGGAACACGATGATGCCCAGCCCGACGCCCAGGCACAGGCCATTGATCAGCGCGACCGACAGTTCCTTCTTCAGCAGCGTCATCACGTTGGAGGCGCCGATCTGGCCCAGCGCCAGGCCGCGCACCATCAGCGCCAGCACCTGGGTGCCGGCGTTGCCGCCCATGCCGGCGACGATCGGCATCAGCGCGGCCAGCGCCACCAGCTTGGCTATGCTGCCTTCGAACTGGCCGACCACGCTGGCGGCGAGGAAGGCCGTGCACAGGTTGATGCCCAGCCAGATCAGGCGGCGCCGGAACGCGCGCCGGACCGGCGAGAACAGATCCTCGTCCTCGTCCAGGCCGGCCGCGCTCATGGCCTGGTGCTCGGCCTGTTCGCGGATGATGTCGACCACGTCGTCGATGGTGATGCGGCCGAGCAGGATGTTGTTGTCGTCCACCACCGGCGCGGAAATCCAGTCGTGGTCGGAGAACTGGCGCGCCACTTCCTGCGCGCTCTCGCCGACGTCGATGGCCGGCTGTTCGTCGTCGATCAGCCGGTTGACCGGCGTGCTGTCCTCGTGGGTGACCAGCGAGGCCAGCGACACCCGGCCCAGGTACTGGTGGCGGCGGCTGACCACGAACAGGTGGTCGGTGTGGTCCGGCAGCTCGCCGCGCAGGCGCAGGTAGCGCAGCACCACGTCCACGTTGACGTCGGCGCGCACCGTCACCACGTCCGGATTCATCAGGCGGCCGGCGGTGTCCTCGGGGTAGGACAACACCTGCTCCAGGCGCTCGCGGTTTTCCCGGTCCATCGACTTGAGGACTTCGTCGATGACGGTGTCCGGCAGATCCTCGACCAGATCGGCCAGGTCGTCGATGTCCAGGTCTTCGACCGCGGCGATGATTTCGTCCGGGTCCATGTCCGCCAGCAGGCTTTCGCGGACTTCGTCGCCGACGTGCACCAGCACCTCGCCGTCGTCCTCGGCATCCACCAGGCCCCAGACCACCTCGCGCTTGCCGGGCGGCAGCGATTCCAGCAGGTTGCCGATTTCAGCGGGAGCGAGGGTGTTGACCAGCCGGCGCACAGGGCCCAGCCGGCCGCTGTCGAGAGCGTCGGAAAGCAGGCGCAGTTGACGCGCGGTCTTGTCGTGGCGGACGGCTTCGGCCATGCAGTGCTCCGAAACGGGGCCGATCCGCAGGACGGATGCGACCGTGGCATCAGATGTTCATGGCGCCATTATCGCCTGCCGCTGAGATTATGGACACCCCGCACCGGCACTTTCTGCGCGCTGGAGGCGAATCAGATCGCGGTGGATTTCAGCCAGCGCTCGATGCCGGCGCGATCCCGGGCCTTGAGCAGCTTTTCACCGGCGGCCTGCAGGGCGGCCAGATCGGTGCCACGGATCACCCGGCGCAGCTCCAGCAGCGTGTTCGGGTGCAGGCTGAATTCCCGCAGCCCCAGGGCCAGCAGCAGCGGCGCCAGCCGAGGATCGCCGGCCATTTCGCCGCATACGGCCACCGGTACGTCATGGGCCTGGCCGATGCTGATCACGTGCCGCAGCAGCCGGATCACGCCCGGGTGCAGCGGGGAATACAGTTCCCCCAGCGCCTCGTTGTTGCGGTCGGCGGCCAGCAGGTACTGCACCAGATCGTTGGTGCCGATGGAGACGAAGTCGACCACGTCGACGAAGCCGTGGATGGCGATCGCCGCCGCCGGCACTTCGATCATCGCCCCCAGCTGCACCTGGCCGGCGATTTCCAGCCCGCGCTTGTGCAACTGCGCGGAGACACGCTTGATCAGGCGCCGGATGGCCAGGATCTCCTCGCGGCTGCTGATCATCGGAATCAGGATCCGCACCGGTCCGTAGGCCGAGGCCCGCAGGATGGCGCGCAGCTGGGTGTCGAACACGCCGTCGCGGGCCAGCGACAGGCGCACCCCGCGCAGGCCGAGCGCCGGATTGTCTTCATCGTCCAGCGCCAGGCCGGTGCGATCGGCCTTGTCCGCGCCCAGGTCCAGGGTGCGGATGGTCACCGGACGACCGCTCATGCCCAGCACCACGTCGCGGTAGGCGCGGAACTGCTCGTCTTCGTCCGGCAGCTCGTTGCGCTGCAGGAACAGGAACTCGGTGCGGTACAGGCCGACGCCCGCGGCCCCGAGCGCATGCGCGTGCGCCACGTCGTCCAGCGACTCGGCGTTGGCGTACAGCGCGATGTCCACGCCGTCGCGGGTGCGGCTGGGTTTGGAACGCAGGCGTCCCAGCTCGCGTTCCTCGCGCGCCACCTCGCGCAGGCGCTCGCGGTAGCCGCGCAGGTCGCTCGCATTCGGTTCCACCACCACCCGGCCGGTGGTGCCGTCGACGATCAGGACATCGCCGTCATTGACCCGTTGCAGCGCCTGGGCCGCGCCGACCACCAGCGGCATGTGCAGGCTGCGCGCGAGGATGGCGCTGTGCGAGAGCGTGCTGCCGGCCGAGGTGACGATGGCGACCACGCCCTGCGATTGCAGCTGGGCCAGTTCGGAAGGCGCGATGTTGTCGCAGACCAGGATGTCGCCGGCCACGCCTTCGGCATCGGCCGCGCGCTGCTGCAGATGGGCATGGATGCGGCCGATGACGTGATCCAGATCGTCCATCCGGCTCTTGAGATAGGCATCGTCCATGTCGTCGAACACCGCCGCCAGGCGGTCGCGCTGCAGGCGCAGGGCGTAGTCGGCGCTGTAGCGGCCGGTGCGGATCAGTTCGTCCAGGCCGTACAGCAGCTCCGGATCGTCCAGCAGCAGGGCGTGCAGATCCAGGAACTCGCCGACCTCCTTGGCGAGCGCGCCGTGCAGGCGATCGCGCAGGCGATGCATTTCCTCGCGGGTCGCCTCCACCGCCACGTGCAGGCGACGCAGTTCCGCCTCCACCGCGTGAGCGGGGATGCGCTGTTCGGCGACTTCAAGCGCGTGCGGCAGCCGGACCCGGGCGCGCCCCAATGCGCTCCCGCGCGATGCGCCATGGCCCGACAGCAGCGTTCGCATCAGGCGTCCTCGTCGAACCGTCGTTCGAACAGGGAGGCAACCGCGTCCATCGCGGCGGCTTCGTCCACGCCGTCCACCCGCACGATCACCGGCGTGCCCTGGCCGGCGGCCAGCAGCATCACGCCCATGATGCTCTTGGCGTTGACCTCGCGCCCCTTGGCGGCCAGCGTCACGTTGCAGCGGAAGCCGGCCAGGGCCTGGACCAGCTTGGCGGTCGCGCGGGCATGCAGGCCCAGGCGGTTGGAGACGGTGAGTTCGCGTTCAAGCATCGTCGTGGATGACTCCGTTGCGTGCGCCGGCGGCCGCGGTCGCCGGCAGTTCGTCCAGTCCCTGTTCCGAATAATTCATCACCCGCAACAGCATCGGCAGGCTCAGCGCGGATACCCGCCGGATGGGCGTGCCCAGGCGCGCCAGCTTTCCGGCCAGGTTGCTGGGACTGGCGCCGTACAGATCGGTCAGCACCAGCACGCCTTCGCCCCCGTCGACCCGTCGCAGCGCGGCCGAAGCCTGCGGCAACAGCGCGTCCAGGTCGGCGTCGAACGGGACCTCGAAGGCTTCCGCCTTCAATGGCAGTTGACGCAACAGGGTCGCCGCGACGGCCAGGAGGGACGCGCCGATGCCGGGATGGGTGATGAGGAGAATGCCACAAGCCATTCCAGAACGTTAACAGACCGGGATGACATGCCGGAAGCGGTTTTCACGGGACGCGGCGTTGCGCGTGAAGGCCGGGTCAAGGCGCGGCGCGGACCCGCGCCACCCGTGCCGGAGGGCCGTGCTCAGTCGAGTTCGCGGTGGAAGGTGGCGACTTCTTCCCAGCCCTGGTTGCGGGCGTGCTGGGCCAGGGTTTCGGCCAGGTACACCGAGCGGTGCTTGCCGCCGGTGCAGCCGAACGCGATGGTGACGTAGCTGCGGGTTTCGCCACGCAGGCGCGGCAGCCAGGTGTCGAGGAACTGGCTGACCTGGCCGACGTACTCGGCGACTTCCGCCTGCGACCGCAGGTATTCGCGCACCTTGGGATCCCGTCCCGAGTACGGGCGCAGCTCCGGGTTCCAGTGCGGGTTGGGCAGCACCCGGGCGTCGAATACGAAGTCGGCGTCCGCCGGCACCCCGCGCTTGTAGGCGAAGGACTCGAACAGCAGCGACAGCGCCGCGCCGCGGTTGAGCGCGAACTCGGCGATGATCCGGCGGCGCAGCTGGTGCACGTTGAGCTGGCTGGTGTCGATGACGACGTCGGCGGCCTCGCGCAGCGGCGTGGTGACCTCGCGTTCGCGGCGGATGGCTTCCTGCAACGACACACCGGTCTGGTTGTGGCTGAGCGGATGCCGGCGGCGGGTGTCGGAGTAGCGCCGCAGCAGGATCTCGTCGGCGGCGTCGAAGAAAATCAGCGTGCCTTCCAGGCCCAGCTGGGCCAGTGCCGCACGCCACTGCGCCAGCTTGCCCAGTTCGGCGTGGCCACTGCGGGCATCGATGCCGACCGCGATTTTCTGCGGCAGGGTGTCGCCCTTCATCAGGCTGCGCACGAACGGCGGCAACAGCTCGACCGGCAGGTTGTCGACGCAGTAGTAGTCGAGATCCTCGAAGGTCTTCAGCGCCACCGACTTGCCCGAACCGGACAGGCCGCTGACGATGACCACCGTCGGGGGCGCCGCGCGCACCGCCGGAGGGATGTCGTCTTCCAGCGAACTCATGGCGTGCTCCGCTCCAGCAGGTTGCTGTGGCGGGCGATGAACATCGCCGCCGGATCGATGCCCTTGGTGCGCAGGATGTGCAGGCGGGTGGCCGCCTCGGTCAGCACCGCCAGGTTGCGTCCGGGCATCACCGGCAGGGTGATCAGGGGCACGTCGAGATCCAGCACATGACGGGTGCCGGAGTCGCCGGTCAGGCGTTCGTAGCCGTGCGGATTGGGTTCGGTCATCGGCCGGGTCAGGTGAACGATCAGGCGCAGGTACTTGTTCTTCTTCACCGCGGTATCGCCGAACATCTCGCGCACGTTCAGCACGCCCAGGCCGCGCACCTCCAGCAGGTCCTGCAGCAGTTCGGGGCAGGTGCCATCCAGCACGTCCGGCGCGATCTGGGTGAACTCGGGCGCATCGTCGGCGACCAGCCGATGGCCGCGGCTCAGCAGTTCCAGCGCCAGTTCGCTCTTGCCGGATCCGGCCTCGCCGGTGATCAGCACGCCGATGGAGTAGATCTCCATGAAGACGCCGTGCAACGTGACCCGCGGCGCCAGCGTGCGCGCGAGGTGGTAGGAGAGGTGGTTGAGCAGTTCATGGCCGCGCTTGGGCGACACCCACAGCGGTGTGTCGTTCTCGTTGGCGGCCTCGCGCAGGTCCTCGGGGCACGACTGGTTCTTGCTGATCACCAGCGCCAGCGGCCTGGCCTGCACGATCTTCTCGATGGTTTCCCAGCGCTGGCGGGAATCCAGCGAGTCGAGCCAGGTCAGTTCCTCGGTGCCGAGGATCTGCACCTTGTTGGGGTAGACGGCATTGAGGTAACCGGCCAGCGATGGGCGCCGCGACACGGTGTCGCCGGATTCCAGCACGCGCTTGTCGCCCTTCTGTCCCGCCAGCCAGCGCAGGGCCAGCTTGTCCTTCTGCTGGTCGAACAGTTCGCGGGCGGTGATGCTGGTATTCATCATGCGGAAGCAGCCGGCGGAAAGGGAGATGCCGGCCCGGAAGGCGGCGTATGCCAGTGTAATGGCCCGTTCGCGACCGCGCGACCGCGCGGAGCCTGATCGCGCGCGGCGTCGGGACAGGACGTGGGGGCCGCCCCGCAGTGCGGAGCGGCCTGCCGGGGCATCGCCCGGCGCGGTGGTCAGCCGATCAGTTCGCTGCGCGCGCCTGCGCGCTGCACGTCGGTGCGCTTTTCCTTGTGCTTGACCAGCAGGCGGTCCAGCTTGTCGGCGAGGATGTCGATGGCGGCATACATGGTCTGCGCGCCGGCATCGGCATGCAGGGTGCGGCCGGCGATGTTGACCGTGGCTTCGGCCAGGTAGTCGGGCTTGCGGGTACCCAGTTGCGTACGGACTTCGAAGGGTTGTTCGAAGTGGCGCTCCAGCCGCTTCAGTTTGGTCTCGACGTATTCACGCAGGGCGGGAGTGACTTCGATTTCGTGGCCGTAAGTCTCGATACGCATGTGTGCCTCCTTCGGTCGGTAGAACCGCGCACGGGGCGCGGAAAGCGTGTCAGTAATGACAACGCGGCAGGGGTCTGGGTTCCGCAGTGCTCCTTATTGCCGGTGGCGATGGCAGGCGGCTGCCTGCAGGACAAAGATGGACCCGTCCGCGGCAACTATCAACCCGTACGCATGCGCTTTTTTGGCGGTCGCGTCGAGGTGTTAGGAAAACGTTCTGCGCGCGCGGAACGCGGTCACGCTTGGTCTCGCGAAACGGCGCGAGGCTCAGGCGATGCGTACGCGTTCGTGCGAAGAAAGGATGTTCAGCGCCTCGCGGTACTTGGCCACGGTGCGCCGCGCCACCGGGATGCCGGACGCCTTCAGCAGGTCGGCCAGCTTCGCATCGGACAGCGGCTTGCGCGGGTTCTCGTTCTCGACCAGGCGCCGGATCATCGCCTGGATGGCGGTGCTGGAGGCTTCGCCGCCCCCGTCGGTGTCGATGCCGGACGCGAAGAAGGCGCGCATGGGCAGGGTGCCGCGCGGCGTCCTGACGTACTTGCGCGCGATGGCGCGCGAGACCGTCGATTCATGCAGGCCGA
>NZ_JBQCIJ010000012.1:0-5115 GCF_051953815.1 Pseudoxanthomonas sp. | reverse complement strand
CCGATCTGCCGTGCCGACGCCCCCAAAACTAGAAGAACAGGTCGTCCAACCCGTCTCCCGCCTCCGCGACCGCCGGCTCGGAGGCGACCTCGATGCCGGTGAAGGCGTCGTGGACCCGCCGTTCGGCATCCATGGTGTAGCGCTTGCGCAGGGCGGCGAGGAATTCGGCGCGGCTGGTGTCGGCCTCGCCGGCGCTGTCGGCCACCGCCTGGTCCGGGGCCGTCGGCCCGATCAGCCCGGCAATGTTCAGTTCGATGTCGCTTAGCGCTTCGGAGATTGCCCCATGATTGGCGAGGCTGTCGACAGCCTGGATGAGGCGGTCGGCGACCCGCGGACCGTCGTCATAGAGCCCGAGCAGCGCGTTCTTCATCCGCATGCCGACGGATTCGAGCTGGGCGAGCGACGCCGTGGCCTCGCGCTCCAGATCACCGACCCGGCTGGCCCCGGCGCCAGTGGCATGGGTAAAGGCAGCGGAGAACTCTGCCGCCTGGTTGAGGCGCCCCACTGCCTGATGCGCTGAAACCACGGTTTCGCCGGTCAGCGTGCGCAACTGCTGGGCGATGACGTCGAGGGCGCGGCCGCGCGGGCCGAGCTGGGCGCACTTGACTGCAGCGTTGAGCGAAACCAGCCGCATCTTGTACTCGATGTCCTGTACCGCCTCGACGTGATCGAGCAGCACCCTCACCGTCTCGGAGACCGCGCCGGCCACCCGATCGAGCTTTTCGCGCTCGGCTTCGCAGTCGCGCAGCACCGTCACGGCGCGACGCACGGCGCTGTGCAATTCGGAGAGGGCAGAGCGGTTCTCGGCCGATCCATAGACCTCACGGGCATGTTCGAGCACCGCTTCGACGTCAACGGCGAGCTGGGTGAGCGCGTCAGCGCCCGCGGCCATTTCGAGGACCAGGGTTTCGCGAGCGCCGGCGAGCTGCAGGCGCTGCAGCACGGTGATAGGGGCCGCAAGGCTCTGGCTCCCCCCTCCCCCATGTTCCGCATGGGCCCCCTCCACCGCCTCGCGGGAGAGGATCAGGGCGGCGAGATCGCGCAGGGCGGCCTCGACGTGTTCGACACGCTGGCGGGTGGCGTCGCCGACCTGCAGCGCCATCACAGTGGTGGCGACCTTGTCGGCGATGGTGCGCGACATCTGGCCGGTGACGGCGCTGGAGCGGACCGAGGTCAGGCGCTGTTCGGTCACTTCGACGAGGTCGCGGTCGAGCTCGGCGGCAAGGGTCGAGAGGGTGTCGCGGTGCGCCTCTTCGAAGCCGGCGCGGGCCGTCGCGGCTTCGCCGACCACGATGGTCAGCGCCTCGTAGGTGCGCGAGAAGCGCTGGATGGTGGTGGCGGCCGATTCCGACAGTTGCGCGATATCGGTGGTGAAGACGCCGAAATCCTCGGTTTCGCTGACCACGCTGGCGGCCACGACGCGCGCGTTGATGGCGACGATCCCCATCATCTTGACGGTCCGGCGCAACTCGGAGATCGGGTGCGCCGCACCGCGCAGGGCCTCGACCAGGCGGTTGAGGTCGGCCTGCTCGGCACCCAGGCTAACGGCGATCTCGCCGGCCCGGCGCCCGACCACGGCGAGCCGGTCGGTGGCCTCTGCGAGATCGGGGCCCTCCAGGTCGACCGGCAGGGTTTCAAAGGTCTCGGTGAGCCGCGACAGGATCTCGGCACACTCGGCAAGGCGGCTGCCGACGGCGACGAAGGCGCCATCGATGGCGTCGCGCGGACCTTCGAGATCGGCAGCGATACCGACAATGCGGGACGCCAGCGCCTCGGAGGCGTGATGGTCAGGTCCGAGGGATTGGCCGCCCCCTGCCCCATGCTCTGCATGGTCCCCCTCCTCAGCCCCGCGGGGGACGATTGCTGTGGCGAGATCGAGCGAGGTCATGCGGTGTCCTTTTGCGGAGCACGGGCGGCGTAGGCGGTGATTTCTCCGGCGACGCGGCGGAGCGGCACGACCCTGTCGGCGGCGCCCAGCGCGATGGCTTCCTTGGGCATGCCGAAGACGATGGAGCTTTCCTCGTCTTGGGCGAGCGTCAATGCGCCGGCCTGCTTCATCTCGAGCAGGCCGCGGGCGCCGTCGTCGCCCATGCCGGTGAGGATCACGCCGATGGCGTTGTCGCCGGCCGCGTGCGCGACCGAGCGGAACAGCACGTCGACCGCCGGCTTGTGCCGGTTGACCGGCGGACCGTCGTCGATCCGGCAGCGCCAGCGCGCACCGTCGCGGATCACCCGCAGGTGGCGTCCGCCCGGTGGCAGGTAGGCGTGGCCGGGCAGGATCGCCTCGCCGTCGCTGGCCTCGCGCACCGCCATCGCCGAATGCCGGTCCAGGCGTTCGGCGAAGGCGCGGCTGAAGCCGGCGGGAATGTGCTGGGTCATGACGATCGCCGGCGCGTCGGCCGGCATCTGCTCCAGCACCACCCGCAGCGCCTCGGTGCCGCCGGCGGAGGCGCCGATCGCGATCAGCCGATCGGTGGTCTGGAAGCGCAATGCCCGCGCCGGCTGCGCGGCGGGCAGCACCGCGTCGGCGCTCTGGCGCACGCTGGCCGGGCGCGCCAGCGGGCGCACTTTGGCGCGCGCGGCGGCCTTGACCTTGGCGATGATCTCGTCGGCATAGGATTCCAGCCCGCGGACCACGTCGAGCTTGGGCTTGGAGACGAAGTCGACCGCGCCCAGCGCCAGCGCCTGCAGGGTGGTGTCGGCGCCGCGCTCGGTCAGCGAGGAGATCATCACCACCGGCAGCGGGCGCAGCCGCATCAGGTTTTCCAGGAACGCCAGCCCGTCCATGCGCGGCATTTCCACGTCCAGGGTGAGCACGTCCGGATTCAGCCGCTTGATCTTCTCGCGCGCGATCAACGGGTCGGTGGCGGAACCGACCACCTCGATGCCCGGATCGCTGGACAGGATCTCGGTGAGCATCTGCCGCACGACCGCGGAGTCGTCGACGATCAGGACCTTGCAGGGCGCGACCATCAGAACAGCTCCACGCCACCGCTGACCGGCGTGCGCGACAGCCGCGCGCGGGCGGCGGATTCGGCGGCCGCCACTTCGGCGTCGTGCGCGTGCGGCAGGCGCTGCACCACGACCCGGCCGGTGGCGGCGAAGAACCACACCTTGCGCGGATGGATGCCGCACAGATCCTCGGCGACCACCGGGATGCGCTCGGTTTCCAGGTAGCGGCGGACGAACTCGGCGTTGCGGGTGCCGACCGGGTTGCTGGTGAAGCCCTTGAGCACGTTGGCGCCGCCGAACACCTTGGCTTCCAGGCGCGCGCGGCTGGCGCCGCGCTTGAGCAGATCGTTGATCAGCAGTTCCATCGCGAAGCTGCCGTAGCGCGACGGCGCGCCGTCGCCGGCCTGGCCGTCGGGCAGCAGGAAGTGGTTCATGCCGCCCAGCTTGAGCAGCGGATCGCGGATGCAGGCGGCCACGCACGAGCCCAGCACGGTGACCAGCGCGGTGCCGTCGTCGACCACCAGGTACTGGGTGGGCAGCAGCTTGGCGGCCGGGGTCTGGAAACGCGCGTCGTGATAGCGCAGCACGCTGCCGTCGGCGAAGGCGAGGGCGGCGGCGCTCATGCGCGCGCCCCGGCGCGGCGATACAGCGTGCGGCCGCACGGCTGGATGATGTCGGCGGCGTGCAGGTAGTTCTCGGAGTGGCCGGTGTAGAGCATGCCGTCGTCGGCCAGGTGCGGCACCAGCCGCGACAGGATGCCGCGCTGGGTCGGCTTGTCGAAATAGATCATCACGTTGCGGCAGAAGATCGCCGTGAACGGCCCTTCGACGTCGTAGCGCGGCGCCAGCAGGTTGAGCGGGCGGAAGTCGATCAACTGGCGCAGCGCGGGATGCACCCGGCAGTAGCCTTCGTTCGGGCCGGTGCCGCGCTGGAAGTAGCGGCGGCGCAGGCCGTCGTCCAGCCCGGCGATGCGCTCCAGCGGATAGACGCCGCGCCCGCCGGTCGCCAGCACCTGGGTGTCGACGTCGGTGGCGAGGATCCGCACCGGCGGATTCAGCGTGCCGAATACTTCGCACGCGGTGATGGCGATGGAGTAGGGCTCCTCGCCGGTGGAGGCGGCGCACGACCACAGCCGGAGCACGCCGTCGCCGGAGCGCTGGGCCAGTTCGTCGCGCAGGCGGTCGAAGTGGTGCGGCTCGCGGAAGAACGCGGTGAGGTTGGTGGTCAGCGCGTTGGTGAACGCCTGCCACTCGTCGCCGCCATCGGTTTCCAGTTGATCCAGGTACTCGCGGAAGCTGCGCAGTCCAAGCGCGCGCAGGCGCCGCGACAGCCGGCCATAGACCATGTCGCGCTTGCCATCGGCCAGGGCGATGCCGGCGCGCTGGCGGATCAGCTCGCAGACGCGGCGGAAATCGCGATCGCCGAATTCGAACTCGCGTCCCTGGGAGCGCGGGGCGTCGTCATCGTGGGCGGCGGTGGAGGAAGTGCGGAGCGGGACGGACATGGAGAACTCGTGGGGTCGGACGGGTCATCGAGAACGGGCGCCGTGGAGGCGCCCGTTGCAGCGAATGGCGGAATCAGAATTCCTGCCAGTCTTCCCCTTCGGTCGCCAGCGCGGCCTCGACGATGGCGGCCGGTGTCTGGCGCGACGGAGCGGGGCGGGAGACCGGCGCGTGCGCGACGCGCGGCGCGGCGACCGCCACCGGGGCCGGCGCCAGAACGTCCAGTTCGAACACCGACACGGCTTCGGCCAGGCTCTGCGCCTGCTGCTCCATGCTGCGTGCGGCGGCGGAGGCTTCCTCGACCAGGGCGGCGTTCTGCTGGGTGGTCTCGTCCATCTGGGTGATGGTCTGGTTGACCTGCTCGATGCCGGCGGACTGTTCCTGCGAGGCGGCGGCAATCTCGGCCATGATGTCGGTCACCCGCTGCACCGAGGCCACGATTTCGCCCATGGTCGCGCCGGCCTGGTTGACCAGCGCCGAGCCGGTGGACACCTGGTCCACCGAGGCCTCAATCAGCCCCTTGATTTCCTTGGCCGCGTTGGCGCTGCGCTGGGCCAGCGTGCGCACTTCCGAGGCCACCACCGCGAAGCCGCGGCCCTGTTCGCCGGCGCGGGCCGCTTCCACCGCCGCGTTGAGCGCCAGGATGTTGGTCTGGAAGGCG
>NZ_JBQCIJ010000011.1:0-8249 GCF_051953815.1 Pseudoxanthomonas sp. | reverse complement strand
CGGCCCTGCGGGGAACGGCCGAACGCCTGCTGCAGACTGCCTTGACCCGGGCCGGCGTGCCCCAGCGGTCGACGCCGGTCCTTCGGCATGATCTGGGGCGGTTCCGGGCCGCTTTTGCCTGCAACGCCAGTGGGTTACAGCCGGTGGTGGGCGTCGATGACGTCGCATGGGGCGTTGATACGGCCCTGATGGCGCGGCTGGCGGGGGTGTTTGAGGTAGTGTCGTGGGAGCCGCTGGCCTGACCACGGGGACCGGAGAGCCTGGGTGGGTTTTCCTGAGCGATTCAATGGCTTAGAATAGCCGGCTTACCTCGCCATTCTGGCGACTGGGCAACACTGGAAAACACCATGGTCAAGATCCGTCTCACCCGCGGCGGCGCGAAGAAGCGCCCCTTCTACCACATCATCGTCACCGACTCGCGCAGCGCCCGTGATGGCCGCAACATCGAGCGCGTGGGCTATTACAACCCGGTCGCCTCCGGCAACGAGAAGCGCATCGAGCTGGACGTCGCCCGTGTGGACCACTGGGTGGGCCACGGTGCGCAGCTGACCGAAAAGGTCCGCAACCTGTACAAGGAAGCCACCAAGGCTTCGGCCTGATCCGTCGGGCCGCGCCCAACGGCGCGGCCACGCTGACGCATGGATAACGAGCGCTCGCCGCGGCCCCGCAAGACCATCCTGCTGGGCCGTTTCGCGGGCGCTTTTGGCATTCGCGGGCAGGTCAAGCTGGAATCCTGGACCGAACCGCGCGAAGCCATCTTCCGCTACCAGCCCTGGATCCTCCGCGAGGGTTCGGGCGCCGAACGCGAACTCTCGGGCGTTCGCGGCAAGGCCTCCGGCAAACACCTGATCGCCGACGTGCCGGGCATCGCCGATCGCGATGCCGCCGACGCCCTCCGGGGCGTTGAAATCCTGGTGCCGCGCGATGCGCTGCCGCCGCCGCAGCCCGGCGAGTTCTACTGGGTGGATCTGGAAGGCCTGCGGGTCCTCAACGTGGACGGTGTGGATTTCGGCACCGTTTCGCACCTGTTTTCCACCGGTTCCAACGACGTGCTGGTGGTGCGTGGCGACAGGGAGCGGCTGATTCCCTTCATCGAATCCGACGTCATCCACTCGGTCGATTTCGATGCCCAGCGCATCACGGTCGATTGGGATCCCGAGTTCTGAACGCTGGAGCCGCCGTCGGGCCTGGGCAATACTCGCCCCCCGGTTCACGCTTCTTCCTTCCCGGCTGTCCGCCATGCGCATCGATGTCCTGACCCTGTTTCCCGAGTTCATCGCCCAGGCCGCGGCGGTGGGCGTGGTCGGACGCGCGCAGGAACGCGGACTGCTGACCCTGCAGGGCTGGAATCCGCGCGATTACGCCGAAGGCGGTTATCGGCGCGTGGACGATCGTCCATTCGGTGGCGGTCCGGGCATGGTGATGATGATCGAGCCGCTGCGCGCCTGCCTGGCGGCGGCGCGCGCCGCCGATTCCGCGCCGGCCCCGGTCATCTATCTCAGTCCGCAGGGACAACCGCTGACCCAGCGCAAGGTCCGTGAACTGGCCGCGCGGCCGCGCCTGATTCTGCTGTGCGGCCGCTACGAAGGAGTGGACGAGCGTCTGCTGGAGGCCGAGGTGGACGAGGAAATCTCCATCGGCGACTACGTGCTGTCCGGGGGCGAACTGGCGGCGGCGGTGGTCGTGGACGCGGTGGCCCGGCTGCAGGACGGGGCGCTCGGCGATGCTGAATCGGCCGTTCAGGACAGCTTCGAGAACGACGGCCTGCTGGACTGCCCGCACTACACCCATCCGGCCCAGCACCCCGAACTGGGCGACGTGCCGGATGTGCTGCGTTCCGGCAACCATGCCGCCATCGCCCGCTGGCGGCGCCAGCAGTCGCTGGGCCGGACCTGGCTGCGCCGGCCGGACCTGCTGGACGAGTCCACCCTGTCCAAGGCCGACCGGGCCCTGCTGGCCGCTTTCCGGGCGGCTCGGGACGGGCAGGGCGAAAGCTAGCCAGGGCCAATAAAAATCAGTAAGATGGCGGGCTTCCAGCGCCAGACCGGCCGGAACCCCATAACAATATCGTGCAGCGCAATCCGGCGACTGCATCAGTCATTGCTGTCGAACGACACACCCACGCATACAGAACGGTGCCACCATGAGCAGTCTCAACAAGTCCATCATCGCGGAATTCGAAGCCGCCCAGATCCAGCGTGAGCTGCCCGCTTTCGGTCCCGGCGACACCGTCGTCGTGAACGTGAAGGTGAAGGAAGGCAACCGCGAGCGCGTGCAGGCGTACGAAGGCGTGGTCATCGCCAAGAAGAACGCCGGCCTGAACTCCGCCTTCACCGTGCGCAAGATCTCGCACGGCTACGGCGTCGAGCGCGTGTTCCAGACCCACAGCGCCTCCATCGACTCGGTCGAAGTGAAGCGCCGCGGCAAGGTCCGCGCCGGCAAGCTGTACTACCTGCGCGATCTGGAAGGCAAGGCCGCCCGCATCAAGGAAGACCTGGCCGCCAACGCCGCCGCCAAGAAGGCGCGCCTGGCCGCCGCCGCCGAGTAATCCACTCGCCGGCATCTTCGCGGAACGGCCACCTCCGGGTGGCCGTTTGCGTTTGTGGCGCCGGGGGCGGCGTCGATGCAGACTGTGACTTCATCCTCGGTGCGGCAGAGCGTGACGATGCGTGGCATTCATGGCGGACGATGGAGTGCGGTGGTGTTGGCGGGCGTGCTGGCCGGTTGCGCCGGCGGCGACGCGATGACCCTGGATACCCAGTCGGATCTGCCGTTCCCCTGGTGCGCGGACGAACTTCGCGCGGCGGCGCAGCAGCCATTGCCTGACAACGCCACGGCCGAGCAGCGCCAGGCCGCGCGTGACTACCATGTTTCCAAAGCGTGCCAGCAGGCCGATCAGCACAGCGTTGCCGTTCCCCTGAGCCATCCGTTGCCACGCAAAGCCTGAGCCGATGAGTTCCGATTCACCCAGCACCGTCACCGCCGGCATCCGTCTCGACATCTGGCTGTGGGCCGCGCGCTTCTACAAGACCCGCAGCCTGGCCAAACAGGCCGTGGAAACCGGCAAGGTGGAAATCGGCGGCCAGCGCGCCAAGCCATCGCGTGTCGTGCGTGTGGGCGATGAGCTGCAGATCGCGCGCGGCGAGGATAGGTTCGGCATTCGCGTCGAAGGCCTGAGCGAACAACGCGGACCGGCGCCCGTGGCGCAGGCGCTGTACCGCGAAAGCGAGGAATCGCGGCAACGCCGCGAGGCCGCCGCCGCCACCCGCCGCGCCGAACGCACCGGCTATCAGGCGCCGCTGTCCAAGCCCGACAAGCGCGCGCGCCGGCTGATCCGCGCTTTGGGCGACATCGACGCGATGTGAGGCGGCACGCGGGGCGGAGCGAGCCGCTTTGCGGAAGGATGCGGGTGGGGCGCGAAAGCCGGGTTCAGTGGCCCGGCTTCCCCTGTTGGCTCAACGGCCGCCGCCGAGCAGCCCGCTGCCGACCTTCAGCAGGTCGCCGAGACCGAGCTGGCCGTCGCCGTCCTGATCCAGCACCGCGCCGAGCAGGCCGCCGCCCAGGCCGCCCTGCTGGCGGATCTGCTGCTGCTCCTGTCCCAGCACCTGGCTGAGCGCGCCGGGCGAGTTCTGCCCACCCTGGCTCATGCGCTGGGCCAGGAAGGCCAGCACGATGGGGGCGAGGATCTTCAGCAACTGCCCGGCGCGGTTGCTGTCCAGGCCCGTGGCCTGGCCCAGGCCCGCTTCGGCGCGTGGCTGGCTGCCGCCGAAGATGTGTCCGAGGATGCCGGCGCCATTGGCTTCCGGGGTGGAAGCGCCGCCGAGAACCGAACCCAGGACGCTGCCGATATCCAGACCGCTGTGGTTGCGCTGGAGCGCACCGAACAGCGCCTCCGCGCCCTGCGGCTGTTCGGCGTTGCGGCCCAGCGCGCCCATCAGCAGCGGCAATGCCGCGCCGACCGCGCCGGACGCCTCGGCCTGGCCGATGCCCAGTTGCTGCGAGACCTGTTGCAGCGGAGCGCCCTGGAGCTGGGCGAAGAGTTCTTGCGCGAGAGACTGGTTGCTCATGACGGCCGTCCTCCTGGACGCGGGTTGGAACCGCCGATGCTAGCGCCAAACTGTGACGTCGGTGGTTAACCGGAGGAGAAGGCGTGTTGCGCCGGCATCCGGTGCTCCTGCGGGCGAAAGGCCCCGCCCGTCCGGCGAACATCCGGACGGACGGGACGCCGGGGCGATGCCTAGGCCGCCTTGCGGGTGGCGCGCAGATCGAAGCGGTCCAGTTCCATCACCTTGGCCCATGCGGCGATGAAGTCGCGCACGAACTTCTCCTGCGCGTCCGCGCTCGCATACACCTCGGCCAGCGCACGCAGCTGCGAGTGCGAACCGAAGATGAGGTCCACCCGGGTACCGGTCCATTTGCGCTCGCCGGTCTTGCGATCTAGCGCCTCGAACACCGCCTCGTTGTCCGAGGTGGCTTTCCACTCGGTGCGCATGTCCAGCAGGTTGACGAAGAAGTCGTTGCTCAGGACACCGGGCCGATCGGTGAACACGCCGTGCCTGGTCTGGCCGACGTTGCCGCCCAGCACGCGCATGCCGCCGACCAGTACCGTCATCTCCGGCGCGGTCAGCGTCAGCAACTGCGCCTTGTCGACGAGCAGCGACTCGGCCGGCACGCTGTACTTGCCCTTGAGGTAGTTGCGGAATCCATCCGCCGCCGGTTCCAGCACCGCGAAAGACGCCACGTCGGTCTGTTCCTGGGAGGCGTCGGTGCGCCCGGGCGAGAACGGAACCGCGACGGCGTGTCCGGCCTTCTTCGCGGCCTCCTCGATCGCGGCCGCGCCACCCAGGACGATCAGATCCGCGAGCGAAACCTTCTTGCCGCCCGGCTGCGCGCCATTGAAGCCCGCCTGGATGCCCTCCAGCACCTTGAGCACCTTCGACAACTGCGCGGGCTCGTTGGCCTCCCAGTCCTTCTGCGGCGACAGGCGGATGCGCGCGCCATTGGCGCCGCCGCGCTTGTCCGAACCCCGGAACGTGGAGGCCGAGGCCCACGCCGTGGATACCAGTTCGCCTACCGACAAACCCGATTCGAGGATCTTCTTCTTCAGCGCGGCGGTGTCCGCTTCATCGATCAACGGATGATCCACCGCCGGAACCGGATCCTGCCAGATCAGTTCCTCGCTCGGGACCTCCGGGCCGAGATAGCGCGCGCGCGGACCCATGTCGCGATGGGTCAGCTTGAACCAGGCGCGGGCGAACGCATCGGCGAACTGGTCCGGGTGTTCCATGAAACGTCGCGAGATCTTCTCGTAGGCGGGATCGAAGCGCAGCGACAGATCGGTGGTGAGCATGTTGGGCGCCCGGCGCTTCGTGCCGTCGTGTGCGTCGGGCACCGTGTCGGCGCCGGCGCCGTTCTTGGGCTTCCACTGGTGCGCGCCGGCCGGGCTCTTGGTCAATTCCCATTCGTAGCCGAACAGGTGCTTGAAGAAATCCTGGCTCCATTGGGTGGGCTTCGTCGTCCAGGTGACTTCCAGTCCACTGGTGATCGCGTCGCCGGCGATGCCGGTGCCGTGCGTGCTGCGCCAGCCCAGGCCCTGGGCGACGATATCGTCGGCTTCCGGATCCGCGCCCACGTGCGAGGCTTCGCCCGCGCCATGGGTCTTGCCGAAGGTGTGGCCGCCGGCGATCAGCGCCACGGTTTCCTCGTCGTCCATCGCCATGCGGGCGAAGGTCTCGCGGATGTCGCGCGCGGCGGCGACCGGATCCGGGTTGCCGTTCGGGCCTTCCGGGTTCACGTAGATCAGGCCCATCTGCACCGCGGCCAGCGGGTTCTCCAGATCGCGCTCGCCCGAATAGCGCTTGTCGCCGCCCAGCCAGGCGGTTTCCGAACCCCAGTACACGTCCAGATCCGGTTCCCATACGTCCTCGCGTCCGCCGGCGAAACCGAAGGTCTTGAAGCCCATCGTCTCCAGTGCGACGTTGCCGGTGAGGATCATCAGATCGGCCCAGGAGATACGGCTGCCGTACTTCTGCTTGATCGGCCACAACAGCCGGCGCGCCTTGTCCAGGCTGACGTTGTCCGGCCAACTGTTGAGCGGCGCGTAGCGCTGCTGTCCACGTCCGCCGCCACCGCGTCCGTCGCCGATGCGATAGGTGCCGGCGCTGTGCCAGGCCATGCGGATGAAGAGCGGACCGTAGTGGCCGAAATCCGCCGGCCACCAGGGCTGCGAATCGGTCATCAGCGCGGCGAGATCCTTCTTCAGCGCGTCATAGTCCAGGCTTTTGAAGGCTTCGGCATAGTTGAAATCCTTGTCCATCGGATCGGATTTGGACGAATGCTGGGCCAGCAGATCCACCCGCAACTGCTTGGGCCACCAGTCGCGGTTGCTGGTGCCACCGCCGACGGCATGGTTGAAGGGACATTTGGCGGTTTCGAGGTTCATGGTCATGCTCCTTGGCGGCGGCGGAAAGGGGAGAAGCGAGGCGACGGGCACGGTTGCGGCAACAGCGCCCACATGGAAAGACGGAAACGCGCCGCACCAGCCACTGGGCCGGAAAAGGCGATGCGCGTGGGTCAGCGGGGTCGTCGATGCGGAATCGCGCGAGCCAGGGAGAAGCAGGGGAACGTGGACGTGTTCATGGCTGGCGTTTCCGTTGGCGATGAAGAAGACACGGCCAGCCTAGGCAGGCTCGGCGATTTAGGAAAATCGTTTTTGACGAACAATCCGATAGCGCATCTCAATGGTGCGATGCGCAAACAAGCGGTCCCGACCGGCTCACGATACCCGGCCCGCGTTACGTCGATGTTGTCGAGTATCCGCTCAACGACTCATAGCGCTGGAATGGCAACGCGGTGAGCATCGATGAGGCTTCCCGGATTTTCAGAGCAGGCTCTTGAGCCGGTACAGCGCTTCCAGCGCCTGTTTGGGAGTGAGTTCGTCGGGATCCAGTGCGGCAAGTGCTTCCTGGGCCGCCGACGGGGCCGGGGTGAACAGGCCGATCTGCTGCGGGGCATCCAGCGCCTGCGGGGCCATCGCCGAGGCGTGGCTTTCGCGGCCGCGTTGTTCCAGTTCGGCAAGGCGTCTGCGCGCCTGCGCGACGGTGGAGCGGGGCAGGCCCGCCAGTGCGGCCACCTGCAGGCCGAAGCTGCGATCGGCCGGACCGTCCTTCACCGCATGCATGAACACCAATGTGTCGCCGCGCTCGCGATCGTGGTGTTCGACCGCGTCCAGGTGGACATTGGCGATGCCGCTCCCGCCGCCGTCCGCTGACGCATCCCCCAGCGCGGTGAGCTCGAAGTAGTGGGTGGCGAACAGGGTGTAGCAGCGGTTCTGGCCGGCCAGGTGGCGGGCGACCGCGTCGGCCAGGGCCAGGCCGTCGTAGGTGGAGGTGCCGCGGCCGATTTCGTCCATCAGCACCAGCGATTGCGCGGTGGCGTGATGCAGGATGTAACTGGTTTCGGCCATCTCGACCATGAAGGTCGACTGCCCGCGCGCCAGGTCGTCACCGGCACCGATGCGGGTGAGGATGCGATCGATCGGGCCGATTTCCGCGCGTGCCGCCGGGACGAAACTGCCGATGTGGGCGAGCAGCACGATCAGCGCGTTCTGCCGCATGTAGGTGCTCTTGCCACCCATGTTGGGGCCGGTGATCACCAGCATGCGGCGGTTGCCGAGTTCCGGGGTGTCGCCGAGGACGAGGTCGTTGGGCTCGAACGGCTCGTCGCGCACCGCCTCCACCACCGGATGGCGGCCGCGCTCGATGCACAGGCCGGGCGCGTCGGTGAGCTCCGGCCGCGACCAGTCCAGCGCCTGCGCGCGCTCGGCGAAGCAGACCAGCACGTCCAGCTCCGACAGCGCGGCGGCGCAGCGCTTGAGCGGCTCCAGGCGATCGTTGAGCGCGTCCAGCAGTTCCTCGTAGAGCAGCTTCTCGCGCGCCAGCGCGCGCTCGCGCGCCGACAGCACCTTGTCCTCGAACGCCTTGAGCTCCTCGGTGATGTAGCGCTCGGCGCCGGTCAGGGTCTGGCGCCGGCTGTAATGCGTGGGCGCCTTGTCCGACTGTCCCTTGCTGATCTCGATGTAGTAGCCGTGCACCCGGTTGTAGCCGACCTTGAGGGTCGGGATGCCGGTGGCGGCGCGCTCGCGCGCCTCGAGATCGACCAGGAACTGGTCGGCGTTGGTGGAGAGCGTGCGCAGCTCGTCGAGCTCGGCGTCGAAGCCCTCGGCGAACACGCCGCCGTCGCGCGCGAGG